>CAJTZO010000039.1 GCA_910583755.1 uncultured Clostridia bacterium
TCATCTGTGCACCTGTTTTAAATTCCAGCTCCGACAATGTTGTTTCCAATATATTTTGAAATCCACCACCGATAAATATAGTTGTAGGAAATTGATAGGGATATTCTATTTCTGCCAGTGTTGTTTCTGCTATAGGTCTAAATACAGCACCACCTATATATAATTTTTTTGGGGGCAATGGTAATTCAGAAGCAGTTTCTGTATTTTGCTTGACACCTTCTGGACGTGGTACAATATAACCATTATGTACTAAATTTTTTTCTAAAGATGTCAAATTTCCTACTACAACAACATCCATTGACATATCCTGGTTATCTTTAATATACAATTGATAATCTGGAAATAAATTTCCCCACAATTCGTAAATGCTTGGAATCGTGCCATTCCAATGGTTAATACTTATTTTTGCTTTAAGAATTGTTCTATACATATCGTCTTCTAATATCGAACTAACATTTTTTTCAGGCTGAAAGGTTAATTCTCTTTGTCTGCCTATCAATTCTCCTAAAATATCAAGTTGTTTTCCTTGTGCGTTACTTAAATCAAAACAAATATTTATTGTTTCAGCGCACTGTTCTATCTCTTGTACTTTCTTTAACAAACAGTTGAGCCATTGCAGTAGCTTTGGTTTTCTATGTTCTGGAACTATCAAATCTAAATATTTTTTATTTTCCATATGTTCACCTACAATACCACAATTTCAATATTTTCTATTTTTCCTTTTGTGACTTCCTGAAACAATATTTCCATATCTTCCGTTTTTTGATTTTGTCTTTCTGTACCAGCTTTTACTTCTACAATCGAAAAAGAAGGGATTTTTAAATCTTGCATGGCATATAAAGCGACACCCCATAAAGCAGAAATAGATAAATTATCCCCTATTCTTAACCCGTTTAAATATTCTGTTACATTCTGTTTTATTTTTTCTTCCAATTCTACTGTATAGCCATATAACGCCTTTATTGTGATAGTGACAAAAATATCTTTATAGACTGGTCTAAAAAAAGAAATCATTATTTGTTGTTCTTTTCCATAACAGTCAAGCGTTGTAACAGCTATCTTTTCTGTACCATAAGTTCCAGTACCTGGCGTTTTTCTTAAATAAATTTCTTTTGCAATCTCTTGATTGTCACCACCTTCCACTACTACAGCAATACTATGTCCTGGTATGCCGTTTTCATCTGGTGCACTATCAAAATTTTCATACACTCTTTGTCTTATCACGCCACTGATTTCAGCAATTCCTCCAATCGTTCCCTCCAGCACTGTTTTTGACGGTTTACAAGTGCTAATACTTTGTCTTGCTCTCAAATTTCCATCTGTTTCAAATGCTTGCCCTTTGATAGCATCTTGCCTATTGATAACACTTTCCCAACCTGCTGTAGGTGTACCTATTTTACAAATTTCATTTGCTTTTGCGGTATGGTCAAATTCCTGACAGATAGCTGTTACTGTTAATTTTCCGCTTTCTGGTATCCTTACTATTTTAGGTAAATCCCATTTTACACCCTGTATATCTTCTGCTATGCCATCTGTAATTTGTGTTTTCGGTGTCCCTGTTAGGAACACATCACATGTACTTTTTGTTTTGACCTTTCTTTTCATACCATTTATTTTTACAATACTATCTAAAGCAGAACCGCTTGCTGTTTTGGGACTTCTATTTTCATAGACACTTTGCAATAATTCCATAGCATCATATAGTTTAGATGCTTGTGCAGATATGATTTCATAGTCCTGACTATCATTTTCCAAATAAACATCAGAGCCAAAAATAGATTTTGCATTTTCCACTAAATCTTCTACAATATCTGTATATCTTGGTATATGGATTCCTTTTTCATCTATATAAGGCTTAAAATAACTCACAAAACAAACACCTCCTAAACGTCTATCAAAACTGTACCATATACTGTTTCTACAACACAATTTGCACTATAAACGCGATTTTGAAAGGTACTCTCATAGCTTTTGATTTCCCTGACATCTTTTGTTTCTGCAATTCGCTCTGAAATCAGCATATCTATCATTTCTCTATTGTCCCCATAAGCACCTAATATTTTTTCAAATAAAGGTAATCCATCCTCTGTATTTTCCCACCATTGCCCATAAAGCAAATCTAATCTTGTTTTGATTGCCTGTGCAACAGCTTCTTTTCCTTGCTTCATTTTATTTTGCCCTAATGTATAATCTCCCTGTTCATCTAATGCTCTGTACTGCAAAAAAATCACTTCCTTATTTACTGGGGAGGCTGTGTATTTTCTCCACCTGTTTGTACTCCACCATGTCTATGCCCTGCAAAAGAGATTCCCCCTATTGTTGCATTTCCTGTAATCTCTGCATTTCCTTTTATCACTGTACTACCATCTGTACCAATATGACTGCCATTTACTGTTGTTGCACCAATGATATTTGTATTTCCTTCTATTCTGATGTTTTTTGATTTTAACAATATTCCTTGCTCTGATAGTTGTATATAATCGGTACCGCTATCATTTCTAAGTTGTACCCCTTCCATAGAAAAATTTTTAATTGCTTTTGGTATACTTGTAATACCTAAAATTGCACAGGCATCCGATAAATCATGCCGCCTTTTTTCTGCCTGATTTTGTATCCCACCGGACTGCCACCAGCTATCAATACACATATCAGAAAATACAAGCAAACATTCATCCCCTGTTTTTACGGGAAATGTTAAGCTGTATCCGCCTGCCTTTGGAAACTGTACCGGAACATCAGAAAGTTCTGGTAGAGATACAAATTTTCCTTGTAAAGTATCTTTGATAGTTGGCTGTACAGATGCGGTTTGTTTTTGTGGGTCAAACTGCACAATCATTGCAGGAATTGCTACTCTAATATGATTCAAATAACTTTCTACCATTACCTTTAAGGCTTCTTCCTTATCTCCTATCCATTCACTTATATTCATACCTGGTCTCCTATCTCATACAATCTCCTGTTACCGGAACTGCTCCGGTTTGTGCAATTGCTGTAAATTCTGTATACCATTCGTCCCCTCTGCTATCCCCTTTATGGGTCAATTTAATAATCTTAAAAATACCAGAACCTTCTATATTTTTTATTTCATTTTCTTTGCCTGCCTTTTGACGCTGAATAGAAGATAAATCAATAGCAATCATTTTATTCAAATCCAAGAGTGGATTTAAAAGACAAGTTGCTTGAATCCCTTCCTCTGTTTGTTCTGGCATCCCAATCAAACCACTTTTGCCACTTAATTTTATAATTTCATCAGAAGGCAAATCCATTGCTTTTACAAATTCAATTTTATTATTATTGATATAAAAAGCTGCCTGTTCACTTTTTGCTATCTGTCTAAAATAATCCCTTGTTAAGCCAAAAAATGCCTTTCCCCTTGGCAATGCTGCTTGACTTAAATTATCAGAAAGCTGTTCTATTTCTAAAGCATTTGTAGATTGCTTTGCTATATTTTCCAACACATCTCTTGGTGTTTGTCCTGCTCGAAAAGAAGCATTAATAATGCCCTTGTTATAAAACAAATCTCCATCTTGTGATACCAATGTTAAGGTATAGGTTGTATTATCCTCTTTTCCCCGTAAAGGCTGCACAATGTCCCCCGAAAAAATAAGACCATACTGTGGACTTTGATAACCAGCCTCCAGTATGACCTTTGCACCTTCTTTTATAATACTATTTTCTGTTTGTGCAGATAAGTTATATAATACAATCTCTGCATAGTTTGGTGTTTCAGATAATGATTTTTCAATTTGAAAGGTACAGCGTAATGTAGATACATCCATTCCTATACCATTTACATCACTGACAATCACTCTGTATTTTCTGCCAAAAAGTACATTCTCCTTAAATTCATTCAATAGTATCCCCCCATATCAATATAAAATCTGTTCCTAAGTTTGTTACATCTGGATTTTCCTTTTTGATAGATTCGTTGACTTTGACAACATACATAGAACCGATTTTTAAATAGCTGTATTGTTCTAAAACATTTGCTGCTGGATATTCACTTGCCAATAAAGGTAACCCTGAAAGTATCCTTTCCCCTGTATTACCATTTGCAATATCTATATTCCAATATTCTCCCACACTGTTATATCGTATGGTCAATAAAAAAGAAATGTTTTTGTTATCAATCGGTACTTTTACCTGCATTTGTTGATTTGGCTCTGTTGTAAGTGGTATCATACAGTAGTTGTATTCTTCCATATTCTCACCTGCTTTTCATTTTAAGGCAATAAAAAAAACACCTTTCGGTGCTTTTTTTATTTAATATTGTGCTAGTATATTCCAAAAATCTTCAAATAGGCTTTCCCCACCTTCTAGCCATACTTGATAATCCTCTGCTGTTAATAACGTTAATGTAATAGGGTCTAATCTTCTAAGTGTTTCTTCTATTATATCATATCCTGGTTTATTTTTTATTTCTTCTATTGATTGTGCTATCTCAGGCAATTCAACAAGCATACCCTCATGTATTGAATTTACAACTTCTTGAATTTCTTTTTCTGTTTCTGGGTCAAATGTCTTTGTAATACCATTACCATTTATCACAACAGCATTTCTTGAACTATCCCAATCGACTGTATATCCCATAGCTTCTAATACAGCTCTTACTGGCATATAATTACTAGCATTTTTTTCTCCTTCTTTTACAACTGAAACCATAGGCTGTGAAAGCGTTAATGCCTGTCCGTTATAAATTACTTGATTCTCATTGAATGTAGCTGTTTTAATGCTTCCTGCTGCAAATACTGTTGTTAATCCTATTGCTCCAATTACCACACCTGTTACAAGTCCTTTTAAATACTCTTTCACTTTAAATATCCCCCTTCAAATAACATGATATTATAAATATATCACATTTCTACAAAAGTTACAATGTTTAATGACCATGTAAAAAATCTTTAAATGCACCATCTGGGGTTATTCTTTCTAAAGCTGACTTATTTACCACTTTTTCTTCCACTTTTTTCTGTACTGGTTTTGAGATATTCTTTTTGGGGACAGGCTGCACGGTTCCTTTTTTGGTTGAACCTGTTTTTTGCGGCTCTGCACTTGTTTTATTTTCAATGACAACAGTTTGTGTCTTTGCTGTAATAATTTCTGTTAATGTCACTGTTACCCTTAGACCAAACAAAGTAGTATAATCATCTGGTGCTGTAATATTTTCAATCAGCATATTTTTGTATGTTTTTAGTCTTGTATGTACAGTCAAAGGGGTTCTTTCTGCCTGTAATCTCAAAAGGGTATCATAGGCACTGACAGAACGGGTATATTTTTGCCGAAACTGTCCAAAAATATAACTAACACAAGCGTCACTCATGCCAATTTCCATTGTAAGCGTTTGTGGCTCTAAATAGGCATGGTCTGCGATATTTGCTCCTTCTTCTACAGGATGGCTTGTAATCGTGAGCTTGCTGGTATGGTCTACCTTTAAAAAAGCATCGAAAAAATAGCCTTCTATATTTGTTTTAATTCCTACTAACTGTGGTATATCTTCCTCTCTGTAAGGTGGTACACCATAAGAAGCCATGCTATCCCCTCTTTCTGCAATAAAAAAACACCTACTAAAAAAAGTAGATGTTACAATTTTTGTTTTGGAACAAATTCTAATTTTAATACCATATTCATTCCTTCTGCAAGGCGTTCTAATAACTGTAATGTTGGATTGCTATTTCCTGTTTCTAATTTACTAATGTCCGCCTGGTCAATTCCAGTTCTTTCAGCAAGTTGTTTTTGTGTTAAATTGTTTGCTTTTCTAGCGTCAATAATTGCTTGAATAATATTAAATTCTGTTTCTAATGCTTCATATTCTTTTTTAAACTCTGGATTTTTCATATGTTCTTCTAGCAGTTTATCAAAATCATCATACATAAAAAATTCCTCCTATATTCTTTTTATATAATCCTCTCGATATTTCTTTGCAAGTTCTATTTCTTTTGATGGTGTTTTTTGTGTTTTCTTTATAAAACCATTTGTTAATATAATTCTTCTTCCTACCATAAAAAAATATAATATTCTTGTAATATCATTTTTTTGTTGTACACGAAGTTCTAAAATACCATCTTGTAATACTTTTGTATAGGGTTCTCTTAATTCATATCCATTTTTTCTTAATAAACCAATCGAACGAATCACTTTTGCCTGCATTTTTATATCTAAAGAATTAATAAATTCACTTACAGGAATTGTTCCATCCTCTTTTTGATATAATATAATTTTAAATTCCTCCACTTATTTTCATTCCTTATAATAAAGAGATAACTTTTTATTTTAGTATATGGTATATATCCCATATTGTCAACTTATTTTATTTATGTTAAATTGCTCCCTGCAAATTTCTGATTCTTTTTTGTACTGTTCTATCCACTGCTCTTGCTGTAGATTCGGGTTTTCCTGATGTATCATGTATAGTATATTTTGATGTCATATCAATAAAATACTGATTGGATACGGTTTGATTTGTTGTTTGATAACTTGTTGCTGTTAATCCTGTTTGTAATTTTGCCATATGATTTGCTGCTTGTTCCATCATTCCTTTTGCCTTTTGTAGTTGTTTTGGCTGAAATCTGGAAAGTCCTAAATAATCTGCACCCTGCTGCAAAAGTTGTTTTGCCCTGTCTTTTTTGGTCAAGGGTACAATCAATTCTGGTTGATTTCCTTCTGCAATTTCTGCTATTTGATGATGTGTGACAAGTCCGCCTTCTGCATAGCCATTTTCACTCTTTCCACCAAACACAAAATTTTTTACACTACTTACTTTTTCTCCAATCCCATTAAAAGTATCTTTGATTTTTGCAACTTTGGTTTCAAACCAGTCCACAATCGGCTGAAAAACATTTTTAATATTATTTACGGCTTCCGAAAACTTCTGTTGTAAATATTGCGGAATACTTGCAAATTTATTTTTGATTTCATTTACTTTACTTTGAAACCAGTTTATAATTGGAGAAAATACCTGTTTAATGGCAGCTACCACTTTTGTAATGAGATTTTTAAAAAACGCAACAATATTATTCCAAATAGCAACAACACCTTGATAGGCTCCTTCAAAATCACCTTGTATTAAACTTTTTATAACTGAAAAAATCAATTTAATGTTTTCCCACAACATAGAAAAAAAATCTATGTAAATGCTTACATAGGCTTCAATGACAGTAGCGATTGCTTGCATAACTCTGCCGAAAAAAGATTCTGAATCTGCAAATTTTTCTTTAAAAGCTTGCCATTTTTGCAGTATAAAATTGACTGCTTCTGTCATAATTTCCTTTACTTTGTTACCAAAAGCAATCAAAAATGCTTTTACTTTGTCCCAATTTTTGATAACAAGGATTGCAATGGTAATCAATGCAGCTACCGCTAATATAATCAATCCCATAGGGGAAGTAAAAAAGCTAATTGCCGAACTAACTCCTTTTGCAATCATAGTACCTGCTGTTTTTACTGCTTTTATTGCGCCTTTTCCTGCCTGCACACCATATTTTACAACGGTATTCACTGCCTTTTTCCCAACCCCTGCAATTTTTTTGACAGCAGATGTACCTTTATTTACAATACCTTTTACAATAGTAACACCTTTTTGTTTTACAGTAGAAGCTAATTCTGAAACAGCTTTTTTATACTCAGAAAAAGTTTTTTTCCAACCTATTTTTTCTGCTTGCGTATCCTCTGAACTTTGATTCAAACTTTCTGTCAATTTGTTCATCTTTTCTGTTGCAGATATTATTTTATTTTTAATATTGTCAATTCCTTTGATAACACCTTTTCCGATTTTCCAGCCTAAAAAAGCAATACCAATTCCTTTGATAACACCTTCTAAGGAACTGAATTGATTCACCAATATGAGTATGCCTTTGATAGCACTTGCCGCAACATTTAACAAACTTAACAATGTTGGTAGTCCAACAGACACTATCCATTCTAAAAATGTTTTACCCTTTCCTCCAAAACTATCTAAAAATGTCCTGCCTACATTTTTTAAAGTATCGAATAACAAAAGCAATATATCTTTTACTTTAGAAAATAATTCTTTTATTTTTTCAATAGAACCACTCTCTTGAAACTGTTGAAAAAGGTCTTTGATAAAATCTTTCGTATGCAATATCCCTTGTCTGATAGATTCCATGGCGTCAATAAAAGACTGTTTAAACTTTTCGATTGCTCCGCTCTCTTTTAATGCATTGTAAATATCAATGAGCTTTTGCCATAATCCGCCGAGTAACGCCTCTCCACCATCTACATAAACAAAAAAATCTTCCAGTAAAAGTAAGGCAGCTGTAAGAATAAACATCAATTTTCCAATAGGCCCTGTTCTAATAAATAATGCTAATGCAGCTAATAACGCCATTACAACTTTGATTTCTTTCGGTATCATATCAAATGTTTTTTTGATAGCGTTAAAAACTGCCTTTGCACCTCGGATAATCGTAAGTCCTAAACGCATAATCGAGGAAAGAAAAAATCCCATACTCTTTGACCATTTTGGAATATTTTTTAATATCACATCATTTAAACTACCAAATAGTTGTTTTGCTTTTTCAAGGGGCTGATGCAAATATTTCATAGTATAATGTCCTATCCAGGTAAGGGCAAGCATACCGATTTGTTTTAGCCTCAAAAATTCTACTTTCATCTCACTTACTTGTTGCACACCGGTAGACATATCTGGAATCTGTATTTTTTGAGCATCCTCCTGCAAAATTTTAAACTGCTCCTGCAATTCTTCACTTGCTTCTATATCCTCCATAGATACACCCATAGCGTCAAGTGCTGTTTTCAAACGGTAGGCTTCTTCTCGACTTTTGCCTATTTCTTCTGCATAGTCCGCTACTTCTTGTTCTGCATTTGCAATATGGTTTAAAAATTTTGTAATCCCTACACTGGTTGCTCCAATCAGTGAAACAACAGCAGTACCTGCAACAGCAAAATGTTTTGCAAATCCTTTTACAAACCCATCTACTTCTTCATCAGCTTCTTCAAGAGCTTCTCCTAACTTTTCTGTAAAATTATCCTGCATACCTAATGATACAAGATATTCCTTAATATATTCAGAAGCTGGCATTTCTTCTCACCGCTCTTTCTTGTTCCATAGATTCATATTCTCGTCTTTCATTTTCACTTTTAACAAGCATTGCTTCTATAATGTCCAATAAATCGTCTAATGTGTAAGTTCCATCCCAAGTTTCACATTGTTTCCAATATCCGGCTAAAACAGGTGCATATAACATTTCTTCTACATTTTCACATTTTGCCTGAAGGTATCCACAACTGGACTGAACTTGGAACGCCAAAGGTTTCCGTCGAAAAAACCCTCATAATTGAATACCAATACCTCCGTAACCAGTCTTAAGGTTAATATCACATCCATATCTATCCCCGCTACACCATAACTGCCATCTATATTTAAAACATTTGCTGTACCTGCTGGTAATATTTCGCTGCAATGTTGTAATGAAGTATCAATGACCTTATCCAAGTCTGTATCTTCTAAAGTATCAAGACAATTTTGTATTGCTAAAAACATATCATTTTCCTTGATTGTTTCTATCTGTTTTATTTTCTTTTCTTCCAAAAATATAGAAAAAGCCGGCAATGCCTTTGCTAATAGGGTCTTTGCCAGCTTTAAACTTGTTTTTGCATTCATTTTTTGAATTAAAAATGTTCTTTCCTCTATTTGGATTGTTTTTGTATTTCCATTCATATTTTATGCACTCCTCTCAATATTCCTGTAAATCTCCTGCTAAAAATGCCCATGAAATTTGTTGCCCTGTCTGCTGATAGGCACCATCTGGCTTTTTCTGAAATGACATATTGGTTGCGGTGTGTGTCACACCCATCACTTTGCTTTCTGCCATCAAAGAAATTTGCGCCCATTCATAAGAAGAAGCAGTATACAAATAATTGAACATTTTTCTTAAAAATTGATTTGCCTGTGATGTTTGCTGTACCGATATAGTAATAGTGCCGTTTCCCGCTTTGATTTTTGATGTCATAACAGAACCATCAGAAGCGACATCATGTGCAGAAGAATCATTTGCCATTGCAAAAGTAATGGAACCAAGACCGGTACCTTGAAAAACAAATTGTCCCACCGATGGGTGAGATAATGTTACGGATAAATCCTCAAAAGCATAGGTACTATAATTCATTTTATTCACTCCTTTACAATAAAAAAGCACCCATCTTAAAAACTGGATGCTTTACAAATTTTATTTAAAATGTTATACTTCATTAAAAAGGGAACTGCTGCTCTCCGCCAAAGAGCAAAGAAACAGTTGACCTCAACTTATTTTAATAGGACTGTCCTATGGATTAAAGTTTTGGGAGGATAGTCTTTTTATTTACTTTCTTCTTTTATCTATGTAAGAAAGCAGGGCAAGAACAAATAAACCAAAGGTTAACATAACCATTATGGATTCATAATTTGTCATAAGCATGTCCTGTATCAGTTCCCAGTTTTTACATTATATCACAAAAATTACACCATTCAATAAAAATTGCTCTATACTATCTATTCACATCAACCTGCAACACCACAGAATGTACTGCACCTGCTAATTTTAAAGGGGTATAAATCGGTGGTGCCATTCTGGCATCTCTATCTGCCTGGCTTTGTTCTGAAATAGGCTCTGACAATATCATATATCCTTCTGGCAACATATCCCCTTGCGATAATTCTAATATATCTGGACCATTCCATACACCGGGCGCAAGAAATCCAATTCTGACTGCCTTATCCAAATCTGATTTAATTGCCAATTTAATAGATAATACCCCTGCTTCTGTCTGTGGTATTTTGGGTCTGCTTTTTAACAAATCCATAATCGACATCTGCATATTGTTTGCAAGCATATCCAGATTTAAGATTTCATCAAACCAAGTTCCATCTGCCATAACGCCATTTTCAAACATATTGTAAGCGTCATCACTACCACGACTTACATAATAATTTCCATTATCTTTAACTAAATTCGTGACTTGCTGACTTGTTAAATCATCTGGTATGACACCTACTTCTGTTTTAAATTTTAGGGTATAAGCACTATTTATGGTTGCTGTATTGGCTCCCATTGCATAGCCCATAATAGAAACAACAGCATAAGGTGTTTGAGAATATTGACCAATACTTCTGCGATAGCTTTTTTGTTTTAATATTTCAAATACATTGCCTTCTGCACCCTCTATGGTTTCACTGTCACTTGTTGTAAAAAACTGTACACAAGAAGGATAAGCAGATTCTACATAAGCTGCAATCTCTAAAATTTCTTCTTTTGTTGCATCACAATAACTAACTGCATACCAATCTGTATTTTTTGCACGACAAGCCTGTAATGCCTGTACAATTGTTTCTGTCTTTTTTCCTTCTTCTACATCTTCCACTTCTTCTATTTGTCCTACCGTTTGATACCTTCTGCCAACTGCTAAACGAGAAGGCTTTTTTTCTGCCGAAAAATAGAATTGTGCCGCCTGATACTCTGGCATATCTTCCAGAAATCCTGCTTCTATCATTTCCTCTAAACTACTAAATACAACAACCCTTTTTTCTATGGGTATCACATCACTATCTCCTAAAATAAGTGCTAAATTAAACCCTTTTCTGACGGCTGATTTTGGAGATAAATTGACAATTACCTTTACAATGTCATCTAATTTCAGATTTGACACTTTTTTTCAACTCCTTTCCATTTGCTGTTACTGCCATTGCTGTTACTGTTACACTTTCTATTGATTTAATAGGTTCTTCTCTACGAACATATTCATGAAATACTACCGTCACATCTGCTCTATTCCACCATTGCCCATGGATAAGTTCTGGTACTCTTTTGATGGCTGGTATCGGTGGAACAACAAAAAAATGATGCTTTTTTAAAAATTCTCTGATTCTTTCTCTTTTAAATCCATCTCTAATATCTCTTGCACATTCATAAGCATTTGGCCCATAATTGACAAACAGTAATGCATGAATATCAGTATGTTCATCCACTTCTATAAAATCCCTTTTGGATTTGTCTAATGCATAAGAAATATCACTTAATCCGTTATAACTGCCATCTTGTGGTAATTCATAAATAAAACAAACATCCTCATTTTTTTTCCAAGTTGGAGCACTGTCTGTATTTTTTAAATCGGAACCATAGGGAAAGCGGATTCTTTTTTGATTTTGCGCTGTATCTGGATTTTGATTCCAAATCTGAAAAACTGCGATACGGAAAATATCCTCCATTTCCTCAACTGTTTTCACTATCTCCATGTTCCACCTCCACTGCAAACGCCCTGCAATATCCGCCGGAATATCGCCAATTCTTAACTTTTATAACTTTATAAAATTTACCAGAACATTCTATCATATCTGAAAATATTCCCTCTTGTTCCTTTTGCTGTGTTACAAAAATTTCATCAGGATAGGCACATAAAAATTTCATAACAAATTTTTGTCTATCACCTGTGTCAAGCTGTTCTAATTCTTTTTCGGTTGCTGGCTGTATAACTCCAGTATAATAAAACCTTTGTTTTTCTTTCCAATGAAAACGCCCTTTTTCCCAGATACCTTGTTTTCTATGCACAGCATAACTTTCTGCAAAATCGCTGTCTTTTATCAATTCTGATACCTCAATCATAATTATCCCTTCTTTTTCAAAACATGAGTAATCGACTTTCTTAATTGTCCGGTATCAATCAAGGGTCTGCTACTTCCTTTTTTCTTTTTTGTACTTTCTGCATTTTCTGCCCATCCGTTTTTAGGATTGGTAAACCAAGCTTTTACTGCATTTTCCCCTTGTAGCCCTGCTTTTTCCATACCAGCCATAGCACTATCTGTATCCCCCTCTAATGCTCTTAAAATGGCTTCTTTTAGCAAGGTTCCAAGTTCTTCCTTACTATCTTGTATCGCTGGCTCTATGATAGGTCTGGGTGGAATATTTTTTGCAGGAGAACCATTCGTATGAATATAAAGCAATTCTGCATTTGTTATGTTTCCTGTTTCTCTGCTTGTTTCTTCTTGTGGCACTCCGACCAGTACATCAATCTTTTTTAATTCTTTGATACTTTTTTGAATGGCTTGTAATTGTCTGTCTGTTGCTCGAACTTCTCCTAAAAATTCAAATAATTCTATTGTTATCCCCTTCTTAACCTAAAATAAAAAAGACTCAGAATTGTTATTCTAAGCCTTTTTTATTCACTTATCATTATAATGATACCTGCAAGAAAGTATATAAATATTATCTTGTTCTATTTTATATATCAATCTATCTTTCTCATTAATTCTTCTACTCCAATATCCAGAAAGATTATTTCTTAAAGGTTCTGGCTTTCCAATTCCTTCATTACCATTTCTTGCAATATCTTCTATTAACAAATTGATTCTTTTTAAGGTTTTTTTATCTTCTGTTTCCCAATAGATATAGTCCTCCCAGCCATTATCAGTAAATACTTTATTCATCTGCATCTACCTCAATCAATTGTTTTGTTACAACATTTCCCTTTTCTAATTGTTCTTTTGATTCCATCAGCCAATCATAATTCGCTTTATTTCCCATAACATAAACATTTTCCAGTAGATTGTTGTACGTTTCTTCTGAAACCATAACAATATTTTGATTATTTTCTCTTACTATAGTCATTGCCTCTTTATTTTCTGTTACTTTGTTCATATAAGAATGAATATTTTTATCTAAATTTATATCATTGACTGCTATCATTTTTTCACCTCTTATTATTTTTATCCTTAGTATATTCTTTCTTATAGATTCCGTCAAATTTTATTTTTAATATTTATGGCACTACAAACATACCTTTTCCGTATAACTTTGCTAACATTACTAATTGTGTACCATAAGTGGTCATGGTCCAACCACCCCATTCCGATAAATCTTGCAAGGCTGTCGCATAATCATAACTGACAGAAACACCATCTACTGTTTTGCTTGTTACAAGTCCTTTTGATTGCCCTGCATTGATAACCGATTGTGCGCTACTATCACTAAAGGATTGCAAATATAAAGTACAAAAATGCGCCACAAAAAGCCCGATACCAATTTGAAACCCATTTTTCCAACGGGAATATCGAATACAATGATGGGCAAAATCTAAATACATTTGTATGATTTCCTCCGGCAATGCTGCTTGAAATTGCGGATATATTCTAAAAAAATCAGTAAGTATAAAAGGCGGATTTTCTCCGCCTTTCCCAATCGCTTTCATCCTCTACCACCTGCTTTTATGGTATTTGTTCTTGTTGTTCTGATAATTCTTGTTGTTCTTGCTCCTGCTGTTGCAACTGTTTTTGTTTTTCTTCTATTTCCTTTTTTAATTTCACAATCCCTAACGTCTGCCATTTTTTAATATCAAGCTGTTTTGCTTGCTCTCTTAATTCTTTTTCTTCTTCTGTTATACCATCATTTTCAAGCTCTTTCTGTTGTTTTGTATCTGCAAGCACTTGTACAGAGCCATCTTTTAACGCTAATTGAAAAAGAAGGGTATCCTTTACCCAATCCGGTACTTCTTGAAATGCCATTGACTTTGTAGTAATAGTAGGCATATTTTGTTTTTCAAATTGAAATGCTTTTTTTGTAAAGATTCTCATTTTTTCCCCTCTCTCTTTTAAATACCATCAATGTATTGTACTGGTTGCAGATATAAAAACTCAACCTGTCCAAATTGTGCCACAAATGCAGACAAATAAGATAATTGTGTTGCAGAAGCCTCCACTTGCAAACGTGTCAAAGGTACTGTAATAGAAAATCGCACTTTGTCTTCATCATTGACATAAGCCATCATTCTATCCGTACCACCTGTGCCTGCTCCTTTTAAAAAAGGACATGGAGCAATACAAAGTGTAACTCCTTGCTCTTTTCCAATATTATTTTCTAACAAATAACTTAATATAGATTTGCTTGCATCATTCGATACCTTTCTTTCTACCAGTGTGCTATATTGTTCTGGTGGTATCAAAATATGATTTGCCATACCAGATAAATCATATTCTGAATTGACCCATGTAGCCGTAATTGCTCCATTGATGTCTGATAATATTTCATCTGGTGTTTTTTTTGTCCACGCTGTTGTAGTACCATCTGCTGCTGTTGTTGCTGTTTTGGCAATAACATTAGGATTGTTTACAAGACCATAGGTACCATATTCTGCAAAACCTTCATATACATTGATGTCTAATGTTTTATCATATACCAATTTTAAACCATTATTTAATATACCTTCTAAATCTCTGCCTATTTTTTGAAGTTTTTGCTGGTCTATAAAAGGGACTCTTAAAACGTGTCCCCAATTAAATACTTTATAGATTTCTTTGCTAATATCAGCCTGCATAATGGGTAACTCGTTTGTTTCTCCTCCCATAATACCATTACTGTTACCACCTGTTGTAGCATAAGAAACATCATAGGCAGAAGTATATTCTACAAAACCGCCTCCCGTTTTTGCAACAATATCTCTTGCCCACCAAGTACGAGAAAGCGGTTCTCTCAACTTAGGGTCTATCTTTTCAAGCTGTCCTTCTAAAAAAGCCATGCCAGAAGCAATTGCACCACTATCTAATGTTCTCCTGCCTTTTATGTTTAATATTTGTTGTGGAAAATTTCCTTTTTTAAAATTTACCATATGTTTACTCCTCCTATATTCTTCTTGTCAATACGGTAATTTCTACAATATTATTTTTATCTATCTGCCCTGTTGTAAAAACAACATTTTCTAATTCTATATTCCCTGTATCCTTTTCTGCTTCAAATTCTCCCACACCGCCATTTTCTATACTATCGCTTTGTGTTGTTCTGACATACACTTTACCGCCTGCTTTTGGTGTGCCTTTATTGCATTTTACTGTAATGCTGCCTCTTGTTAAAATGCTACAAGCATCACCTGCATTGTATGCTCCAGCAGATGTCAAATAATCTGTTGTTTGTTTTACCTCCCTGACCGCAATACCAATCCATTGTTCTTGTGTATTTTCCTCTCCTATTTTTTGTATTGTGTTATCTTCATTTAAGGCTACCGCCTGTCCAAATAAAATAGATTCTGTTTCTTGGCTGACTACTCTTGAAACAATTATATTATCTCTATCCCTTGAAACATTTCCTGCATAACCTAAATCAAAATTTTTTCCGATTGCTTTTCCAGACATCATTTTTCCTCCTTATCTTGTTTTATAGTGCGGATTTCTTTTTTTGGCAATCTCTCTGCCTAATTGATTGTCATCATATTTTTTGCTGTCTTTTACTAAAAATTGTGAAGTATGTCTTTGTTTTGCTTTCATAATAGCAGCATAGCCGTTCTTTTTCGGTGTTCTGCTTTTTCCAGAAGTAGCATGTGCCATTTTTATCAAAGAATCTGTTACTGCTTTTTTCTGTTTACCATCTTTCATTTTTGCCACAACAGGACGTATATTACGAATGAGTTTTAACATAGCCTTTTTGTCTGCTACTGTTGTTGTAGTTTCTTCATCAGATGTTTCTATATCGTCATCTTCGGTTATGTCGTCATCCTCTGTAATATCATCATCTGCTGTTATTTCGTCATCATCTTCCGTAATATCTTCATCTTCTGTAATATCTTCATCCGCCGCCATTACTTCTTCATTATCGGAAGCAATTTCATCTGAAAGCTGTTGCTCTAATTTTGTTAAAGGGTCATTTTGTTCTTGATTTGCTGCTTTTAATTCTCCAATTTCATCTTTTAATGCTTGTATACCATCTAACACTTTAGAAAGCACATCTTCATCTATTGTTGCATTATTTTCTTGGGTTGCTGTTTCTTCCTCTTGTGTTGTTTGTATTTCTGTTTCTTCGTCTTGTATTTCATTGATAGCAGTTACAACTTCTTCAATTTCCTCTGGAGAAGCATCTTTTGCAAAAGACGGAAAAAGTCTTGCAATAATTTGTTTTTTTGTTTTCATTTTTGCCATAGGTTTTACAACTCCTTTTTTCTTTTTATTATGGTCTAATATTCTAACGCTGTGTCCTGCTCTACCTTCGTCTACTAACGCAACATGATTCCCTGTAATATTGATTTGCAATATATTGCCATTTTCATCTATGTTATAATCACAACCATAACCACAACTAATTTCTCTTTTTCTACCACTTTCAATTTCTTCTATGACTGTTTTGTCATATACGATAATATCTGCAAGTAATTTGTCTGAAAAATTCCCTCCACCCCTTCTTACATTTGTCACATGACCTTTTATATATTGCTTATAATTTTCCGCTGTTACAAATTCTTCTTGTTCAGGGTGGTCATCTGTAAAAGGCTTTCCTTCAAAACTTGCGATTGTCTTGGGAGAAAATACTTCTTGTTCTGTTCTAACAACCGTAAATAATGTATTTTCCTCTATTCCTAATTCTTCCCCCAGATATTGTTGTGTTCCAACTTTTGCAATTGGTACATTTTTGCATATTAAAAAGCCTTCTGGTGTTCGTATTCTGTTTTCACTGATACGACTACCATAAAAGGCTTTTTTATCTTTGACAATTCTATTTTTTAATTGCAACAATTTTCCTCCTTTTTTTATAAAATCAATCTAAATTAAACTTAATGGAAATATGTTTAATTTTTTCTAAAATTTTTGTTCCACTACAACAGCCATTCAATTTTAACACACTGTCATCAAAGTTCTTTGCTAAACTTTCTTTCAAGAAAGCGTTAAAAATTCTGTTTTTTTCATTTTTATAATTCTGCCATTGTAATACACTTTGCAAGGAAATTTTACAAAACGAATATCTACAATCGGTTCTGCATAACACCTGCAATTAAATATTTCTCCTGCATGATATTTGCCATACTGATACTTTGATTTTGCTAATTGTTCGGGTGAGGGTGGGTCTTTCCAATTTACAAGAACTCCTTCCATATATTTATGTGCGCTTCTTACTCTTTCATCCTGAGAAGTTCTCCAGATATACCATTGTATATTGAGTAGTTCTGCCCTTGTTCTTGTGAGTGCAGATTGTGCCTTGCTGACTTCTGTTCTGGCAATACATTTTGCATTTGCTTTTGATTTTTCTGGAAATTTTATTTTGATTTCCTGTGCTAATTCTTCTGCTCTCCTACCTTTTATTGTTTCTTTTTCAATGTATTTTGTAATGTCACTTGCAATTTCTAAAGGCAATGATTTTATAAAAGAAGCATTTTGTTCTATCAACTTTTGTATCGCACTTTCCAATAATACATTTTGTTTTTCTCTTTTTAATGCCTCATAAATTTCATGTCCTTTTGTATTTTGTTTTGCTGCTTTTCTCCAATTTCCTTCTGTTTTTTGATAAACAGATGTTACCATTTTTGAAGCAAGTTCTTGACAATAGGTTTCAAAAGAAGGTTGTCTTGCAAGGATTTTTAACATGCTTATCATTTCATTTGCATTGTTTTTATTTGAAATAGCTTGAAAAAATTGATTTTGTACTACCTTTAATATTCTTTCATAATTTCTTTCTAATCTTTTACTTGTTTTCCATACTGACAAATCATTATTCTTTTTCTTCATAACTCATTTCTCCATACGGATAAAAAGAAGGAGGCTGTGTCAATTCTTCTGTGGGAAATGCTGTATCACTACTTGCTTTTTCAATATCCTCATCTGTAATATTTGTCCACATACCTGTATTTTCAGAAGACTGCCTTAATTCTTTTAAGGCAGTTTTTTGACTGATTAAACCAGAATTATAGGCTTCTATAATGGCGGAGGCTGTTTGTTGTGCAAGTGTTTTTCTTTCTTCCTCTGTTGGTCTTCTACAAGGATTGAACTCTAATTCTAAATCATCTGGCACTGTACCAAAAGCAGAAATACATAATATTGGCAATAATTTTTCCAACACAGGACGCAAACAAGCCTCTTGTTTTTGTTCTACACTATCATAGTAATTTTGCATATCACTTTCCCCTGTAGCGTTCATCCCAGCCGGAGAGCGTCCAAATAACTTTGTAACGGGCATTTCTGCTGCTCCTGCCACATCCATCATAAACTCTGAATAAACATCAGATAAACCACTAAAGGTATATTGTCTGGTATCAAAGGTATCATCTTTACCAATCACCTGCATACTATTATTATTCATCATTTCATTCATAAGCATAAGTGTTTTATACAAATCTCCTAATGCTTGCTCATCCATCAATGCCATTTGTTCAAAGCCGTCCATCTGATATACTTTTAAATTTGCTGAAAATATCAAAGTTGCAATATTCCAGCTTGTATTGTCCCTTTTTTTCAATTCCTCATAAACATGCTCCAGCTCTGAAGCGCCCCAATAGCTTTCCATTATTTTTTCAATATAAGGCAAATCTCTATTGATAAATCTCACGATTCTGCTATGATGTACTTTTACTCCTGTACCAATCGCATCAGAACGAATCTGATAATACATAGGTAATCCAAAATCAATATCATTACTATCTTCCACAATGCGCATATCTGGATAAATACCATTCCATCTATCTAATATTAAAATACCTTTAAAACAGTTGGGTAAAAGGGTATCTAATTCTAATGGTTTGTCAAGCATATCTTCCTGTCCTTGTATCATAATCACGCCAGCTGCACCACCATATAATCTTGCCCAGCGTAACCCTTCTAAAATCCTCGCTCTTAACTGTGTTTTCCTTTCTAATACTGCTATTTTTTTTATCGCATCAGGAGATAATTGTGACTTTATTTTATACCAATTTTTTATCATATCTTCTGCTACAACATCTACAATTCTTCTCACAATCCAATGTTCCCTATAAAGTGTATTTAACAAATTCCAATCAAAAGATAATTTATTGTTTTTGTATTCTGTACCTTCTAATAAATTTGTTGTACCTTCTCCCATTCTGGTAGCAGCATTGGAAAAACCATCAAACATTGTTTTTCTTTGTAATAATTGCTCCAAAAGAAATGTATTCATGCCATTACTTGGAGAACGGATTGTATTTTTACTGTCCTTTGTTTTTGATTTTCTTTTTTTACTCATTTTGCAAATCTCCTGTTCGGTATGATTGTTTTGATAAAGTATCTTGTTGCATCCATAGCATGGTCACCTATTTTTATTGGTTCTTCTTTGCCGTGTTCCTGTGCTTTTGGATTCCATACATAACCTTTTACTTCTTTTAACCAATTCACGCATTTTTTATTAACTTTGATTTTTCCTTTGTCTATCATAGTTGCAACAAGCCGGATTCCCTCTAATACGCTGTTATCGGCAGATTTTACCCGATACCTTCGATTTTTTAATTCTGTTTCAAAATTGGCAGCGGAAGGGTCTACCACAACCCAGGAAGGGCTTTTATTTTCTAATGCTACAAACTCGTCAAAATCATCTCCATAGCGATTATCAGACTTTTGTATTTTTTCAATCTTGCTGTCATAATAATATTCTTTGTCAATCCATATTGTTTCGCCATCATCCCAAATATCCAAAAAAACACAAGGATTCATGGTGCCATAATCACAACTGATATACCTTCTTGCAGTTGCTTTTACATTTTCGGGCATAATTTTATAAGTATTTTGTTCTTCTGAAAACATATCATAAATGACACCATCTGCAAGCACCCATTTTCCAAGCACATAGCGCAAATAAAACACACCTGCATACATATTTTGATACCTTTTTTTAATTTCTTCTGACAATGCAGTATTGTCATTCATTGTAAAATGTAAGTAATATAATTCTTTTTCCCCACAAGCTTTTTGGTCAATCCAGTTTACCTTAAACCAATGTAAAGGGCCTTCCGGATTGCAGTTAAACCAAAATTTTGAACCATTTTCAGAACATCTGCCTGTTGCCTGGTTGACAAAGGATTCCGGCATCAGTGCCACCTCATCAAAAAAGATTCCTGCTAATGTAATGCCCTGTATCAAATCTTGAGAGCGTTCATCTTTGCCACCAAAAATATAAAAATAGTTTGTAATGCTATTTCTTTTGATAACAATTCTGTTTTCTGTCCTGTGTTCCTCTAAAAGGTAGCCCCTTGCTTCCAGCATGGTTTTTAAGGAAAATAATACATTTCTTCTAAAAGAATTGATAGTTTTTCCACACATAGCAAAATTTTTAGATGCAAAACAATGCATTGCCCATATCACAAAGGATAAAGACATAGATAACGTTTTACCAGAACGAATTGCTCCATCTGCTATAATCCCACTGCAATGACTGACAGGAGATTCTGGAAGCCACCATGTCAATACCTTTTTTTGTTTTTTGGAAAAAGGTTGAAATACAGTAGTAACCTTATTCATCTGTATCACTCCAATTTAAAAGTCCTGCTTCTTGTTTTAATGCCTCTATAAAATTATCTTCAGAAATAATATTCTTTTTGTTCGATTCTCCAAACTTTGATAACATTTCCAAACACTTCATTTTTTGTTTTTTTGCCTTTTCGATTTCGTTGTTGTACTTTAAAATTAACT
>CAJTZO010000040.1 GCA_910583755.1 uncultured Clostridia bacterium
TTGTACTTTCAATAAGGAGCTGTTGTCTATATCATTTTAACGTAACAGAACCAATTACAAAACAAGGGGGTATTTTATGAAAAAGAAATATTTTTTATTTCCTATCGCTATGTTATTAGCTTTTTCCGTTTCTGCTTGCAACACAAAAAAAACACAACAACAAAGCGTTCAGGAAACCACCGACCGTATGGTACAATTAGATAAATGTGGTTTACAATATGAAGCACCACAAGAATGGATTACTTATGAGCAAACAAATATGCTCCCCATCACAAACACAACAACAGAGGGAGATATTTATGCAAAAATACAATACAATTATGTCACAGATGAAGGTATGAAAGAATTATCCACTGTTTCTAGTACAGTGCCGATAGAAGACATTTTACAGCCATTCGGTGAGATTATTGTTTTTAAACAAAACAAATTAGAAAGTGAGGAGGTAAAAAACGAATTTGCACTTTATCAAAAACAAGAACAAGTTGCTTCTCAAAAGGATTATATTTATTATATGCTAACAGATTATCAGGGAGATATTTATTTGCAAGGGAAAGATTTAGAAGCATATAACATTCTTTCTGATAGTATGCAGACCTTAAAACAAACCATTTCCACTTATCCTTTTGATGAAACCATTGTTGCAGAAGCGATTGACCAAATGAAACGAACGATTTCTTTTGTTTCTACTACATTAGAGGGAGAACCAATTGATAGTTCTATTTTTGGCAATGCTGATTTAACAGTTGTTAATTTTTGGGGTTCTTATTGCTATCCCAACATCAATGAAACAGCAACATTGCAGCAGTTAAAAACAGAATTAGCAACAAAACACCCCAACGTACAATTTGTACAGATTGTCATTGATACACCACAGCCAGATGCAGAAAAAATTGCATTACAAGCAAAACAAGAAGCAAATGCTGATTTTACAAGTATCATGACAGATGAAACATTAGCAAACTGGATTGTACAAAATTTGGCAGGACTTCCTACCACAATCTTTGTCAACTCCAAAGGGCAAATGATAGGCGAACAAATACAAGGAATCCAAACACTTGAAAATTACATGACGATGATAGAAAATGCTTTAGTAGAATAGGAGAAAGATATTTATGTTATCCAAACTTTGTCAAAATATGATACAATATTACGCTGGCGATCCAAAAAGAATCCAACATTTTATAAAAGTACATGCTTTCGGCAAATTAATTTGTGAAATGGAAAAAGTTGATAGAACAATACAATCCATTGTGGAAATTGCAGGCTATACCCATGATATTGGCATCAAGGCAGCCGAACAAAAATATGGTTATTGCACAGGAAAATTACAGGAACAAGAAGGGGTAGCAGCAGCGCAAGAAATGCTTCATCCCTTTAAACTAGAACAAAATATTATAGATGAAGTATGTCATATTATTTCTCATCATCATACGTATGATAACATTGATACTTTAGGTTATCAAATATTAGTGGAAGCAGACCTAATTGTAAACTGCTATGAAAAGAAGTATCCTTTAGAAAAGCTACAATCTACTTATGAAATATTTAAAACACCATCTGGAAAAAATTTATTTCATACGATATTTTTACAAAAATAATTATTTTTTTTAAACTTGCAAACATATTTTTAAAAGGTTCCCCCAGTTTATCCATAAAGCCTTTTTTGTGGGTTTCACCTACACCCACCAACTTTATTGGAAAAACTAACGTTTTTCCTTATTAAATCAATCTTTTTAGCGAAATGCTAGTTTCGCATTAAGGTTCTTTGCTTCTTTCAAGAAAGAATTAGAAATTTGAGGGCTTTTTTAAAAAGCTGGGGGAACCTTTTCACAAGTGAAAAAGGTTCCCCCTACTTTCATCAAATTTATAAGTAAGTTATTTTTTAATAAACTAAACTCTATTTCTTTTTATGATAAACAAATTTTTCATCATTATCTCTTTTTCTTATATGTCTTTTCATACCATCCATTTTATGTTGATAAACTTCCCTTCTCCATTCTTTTCCATTTTGCATAGGGTCCATTTTTTCATCATAATGATATCGTTCTTCATATGGAGTTTGTGGTCTTTGACAACAAAAGAAACAATTAGGGTCATCACAAATATCATCAAGCCATTCATTACACAAGGTACAACAACGTGCATCATACTTATCCATTAATAAAACCGTTTTTTGCTCACATTTAGGACATTTTTCGTTCAAATAAATACCTAATGGCTTCCAACATTTTTTATGTTCTTCTAATCTTTTATGTTTCATTGATTATTCATATCTATGCATCACATGGTTTACTACACCTACTAATTTACCACTTTCATAATATACCCGAGGTACTCTTTTAGTAATGACACAAGGTATTTCATAGTTAATTGTAGATAAGAGATTTGCTAATTCTTCAATCGGCAATACAGCATCTCCTTGTGTACCAAATACAACCACTTCATCCCCTATTTTCACATCCGGAATCTCTGTTACATCAATCATTGTCTGGTCCATACAAACTCGTCCCACAATAGGCGCTCTTTTTCCATGCACAAGCATACAACCCTTATTAGATAGATTTCTATTATATCCATCTGCATAACCAATCGGTACTGTTGCAATCATTCTTTCTTTGTCTGCTGTATAGGTTCTACCATAGCTAATTTGTGCACCAGCCTCCACTTTTTTAACTAAAGCAATGGATGTTTTTAAGGTCATCAGTGGTTTTAAAGCAATTCTGCCCTCACATTCATCAGAAGGCAACATTCCATAGGTAATAATTCCAGAACGTACCATATCAAGCTGTTTTTCAGGATAGCTAATTGTAGTTGCACTATTTGCACAATGGCAGATTCCCATATGGAACCCTTTTTGTTGACAAGTTTTTATCATTTTTTGGAAACGTTCAAACTGCATTTCTGTAAATTGTGGGCAATCTCCGCTATAAGTATCTGCCACTGCATGATGGGTAAAAGTACCTGTAATATGAATATTTTTTAAGGAAAATACCTCTGTAATACTATCAAGGGAATTTTGAAAATTATCTTCATCACATTGGAATCCAACCCTTGTCATACCTGTATCTAATTTAATATGACCATTTACAATGACATTAGCTTTTTCTGCTTCTGTCTGTAATGCCTTTGCATAATCTAATGAAATAATTGCTTGTGTTATTTTTTCCTCAGAAAGCATTTTTGCACATTCCACTGGTGTGTAGCCTAATATTAAAATAGGTTGTGTAATTCCTTGTCTGCGCAAACTAATACCTTCTTCTATATTAGAAACTCCAAACCAATCAAAACCATTTTCTGCCAATTTTTTAGCAATCATGCCATCTCCATGTCCATACGCATCTGCTTTTACAATTCCCATTAATAGATGCTCCCCTTTTAAAGATGCTTTGATATTGTCAATATTATACTTTAGTGCATCTAAATCAATTTCAGCCCATGTTCTTTTTACAAATTCCATACTTGCGCCCCTTTCTTATAGATATTGCACAATATTTTGTCATTTTTTTATTTTTTTTAGTATACCACGACGAAAAATATATTGCAATATTTCAGTGAAAGAAATATGATGCACTCTAAAATAAATTTATATTATACTAACACTTTTTCAAAAGCAAGTTTGTCACTCCCTGCAAACCATATGGTGCCACAATATACAAAACCATTTTTTTGAAGTATATGTTGCATAATTTTATTTTCATTATCTGTATCTGCTCGAATACTATCAACACCATTCTGTTTACATAACTGTTCTACTAGCTGAATGATGATATTAGACAATCCATTCCCTACATTTTTTTAGAACTAGCCAAACGATGAATTACCGCATAAATCTTGTTACTTTTCCATGCTCCCTTTATATTTTTATAAGCAGGTTCCCCTTCAAAATCAACACACATATAAACTAATTTATGATTATTTTTATCTACTACAAAATATCCACGTTTACAAATAATATCTTCTTTTATATTTTCTGTACCAGGATATCCTGTTTGCCATTAGTCAATGCCTTGTTGTTTTAAATATTCTTTTCCATCATTGATAATATCCATTGCAATTTCAATATCCTCCATTTTTGCTTGTTCTAATGTATATTTCATGGTTCTATTTCCTCCTTATTGTTGTTTTATTTCCTTCTATCTGATAGAATATCATTAAAATATACTTTTGTAAAATTAAAGTATTATTCTGCCAATAAAGTCTTCTTTTGTGGGTTTCACCCACACCCACCAACTTTTTTTAAAAAAATTGGTGGGCTTTCCCTACAAAAAAAGACTTTATTAACAGACTAAAAGGAGCAGTATCATAACCGCTCCTTTTTTATATTTTAATCTTCTTTTAATCCCATAAGAGCGTCTGCAAACAAACGTGCATCCATTAATTTTGGTTCGCCCTCAATCACTGGTTTAAATTCCATTTGGTCAAGAATGTCTTTTTGAAGGTCAATGCCAGGTGCAATTTCTGTTAAATGCAAGCCATCAGCTTTTAATTCAAATACACATCTTTCTGTAATATACATTACTTGTTGTTTATTTTGTAATGCAATATCGCCATTAAATGTTACTTGACCAACTTGTTTAATGAATTTTTTCTGTTTTCCTTCTTGTTCAATCACAACTTTGCCATCTACTACTTTCACTTTTAAGCCGCCTGCTGTAAATGTTCCACAGAAGAATACTTTTGGTGAATTTTGAGTAATATTGATGAAACCACCACAACCTGCAATTTTAGGACCAAATCTGGAAACATTAATATTTCCTTTTTCATCACATTCTGCAAGACCTAAATATGCACAGTCAAGTCCGCCGCCATCATAAAAGTCAAATTGATAAGCATGTTCAATCAATGCATCTGCATTTCTTGTGGAACCAAATTGTGGACCACCTTGAGGAACACCGCCAATCGCACCACTTTCTGCTGTCAATGTCATATAGTCGCCTATACCTTCTTCACTTGCTACAGATGCAACATATTCAGGAGCACCAACACCCAAGTTTACAACAACATCTTTTTCTAATTCTAATACACCACGTCTACCAATAATTTTCTTTGCACTTAAAGTCAATGGAGCAGGTGCAACATCTGGTGCTTTCTTTTCGCCAGAAAGAGTTGGGTCATATTCACAACCAATAGATTGTTCATGGTCTGCTGGGTCTGCTACTACCACATAGTCAACATAAATTCCAGGTATTCTCACATTACGTGGGTCTAATGTTCCGGATTTTACTACTCTTTCTACTTGAACAACTACAATACCTTTTCCTTCGGAATTTTTTGTAGCTTGTGCAACAGAAGTAGCTTCTAATGGAGCAACTTCTTTTTCTAATGTAATATTTCCGTTTTCATCAGCATATGTACCTCTAATAAATGCTACATTGATAGGGAATGATGGATAGAAAAGATAATCTTCTCCTTCAAAATTTACCAATTTTACAATATCTTCTTTTGTAATATCATTTACTTTACCGCCGCCATTTCTTGGGTCGATAAATGTTCCCATACCAATTTTTGTTAATATACCAGGTCTATGTCCAGCAATTTCTCTAAATAATTGTACTAATGCACCTTGAGAAACATTGTATGCTTCCATTTCATTATTTAAAGCCATTTTTCCAAGTGCAGGAACAGTTGCCCAGTGTCCAGCAATAAATCTTTTTAAAAGACCTTTATGAGCATAACGTTCACCGCCGCAGCCATCTCTATTTCCTTGAGAACCTGCATAAATATATGTAATATTACTTGGATGACCTGTTTCAAGAAATCTTTTTTCTACTGCTTTATTTAATGCTTCTGGAATAGAACTGCCGACAAACCCACTTGTAGTTAAGGTATCGCCATCTTCAATTAAATTTGCTGCTTCTGCTGCTGTGATAACTTTCACTTTTCTCATAATACAAAAAGCCTCCTATATTCTAAAGAATGAAGGGACAACTCCAAGAGCTGTCCCCTATAAAAATATTACATATTTTCTACAAAGCTCTGTACTCTTGTTCTAACTTGTTCAAATGCAGTCGCTTCTTGGTCAACTTCAATCATGAGGCTCTTAATGCCTTTTTCTTCAAATTGTCTATAATATACTGGGTAATCCCATTCTTCTGGGTCACAGAATTTCATCATACAAACGATAACTGCATCTGCTTCTG
Source organism: uncultured Clostridia bacterium (assembly GCA_910583755.1). Taxonomy (GTDB): domain Bacteria; phylum Bacillota; class Clostridia; order Lachnospirales; family Anaerotignaceae; genus Coprocola. The sequence continues at coordinate 6,141 of CAJTZO010000040.1, forward strand.
TTTGAGCAACCATATCCATAAGCATTTTGCCACGGATTTTCTTTGTATCTGTTGCTACAGAACAGCCATAGAATTGCTGCCATTGTTTTGCTAATCTGTAAAGAGGACCTTCTTCACCATCAATAACATCTGTACGGATTTGTCTGGATTCTTGCGCCAAATCGTCAGCAACAATAGCAACACCAAATTCTTTAAAGATGTCAAGCAATTCGTTAGGTTCTGCCATAATACCTGTAAGAATAACTTTTTTGCCATCCCAAGGTTTTACTTCAGATTTTTTGATTTCGTCAATTAATTCTCTTACGAGTGCTGTATGTTTGGATTTTTCCATAAACATTCTGGATTTGAATACAGCATGACGAGCAACAGGGTCAACCACTTGAGGGTAGTCTGCTGCCACTTTTACAAACTCTCTCATCACTGCTCTATTTTCGTTGTAAACTTTAATAGATGCTTCAATTGCAGAGTTTGTGATTGTAGCGCCAACAATTTTTTCTAATTTTGTTTTAATCAATTTATATTCTTCTACTAAGAATTTATTTGCAGCTTCCAGAGGTCTGTTTTGTGGATGTGTAAACACGATTGTTGGTGATGTGCCTTTCCATTTTTGGCTTAAGCATTTTAATGTGTCACAAGGAACAGAAATCAAAACTGCTGCTAAATCATCATAAGCACCTTCACATTGTAATTCCATAATTTGCTGCATAATAGAGCAAGCAAATGGAGGTAAATATGTACGTGCTTTTGCAATTTGTTTTTGTCCACCCCAAATACCCATTGGAAGGTATCCTGTAGCATGAACTAATTCTTCTGGTGCATATAAAGGCATGATACCAATAGCACCTTTTCCTGTTTCTGCTTTATAGTCATCCATTGCTTTTTTTGGGTTTGCTGCAACGTCTGCTAATTGTTTTAAAATATCTTCAACTCTACTCATTATTTTTCTCCCCCTTATTCTGCTGCTGCTAAATTAGCTTCCATCATTTCAGCCAGAGCTTGAACACGTGTATCGAACTGTGCTGGTGCAAAGTTACGAGGGTCTGTCTGGTCGCCGTCAAAGCTTACATATGGCAGACCTGTTCTTTCTTTGATAATTTCAGCAGTTTCTACATTCAAGAAACTCATCAATTTACAGCTTCTGTTCAAGTGGTAAACAATACCATCACATTTTCCACCATTTACAATGTTAAGAAGAACATTAACTTTATTTTCCAAGCAAGTATTGATGTAAATTCTTGTATAAGCTTCTGCCATAGAATGAAGGGAATCATCATGTGCATCATAATGTAAATCCCAAAGTCCTGGATAAGCAGAACCTGTCATAATGCTACCAAGGGATTTCAATGATTTAAATGTGTGTCCCAAGTATGGCCATACAGCGATACCTTCCCATGTTACACGAGTTTTTTCTGCACCTTTGAATGCATAAATACCAGCTTCAAGGTTTGCTTCTAATTCGTCAGCAAATTTCTTGAATGTGATTTCCGCATAATCCAAACTTCTACAAGCAACGATTAATGCCATGTAGTTAAATAAATCGAAGCAGTTCAATGGAGATGGTTTGTAAGAAGACATTTTTGCAATTCTGTTCCATTGATATACAGAACGTTGTGTTTGGTCTTTTACTTCTTGGAATTTTTTGTAGTCAAAAGGTCTACCACAAATAACTTCCAACTGAGAAATAGCATTTCTGAATTGGTCAGCAATATATGCTTTTGCATATTCAGGAATAGGCATTGTGTGGTTAAATGGTACGTCGATTACGATACAAGGAATATCCAATTCCACTGCAAGGTTTTCATACCATTTTAACAATGTATTACAAATGTTGTTACATGTGATAACTAAGTCAGGCAGTGGCACTTTTGCTGCTGGAGAGTTAGCGAGTACTTCAGGTGTTTTACCTGTCATAGCTTGTTCTTTTAACAGTTCCATATAGCCCATGTTTACACGACCATAAGAACAGCAGTCAATAGAATAACCTTTTCTGTCTGCAACTTCTAACATATCCAAAGCGCCTTTTTTTGCGCCGATACCAGCTGCGTGTGTTTCAGGATAAATCATAGCAATTCCCATTGTTACACAGAATTCTGGTGGAGCTACAGAAGCAGACCAACAAACTAAGTCGCCTCTTGCTTTTGCATCTCTTGCATCCTGATCAGCTTTTGCCTGATAGTATGCCAACAATTCTTTTGCTTTCATGCCTTCTGTTGTTATACTCATTCTAATCCCTCTTTCTTCAATTTTTTTGCTTTTTTGCTTCTTCGTATGCGAACAAAGCCGCACCGAGAGCGCCTGTTGTTTGTGGATTTGGCGCCACAATAACTTCCTTCTTTAATTCTCTTGCAACCGCCCGTACAACGCCGGCATTTTTTGCAACACCACCGGTCATAACAACGGCATCTTCCAATCCGCCTCTGTAGGCAAGACCGCACGCCTTACTAGCAACAGATTGATGCACACCTTTGATGATGCTGTTTTTGTCAACACCTTTGGAGAGCTGAGAAATCACTTCAGACTCTGCAAATACTGTACAGGTGCTGCTGATAGAAGCCGCCTGCTCTGCTTTTGCATCACATTCAGCCATATCGTCTATTGTTGTTTCCAGAACCCTTGCCATAACGTCAAGGAATCTGCCTGTGCCTGCTGCACATTTATCATTCATAAAAAACTGCTTAACACCACCTCTATTATCTAAGCGAATTGCTTTAGCATCCTGTCCGCCAATGTCAATAATGGTGCGTGCAGTAGGTACCAAATGAAATATGCCTTTTGCATGACAACTGATTTCACTAATTTGCTTGTCAGCGTCTTCAAATGCAAAACGACCATAACCAGTTGCGACTAATTTTGTAATATCAGCTCTTGTCAAACCACTTTTTTGATAAGCCTGCTCTAAAGCTCTTTGTGGGCCAGAGGAACCAGTACCAACCTGAACCACTTCGGCAGCAACGATGCGTTCACCATCTTCCAAGATAACAACTTTAGAAGAAGCAGAGCCAACATCAACCCCCATTGTATACATGAAATGACCTCCTTAAAAACTGTATGCAGTTTTTATTATTTCTGTTTTTTTACTTTTGTATGTATTGCTGTCATTTTTAGTAAAATGCAATAGAAAATACTTATATTTTACAATATAAGCACAATAAAATTACCAATGATAAAGAAAAAAAGCATTTTTTATTTATCACTTTCGTTCATTATACCATCTTTAATTCTTGAATGCAACTAATATTGTTAAAAATTTATTTTAATTTTGCAATTTTTTTTATAAAAAATCCATATTCTTTTTCTATGATTTATTTTTTTACACTTTATGGAAAAAAATAGGACTGTTTTCCATTGTTTTTTGATGATTCTAATTTTGTTCATATTGTATTTTTATAAAAAAAATTGCTCTCTTTTTTTAGCAATTCTGTAGCTTCATTTTTTATAAAATATGATTTTTTTTTCTCTATTGTTACAAATCATTCTTTTTTTCATTTTCAAAATATTTTTCATTCCCTTTGTTAATAATTCTTCAAAAGTTCCAAAAAAGGAAAAAAAAATTTTCATATAAAATTATTAAAATGGAATGGCTATTGTTGAAGGATAACAGAATTTACATTTTTTATCAAACTTTGTTTTAAAAAAATTTGTGGGGTAAAAATATCCAATGGACATTTTGTACCCCACAGTGAAATATAGACTGGATAGAATCGTTTTATATTCAAATTTTTAACTATCTTGTTAATACCTCAACACCATTTTCTGTAATAGCAACTGTATATTCCCATTGCGCAGATAAAGAACCATCTTCTGTATAAATTGTCCAACCATTATCCGCATCTTGATACACTTGTCTTTTTCCAGCATTTATCATAGGCTCTATTGTAAAAACCATCCCCGGTACCAAAAGCATACCTGTATCTTTTTTCCCAACATGACAAACATAAGGTTCTTCATGAAAAGCTAATCCTACACCATGCCCACCAATTTCTTCCACAACAGCATAACCATTTTGCTTTGCAAGTGTATTTACAGCCTCTCCAACATCGCCCAAATATCCCCATGCTTTTACTGCTGCTAACCCTGCATTTAAACATTCTTTTGTGACATCTACTAACTTTTTCGCTTCTTCTGATACCTCACCAATACAAAACATACGAGAAGCATCTGCATAATATCCATTTAATATTGTTGTTACATCTACATTAATAATATCTCCATTTTGCAACACTCTATCTTTATCCGGAATCCCATGGCACACTTCATCATTGATAGAAGTACAAACACTTTTCGGAAATCCTTTATAATGTAAAGGCGCAGGAATTCCACCATGTTTTATCGTATATTCATGTACTAATAAATTGATTTCTTCTGTATTCATACCTTCTTTGATACAATCTGCCACCAAATCCAATACCGCTGTATTTAATTTTCCTGCTTCCCGAATCCCTTCTATTTGTTTCGAAGTTTTAATAATTTTGTGAGGTGGTACTAATATTCCTTCTTTTTCCATACTTTCTAATTTCTCATCAAATGCCAAATGACATACTTTATATTTTTTATGACTTCCACACCAACAGGGGTCATTTCTTCCTGCTTTCATTGTATTTCCTCCTTCTTTTTTTCCTATCATACCACAACTGAGTAATAAAATCCAAAACAATTTACAAATTAAATACGAAAAGTTGGCAGTTTGTCAAAAAACCTTGAAAGTGTTACTCTCACTTCTTTCTTAAAAGAGAGAAACAAAGAACTTTTAGCGAAAACTACGTTTCCTTAAAAAATATTGATTTTATATACAATAAATGCTATTATTAAATTATGAAAAATAAACATATGAACACAACAGCTTATTTTGACATAAGATTAATACTATCACTAATGAAGAACTCCACATCTTTAAATATAGGAGTGGCAGAAAATTTCTGTATTCATATTATACAAATAAGGAAGTGAAATTATGGATAATATTATTATAACCATCGGCAGACAATATGGCAGTGGCGGCAGAATGATTGGTCAAAAACTTGCAAAAGATTTAAACATTCCCTGTTATGACAAAGAATTACTAACGGTTGCAGCAAAAGAAAGCGGTTTTTCTGAAGAAATATTTAAAACAATGGATGAAAAACCAACCGGTAGCTTTTTATATTCCCTTGTTTCTGGTACTTATGGTACCAATCATCTTCCCCTCAATCATAAGCTTTTTTTAGCTCAATTTGATGCAATACGTAGTATTGCAGATAAAGGTTCCTGTGTCATTGTTGGTCGTTGTGCAGATTATGCTTTAGAAGACTACCCTGTAAAATGTATTAATGTATTTATTCATGCAGATTTACAAGATAGAGTGACTCGTGCCATTGAAGAATATGGCATTTCTCCAGATAGGGCAGAAGAAATGGTGCAAAAAACAGATAAACAACGTGCGAGTTATTACAACTTTTACTCTGACAAAAAATGGGGTGTAGTAGACCATTATGATATTACATTAGATAGTAGTAAATTAGGAATTGATAATACCGTAGAAATAATAAAATATTTTATTTCATTACATCAATAAGCATTTTTTATAAAAAAACCCCCTTGCAAAAATTGCAAGGGGGTTTTTTCTATTACACCGTTTGGACACAAATTTCTAATTTTTATTATTATCAGATTACTGAGCAGCTTTTTCAGCTTTTGCTTTTCTGATAGCTTCAGCTAATTTAGGAAGAATAACTTTTACATCACCAACGATACCTAAATCGGAAACATCAAAGATTGCTGCTGTATCATTTTTGTTAATGGAAATAACAAGCTCAGAACCTTCCATACCAGCAACGTGCTGAATTGCGCCGGAAATACCACAAGCAAGATATAAGTCAGGTCTAACTGTTTTACCTGTTTGACCAACTTGACGGTCTTTTTCAATCCAACCAGCATCAACACAAGCTCTGGAAGAACCAACTTCTGCACCAAGTGCATTTGCAACATCTCTTACTAAATCGAAGCCTTCTGGGCCACCGATACCACGACCACCGGAAACAATTAATTTTGCTTCTGTCAAGTCGATAGATTTCTTTTCTGCTTTTACAACTTCCATAATTTCAACATTCATGTCAGCATCTGCAAAAGCAACATCCATTTTAATTATTTCGCCTTTTCTACTTTCGTCTTTTGCAATTCTTTTCATAACGCCAGGACGAACAGTAGCCATTTGTGGTTTTGTTCTTGGGCACATTAAAGTAGCCATCAAGTTACCACCAAATGCAGGACGAGTCATAAGCAATGCTCTTGTAGGGTCTTCACAGCCCATAGATTTTTCTTTTTCAAATTCTTCTTCGGTTTTAGCCATTCTTAAACCAGTACAGTCAGCAACAAGTCCTGTTCTAACGCGGCTAGCCAATCTAGGAGCAACGTCACGACCAATAGAGGAAGCGCCGAAAAGCATAATTTCTGGGTCGTATTCTTTTACAACTTGTGCCAAAGCTTTTGTATATGGTTCTGTCACATATTCTTTTAAATATGGATGTTGAATCAAAATAACTTTATCTGCACCATAGTGGAATAATTTGTCAACTTCGCCTTCTACACCGTCGCCAAGTAATACAGCAACTACATCGTCTTTCAAATCTTCTTTTAATCTTGTAGCCTCGCCAATCAGCTCAAGTCCAACGTTTTGTACTTTACCGCTTCTTTGTTCAACTACTACATATATACCTTTACTCATTGTAGGGTTCTCCTCCTTTAATAATTCTAACGATTTGTTTGTTAATTAGATAATGAATTTTTCTTCCAATTTGTCAACAATAGCTTTAACAGCTTGTTCAGCAGACAAATCTTTGAGGATTGTACCAGCACCTTTTACTTCTTTTGTGAAGGACTGATATACGTTTGTTGGTGAACCCTTCAAGCCAATCATGTCAAGCTCAAGGTTATCTTTTAAGTCTTCAAAACCAAGTACTTTGATTTCTTTTTCATATGCTTCTACAACGCCTCTAACGCTCATATATCTTGGTTGTGCTAATTCAGCGATTGCTGTCAAAAGGCAAGGTGTTTTAATTTTGATGATGTGGTATCCATCTTCAAATTGTCTTCTTACAACAAGGTGGTCAGCAGCAACTTCTTGAATATCTTCTACATAAGAAACCTGTGGTAAAGCAAGTTTTTCACCAATCTGTGGACCAACCTGTGCTGTGTCACCGTCGATAGCCTGACGACCTGTAATAATAACATCATATTCTAATGTTTTTAATGCAGCTGCCAAAATACCAGATGTAGCATATGTATCAGAACCACCAAATTCTCTACCAGAAACAAGGATTGCTTCATCACAGCCCATAGCCAATGCTTCTCTTAAAGCAACGTCTGCCTGAGGAGGTCCCATAGATACTACTGTAACTGTACTACCAGCCATTTTTTCTTTTAACTGTAATGCAGCTTCAATACCTGTTTTATCATCTGGGTTAATAATACTTGGAACGCCATCTCTTATCAATGTGCCTGTTTTTGGGTCAATTTTAACTTCAACTGTATCTGGTACTTGTTTAATACATACAACGATTTTCATTATAGTTCTCCTTCCGAAATTTTCATATTTAGTTTTCTGCAATTGTCTATCAAACCTTCATAGAACCGGAGATGATCATCTTCATAGCTTCAGAAGTACCTTCATAGATTTCTGTAATTTTCGCATCTCTCATTGCTCTTTCCACTGGATATTCACGGCAGTAGCCATAGCCACCAAGAAGTTGTACACAAATTCTTGTTACTTCATTTGCTACGTCAGAAGCAAACAATTTACACATAGCTGCTAATGGTGCATAGTTTTCATGGTTATCTTTTGCTGTAGCAGCTCTCCAAACCATCAATCTAGCTGCATCTACTTTTGTTTGGCATTCAGCTAATTTGAATTGTGTATTCTGGTATTTGTTGATTGTTCTTCCGCCTTGTTTTCTTTCTTTTACATATTTCATTGCTTCATCAATCGCACCCTGTGCAATACCTACAGATTGTGCACCAATACCAATACGTCCGCCACCCAATGCTGTCATAGCAATTTTATAGCCCTGTCCTTCTTTACCAAGCATTCTGCTTGCAGGTACTCTTACATTTTCATATGTAACAGCACAGTTAGAAGCTGCTCTAATACCCATACGTTCAATGTTTTCACTTACAGAAATACCAGGCATTGTTCTGTCAAGTACAAATGCAGACATTCCTCTAGGACCTTTTGATTTATCTGTTAATGCAAATACTACAAAAGTATCAGCAAATCCAGAGTTTGTTGTAAACATTTTAGAACCATTGATGATATAGTCATCTCCATCTTTATCTGCTGTTGTTTGTACGCCTGCAGCGTCTGTACCAGCATTTGGCTCTGTCAAACCATAGCAACCAACTTTTGAACCATCAACCAATGGTCTTAAAAATTCTTGTTTTTGTTCCTCAGTACCAAATTCATTGATACATGCACAGCAAAGAGATGTGTGTACAGAAAGTGTAATACCTGTGGAAGCATCTACTTTGGACATTTCTTCCATAGCTAATGTATATGTTAATACATCAGCACCCTGTCCGCCATACTCTCTGGAGTAAGGAATACCGAAAGCACCGATTTTCTGAAGCTTTGCAACTAAATCCTGAGAATATTCCTCAGCTTCGTCCATATCTTTTGCGATTGGTTTAATTTCTGTTTCAGCGAAGTTTCTGAATAATTCTTGCTGTAACAATTGTGCTTTTGTTAATTTGAAATCCATTTAATATTCCTCCTATATGTTTAATAAATTTTAAACAACTGACTTCCTCGTTATCAGTCATTTAACTAAAACCGACCTTATGACATAGGCTTTTGCCGAAAAAAAGAGGTCTTTGACACCTGTTTTCTGTGTAAAAAAGAAATACAGTGTCCATATAAGAACTATACCATGATTGTTTAAATTTTGTCAAGATATTTATAGTAAAATACTCTATAAAAAACAAGTATTTTTTGGGTTACTATCGGCATATTGCTCATATAGACTAAAAACAAGTTTTTCTTACACATTGAGCACTGCAATCCTCTTTTTTTAATTGAAAACTGTTCCCGTTGACAAATTATTTGAAAAAAACATAAAATTTTTCATCTGTTTTCACAAAAAAAATTTGTCTATTTCCATAAAAATAATTTTGCATTGTACTTCCTTATTCTTCATAAAAAATGCAAAATAGTTAATTTGGGAAATATGAAAATAAAAAACACCACATAATTTGTATAAATCTTATTTATGTATTGTTTTCTGTTACACTCATACTTTACACCATTGTCATTTATATGTCAATATATTTATTAAAAATTCCTAAATTTTGTCTCATTTTAATTTTGGATTGAGTCAAATTGTATACCTTTTGTTTCCAGAATAATCAAAATTTACTATCAAAATATTTTTATACAAAAAAGACAGTGTTAAAATGGCACTGTCTTTATCTATTTTAATCTAATCTTTGTTTTCTTTGACGGATTCTTTGAATGGGTTGTCTATCATAATTATAAATATATTCTGGTTGCTCATGATGAAGAACAACATCTTCTGTAATGACACATTTTTCAATATTATTTTCTGTTGGAATTTCATACATAATGCTATTAATAAATTCCTCCATAATAGAGCGCAATCCCCTTGCACCCGTTTCTCTTTCCATTGCCAGCTTTGCAACTGCTTTTAATGCATCTTCTTTAAATTCTAAATAAACATTATCCAATTCAAAAAGATATTCATATTGTTTTGTTAATGCATTTTTAGGTTCTGTCAATATCTTAATTAATGCCTGCTCGTTTAGGTTATCTAAAGTTACCACTACTGGCAAACGTCCTATAAATTCTGGTATCAAACCATATTTTAATAAATCTTGCGGCATCAAATGTCTTAATAATTCCCCTGTCTTTTTCTCTGCTTTACTTTGTATGTTTGCTCCAAAACCAATTGTTTTTTCATTTAATCTCGTTTGTAATATTTTTTCAATGCCTCCAAAAGCTCCACCACAAATAAACAAAATATTTGTAGTATCAATTTGTATAAACTCTTGATGAGGGTGTTTTCTTCCTCCCTGTGGTGGAACACTTGCCACAGTTCCTTCCATTATTTTTAAAAGTGCTTGTTGCACACCTTCTCCACTGACATCTCTTGTAATAGAAGGATTTTCAGATTTTCTTGTAATTTTATCAATTTCATCAATGTAAATAATGCCTCTTTCTGCTCTTTCAATGTCATAGTCTGCTGCTTGTATCAGTTTTAATAGAATATTTTCAACATCTTCTCCTACATAACCTGCTTCTGTCAAAGAAGTTGCGTCTGCAATCGCAAAAGGCACATTTAACACTCTTGCTAATGTTTGTGCTAACAATGTTTTTCCTGTACCTGTAGGACCTACCATAAGTACATTACTCTTTTGTAATTCTACATCGTCTGCTTTATCATCAATCAATATTCTTTTGTAGTGATTATAAACTGCAACAGAAAGAACCTTTTTTGCCTGTTCCTGCCCTATGACATATTGGTCCAGTATTTCTTTAATTTCTTTTGGCTTTGGCATTTCTGTACGTTCTGAATGGTTCGCAAGAACGTCATATTCTTCCTCTACAATTTCTGTGCATAAACCGACACATTCATCACAAATATATACATTGGGTCCTGCAATCAGTTTCCGCACCTGTTCCTGTGGTTTTCCACAGAAGGAGCATCTCAGTTGTTTCTTTTCGTCTGACATTGCTTCATCTCCCTTATTTCTGAGGCTTTGTGATGACTTCATCAATCAAACCGTAAGCCTTTGCTTCTTCAGCAGACATAAAATTATCACGTTCTGTATCACGTTCAATTTCATCTACACTTTTTCCTGTGTTTGCTGCCAAAATTTCATTTAACTTTCTCTTTGTTTTTAAGATGTTTTCTGCATGAATGCGGATTTCTGTTGCCTGTCCCCTTGCTCCACCAGAAGGTTGATGTATCATAACTTCCGCATTTGGCAATGCAAAACGTTTCCCTTTTGCACCTCCTGATAACAGAAAGGCTCCCATACTTGCCGCCATACCAATACAAATAGTAGAAACATCTGCATGAATATATTGCATTGTATCATAAATAGCCATACCCGCCGTAATAACGCCGCCCGGACTGTTTATGTAAAGACTAATATCTTTATCTGGGTCCTCTGCATCTAAAAATAAAAGCTGTGCTACTACAAGGTTTGCTGTCACATCATTGACTTCTTCTCCTAAAAATATGATTCTGTCTTTTAACAGTCTTGAGTAAATATCATAGGAACGTTCTCCTCTGCTGGACTGTTCTATTACCATTGGAACTAAACTCATATTCAAGACCTCCAAAAATCAAATTTACCTCACCACCTATAGCGGCAGGATTTTAAAAACCAAAGGTGCGGAGCGTAAATCACCCCACACCCTCCATTTATTTCTTATTCTGCTTTTTCTACCTCATTGGCACTGTCTTCAATCAATTTTAAGGCTGCTCTTACAAGCATATCTTCTTCCAAGGCAGATTTGTCTTCTTCTTGGAACATTTCAATCATTTTTTGTGCATCAATGCCATAGCTTTCGCCAAATCTTCCGATTTCTTTTTCAAGTTCTTCTTCGGAAATTGTTAAGTTTTCTTCTTTTGCAACTTGTTCTAATACCAATCTGGCTCTTACACTTTTTTCTGATGTTTCTCTAAAATTCTCTTTTAAATCTTCTTTGGTTGTACCCATGTATTTGCAGTAAATATCTAATGTCAAACCTTGTCTGCCTACATTTTCTTCAAATTCACGCATCATTTGGTTGATTTTGTTATCATACATTACTTGTGGTACATCCATTGTAGCATTTGCGATTGCTGCATCAAGAAGTTTATCACTTTGTAATTGTTTTGCTTTTTCTTCTTGTTCCTTTGTCAGTTTATCCTGAATGCTTGTCTTATATTCATCTAATGTGGAAAATTCAGAAACATCTTCTGCAAATTCATCATTTAATTCTGGTAATTCTTTTTTACTTAACCCTTTTAATTCTACTGCAAAAACAGCAGCCTTTCCAGAAAGTTCTGGTGCATGGTAAGCATCTGGGAAAGTTACATTAACATCAAATTTATCCCCTATTTTATGTCCTACAATTTGTTCTTCAAATCCTTCAATAAATGCATGAGAACCTAAGGTTAAGTCATGGCTATCTGCCTGTCCACCTTCAAAAGCAACACCATCTACAGTGCCTAAATAACTGATTTTTGCAATATCTCCATCTTCTGCTGCTCTGTCTGTTACTTCCACTAATCTTGCATTTTTTTGTTGGATTGATTTTAATTCTGATTGAATATCATCTTCTGTTACTTCTACTTTTATTTTTTCTACGGTAAGACCTTTATATTGTCCTAATGTTACCTCTGGTTTTACAGTAACATCTACAACAAATTTTACGCCTGTTTCTTTATCAATTTTTTCTACATCAACAGTAGGTTGACTTACGACATCTAATTTTAATTCTTTGATTGCTTCTTCATACACATCTGGAAAAATATGGTTGATTGCTTCTTCATAAAAGAAATTTGCTCCATATTGTGCTTCTATTAATTTTCTTGGTGCTTTTCCTTTTCGGAATCCAGGTAACGTAATTTTATTTTTGTTTCGATTATAAGCATAAACAAGACCTTTTTCAAATGTTGCACCGTCTACCTCTACTGTAAATTTCACCACATTATTTGCTTTTTCCACAAATGTTGTATTCATGTTGCTCTTTCCTCCTTAAAATTTTGAAATAGAAAAGGAAACCCCTTCCCCATCTTCCATATATTGCTATGCAAAAACATTTTCTGCACAATTACCGATTATTATAACATACCAGTGTTATAAAATCTACTATAAATTGCATAGAATTTACAGTTTTTTCTTTCTTATTTTATTTTATTGCTCCTTCTGGAGTAAACTGATAATAAAATACGTAATCCATTTCCGTATTCTTTGGTAAAACTTCACCCAAACCTAGCATAAAATGATAATAACCTGGCTCTAACACAGGCATTAATAAATAAATACCCGTTTCTCCATCTTCCAATTTTGCAAATTCCCCAAGCATTTCTATGGTTCCATACATATCTTCTGCCAAAAGCGCTACTTTATCAAAATGTTCCTCATCAGAATAACAATATACTTCCATTACTCCGGGAGAACCACAAAATACATAATAATTATCTAAATCAGTAGCCCCAAGACTTCCTACTACACTATCTCCACTTTCCACCAGTTGAGATGTTTCTAATAAATCGTTTGGTTCTTCTTCCAACACCACTTTTTCAAACGGTTTGCTTCTTTCATGATACTCCTTCAGTGTATATTCCTTAACCAATTCTGCAAAGGTATAAAAAGAACTCGTATCTAATGTGGAAACTGCATTAATAGGAATTGCAAAATTCAAATTTTGTCCTACTGCCAACCCTGCAGAAGTAACACCTACAACCTGCCCTTTTTCATTCAATAAGGCGCCACCACTACTTCCATGAGAAATGGCTGCTGTAATTTGGATATAGGGAATATTTTCTATTGTTCGATTAATTCCGGATACAATACCTTCTGATATGGTATTCGCTAACCCTAATGGGCTACCTATCGCATATATTTTTTCTCCACTTGTGATTTCATCAGAATCTCCAGCAGATAAAAAAGGAAAATTGTTTCCATCTATTTGCAGTATTGCCAAATCTCCCTTCATATCATACCCTAATATTCCTTTTACTGTATAATTTGTACCATCTGGAAGCGTTATAACAGCAGAATAAGCATTTTCCAACACATGAAAATTAGTAACTGCTTTTCCATCTTTATCTAAAAAGAAGCCACTTCCACTACTCAAAGCATCTCCATCAATATCAAAGGTTTCAATATAAAAGATGGCATCACTACAACGATTATAAATTTCTTTTGCTGTCAAATTTCTTGTATTATATTCTCCCTGTCCTGTTTCAATGTTAATGGTATTATTTTTATCATTCCATGTGACAGAAATACCAAAGATATTCGTAATATCTCTTAATTTAAAATAGGTACTGTTTTTAATATTATAGCCTTGCACATGAATTGTCTGTCCATCTACAATGACATTGGAAGAAACAACATTTGCAGGTGCAATATCATGTATTTCTTCAAATTCTCCCCCAACTGGTTGGTATCTTTGTCCTGACGTCAACATAACAGAACGACGTTGTTCATCCCAATCAACAGAAAATTGCTGTGTGGTACCATTCAAAGCATAAGCTAAATCTCTCAGTTTAAAATAATTGTTACCATTGATATAATAGGCAGCACAAGGTTTTTGTTCTCCATTAACATATATTTTAGAAGTGGTCGGTTTTGCATCAACCGCTGCTTGTACTATCATAAAATTAGAAAAAGTGCAAACAAAAGCAAGTATAAAAGTAATCCATTTATTTTTCATGTTTTTGCCTCCCAGAAAAGAATAAATTTATTTTTCTATAAGTACGGATAATGTAGCATACTTCATTTTACTCTTTTTTATAGATAAAAGCAAATTTTTTATCCATTCTTAATAAAAATTTAAAACGATACGAAAAAAACCATGTGTCAATACACATGGTTTTTTAAAAGCGCGAAACGAGATTCGAACTCGCGGCCCTCGCCTTGGCAAGGCGATGCTCTACCACTGAGCCATTCGCGCAAAGTGCCCAGAACCGGAATCGAACCAGTGACACGAGGATTTTCAGTCCTCTGCTCT
>CAJTZO010000041.1 GCA_910583755.1 uncultured Clostridia bacterium
ATTGTACTTTCAATAAGGAGCTGTTGTCTATATCATTTTAACGTAACAGAACCGTTATAAATTTAGGGAGGATATCATTATGAAAAAAAGAATATTAAGTGTTTGTATGGCAGCAATGATGGTTTTAAGTATGGCAGCTTGTGGTAGTTCCCAAGAACAACCAGAACAGCAACCAGATGAACAACAAACAACAGGAGAATTAAATTATGATAAAATTATAGTAGGATTAGATGATACTTTTGCACCTTTAGGATTTCGAGATGAAGAAGGAAATTTATCTGGTGTAGATGTAGAATTGATGGAAGCAACTGGCGAAATTATGGGAATCCCTTTTGAATTACAGCCTATTGACTGGAGTATGAAAGAAACAGAGTTAGCCAACAAAAACATTGATATGATATGGAACGGTTATACCATTACAGAGGAAAGAAAGGAAAAAGTTGCATTTTCACAGCCTTATTTGAACAACAGACAGGTTGTTGTAACACTAGCAGATTCTGATATTAACACATTAGCTGATTTAGCAGATAAGTCTGTTGCTGCACAAGCGCAGTCTAGCGCGATTGATGCCATTCATTCTAAACCAGAAATTGCAGATACGTTTGCAAGACTGGGAGAATTTGAAACAAATGACCAATGTTTAATGGACTTAGAAGCAGGTAGAACAGATGCTGTTGTTGCAGATGAAGTTATTATTCGTTATTATGTTTCCAAAAAAGGAGAAGAAAAATATAAAATTTTAGAAGAAGACTTTGGAAAAGAAGAATATGGAATTGGTGTAAGAAAAGAAGATACTGCACTTTTAGATGCACTGAATGAAGCTTTAGATACCTTAAAAGAAAATGGTACAACAAAAGAAATTTCTGAAAAATGGTTTAGCTCTGACATCATTATGGAATAAATTTACTTCTCTCTGATTTTATTGGATACATTACGGAATTAATGAGGTGAATTATGTTAGAATCTTTACTTGGTTACATTGTAGAAGTATCCAGCGGGCTGGGTATTACATTAAGTGTATTTGCTATGACATTGCTTATTTCCTTGCCGCTTGGTATTGTCGTTGCAGTTTGCAGATTATCAAAAAATAAAATTCTATGCAATATTGCAAAATTTTACATATGGGTATTAAGAGGCACTCCGCTTATGTTGCAAATTGCACTTGTATTTTTTGGCTTACCTTCTGTTGGTATTGTATTTGATAGGTTACCAGCAGCATATTTAGCTTGTGGACTAAATTATGCAGCATATTTTGGCGAAATATTCCGTTCTGGTATCCAATCCATTGAAAGAGGACAAAGAGAAGCAGCAAATATTTTAGGTTTTAAAACCATACAATTTTATCGTTTTATTTTGCTTCCGCAGGCAATTAAAAGAACTTTGCCAGCAATCGGCAACGAAGTAATTACATTGATAAAAGATACTTCCCTTGTATATGTGGTAGCAGTCAATGATATTTTACGTGTAGCAAAGGGAGCAGGTGGTAGAGATGCTAATACCTTACTTGCTTATGTAGCAGCTGGTTTGTTATATTTAGTAATGACCTATGTTATTACTAAATTGTTTGAAATAATAGAGAAAAAAGTACAATATGAGGAGTAGAAAATCATGCTTTTAAAGGCAGAAGGGCTATGTAAAGCCTTTGATAATATAAATGTATTACAAGATATTACTTTTGAAGTCAATACAGGAGAAGTAGTTAGTTTAGTTGGAAAAAGTGGTGCAGGTAAAACAACTGTCTTACGTTGTATCACAGGACTAGAAAAGTGCGACAAGGGCAGCATTGAAATCAATGGAAAATATATTTGTTCTATGGAAAATGGCATGATAAAAAGAGCAACAAAAGAGCAGCTTTTTGAAGTAAGGAAGGATTTAGGCATGGTATTTCAAAATTACCATTTATTTCCTCATCTTACCGTAGCAGAAAATGTTACCCTTGCTTTGACAGAAGTATATAAAATACCAAAGCAGGAAGCTCTTTTAAAAGCGAAAGAAATTTTAACCCAATTAGATATGGGAGACAAATTAGACCAAAAACCTTTTTCTCTTTCCGGTGGTCAAAAACAAAGAGTGGCAATTGCAAGAAGCTGTGTGACAAATCCAAAACTATTATGTTTTGATGAACCAACAGCAGCCTTAGATTCTGCTTTAGTTATGGATATTGTCAAAATTATAAGAGGGCTTGCAAAAGAAGGTATGGGCATTTTAATTATTAGCCATGATGAAAAATTTGTTAGAGATGTTTCCGACAGGGTGCTTTTTATGGTGGCAGGTAAAATTACAGAAGAATTGACAGCAGAAGAATATGAAAAATATATGCGAGATTAAAAAGAGATGAAGATGTTTGCTTTAAAATATCGTTTTTTCAGTAAAAGTTTAAGGTGCAGAACATTCACGAAATATTTTGCACCTTAAGCTGTGTAATTTTCTTATTTTCCTAATAAAACTTCTATCTCTGGTGTAAAGATTGGCACATCACTTATTTTTTTAAATTTTAATTTTTTCTGATTAATGATAATTTCAAAGGACATTTCTTGATAAGTAATAGATTGATTTTGAAAATAATTCTTCTCTCTTTCATTATTTGATAAAAAATAAAGATGTTCTGTTTGTTTTTCAACTGTTCCTTTTTTAAATATGTTATTTTCATAATCTGAAATATAAAAAGAATGGTCTGAATCAAAAATCATGGATAGTCGTATAGATTCTTCACATTGATACGTTCCAATCAAGCGATTGCTTATATTAACAGAATGGACTATTGTGTAATAAATCAAACTTATTCCAATAAAAAATAATATTAGTATCATTTTCTTATTTTTCAACATTTTCACTCCTTATCTATATCATCATTTTTTAGCTTTAACATATATTTATTCATTAGATACTCCTGTCACAATAATTAAAATAAAAGTCAATTATACAACTTGCTAAAAATAGCCTCTGAAAATTGATTTCTCTGATTATTTTACTACACATATTGACATGAGTCAACATATGTGATAAAATTATAACATATTAATTTGGAGAAAGGAATGAATAGTATGAAGAAAAAATTAATTAAGTTATTGTTAATTGCAATTTCTACAACTTTTATTAATGTCCCAGTTTTTGCAGATAGTAATCCGCATGAACTTAATGAAAAAATCATTATGTCTTCTCAAAAATCCGATACTGATATTTCTCCCCAAGCAAATGATTGGGACTACAAATGGGTTGATGTAGATTCTAAAACTCTTACTAAAGTAAGAATAGGAGAAGCAGGAAATCAACCCTCTAAAGGCACAGTATTTACTTCGCCTGGTGGATTTTTTTGACAAGATGGTAGTCCTTTTGTTGAATTATCTTTAGGTTTTACATTTGGAAAAGTTACTGTAAATGCTGCAAAAGGTAGTGTGGGGTCAACAGGAGATTATATTAGCGCACCTGTAGACGTCCCATGTAAATTAATTATATACAAGGATATTAAAGTCACTAAATATGCAGTTTACAGAAAAAAACCTTTTACAAGCCAAGAGTGGACATTTGATAGATATGAATATCGTTCTGAATATCCAAGAGTATATTTAGTAGTAGAAGAATGTTAATACATATGTAATGGAATTTATCATCAAAATTCTGTATTTTTAAAAAGTATTATACTATATAAAGCTTTAATTATCAAAATCCCCTATTTTAAATGCAAATAGGGGATTTTAATGTTATATTTTTTTATTTTGCAATAATTTCTTTTGCCATCTGAATTAATCCATCTTTATCAATATTTGCACCAAGAGATGTCATTTCATAAACAATACCATCTTCTTCCCAGAAAAAAGATTGTATATTCATTTCTTCTATCTCACTGCTGCCATAAGAAATTTCTAAGGCGCCTGCCTTTTGCGCTTCTAAATCTTCATCAGATGGAGTAACATCTGGTGGGAAAAACTTATACGCTTGCATGTTATAATGACCTTCTATATCATTACCTAAATCCACTGTTTCATCAAAAGTAGAGTAATCACCACCAATTTCATCAGATACTTCTCTATTAGTAATTGCAATGATTTCTTCTCCTCTTTGATAATCAAAAGTAACCATTTTGTGTTCCTCTGTAACTTTGTTAAAATCATCGTCTACACCAGATATAGCACCAACAGAAGCATCTTTAAATTCAAAACCATTTGAGAATTTTTCTACAAATTTTGGCGTAAAATCAACCTTCTTTTGTACTTCTTCTGCTGTTGGCAAATCGTTCCATTCTCTATAGCTATGACTTGAATAACCTGTCATTTTCATAGCAGCATAGCAAGTAAATGACATAACACATAACGCACCAACAACAACAGCCGCTTTTAATTTTTTAGAAGCAAATAAATTTTTTTTCATACGCTTTTCCTCCTGTAATCTTACTTGATTTTTAATGTTAAAAAATAACTGTTGGGACGGTTCCATATCTTTGACTGTATGATTTAGTTCTTTTTTGATAAAATTATCGAAATGATCCATTTTGCACCCTCCCTTTAAAAAATGCATCTGTTTTCAACTGTTGATACAGCTTTTTTCTTGCAAAAAATAATCTGGATTTTACAGTACCTTCTAAACTTCCAGTTGCCTTTGCAATTTCCGCAACGGACATCTCATTATAATAATAGAGTATCACTGTAATTTTTTGTTTTAGTTCTAAATGATTGATGGCACCCATCAATTTTTTTCGTTCTTCCTTTTCTAAAAACGTTTTTTCAGAATCTTCTTCCATACTTTCTTCTATTGTTTCAAAAATATTTTCTACTGGTATAGAATTTTTTTCCTTTTTCGCAATTTTCCAAGCTGTCCTTGTCAATATTTTGTAAAACCAGGCTTTAAAGGTTGTAGGGTCCTTCAATTCTCGAATATGAAGACAGCACTGGATAAATGTTTCTTGTAAAATGTCTTCTCCTGTATAACGGTTTCCCGTAATAAGGTATGCCGTTCTTAATGCCGCTGTTTTATATTTTTCATATATGATAAAAAAAGCGGTATCATCACCTTGCTGCATTTTTTGAATCCATTCTGATTCTTCCATATGCTGCCTCCTTTACTTCCTTTATTTTTTTCTTTTTTGGTGCACCTGTATATAAGAGTAAAATAATGTTACTTTGGTTCAAAATATTTTAAAAAATTTAAAAAAACTTCCTTTCTTTTTAGAAAGGAAGTAAAACTATGAAATTATTTTTATAGTAACTGATTTAATTTTTCTGCCAATTCCTCTGGTGGTGTTACACCAACTACTTGATTTTTGATTTCACCATTTTTAAAAAATATCATATAAGGAACACTCATAATATTGTATTTCATTACTAAATCTATACATTCATCATAATCTACTTTTGCAACTTTTGCTTTTCCCTCAAAATCATTTGCTAACTGCTCCATAATGGGTCCCATCATCTGACAAGGAACACACCCTGTTGCAGAAAAATCGACTAAAACAGGCTTATCACTTTGTAATACTTCTTTTTCAAAATCTTTTTGTTTTAAATGCAATAACATTCTATTTCCTCCTTATATCAACATGATATTTTTATTATAATACGAAATACTTTGTTTATACCAATGATACCAGAATAAAATAAATCATTATTCTCTATCAATAATAACTCCTTTTTTATATTTTTTTATTTTTTATGTATAATTTTACTATCTTTGTCCATACTTACTATTGAGAATGTTATTCTCCCCCATACAAATAACATTCTTTCTACTTCTTCCCCTAAAAAAAGAGTTGACTTTCTGTAGAGATTGCCAACTCTTTTTTATTATTTGATGCTTACTTTTTTTGTTATAATATAACTACATCCTGCAAGAAAGATTGCCATTATCACCAGCGAAATAGCTATCACAGAAAAAAACACCCTAGGACTCTGTTCTCCCACAATCATGTTAACCGTTGGCGTAAAACTGCTAAAAAAGAAAGAATAACGAGAATACGTAAAAAATACAGCTCTTAAAAAATTACTCATAATAAATCCTTCTATCATTTTTATTACAAAATATAGTAGTAACGCAATCGGAATATTTCCTTTTTTGATAGCAGGTAAATAGGCTACAGAAATTACAAAATAAATACGAGCAATCGTAACAGCAATTCCGACTATAATAGATAACAAAGTACAATATACATAGTACCCTTGTTCTTCCATAACCCTTTGTATCAATTTGATTAAAGTATAACTTTCTTGTATTATATCAGATGGCATTGTCCATAAAATAAATTGTGCTACTGCCAAAGAACAAAGAATAACTGCTATTATTAAAATAATATTCCAAAACATGGCTATTGCAAATTTAGAACAGACCAACTCCCAGCCTTTCACTGGTAAAGTAAACATCAAGTATCCTTCTCTACCATAAAGATTTTTATAATATCGATTAAATAACGTAATGAAATAAGCAACAAATGTGCCACCACCTATCACAAAGCAAGCTCCTGAAAATATAAGAAGCATTGCTGTATTTGGTATTTTCATACTCATACATAATAAGATTGTTAATAACACAAAACTAGCCAAAATGGTAAAAAATACTTTATAAGTTGATTTTATTTCATATTTCATCAGTTTAGGTATCATACCCTATACACCTCCCGAAACAGTGTGTCAATAGACATTCCTTTTTCTTCCCTTATAGTATCTACATATTCCTCAATTTCAATTTTTCCATCTTTTAAAAATAACACTTTGTCAAAAATTCTTTCTACATCATGAATTAAATGGGTAGAAAGTAAAATAGAACTTTCATTGGAATAATTTTTTAATATGGTACTTAAAATATAATCTCTTGCAGCTGGGTCAACACCTCCAATTGGCTCATCTAAAATATATATTTTAGATTCCCTTGACATTACTAAAATTAATTGCACTTTTTCCTGCATTCCTTTTGACATGGTAGAAATTTTTTGTTTTTCTTCTAATTTTAAAGAATTTGCCATATCTCTTGCTTTTTCCATATTAAAATCCGCATAAAAATCTTGAAATAAGGAAAATGCATCTTTTACTGTCATCCAATTACTTAAATATGTCTTTTCTGGTAAATAAGACACCACTGACTTTGTATGTGTATTGGGAGGATTTCCGTCAATTAAAACAGTTCCATTGTAGTCTTTGATAAGTCCTACGATTGTCTTCAGTAATGTAGTTTTGCCGCATCCATTTGGTCCTAAAAGTCCCACAATTTGCCCAGAAGAAATGATTAAATCTAGCCCTTTTAATACTTCTTTTTTACCATATTTTTTTTGCAGCCCTTTAATTTCGACAATATTCATTCTTTTTCCTCCTTTTTCCATGTTTCTATTTTTTGTATAATTTCTTTTTTGGTATAACCAATTTGCTTCATATATCCCATAAATTTTTTTAATTCCTGTTCCGCTAAATGATTTCTTAATGTCATAATCAAACCTTCATCAGTGGTTACAAAGCGTCCTGATGTCCTTTCTGTATAAAATAGATGCTCTCTTTCCATTTCAGCTAAAGCTCTCTGCATGGTGTTAGGATTTACTTCAAATTCTTGTGCCAATTCTCTTACAGAAGCAATTTTTTCTCCCGCAACTAATTTCCCAGAAGCCATACGTATTTTCATTTCCATAATAATTTGTAAATAAATAGGGGATTTATTATCATATTCCTTCATGTTGTACCTCCTTTCTTTTTCATTTAAAAACAATTAAAATTTTATTTTCTACTAGGAAAACAAAATTGATATTATTGTACTAATCATTTAATACAATAATATGATAATACATTCACTTTATTTTGTCAACCACTTTTTAATTTTTTATAGCATATCCTTTTTTTGTTTTCATACAATAGAATAAAAACAGGAAAGGATTATACTATGGACTATAAAGATATTACAGAAATCAAAATCAAAAAAGACTTGCCACCAGAACAACGCCTTAATGATTTTATACAGGAAATTAACAATCCTTATAACTTTTTATATCAAGACTTTAACATAAAAATACAATTTTCTGAAACTAATAAAACCATCAAAGATGTTTTAAAGGATTATGAGAAAGCATTAAAAAACCAGTTCTAAAACTATTTAGATTATCTCTTACATTTTTTTGATATGGGTCCTAAAAACCACTTTTTCTTGAAAAACAGAGTAAAAAATGAGATAATGGGCATAGAAAATTTATTTACTACGTTCTGTTATGGAAGGAGAACACTCATGAAATCATTTAAAACAATTATATTAGCAGCTGGAGAAGGTACCCGTATGAAATCTAAAAAACCTAAGGTACTTCATGAACTATTTCATATACCTATGATTTGTCATGTTATCAAAGCAGCACAAGCTTGTAATACAGAAGCATTATGTGTTGTAGTAGGGCACAAAGCAGAAGAAGTAAAAAGTGCTATTGCAGAGGAATCTATCTTATTTGTTTTACAAGAACAACAGCTTGGTACAGGACATGCTGTGATGCAAGCAATGGATTTTATAGAAGATGATAAAAATGTATTAATATTGTATGGAGATACTCCCCTTATTACAAAGGAAAGTTTATCAGAATTACTAATGTTCCATGAAAAGGAAAATAATAGTGTTTCTATTGTTTCTGCTGTGATAGAAAATCCAGAAGGATATGGACATATTATTAGAGATAAAAATGGTAATTTTTTAAAAAATATAGAACATAAAGATGCATCAGAACAAGAAAAAAAGGTCAAAGAAATTAATACAGGCATTTATTGTTTTAAAGGTTCTGAACTAAAAACAGCACTTTCTAAACTGACAAACCATAATGCACAAAAAGAATATTATTTACCTGATACTTTAGAAATTATATTACAGTCTGGTGGAAAAGTAAACGCACTTGTTACAACAGATGTTTCTGCATTCTTTGGTATTAATTCACGGGTACAACTAGCAGAAGCAACTGCCATTTTACAAAAAAGAATTAATCAAAAACATATGGAAAATGGTGTTACTATTATTTCTCCAGAAACTACATGGATTGACACAGAAGTAAAGATTGGACAAGATACTATTTTGTTGCCTAATACTATTTTAGAAGGTAATACAAATATTGGAGAAGATTGTACCATTGGACCTAATGCAAAATTAACGAATATGACAATTGGAAATGGTGTGCAGTTTCAATCCAGCACCGCTTTTAACTCTAGCATAGGAAATAATGCAATCATAGGACCTTTTGCTTATATCCGTCCAGATTGTTATATTGAAGATAATGTAAAAGTGGGTGACTTTGTAGAAATAAAAAATTCTAAGATTGGAAAAGGCACAAAAATTCCACATCTTACCTATGTTGGTGATACAGATGCCGGTGAAAAAATCAATTTTGGCTGTGGTTCTATTACGGTAAACTATGATGGTAGCAAAAAACATAGAACTATTGTGGAAGATAATGTATTTGTGGGCTGCAACGCAAATCTTGTTGCACCTGTCACCATTCAAAAAGGTTCTTATATTGCCGCAGGTTCTACTATCACAAGAGATGTACCTTCAGATGTACTTGCAGTAGCAAGAGCAAGACAACAAACAATTGAGGGCTGGGTAAAAAAACATTGATTTTTATGGAATTATGTTGAAATATGGTTTCATTTGATGTAATATAAAATTGTATTTACTTTTGCCATAAAATATGGCGTGACACTATTGAGTAGAGAAAACCATAGGGGGATACAAGAAATGACTTATAACTGCAATAGCGATATTAAAATTTTTGCCTGTAATTCTAATAAAGACTTGGCTGAAAAAATCGCAAAAGATTTGGGATTAACAGTGGGAAATTCCGAAGTACAGAAGTTTAGTGACGGAGAAATTTTTGTCAAAATCAATGAAACAATTCGTGGCGCTGATGTTTATATTATACAATCTACTTGTGCGCCTGTAAATGACAATCTTATGGAATTGCTCATCATGATTGATGCTATGAAAAGAGCTTCCGCCGGTAGAATCAACGCTGTAATACCATATTATGGATATGCAAGACAAGACAGAAAAACACGTGCCAGAGACCCTATCAGCGCAAAACTTGTTGCAAATTTAATTGCTTGTGCTGGTGCAGACAGAGTGTTAACAATGGATTTACACTGTGCACAAATTCAAGGATTTTTCGATATTCCAGTAGACCATCTTTTAGGAGCACCACTTTTAGTAAGACACTATCACGAAAAATTCAATCATGTAGATAACATTGTTGCAGTATCTCCAGACTTGGGTAGCGTAGGTAGAACAAGAAACTTTGCAGAAAAAATGAATATTCCTCTTGCAATTGTGGATAAAAGAAGACCAAAAGAAAATGTTAGCGAAATCATGAATATTATTGGTGATATTCAAGGAAAAAAAGTAATTTTAATTGATGACATGATTGATACTGCAGGTACTATTACCAATGCTGCAAATGCATTAAAAGAAAGAGGTGCAGAAGAAATTTATGCTTGCTGTACGCATCCTGTTCTTTCTGGTCCAGCTATTGAAAGAATTGAAAAGTCAGCCATTAAAGAATTAATTGTGCTTAATACAATTGCATTACCTCCAGAAAAACGTATTTCCAAAATAAAGGAATTAACAGTAGCAGATATCTTTGCAGATGCAATTAACAGAATTCATGAAGGCATTTCTGTATCAAAATTGTTTGATATTGAAATTGAACCATAATAAAAATAAAACAGCATAGTAATTGGCTATGCTGTTTTTTATCGAAAAATCTTAAGAACTTTATTCCAGTTGTAAAAATACTTTAACTAAAAATTATAAGCGATTCTACAAAATTATGTTTGTAAAAAATAAAGCGTTATTCTTTTCCATTCCAACAATATGTACACAAACAATTTGCTGGAATACCAATAGAAGCTAACAAATCATCCAAACGATGATAACGCAATGATGTAAATTTTAATTGTTTACAAATTTCTGAAAGCATATCTTGATATTTTGTACTATCTGGGTCTGCATATTCATATAATGTATTGACAGCATTTTCTCCTTCTTTTTCAAAAATAATTCTTCTTGTAATCAAATCCATTTCTGAACTAGAACGAGAAAAATTTAGATATTTACAACCAAACAACAATGGAGGACAAGCAGGTCTAATGTGTACTTCCTTCGCACCACTTTGATACAATAGTTCAGTCGTTTCTCGAAGTTGTGTTCCTCTTACAATAGAATCATCTATCAAAAGCAAACTCTTGTTGCGAATAAGTGTTTCCACAGGAACTAATTTCATGCGAGCAATAAGGTTCCTTTGACTTTGATTTGCTGGCATAAAAGAGCGGGGCCAGGTAGGAGTATATTTAATAAAAGGTCTTGCAAAGGGAATTCCAGAACGATTTGCATAACCAATTGCATGTGCAATTCCAGAATCAGGAACACCAGCTACAATGTCTGGTGAAATGCTATGATTGTCTCTTTTTGCAAGCATATCTCCACAATTATAACGCATTTGTTCTACATTGACACCTTCATAACAAGAAGTAGGATAGCCATAATATACCCAAAGGAAAGAACAAATCTTCATTTCTTGATTGGGAGGAGAAAGAACTTCATAGCCGTCGGCTGTTAAAAATACAATTTCACCTGCACCAAGTTCCCGTACATCTTCATAACCTAAATTGATATAAGCAAAGCTCTCAAAAGAAACACAATATCCTTCTTCTTTTTTGCCTATTACAAGAGGAGTCCTGCCCATACGGTCACGTGCAGCATAAATTCCTTTGTCTGTCATTAGTAATATTGTCATAGAACCATCAATTAAACTTTGTGCATAACGGATACCTTCTACAATATTATCTTGTTGGTTGATTAAAATAGCAGTTAATTCTGTTGGATTAATATTTCCTCCACTCATCTCTAAAAAATGGCTGTTTCCACTGTGATAGGCATGTTGGATTAACTCCTGCATATTATTGATTTTTCCTACAGTTGTGATAGCAAAACTGCCTAAATGGGATTGTATTAAAAGAGGTTGTGGCTCATAATCAGAAATACAGCCAATACCAATATTCCCCTTTAATTCTTCTACATCTCTTTCAAACTTTGTGCGGAAGGGAGAATTTTCAATATTATGAATTGCACGGTTAAAGCCATCTTTTCCGTATACTGCCATACCACCACGACGTGTTCCTAAATGAGAATGATAATCTACTCCAAAAAATAAATCTAATGAACAGTCTGCTTTTGATGCTACACCAAAAATACCACCCATAT
Organism: uncultured Clostridia bacterium; assembly: GCA_910583755.1. Classification (GTDB taxonomy): domain Bacteria; phylum Bacillota; class Clostridia; order Lachnospirales; family Anaerotignaceae; genus Coprocola. The sequence continues at coordinate 12,193 of CAJTZO010000041.1, forward strand.
GCAACGCTCCTTTTCTAAAATGCTCTGATGGTTATATTATTTTTTTAACATTATCATTATAACGAAAAATATTCGTTCTGAAAATGCTGTTTTGTAATTTTGTGCAAAAAATAATATTTTTTAAAAATACATAAAATAGAATTGATAATTTTGTATAATGAATTTATGATATAATATAAATTCAGATTTTCTGATAATTTTATGTAAAAGGGAATCTCTTTGTTTGTAAAAGAATGTTTTAGGAGGATTCTTATGGGAACACTTATCAATGCAAATAACACATGGGCACTTTGGGCAATCATCACAGGCGGAGCAGCCATTAGCATTATTTTAGAACAAAGATATCAGTGGGCTGCTACATTATCTGGTGTTGCAATCGCATTAGTCTTATCTATGACATTAAGTAATACAGGTATCATACCAACAGAAGCACCTGCATATGATATTGTTTGGGGATATGTTGTACCACTTGCTATTCCATTGCTTTTAATGAAATGTGATATTAAAAAAATAGGAAAAGAAAGTTACACTATGCTAATATTATTTGTAATTGGCTCTATTGGCACAACCATTGGTACTTTGATTGCTTATGCTGTATTAAAAAACCATATTCCAGAACTAGAAGGAATCTCTGCTATGATGACAGGGACTTACATAGGTGGTACTGTAAATTTTGCAGCGTTAGCAGAATCTTTTCACGTTTCCGGAACAATGATTTCTGCCGCAACAGTTGCAGATAATTTTTTAATGACACTGTATTTTTTTGTATTAATTTCAATTCCTTCTTTTACTTTTTTTAGAAAACATTTTAAACATCCTTACATGGATAAAGTAGAATTAGGAGAACAAAAAAATGTAGTTTCTACTTATTGGAAAGCAAAAGAAATCGGATTAAAAGATATTGCTTGTGCGATAGCTTTTTCCTTTGTGATTGTTTCTGTTTCCAGAACATTAGCTGGTAAACTTGATAGCATCATACCAAAAACAAATTTATTTTTTACAATACTAAATTCTTTATTAAGTAATCAATATTTTATAATTACAACCATATCTGTTATTTGCGCTAACACATTTTCTCAAGTTTTTGGTAAAGTTGCCGGAACTCAAGAAATAGGAACTTTCTTTATTTATTTGTTTTTCTTTGTCATTGGTGCACCCGCTTCTTTATTAGAAATTATAAAAAATTCTCCACTTTTACTTGTATTTTGCACCATTATTGTTTGCACGAATATGATATTCACATTTTTACTCGGAAAACTACTACATTTTAACTTAGAGGAGATTATATTAGCATCAAATGCAAACATTGGAGGTCCTACTACAGCAGTTGCCATGGCAATTTCAAAAGGGTGGATAGAGTTAGTTGCACCTGTTATGTTAGTTGGTACAATGGGTTATGTTATTGGTACATATTTTGGCACATTGGTCGGTATCATCCTTTCTTAAAAAAGGATGTAAGAGAACTTTAACTTTATTTGATAGAAGCAAAACAAAAATTATATCTCAACAATAATAGAAAGAAGGGTATATATGGTATTTGATGCACATTCTGATATTTGGACAGATGTTACAACTCGTTTTTTAAAAGGTGAACGTGATATTTTTCATAAATATCATTTTAAACGATTGCAAAGCGGAAAAATAGAAGGTAGTATCTTTGCAATATGGATTGATTCGCCTCATGCCGAAACCCGCCCTTATGAGCGTTTTTTAGAAATGGCAGAAGCAATTCAAAATGAGATTGCAGTTACTAAAACGTTTGTTATTGTAAAAAATTATGAAGAAATACAAAAAGCAAAACAAAACCATCAATTTTACGTCATGATTGGTGCAGAGGGATTATCCCCTATTGGAAAAAATTTAGATTTCATAGATAATTATTATGACTTAGGTGCAAGACATGCTATGTTAACATGGAATGAACAAAACGCTTTAGCAACAGGTGCAAAGGGAGATGTCACAAGAGGTTTAACTACACTCGGAAAACAAGCTGTTAAAAAAATTATACAAAAAAAAATGTTGTTAGATGTATCCCACTTAAATGAAAAATCTTTTTGGGATTTAATAGATTTTATGGAATACCCACTGATTGCTTCACATTCCAATGCAAAAGCACTGTGTAATGTTCCTAGAAATCTTTCCGATGAACAGCTTTTTGCCATAAGGGATTTGAATGGTGTTATTGGAATAAATGCTTTTCATGGATTTATTCATGATGTGGTAGCAGAACAAACAGTAAATACCTTAATCAAGCATGTTGTTTATATTGCAGATAAAATTGGTGTGGAACATATTGGATGTGGATTTGATTTTATAGAGTTTTTACCATCAACAGAACCAGAATATGCTACCAAAGGATTAGAGGACTATACAAAAGTACCAGATTTTATAAAAAAATTAAAGAAAGTAGGATTTTCTAAAAAAGAGGTAGAACAAATTTGTTATGGGAATTTTCACAGAGTGATACAACAAGTATTAGGATAAAACTTAAAGCAACACTTTTAAAGTCAGTTTTTCTTTCTTTATATTCTAATCAACACAAAGCATCTAGCAAATAGATATTTCAGTCTGTCAATAAAGTCTTTTTTTGTGGGTTTCACCCACACCTACCAACTTTTTTTTAAAAAAGTTGGACAAAAAACTTTCATGGAAAAACTAACGTTTTTCCTTATAAAATCAATCTTTTTAACAAAACGCTAGTTTCGCATTAAGGTTTTTTGAGGTGTTTGAAGGCTAGCCCTCAAGGTTTTTTGACAAGCTGAGGCATCTAACAAACAGATGCTTTGTGTTGTTTAAAATTTTTTCAGTTTAAAATAAAGTTAAGCTTTCTTTTTACAGCATTCCCTTTCCTTTGAAATATTGTTCATTTCGCAATACAATGTCATCTTCTGGTTTGCATTCTTTTGCCTTTTGATGATAAAGGATAGATGTTTTATCATCTCCTAATTTATGATAACATACACAAAGTTGTAAATAAGGAATATAATCATAACAATCAGTAGTAAAAAAGCCTCCAGAAGAAATATCTGGTTTTTGTCTTGTTGCAGCCTCAAACCAAAAAATTGCAATCTTATATTGTTCCCGTGTCATAAAAAAATTGCCAATTTCACAACAACTTTCTCCTCTTGGAACATCATATAAAAAACTATGATAGAGTGATAATAATGCTTTTTGTTCCTGGTTGATTGCCTTATAACAATTTGCTAAATCAATACAAGCATTGATTTTATTTTCTGTCCAGCCTTTTGGATTATCTAAAAATTGTTGAAAATAATAAATTGCATCATCATATCTTTTGTGGTAATAAAGTTCTCTTGCATAATAAAATTGTTGTCTAGGGTCTAGCTCCTGTCCCTTTAATAATAGCTTTTCAAAAATACGTAAATTTCTATTTGGGTCAGAAGGATGTAATTTTTTATGACTAATGGCAGCTTTTCCAAATATCACATTTCCTTTTGGACAAATTGCTTCATGAACTGCCCCTATCCATAAAAAGTTAGATGTTCTTTTTAAAAGTCTTTCTCTATAATAAGAATGTGTAGTATTATTATCTTTGTCAAATGCTACATGATAAGGCAACATCACAACATCAATGGTATCTGGAAGTGTCTGCTTTAATATGAGAAATTCCTGCTTATATTTTGGTTCTATAATATCATCTGCATCTAACCAAAGAATATAATCTTTCGTAGCTTTAGAAAAAGAAAAATTACGTGCAGCAGCAAAGTCATCTATCCATAAAAAGTGATATATATTTTGGGTATATTGAGAGGCAATTTCTACTGTATTATCTGAAGAACCAGTATCTACAATAATCACCTCATCTACAATTTCCTTTACACTTTCTAAACAACGCCCTATTACATCTTGCTCATTTTTTACAATCATACAAAGACTTATACTTACCATAAAATGCACCCCATTTACTATTATACTGCTATGTTATGCAGTAAATAGCAAACCGTTAATCCAATCTTTTTAAAGTAACAGAGCCATTGGTACAAACAATATCAAATTCAATTTTTCCATTTTTATATATTTTTTTGTAATTATTATCCTTTAAATAAAAAGAAGTGCTAAAATCTTTATAGGTTTTTAATTTAGTTTTATCTATTACAAAACCATCATTTTCAGGTAAGGTTAAAACGATGTTGCCATTTGTGTTATGAACAGATAATGTAGTAGGAAATATTGTAAAAATAGCATACATATTACCATTGATTCCATTTAAGGAATATTGTTCTGCTATTGTACCAGAAGAAAGTGTAATATTGCCATTAACAGTGTTAGAAGTAATGGATTCCGCAGTAATATTATTTAATGTAGTATTGCCATTTACTGTTTCTGTTGTCACATTTTGAAAGTGGTTATTTTCTAAATCACAATTTGCATTCACTGTTTTAAAATAAAATTCTTGATATTGTCTTTCAGGGAGCGCAATCTCTAAATCATATTCTGTATTACGATATTCTTGTAATAACTTTTCAAATTCTTTTATATTCGTAGAACTTTCTAAAGATAAAGGAGAAAGAGAATGATAATCCTTAACAAAAAGAGTATCATTTTTTATGGTAATTCCTGCCTTTTCTGTTTCTTTTGGCATAACAAATGCTTTTTCTGTGATATAGGTCTTTTCATCTGGTGATTGGCTAATAGTCACCTGCCCTCTTGACCATATTATTTGTATATTATGAAAGGATTCCTCTCGTGTAATTTGTGTTACCATTACTGTTTTTTGTTGTTTTTGAACTGGTATTTCTGCAAATGTTGTCATAGTACAAGAAATATTTGTACAGCAAAGAACCAGAAAAAAAGATATCAATTTTTTCATATAGAAACCCTCCTTTATTTATTTTATGATATCATTATACATTCCTTTCTATATTTATTATACCGAACTTAGAATCATAATAAAAGAAAAAATAACAAAAATTGATAAAAAGCGACGAATATTCTAAAATATTGCAGTTGTGATTTTAAAAAGCTTGTACTATAATGAATAATAATGTAAAAAGATAAGGAGTGATTTTTTGAAAATAAGTATTTTTATAATGTTATTGTCATGTGCCCTTGCTATGACACCTGTATTTGCAGAAGAAATGACACAAAATAAAAAATATACCTTGCCTATTTCCATAGAAGGAAAAACAGTTGTAACAAAGTCCTCTACCATATATAATATTAATCCTTATAATCCAGCAAAAATAGAAGGATTGGGACAAAATGGAACAATAAGCCTTTTTGATAAAGATGATATTATTAATGTACCACTTTCTCATCCTTTGTATCAACTTTCCGATGCCTATACTGATAAGATTATATGTCAAAACGGGATTTGGGGAATTGAAAGAAATGTTGGTTTCAAAATATTTGATGGCTCAGAAGACTGGCAGCCTGTCAAAGAAGGGAAATTTTATAATAAAAACACTACCATCTTTGAATGTACCGCTCCAGAAAAAGTATTAGCAAGAAGTGGACTTTGCACACATTTTGATGTGCATTCTTTAGAATCACAATTAAAAAATATATATGATGGAATTTCTTTTAGTGAAAACAGAGAAAAAATATATATGCGCACCATGAATGTAAAAAATATATCTACCATAGAAACATTAACCGCCTATTTAAAAGCGCAACATGATGCTGGAACACCTGTCACATTTTTGTATGCATTAGAACAAAGCAAATTTGAACCTTTTGATGAAACATTCCAAGATAGATTAAACCGTGTGGACTGGAACAAAGTAGGATTTTTAGATGTTAGTGTAAAAGTAAATCCTATAGAAGAAGTAGAGTTGAATCAAAACTTATTTACTGTAAAACAAACAGGAAATGACATTATGGACCAATTTCTTGATGCTGTTACAGACATTAAAATATATGGAGAACCAGAACAGCATAATTTTTATGTTAGTAATATTGCAGCAAGCAGGGATGTTTTAGGGCTTTCCATTCAAAATGAACAGGGACATCGTTTTTATGGGGAAATGAGATATGATGAAAATGACTTTTTATCTGAAAAACCCATCGAAATCCGTTTAGAACCAAGAGATAAGGCACCTTCCAGTGCTTCTGCAGAAATAAAACTTAATTTATCAAAATTAAAAGCACCTACAGAAGGGGTTCATGGTTTTGATAGTAGTACCACAGGTATTCAAAATAGTTGTATCCAACAAAAAGACCTGATATTGACTGCCTATACACCAGTAGTAGAAGGAGTTGACATCATACAATATCCGTATAATGGACTCATGAACAGTACAGAAGATGTATTTTTATTATCTAAAGATGGACAAAAAACAAATACAAAACAAGGGATTTCTTTATTAAACTCTGATTCTCCTCTAACCATTACTTTAGAAAAAGAAGATTCTGTAAAAGCTTCTACAGAAATTATCAAAGTAAAAAAAGAAGCTGGTGCAGGAATGGAAAAAACAGTCTTATTTTTAGGAGATAGTTTGATTAATGAAAATACTTATACCAAATGTGTACAGGAATTGTTTCAAGAGGACAGCATGAAAATAAAGCTAATTGGTACCAGAGGAACAGAAGATAATCCACATGAAGGACGAGGCGGTTGGTCTGCTTATGACTATTGCAATGAAACAACAAAATATGGATTTACAAATCCATTTTTAAAAGATGGAAAATTTGATTTTTCTTATTATATGCAAAGCAACAACTATGCTGGAGTAGATTATATAGTTGTGAGTATTGGCGTAAATGATTTGAATTTAGTAGGGCATAATAGCCATGATGAAATTATAGGTTATTTTAATACTATCTTTGAAAGTATTCATCAGTATAACCCTGAGATTAAAATTATATTAAATACACCAACCATGCTGTTTTCAACAGAAAGTACAGATGGTGCAAAAAATACTCGCTTAGAGTTTGCGAAAAGGCTTCATAAAGAATATGCAGACAAAAAAGGAATTTATTTATCTTCTATTTCTATGGCAATCAATCCCTCTATGAATTTTAAATGGATAGAGGAAATAGATAAATCCAAACCTATGACCGTATCTGATACAACACATCCAAATTTACATGGTTATAAAAATATGGCAACAACAACCTATGCTTTTTTGAAATATTTAGCAGAAACTGAATAAAAGAAAAAAAGTTGCGATACAAATAAGAATCGATTCATATACTATCTTTTGATGGATAGAAAATAAATAAAAGAGGAGGAAACGCATATGGTAACAAGGAGAGAATTTACATTTCCAGCAAAAGGAGACGGACACCCACTTTATGGTTGTGTATGGACAGCAGATGGCTTTATCAAATACAAAGGAATTATACAAATTGCGCATGGTATGGAAGAACATATTTTAAGATATGAAAAGTTTGCAGCTTTTTTAGCAAAGCAAGGTTTTGTTGTTTGTGGCAATGACCATACAGGACATGGTCGTTCGATGGAACACTGGGAAGATAGAGGTTTTTTTGGAGAAGAAGAAGGTAGTTGGCAATATATGATAGAAGATATGAAATATGTCATGGAATTTATCAAAAAGAAATTTCCAGACTTGCCTTATTTTTTAATTGGTCATAGCATGGGTTCTTTTTTAGCAAGAGAATTTTGTACCCATTGGGGAAAAGAATTAGCAGGTGCCATTTTTATGGGCACAAGCGGCGGAAGTCCTTTTTTGGATATCGCCATTTTACTGAGCAAAGAAGGTGTAAAACTAAAAGGGGCAAAGGTAAGAGGTTATTCCGTCAATCGTTTAGCGTTTGGTGCTTTTAATATCAAATTTTCACCAAAAAGAACCAGTCATGATTGGCTTTCTAGTGATGATGAGGCAGTAAATCAATTTTTAAATGATGACAAATGTGGTTTTGTATTTACTTATGCAGGATACAGAGAATTATTTATGCTTTTAAAACAAGTATCTTCTAAAGAATGGGCAGAAAGATTGCCTAAAAAATTGCCAATGCTTTTAATCTCAGGAAAAAATGACCCTGTAGGGGATTATGGAAAAGGAGTAGAAAAGGTTTATCATTGGTTACAAGAAGCAGAATGTGAAAATATTGAAATAAAATTGTATCCCGGAGGAAGGCATGAATTATTACAAGAGACTTTCCAAAAGCAAGTATATCGTTTTATCCTTCGTTGGATTTATCAAACCTTAGACACACTTTCTTAAAAAAATTAGCACAAAGCATCCAGTTGGCGCAAAACAAGCATCCGCTGGATGTTTTCAGTCTATCAATAAAGTCCTTTTTGTGGGTTTCACCCACACCCACCAACTTTTTTTGAGAGTGTTATTAAATTGATGAATAAAGACATACTAATAACAAAGGAGATG
>CAJTZO010000042.1 GCA_910583755.1 uncultured Clostridia bacterium
CCAGAGGAACCAAAAGAAGAAATTCCAGTGACTCCAGAGGAACCAAAAGAAGAAATTCCAGTGACTCCAGAGGAACCAAAAGAGGAAACTCCAGCTACTCCAGAGGAACCAGAAAAAGAAACTCCAGTTATTCCGATACAACCAGAAGATGAAAATATTGTTATCAGCACAAAGGGCAACCTTGTAGTTAACAATGAAATTACTCTTTTTGCTAAAAACAAAATGGGTGTGGATTATACAAATACAGTATGGTCTATTGTAGATGATGGTGGTACAGGTGCTGTTTTAATGACTGAAATACCAGCAGAAGAAGTAGCAGAGTCAGTAACAACAGAACTTTCAGATGATACAGAAAAGACAGATGATGCCAAAGTTTCTGCCAAAAATGTATTCGTAGTTAAAAAACCGGGTACTATTACCATCAAGGTAACAGTTGGAAATGATTCTACCAAAATCAGAACAAAAAAGATTATCATTAAGTAAAAAGAAATCTGTCGGGGATTTTTCCCCGACAGATTTTTTTAAAAGAAAAAGTTTTGTTTCTTTTCTGCTAAACATTTTTTTGGTTTCTTTTCTTTAAAGAAAGTTCAGCTTGTCAAAAAACCTTGAGGACTAGCCTTTAAACTCCTAATTTTTTCTTGAAAGAAAGAATAAAGAACCTTAATGCAAAACTAGCATTTCGCTAAAAAGATTGATTTTATAAGGAAAAACGTTAGTTTTTCCAATAAAGTTTTTTGTCCAACTTTTTTTAAAAAAAGTTGGTGGGTGTGGGTGAAACCCACAAAAAAAGACTTTATTGATAGACTTTCCTTTCTTTGAAGAAAGAAAGTTGATTTTTATTTGAAAAAAGGCTATAATCTTAAAAAAAGAAAGGACAACATATATGGAGAAAAAAAATTTTGTAGATTTAGGAATCTCTACAGCGTTACAAATGGGGTTGCAAAAAATCAATATTACTGTGCCAACGGCAATTCAACAAGAAATGATACCAGCTATTTTGCAAGGAATTGATGTTATAGGGCAATCTGAAACGGGTTCTGGTAAAACTTTTGCTTATTTATTACCATTATTTCAAAAAATAGACTTAGAATTAAGAAAAACACAAATTATTATTCTAACACCAACCCATGAATTAGCAGCACAGGTGCAAAAACAAGTGGAATTATTATCAAGTATGTCTGAAATTCCAGTAAAAAGTGCTTTGATAATTGGTAGCGCAAGCATGACAAGACAACTTGAAAAATTAAAACAAAAACCACATATTGTTGTTGGTTCTGCAGGACGTATTTTAGATTTGATACAGCATAAAAAAATTTCGGCACATACTGTCAAAACCATTGTTCTGGATGAGGGGGATAGACTGTTAGATAGCTTGAATATAGAAGCAGTTAAAGCAGTTATCAAAACAACGCTAAAAGATAGACAATTAGTTGTTTTATCTGCTACCATGCGACAAGATGCCATCCAAAAAGCAAAGGAAATCATGAAAATAGATGTACTTGAAATTACAAAAAAACAAACAATGATGCCATCAGAAATTTTTCATACTTATATTTTAGCAGAAAAAAGGCAAAAATTTATTGTGTTAAGAAAAATTTTAGCAGGAGAAAAACCAACAAAAGCTATTGTATTTTTAAACAATATGGAAAATATTGCGGTTATGGTGGATAAACTTTGTTATCATGGCTTAAAAGCAGATGGAATTTATGGAAAGGCTTATAAAACAGAACGACAAAATGCTTTAGAAAAATTTAGACAAGGACAAGTAAATGTTTTGGTTTCTTCTGATATTGGAGCAAGAGGCTTAGATATAGAGGGTGTGACGCATGTGATTAATATAGATATTCCAGAAGAACCAATTTATTATTTGCATAGGGCAGGCAGAACAGGACGACAGGGAGAAAAAGGAACAGTTATTTCAATCGTTACATCTTATGAAGTAAGATGGATACACAAGTATGAAAAAACATGGAAAATTTCTATTAAACAAAAAGAAATGTCTTTTGGAAAACTAGCAGAAATGACTCCAAAAAAGAAATTTGTTAAAAAATCAGAAAAAAAAGTAAAAAAATTGAATAAAAAATAATTGTTATCTCTATCAATATCATGTATACTAATAGAATTATGAGGTATAAAGAAAAAGGAGGATACAAAATGAGTGAAAAACAATGCAGTTGTGGACATGACCATGAACATGAGGAAGAAATGGAATTAGAAACAATGACATTAACATTAGATGATGATACAGAAGTGGAATGTGGCATATTAGCTATTTTTGCAGTAGAGGGTATCAAAGGAAAAGAATTTATTGCTTTACTCCCATTAGAAGGGGAAGAAGTTTATCTTTATGAATACAAAGAAGACGAAGAAGGTATTGTATTAGATGTGATTGAAGATGATAAAGACTTTGAAAGTGTTTCCAATGCCTTTTATAGTTTATATGAAGAAGAATAAAAAAAGACAGAAGATGCTGGATTTCTTTTGGTAGGACATCCAGTAATTTTTGCTGTCTCAAAATAACGAGGTGAAAACATGAAATTAAAACAAATTACCGCAACTTTGCTTGCAGCAATATTTTTATGTACACCTGTCAAAGCAGAACAAAATAAAAAATGGTATGAGGAAAACAGATTGGTTGCCCATGCCTTAGGAGCAATCGAAGATAAAAAAGAAACAAATTCAAAAGAGGCTTTTATTCACTCTTGGGGCGATGGCTACAAAGTAATGGAAGCTGATTTTTCATTGACAAGCGATGGCACTTTAGTAGTAAGACACGATTTTGACCAAGATTCCTATTATAATTTAGAGCAAATCGTAAATGGTTCCACAGAAATGAATGTCAACCGTTTTAGCAATGAAAAAATCAATTTTCGTTATACACCTTTGACAGCAGCACAGCTTTTAGACTTAATGTCAGAATATCAAGATGTTTATTTAATTACAGACACAAAATATACAGATACAGAAAGAGTACAGCAACAATTTAATGCTATGGTAAATACTGCAAAAGCAATGGGAAAGCAGGAAGTATTAGATAGGATGGTTGTACAGATTTATCATCCAGAAATGTTGAACACTATAAAGCAAATTTATCCTTTTGAAAACTGGATATATACTTTATATCAAACTCCAAATCCAAATTATGATGAAATTGCGGCATTTTGTGTGCAAAATAAAGTAGATGTTGTTACAATTAATTATGAGGTAGTAACAAAAGAAAATGTACAGAAATTAGCTTCTAATGGAATTAAGGTTTATGCTCATACTGTCAATCGAGTTCTAGATTTTAAATTATTATTAGATGCTGGGTGTTATGGTATTTACACAGATTACATAAAACCTTATGATTTAGATTTAGTCAATATGAAAAAAGCGCCTTTTTGGGCAGGAAGAATTATGCTAAATCAGCAAAAAGATTTTACAATTAATTTTAATACTATTTTAGGAAAAGATTATATTAAATTAAGAGATTTCGCTAAAATTGTTTCTAATACAAATGAACAGTTTGAAATAAAATATAACAGTGAAACAAACACAGTACAAATTATAAAGGGTGGTACCTATACTTCTGTTGGAAATGAAATGCTTTTAGATAATAGTCAGAAATATATTACAAAAAAAAGCAATTATCATATTACGTTGGATGGTGTAGCAGTAGAGTTATCCTGTTATACCATAGATGGGGATTTATATGTAGATATTGTGAAATTTGCGGAACTTTTAGGAATGAGTGCAGAAAAAAAACAAGATGGAAAAGGATATATTATGACAACAATGGCATTGACAGAATAAAAAAAGAAGATTATAATAAAGAAAATGTTGCTAGGGGTGCCAACATAGTGTTGGCTGAGAACAAAAGCGTAGTTTTGTACCCTTAAACCTGAACTAGGTAATGCTAGCGTAGGGAAGCGGTTTAGTGCACAAAGCATAGCAAATAATTGCTATGCTTTTTTTGTTTTACGACGCTTTCTTGAAAGAAAGTTTAGCAAAGAACTTTACTTATGTTTGACAGAAAATAAACGGGACTCTAAGCGGAACATAAATGATAGGTAATCAAAAAAAATTCAGGTTTTGTTCTCTCATAACCGAAGCAAAGTGTAAACCAAAGCCTCAAGGTTTTAAAATTTTTAATAAATAAAGGAGATGAAGTGTATGAAAACAAAAAAATTAACAGTATCAGCATTACTTATTGCAATCGGCACTTTAGCAGGACAGCTCATCTATATCCCCATAGGTGCGTCAAAATGCTTTCCTGTGCAGCACACAATCAATGTGCTTTCTGCTGTATTGCTAGGTCCTTATTATGGTATCGTAAACGCCTTTTGTATTTCTCTTTTGAGAAATTTTATGGGGACAGGCTCTCTCATGGCGTTTCCAGGCAGTATGGTAGGGGCATTATTGGCAGGGCAAATGTATCGCTTGACCAAAAATAATTATATTACAGCAGCAGGTGAAGTATTTGGCACTGGGATATTAGGCGGATTTTTAGCAGTACCCATTGCGACTTTTTTGATGGGAAATGCAGTAGGCGCTTTTGCTTATGTTATACCATTTTTGATAAGTAGCATAGGAGGCAGTATGATAGCAGTGTTCATGTTACAGTCAAAAGTATTTGTAAAAACAGCAAAAAAGATAGTAGAAGAATAAGGAGGGATAGCATGAAACATGTTTTAACAATTGCTGGAAGTGATACTTGTGGTGGTGCAGGAATACAAGCAGATATTAAAACGTTTTCTGCACTAGGTACTTATGGCATGAGTGTAATTACAGCAGTTACTGTACAAAATACGCAAGGAGTTTTTGGTTGTCAAGATATGACACCAGAAATTGTTAAAGGGCAAATAGATGCTATTTTTACAGATATTGAAGTAAGTGCAGTAAAAGTAGGAATGATTTCCCAGATTGAAACAATAAAAGCAATTTCACAAAAATTAAGGCAGTATCATGCAAAAAATATAGTGTTAGACCCTGTTATGATTTCGAAAAGTGGCTTTGATTTAATGCAAAAAGATGCAAAAGAAACTTTGATAAAAGAATTGATTCCACTTGCTTTTGTAGTAACACCAAATTTACCAGAAGCAGAAGCTATTACTGGTCTTTCCATTCAAAATTTAGAGGATATGAAACAAGCAGCAAAAATAATATATCATATGGGTGCAAAAAATGTTTTGGTAAAAGGTGGGCATTTAGAAGGTGACGCAACAGATATATTGTTTAATGGGAAACATTATGTTTCTTTAAAAGGGGAAAGAATCCAAACAAAAAATACACATGGTACAGGCTGTACCTTATCTTCTGCGATTGCAGCAAACCTAGCAAGGGGAGAAACAGTGGAACAAGCAGTAAAAAATGCCAAAGAATATATCCTAGTGGCAATTAAACATTCTCTTGATATTGGAAAGGGAGTTGGTCCAACAAACCACTTTTATACATTGTATCAAAAGGCAGGCTTTTTTTCTTAAAAGGAAGTCAAAAAAGTGTAACTTAATTTTTAGAAAAAGAAATGAGTAAAAGAAGGTAGTTTTCAATATTTTTTGCTAGGAAAACAATATTTTCCTAGCAAAAAATATAAAGTTAAAGGCTTATTTTTTGAAACAAAAAACGATTTTCTATAATTTCTGTTGTCAATTTTTTTTCATCTAACAAATAAGAAAGGTAAGAACGTATAGTACTACCCACCAAAACATATTGACTAGCATCCATAACTAGCTGGTAGTGGTCAAACACTTTTTTTAGCAATTCTTCAGCAGTAGAAGGTGTTTGACAAAAATCTAAAAGCACATCTATCACTTCAAACACTTTTTTTCGGTTGATATCAGCAAGTGCAGCAATATTTTCTGTTGCTTCTGTGTGAGCAGGAATATATAATTTTCCTTTTAATGTACTGATAAAATCAAGGGTTTCTAAATATTTTCTAACATCATAAATAAAAGAAATATGATATTTGTTTAAAATCACTTCACTAGAAACACAATCTGCTAAAAAATAAACATTATCTGGTGTCTTAAAACCAATCATATCCCAAAAATGGCCAGGTAGGGAAATAACTTCAAAACCTTCAGGTAATGTGGCATCAGCAATGTTTTTTGTTTCGCTTTCCTGTGCCATCAGAAATTTATGCCGTAATGCTGCAAAAGGATAACCACCATAAAGAAAAGAAGGTTCTAATATTGTATGCTCTATAACTGTATTTTCCATAGGGGTAGAATAAATGGGACAGTTAAAACGTTTTTGTAAAAACTGATTACCTCCAATATGGTCAGCATTAGAATGAGTGTTGAATATGGCTTTTAAATTCCAATTTTTTTGTTCTAATATTTTTTTGATTTTTCTACCAGCTTCTTTATCATTACCACTATCAATGACATAAACACCATCTGTATCTTCATAAATTCCTATTTTTGCAGGACATTCAATATAATAGGTATGTTCTGCTACTTGAATTAATTCGTACAAAAATATCATCTCCTGAAATTAGTTTACTTTTATGGATTGTTTATAGTTATAAAAAAACCCCATAAAAAATTTTTTATGGGGTTTTGGGGGATTATTTCATAGAATCAGTAGCACCAAGTACATCTTTAATTTTCATTTCAACCAATTCTTGAATCAATTTTCTTGCATCACCACAGTAACCTCTTGGGTCAAACGCTTCTGGCTTTTCACCAAAGCTTTTTCTAATGGCAGCTGTCATAGCAAGTCTTAAGTCAGTATCCATGTTGATTTTGCAAACTGCTTTGGAAGCTGCTTTACGGAGCATTTCATTAGGAACACCTTTTGCACCAGCAATTTTTCCGCCGTACTTATTGCATGTTTCAACAGAAGATTCATCAACAGCAGATGCTCCATGCAATACAATAGGGAAGTTGTGAATTCCAGCAGCTTCTAATTTTTCTGTAATGGTGTCTAAACGGTCAAAATCTAATTTTGCTTCACCAGAGAATTTATAAGCACCATGACTTGTACCAATCGCAATAGCAAGAGAGTCAACACCAGTACGTTTTACAAAATCAACAGCTTGGTCTGGGTCTGTGTAAGTTGCATTTGCAGCATCAACTTTGACATCATCTTCCACACCAGCCAATTTACCTAATTCTGCTTCTACAACAACATTATGTGCATGAGCAAAGTCAACTACTTCTTTTGTTTTTGCTACATTTTCTTCATAATCGTAGTGAGAACCATCAAACATAACAGAGGTAAAACCGGCAGCAATACATTCTTTTACTGTTTCAAAGTCTGGACCATGGTCCAAATGTAAAGCAATGTCAATTCCTGTTTCTTCCACAGCAGCATCAACCATAGCTTTTAAGTAAAGAGGACCTGCATATTTCAAAGCACTTTTAGAAACTTGCAAAATAACAGCAGAATTTTGTGCTTTTGCAGCATTTACAACACCTTGAATAATTTCCATATTGTTGATGTTGAATGCACCAATTGCATAATGTCCTTCGAAAGCCTTTTCAAACATTTTTTTTGTTGTAACTAAAGCCATTTAAAAACACCTCTCTCTTTCTTTTAAAAAATATAAATACCTTCTTTTAAATTATAATACAGCATTTCGTTTGTGACAAGACTTTTTAGCATTTTTTATGAAAATATGGTATACTTTAACAAGAAAGGAGAGAAGAAAATGTATTTGATAATAGGAATAGTTTTTTTAGATCTTTTGACAAAATATTTAATTTGTCAAAAGGTAAAAGAAGGACAAAAAATAGAAATTGTAAAAAAACGTTATTTTTTATGGCACATAAAAAATAAAGGTGCAGCATATAATAGTTTTGAAGGGCATACCAAAGAAATCAAAGTGGTATCCATCATTGGAATAACTTATTGCGTTTTTCAGTTAATAAAAGGAAAAAATAAAGTAGGATATGCTTTTCTGCTGGGTGGGGCAATCGGTAATTTTATAGAAAGAATAAAATATGGTGCAGTAACGGATTTTTTATTTTGGGATTTCCCCTGCAAAACAAAAAATACGCTATTAAAAAAACTTCAGAATCATAAACCTATTTTTAATGTTGCGGATATTTTTATACTACTTGGTGCACTGATTATTACACTTCAAACAATATTCCAAAAAGAAAATTAAAATTAGGTATTGTCATAATCAAAAAAACATACTATAATATAAATTGTAAAACGAATTGTTACAAAATGTTTTAATTTCCTGAAGTGTTCGACAATCCTGCCATAATTGAACCTACATGACTTAAACGGGATTCCTATATGTAAAAGATATGTCAGGCCTCAAGATAATTCCCTTTGGGCAGAGGAAGGCAGAGTCTTTGCTGCGGTTGCCCACCTGGCGTAGGCTAGGTGTCAAGCGGTAGGAACCGGCATTTTGGGATTAAAAATGTGTACTCTATTGTCATTTGATGATAGAGTATTTTTTATGTAAAAATAAGTAAAAAAGATGACAAAAAATTGAAAGAGATGACCAAGAGGAAACTGTTCAAAAAGTGGAAGTGAAAAAAGTAGAAGCATTTGCAAGAGATAAAATTATGTAGAACAACAAATAAAATTAGCAACCAAGTATGGAAAAATTTATTTACTAATAGAAGAAACACAATCTGTTTCTGGTATTAATAATTCAGAAATAAATCTAGAAATATCATAATGAAGATAAAATAGTTAGAGCCTTTTCTTTCAAAGAAAAGGCTCTTTTGTTATTTTTCCTTGCCGTTACAACATTAAAACAAACCTTATAAAATCAGGGGTTTACAGCGTTGTTAAAAATACCAATTTATGGAGATGAGGGGAATTGAACCCCTGTCCGAAAATCTCTCCATAAGAACTTCTCCCATCACAGCTTTTCTTTTATCATTTCCTCAAAATATCGCCGAAAAGCAGGCTATATCCTTTAGTAGCTTCATCAATCTTTCCTGTTGGCAAAGCTTACAACAGAAAGTGCACCACCTATCGGCGCCAGGTTCTCTAGCAGTGGTCGACTAGAGGCTGACGGGCAGCGCTTAGGCTGCCATTAAATATTCGTTTTTGTCGTTTCTTTTTAAAGTTTCCGGTTTGATATGCAGTTACCGGGACTGCAGATGGCTATCCCTACTTTCAAAATTCCCGTCGAAACCATTACATCCCCTCATTGTAGTGACAAAATTACAAAGTTAAATTTCGGATTTTAAAGTCCTTTTCTGCTTGCCGACGCTGGTCATTTTTTGCAATCGATTGTCTTTTATCATAGAGTTTTTTACCTTTTGCAATAGCAATATCTACTTTCACAAGACCTCTATCAAAATATACTTTTAAAGGCACTACAGTATAACCTGTTGCCTGAATAGCACCAGCGATTTTTCGGATTTGACTTTTATGCAAAAGTAATTTTCTAGTTCGCAAAGGATTTTTATTAAAAACATTTCCTTGTTCATAAGGGCTAATATGCATACTATAAAGAAATGCTTCCATATTTTCAATGCGAATGAAACTTTCTTTTAAACTGCATTTTCCCTGACGAAGAGACTTTACTTCTGTTCCAACGAGAGAAATTCCCGCTTGAAAAGTTTCTTCTATAAAATAGTCATGGTATGCTTTTTTATTTTGTGCGATAAGTTTTTTAGTTTTTTCTTTTGCCATAATAACACCTTTTTCTGCATACAAATCAACGTTGCTTTTTCATTATATCATATTCAATAAAAAAAGCAAGTAACAAAATAATGACAAAAGATACAAAAAAGCGTTTTTTTACAACAAAACGCTTTTTTTATTTTGCCTATGCATTTACATCTACACGTGTACCAAGAGGAATTGCATTTAGTTTGTCGTAAGCAATTTGTGCTTCTTCTGGTGTATGCTCTATTTCTATCTCTTCCACTTGAAATAAGTATTTTGTAATTTGTATAGATTGGAGCATATTCCATAAGTGACGCACATTTTCTATGATTTCTTCTTCATTTGTATTTTGTACTGTAATTACAGAGCTTTCATTGTTTTGCGACATAAAAACCTCCTTATAAAAGACAAAAATGTCAAATATAAATTTGTTTCTTTTTTCATCACAGATGTATTTAAAACAATATAATTTAAAAAAGGTAAATTGTAACATCTAGTGAAATGATATAATGATACAAAAAAAATAAAGAAATTTTGTGAACAAAAAATAAATATTTTATTAAAATTATACCATAAAAACACAATTTTGAAAAGACATTACAAAAAATATCTTTGGACAGAATGAAACTTTGTCACTTTCAAATAATTTGCTATTTTTTGTAACAAGGAATATAATAAATATAGAATAAGGAGAGAGATGGAAATGGAAGAAAGGAAAAAAATAAAATAGAATAATTATTGTCAAAAGAATATTATTGTACAAAAGAGGAATTAAATCAAAACAATGTTGTATACTCTATTAATTTTAATGCAAAGCAGCCTTATATTAAGATACTAGCTTATCAAAATTGTGTTGTTATTTGTACATCAAAGGAGTTACAAGCAAAGGTAAAAGAAATATTGCAACATAAAAATAGAGATGAGATATTTGAATTTCCCTTTATTTATGGGCAAACGATTCACTATATTCCAGATGATAAAGATATAAATGATAATATACTTGTAGGATATACATATGACTCTTTTTTTGATAAAGATATTTTTCAATTAAAGGGTTTAGTGGGGTTTGAAAATTCTTTAGTATTTGATGATAGAGGATTTACTTCAACAAGAGCTATTTGTACTGCAAGGTATCACAATAACATTATTGGAGTAGCAGGTGCCACAGTATCCTCTGTAAATGAAGTATGGGAAATTGGAATAGATGTTGTAAAAGAACATAGAAATAAGGGAGTAGGAACTTATTTAGTAAAAAAATTAACCAAAGAGTTATTAAAACAAAATATTGTTCCCTATTATTCTGCTTCTGTAACAAATATTGCTTCTCAAATGGTAGCAAATAGATGTTATTATATCCCATTTTGGGTGGATACCTTTGGAACTGTTTTAGATGGCAGCTCTGTATATAATGATATAGTAGAAAAATTAAAATTGATATAGAGAGTTTTTTACATAAAAAGGGGACATTTATGGAATATAAAATAAAATTAGCTTATCATAATATGGAAGAAATAAAAGAATTATTTCAAGAATATACAAAAAGTTTAGGCTTTGATTTACAGTTTCAAAATTATGAACAAGAATATAAAAATTTACCCGGAAAGTATAATGTTCCAAAAGGCAGATTATATTTATTAGAATGTAATAATCAACCTGCTGGTTGTATCGCACTCAAACCTTTTCAAAAGGATATTTGTGAAATAAAAAGATTATATATCAAAGAAGAATATAGAGGATATCGTTTTGGAGAAAAACTAATGAAAAAAGTAATCCAAGATGCTCAAGAGATAGGCTATCATCAAATCTATTTAGATACGTTGGATTTTATGAAAAGTGCAATACATGTATATCAAAAATTAGGTTTTCAGGAATTTTCAGGAAATATCTGCTTACTATTATAATCCTATCAAAGGCGCAATGTATTTTTCTTTAAATATTTAAAAAAATGATTGCTTTTTTTTCAATGAAATGGTATAATATATTACCGTGAGTACAGGCAGTCCGCTGTGATGCAAAGGGTATCATAAGAATGTCTTTGAGGAAGGGAGGAAACAAAGTATGGATATTATCAGAGAATTAGAAAAAGAACAACTCAAAAGTGATATTACACCTTTTAATGTAGGTGATACAATTCGTGTTTATGCAAAAGTAGTGGAAGGCTCCAGAGAAAGATTACAGATGTTTGAAGGCGTTGTTATTAAAAGACAAAACGGCGGCATCAGAGAAACATTTACTGTAAGAAGAATTGCTTCTGGTGTTGGTGTAGAAAGAACATGGCCTTTACACTCCCCAAGAGTTGACCGTATTGAAGTCGTAAGACGCGGTATTGTTAGACGTGCAAAACTATTCTACTTAAGAGACAAAGTTGGAAAAGCTGCAAAAGTAAAAGAAGTATTAAGATAATAAAACAAAACAGCCTTGATGGGGAAATCATCAAGGCTGTTTTCGCTTTTTTACAAAAAGTAAAGGGTTAATTCGATAGGAGGAAATTATGACAGAAAAAAAAGGAATCCACTGGACCATCCAATTAATGTTAATTATTTTATTTGTATTTTTATTGAGAACGTTTGTATTTGGAACGATTGCGGTAAAAGGTTCTTCGATGGAGCCTAATTTTCATCATGGGGATTTTGTCCTTGTAAATAAATTGGCATATCATATAGGGAATCCCAAAAAAGGAGATGTTGCAATTTGTTGGTTAGATTCTGGTAATAGAAAAGAAAATATTATTAAAAGAGTCATTGCGGTACCTGGTGATGAGGTGGATATGCGCCTAAAAGAAGATGGCTGGGACTGGGAATATGTGCTATATGTCAATGGAGAAGAGCAAAAAGAGAATTATATATTAGAAGCAGTACAACAGCCTGGAACAATAGAATATCCCTTTGTGGTGGAAAAAGATTGTTATTTTGTAATGGGAGATAATAGAAATGCAAGTACAGATAGTAGAGAAGTAACCGTTGGCGCAATTTCAAAGGAAAATGTAAAAGGAAAAGTTATTTTTCGATTCTATCCTTTTGAAAGTATGGGTGTAGTCAAGAATGTAGAAGAAAGGTGATAAAATGAATATACAATGGTATCCGGGACATATGACAAAAACAAAGCGTATGATGATAGAAAACATATCATTAGTGGATATTGTCATAGAATTAGTAGATGCAAGAATCCCCTATAGTAGCAAAAATCCAGATATTGATGAATTAGCAAAAAATAAATATCGTATTATAATATTAAATAAATGTGATTTAGCACAAGAAAATATAACTGCACTTTGGGAAACCTATTATCATCAAAAAGGTTTTGCAGTCATACAGATTAATTCTTTAAAAGGAACTGGGATGGCAGAAGTAACAAGTACAGCCAGAAATTTGATGAAAGAAAAAATAGAAAGACAAAGAGCAAGAGGCAGATTATTTGTTCCTATCAGAAGTATGATTGTTGGAATACCAAATGTGGGAAAATCTACTTTTATTAATCAATATGTGGGAAAAACAACAGCAAAAACTGGAGATAAACCGGGTGTTACAAGAGGAAAACAATGGATAAAATTAAAAAAGGATTTTGAACTTTTAGATACACCTGGTATTTTGTGGCCAAAGTTTGATGATAAAGCAGTTGGCTTAAAATTGGCTTTTACAGGAGCAGTCAATGATGATATTTTAGATTTGACAACATTAGCAACAGAATTAATAAATTGCCTTTTGCTTAGACATAACCAAAATATCAAAAATAGATATAAAATTGAATTTGATACCATAGAGGAACCTCATAGCATATTAGAAAAAATTGCAGTTGCAAGAGGTTTTAAACAAAAAGGAGGAGAAGCAGATATTGATAGGGCTGCAAAAATTTTGTTAGATGAGTATAGAGGAGGAAAATTAGGCAAAATTACATTAGAATTGCCAGAAGAAATCATTTAAAAAAACTGGAAAAGGAGAATTTTTATATGTTAGAGCGCATCAAATCAAAACGACTTACAATGTCTGAATTGCTTTTGATAGCAGCAAATATTTATAAACAAAATATCAAAACAATTTTATTTGTAAGTTTTTTTATTATCGTTCCCTTATTTTTATTTAATCAGTGGGTATTATCTCGAACAGATTTAGAAGCTTTATATAGTGGAAAATTAGATATGACAGCAGAAATGAATGTACTTGTAAGTGCATCCTTGTATAATCTAGTTTCTTCGTTGGTGCAAATGGTATTGCAACCTTTAGCAAGTATTGCTGTTGTAAGGGGGGCAGTAAATATCATTCAAGAGCAAAAAAGTAGTGCAAAAAGTGATTTTTTGTATAGTTTTTCTAAAGCACCAGCGGCAATTTGGACGACTTTTTTGCAGGCAATCTTTTTATTTTTGATTATGTTTTCTTTTTTTATTTTAGGTTTTAGTTGTTTGGTTGTGCCTGAAATAGGAATTATATTGTTTGGTATTGTTGTAATAATTTGTTTGGTATTTCTTGCTTATTTTACTACTATATGGGCTTTTGCAGATGAGGTTGTAGCAATACAAGGTTTTAGTGGGATAAAAGCACTTATGGCAAGTAAAAGAGCAGTACAAAACCATTTTAAAGAAACTTTTTTCTATCTAATATTGTGTTTGATTCTTTCTTTTATTTTAGGGCAGGGAATTGAACCAATATTAAACCAGATAAGTATGGATAATTCTACCTATTTAATTTACTTTGCAGTATGGAATTTTGTACATTATGTGATTGTTAACGGCTTTTTTATTGTATTTATGACAGTATTATTTTTAAATCGTATCTGGAGAAAGGAAGAAAACAAAGTACAACAAGAGAAATTTGAAGTAGAAGAAAAAAATGAGCTGGAACAAATAAAGGAAGAAATACAAAATAATACTGATTTGGAAAAAATGTCAAAAGAAGAACAAAATAATACCATTGATTTAGAAAAAACGCCAGACAATATACAACAAGAGGAAATAATTGATGATGATAAAGCACAAAAATAAAATGTTATTTAATCATATTTTCAAAAATAATTACTAAATTTTATGAAAAAAGTGCTAGGAAAAAAAAGTAGAGTATGATATACTAAAAGTGTGTTTTGTTTGTTAATAAAACGTTTTATAAATAGAAGTCTCAAGGGTTTAATCTTTCAGTAGCCTTTAGAATGGGGGAGAAAATATGTCATATTCGAATGGAAAAACATTTAATAATGATGAAATGAAATATTTGCAGTTACTTTCACAAAATTATAGTAATATTAATAGAGCAAGCTCTGAAATTGTCAACTTAAAAGCAATCTTAAATCTTGCAAAAGGTACAGAACATTTTGTATCTGATATTCATGGGGAATTGGAATCTTTCCGCCATGTATTAAAAAATGCTTCTGGTGTTATTAAAAATCATATTGAGGAGATTTTTGGAGCAACCTTACGAGAAGCAGAAAAAAAATCATTAGCAACTTTAATATATTATCCAGAGCAAAAATTAGAACAAATTGCAAAAATAGAAACAGATATGAAAGACTGGTATAAAATTACATTGCATAGATTAATACATATTTGTAAAGTAGTATCTTCTAAATATACACGTTCTAAGGTAAGAAAAGCATTACCGCAAGATTTTGCTTATATTATAGAAGAATTATTACATGAGGATAGTATTGGCAGCGACAAACAAATGTATTATTCGGAAATTATTAATACCATTATTGAATTAGACCAAGCAGATAGATTTATTATTGCGCTTGCTCTTTTAATACAAAGACTTTCTATTGACCAGCTTCATGTTATAGGGGATATTTATGATAGAGGTCCGAAAGCAGCAAAAATAATGGATATTTTATCAGAATATCATTCTGTGGATATTCAATGGGGAAATCATGACATTTCTTGGATGGGAGCAGCAGCAGGCTGTCAGGCATTGATTTGTAATGTATTGCGTATTCAAGCAAGATATGCCAACTTGGATACCATAGAAGAAGATTATGGAATTAATTTAATTCCTTTGGCAACTTTTGCAATGGAACAGTATGCAAATGACCCTTGTACTCGTTTTGAGCCTAAAATTACAGAGGGAATGCTTTCGGATAAAGATTTTAATATGATTGCTAAAATGCATAAGGCGATTGCTGTTATGCAGTTTAAAGCAGAAGCACAAATTATTAAAAGACATCCAGAATTTCATATGGATAATCGTTTATTGTTAGATAAAATTAATTTGGAAAAGGGAACAGTCGCTATAGAAGGAGTGGAATATAAACTAAATGACACAAATTTTCCAACCATAGACCCACAAGACCCTTATGCCTTTACCAAAGAAGAAGAAGAAGTATTAGCAAAGATAAAATCTTCTTTTATCAATAGTGAAAAACTACAGGCACATACAAGACTTTTGTTTTCAAAAGGAAGTATGTATAAAGTATTTAATTCTAATTTACTGTTTCATGGCTGCATTCCGATGAATGAAGATGGTTCCCTAAAAACGGTAACGTTTCAAGGCAGACGCTATGTTGGTAAAAGTTATTTAGATGCAGTAGAGCGTTCTGTTAGGGAGGGCTATTTTGGAAAACCACATTCCGAACAAAAACGGGATTGTATGGACTTAATTTGGTATTTGTGGTGTGGTGCAGATTCTCCTTTGTTTGGAAAAAAGAAAATGACAACCTTTGAACGCTATTTTGTAGATGATAAAACTTCCCATGAAGAAGTAAAAAATCCTTATTATAACTTAAGAAATGATGAAAGTGTTTGTGAAACAATTTTATCTGATTTTGGATTGATGCCAAAAACTTCCCATATTATTAATGGGCATGTTCCTGTAAAGGTAAAAAAAGGAGAAAGTCCCATCAAGGCAAATGGAAGATTAATTGTTATTGATGGTGGTTTTGCAAAGGCTTATCAAAAAGAAACAGGTATTGCTGGCTATACTTTGATTTATAATTCACATGGTTTGTTGTTGGTTTCTCATGAGCCTTTTGAATCTACAGAAAATGCTATTTTGCAGGAAAGAGATATTTTTTCTTCTAAAGTGGCATTGCAGTATTCAAAAGAAAGAATTCGTGTGAAAGATACAGATATTGGGAAAAATATACAAAGAAGGATTAATGACTTGGAGAAACTTCTTTTTGCTTATCGAAGTGGTGTGATAAAAGAAAGAGATTGAACTTTTAAAGATGCTATTTTATGTTTTACTCCGGTCGATATAAGTTTTTTAAAAAATCTCAATTTTGTAAGGAAAAACGCTAGTTTTTCCTTATCAAACCAATCTTTTTAGCGAAACGTTAGTTTCGCCTTAAAGTTCTTTGAGGAGTTTGAGGGCTAGCCCTCAAGGTTTTTTGACAGACTGAAGGCACTACATGGATAGTGCCTTTTTTTGAATGTTACAAAAATTTAAAGTGAAATACAGGGAATTTGTGGTATACTAACTAAAGCAATTTTAGTAATAGAAAAAATGAGGTATATTTTATGAACGAAAAAGCATTAAAAAAATTAGAATATGATAAAATCATTCAAAAATTAGCTTCTTTTGCAGTATCTCCTATGGCAAAAGAAAAAATACAAGAAATGCGTCCTTATACTGCAATGTCAGATATTACAGCAGCACAGCAAGAAACAACAGAAGCAGTTTCTATGATATTGAGAAAAGGAACTTTAACATTAGGCGGTTTTAGAGAAATTCGCCCACAATTAAAACGTGCAGCAATGGGTGGAGTATTATCAATGGGAGAGTTGCTGAATATCGCAAGCTTTTTATATGTTTGTAGACGAGCAAAAGAATATTCTAAAAATGAAAACAAAGCAGAGGTATATCAAAAGTTAGATGAATTATTTGAGTTGATTATACCAATTCCCCAGTTGGAAAATAAAATTACGATGTGTATTTTATCTGAAAATGAAATGTCAGATAATGCAAGCAATGCTTTGCAAAAAGTACGTCGTGAAATTAAAATTTCTAATGATAAAGTAAAAGACCAACTGAATCATATTATTGCTTCTTCTGCTTATAGAACGATGTTGCAAGACCCAGTTATCACTATTCGAAATGATAGATATTGTGTTCCTGTAAAAAGTGAATACCGTTCTACCTTTCAGGGTATGGTACATGACCAATCTAATACAGGCTCTACTGTTTTTATAGAACCTATAAGTGTGGTACAATTAAACAATAAAATAAAGGAATTGCAGGCAGAAGAAAAAAAAGAAATAGAAAAAATATTAGCAGAACTTTCTGCGTTGGTAACAGAACAAAAAGCATTCTTGGAAGCAAATATGACACTATTAGTACATTTAGACTTTGTATTTGCAAAGGCAAATTTATCACTTTCCATGAATGGAACACAACCCTTGTTTAATGTAAAGGGATATATTAATATACAAAAAGCAAGACATCCTTTGTTAGACCCTAAAACAGTGGTGCCCATTACCATTTATTTAGGAAAAGATTTTAGCACATTATTAATTACGGGTCCTAATACTGGTGGAAAAACTGTTGCCCTAAAGACATTAGGTTTATTTACACTGATGGGACAATCAGGGCTGCATATTCCTGCGTTTGACCATTCCCAACTTGCTGTATTTGATAATGTATTTGCAGATATTGGAGATGAACAAAGCATTGAACAAAGTTTAAGTACCTTTTCTGCACATATGAGTAATATTGTTTCTATCCTGCAAGAAGTAACACCTTATTCTTTGGTTTTGTTTGATGAGTTGGGAGCCGGAACAGACCCAACAGAAGGAGCAGCTTTGGCGATGTCTATTATCAATTCTTTACACCAAAGAAAAATTAGGACAGCCGTTACCACACATTATAGTGAATTAAAAGTGTATGCTTTATCTACAGAAGGTGTAGAAAATGCTTGCTGTGAATTTGATGTTGAAACATTGCGTCCAACATATCGTTTATTGATAGGAATACCCGGAAAAAGTAATGCGTTTGCAATTTCAAAACGATTGGGGCTTTCTGATGATATTATAGAAGGTGCAAAAGAATATATCAGCCATGATGAAGCAAGATTTGAAGATGTCATTACAGATTTGGAGATTAGTAAAAAATCTGTGGTCTATGAACAGGAAAGGGCAGAACAATATCGAAAAGAGGCAGAACGATTAAAACAGGAAGTGGAACATCAAAAAAATAAAACAAGAGAACAAAAGGAAAAAATTATTGCGAAAGCAAGAGAAGAAGCAAAACAAATCTATCAGCAAGCAAAAGAGGAAGCAGACCAAATTATTAAAGAAATGAATAAAGAAGCAAAAAATGCAAATAGACAAAAATTAACAGAACAACGTTCTAAATTAAAAATAAAACTGTCTAATATGCAAGAAGAATTTTTAAAATCACCAAAAAAGAAAAATACCCATAAACCACCAGAAAAATTACAGGTAGGAGATAGAGTTTATGTAATATCCTTTGACCAAAATGGCACTGCTTTAACAGAGCCAGATAAAAATAAGGAGGTTATGGTACAGATAGGCAGTATGAAAATTAAAGTACCATTGTCTGAATTAATGTTAGATGATACTCCAAAACCAAAAAGTGAAGCAAAAACAATTTCTACAAAAGTAAAATCTGGAAAAAGTCAATATATTTCTGCTGAAATTGATTGCCGTGGACAGTTGGTAGAGGAGGCACTGGGAAACATTGATAAATATTTAGATGATGCTTATTTATCAGGACTAAAACAAGTTATGATAATCCATGGAAAAGGAACAGGTGCATTAAGAAGTGCTGTACAGGTTTATTTAAAAACAAATCCACATGTTAAAAGTTATAGAGCAGGTGTTTATGGTGAGGGAGAAATGGGTGTGACTGTGGTAGAGTTACATTAAAAGACTTTGAAGGTGCAATTAGGAGGGAAGAAGTTATGGCAGACAAGAAAAAAATAATGGTAGTAGATGATGACCAACACATTGCAGAATTGATTTCATTATATCTTTTAAAAGAGGGGTATCAAACAATGGAAGTTTATGATGGAAAAGAAGCACTGGAAAAAATGGATACTTTTCAACCAGATATGATGCTTTTAGATTTGATGCTACCAGGGATGGATGGCTATAAAGTCTGTACAGAAGTACGAAAAAAAAGTGATGTCCCTATTATTATGCTGACAGCAAAAGGAGAAACTTTTGATAAGGTGCTGGGATTAGAGTTAGGGGCAGATGATTATATGGTAAAGCCTTTTGACTCTAAAGAAATGATTGCACGTGTCAAAGCAGTGTTAAGAAGATATGAACAAAAGCCTGAAAAAGACAATAGTAAAAAATTAGTATTTCAAAATTTAGAAATCAATATTTCTAATTATAGTGTGGAATACTTTGGAGAAAATGTGGACTTTCCACCAAAAGAATTTGAATTACTTCATTATTTGGCACAAAATCCAAACCAAGTATTTACAAGAGAACAATTACTTGATAGAATTTGGGGCTATGAATATATTGGAGATACACGTACTGTAGATGTGCATATTAAAAGAATACGAGAAAAGTTAAATAAAAAAGAACAAAATTGGAGTATTAAAACAGTTTGGGGAGTAGGCTATAAATTTGAATTAAAATAATAGATTGCCCTATGCGTAAAAACACATAGGGCATGTTCTTTACTCTTTTGACTGTTTTTCTTGTTCTATTTTTTCCTGATGCTTCTTTTCCATCAGTTCTTTTTGCTTTATTTTCATAACATTGCCAATGCGTAGGGTAATACAAAGTGCATACATTAATAAAAGTAATTGAGAAAACTTGTCTACATTTGACCAGTTTGTGGTAAAAAGTAGATAAATAGCAAAAGCCAATAAGACAATATCAATAAAATTTGTTCTATTTATTTTTTTCATACAACTATTAGAAACAATAGTTTTTCAGTCTGTCAATAAAGTCTTTTTTTGTGGGTTTCACCCACACCCACCAACTT
>CAJTZO010000043.1 GCA_910583755.1 uncultured Clostridia bacterium
TATTTTTAAAAATCTTTTTTGTATTTTTATTTTCATGTTAAGTTAACAGAACCTTATTAGTATCCTAAAATAAAATCTATTTCATACAAAAACAACCTATTTCTTTTTAGTAATATGTGGTATACTTTGATTAGAGTTATCTATTTTTTATGTTATACTAGGAAAAGGAGAACAAAATAATGAATCAATTAGAATTACTTGTATGTTGTGTGGAAAATTACAGTCATATTAAAAATGTTGCAAGCAACAAAGTAGCGCATTCTTTTTCAGAAAAAGGAATTTTTCAGCTTTTATTAGAAGGATATAAAGTGTATTGTGATATGGATGAGGGATTTTTTATTGGCATGATTGATGGATATATGGAAAATACGATAGATGCAGAAAAAAGCGAATATAATAAGCATAAACAAAGACAGGCAGTATTGCCAAAAGTGTTAAAAGAAATTACAAAAGAATATCATATCACAAAAATAGAAGCAATAGAATCATTTTATCAATCAAAAACAGGAGAATATTTTGCACAGGATAATACAGGATATTATGAAAAAACGGCACAGGAATTAATGGAAAGCTATAAAAAAGAACACAACGAAAAGAAATAATTTCTCAAAAGAAAGCATTATTAAAAAATTTTTATCAGAAAGGATGATACCATGAAAGAACAAAAGGAGCAAAGTTTGATTATATGTCAAATGGGTCATTTAACATTTTTAACTTCCATATTATGCATTGTACTTCATCGTCTTCAAAAAGGAAAGGATGTACACCAAGCACTTTCTGTTTTTTATTTATATTGTGGGATAAACCATAGTTTGGAATATAAGGAATCTAAGAAAAAAATTGATATTGTCGCAGCATTTTTTAGTTTTCTGAGTTCTGCACTTTTAATGTTATTTCACTATCGAAAAAATACAAAAGAGGACTAATCTTTTATGAAAACACTAGAAAAAAAGGAATTTTTACATTTATCAGAACAAGATTGTATTCAAATTCAGAATAGATTGTCTTCTAAAGTAGTACAGCAAGATAAAGTTCCCTTTGAAAAAATTCAAATAGTAGCTGGTGTGGATATTGCTTATTGGAAAGAAAAGGAAAATGAAATGGCAGTTTGCTGTATTGTAGTAATAGATATTAAACAAAAAAACATCATAGAAAAACAACATTCTGTAGGAGAAATTAGGTTTCCTTATCTTCCGGGCTGTTTAGCCTTTCGAGAACTACCATTAATAATGGAAACTGCTAAAAAATTAAATACAAAACCAGAACTATTTTTATTTGATGGAAATGGAATCTTACACCCACGTGGAATGGGATTGGCTACCCATGCCTCCTTTTATTTAGAAGTGCCCACAATCGGAATTGCTAAAAAATATTTTAGTGTGGAAGGAGCAACTCTGACTGCACCAGAAAATTTTGCTGGAGCATATTCTAATATCATAAAAAAAGGTGAAATTATAGGTAGAGCAATTAGAACACATCAAAATGTAAAACCGATTTTTGTTTCTGTAGGAAATAACATAGAAATCAATACTGCAACAAAATTAGCCATACAATTAACAGAAAAACAAAGTCATATTCCCATTCCAACAAGATATGCAGATTTAGAAACACATAAAAAACGAAAAGAATATACCGCAAATTCTGTTTGAATTTGCGGTCTTTTTGCTTATTCTACAATAGACGCAGCGCCAATAATACCAGCATCATTCCCCAATGTTGCACGAATAATTGGAGGAATAAAAGCTCTTTCTCCTGCAAAACAATATTTTTTAATATATGCATTTAAGGGGTCTGTCAAGTAAGTACCTTGATTGCAAACACCACCACTTAATAATACAACATCAGGACGGAAAATATTTACCATATTTACAATTCCTTCTCCTAAATATTTAATATAATTTTCAACCACTTCTTTTCCAGCAGCATCTCCTTTTTTTGCAGCATCAAAAGGAGTGATGCCATTAATTTCCTCTATATTTCCATTACAAAGTGTATTTAATAAAGATTCTGGATGTTGTTGTGCAGCACGTTTTGTATCACGAATCAGGGCGGTTGCAGAAGAATAGGCTTCAAAACATCCATGTCTGCCACAAGTACAATATTCTCCACCGGAAACAATGGTGATGTGACCCAATTCTGCACCGCCAGCGTGCCCACCTTCAAAGATTTTTTTATCCATAACAATACCACCACCAACACCAGTACCTAGTGTAATCATAATAGCATTATCATATTCCATAGCAGCACCACCAACAACTTCCCCTAATGCAGCACAGTTTGCGTCGTTGGATAAGCCCATAGGCAAATCAATATATTTCTTTAATTCTTGTAAGATTGGCACATGCTCCCAATTTAGATTTCCGGCAAATACAACAATACCATTTTTTGAATCAATACAACCCGGACTACCAATACCCAACGCTTTACATTCAGAAAGAGAAATACCTGTTTTTTCTAAAACAAAAAGAACAGCATCTGCCATATCTTTAATAACTTCAGTGTAATCACGATTTGCTAATGTTTTAACCGAATGACTTGCAATGATTTTTTGACTTTGGTCAACAATCCCTACTTTAATATTTGTTCCACCTAAATCAATCCCAATACGATAGTTTTTTTCATTTGTCATTTTTTTCGCTCCTTCCCTTATTTGCAAATTTCATTTTTTTTATTATAAAATAGATAAATAAAAAAAGCAATATGGCTTTGTATTGGCTTTTTGATAAATTTGTTGTAAAATGGAATTGTCGAAAAAAATATACGGAGGTGTTTTATATGGAAGTGCTGAATTGGAAGGAATTGCTTTATCCTTATACGCAAACCGTAGAAGAACTTCTTGTAAAATTTCAGAGTATACAAAAAGAATGTAAAAACTTGGGTGTTTATTGTCCGATTGAAAGTGTTAATGGGAGAGTTAAAAAAGCGGCTAGTATTATGGATAAAATAGCAAGAAAGCAAATTCCATATGAAAAAATAGAAAAGGAAATTGAAGATATTGCCGGTATTAGAATATTATGTCAATTTGTAGAGGATATTTATAAAGTGATTGATATGATAAGAATGCGAGATGGCAGAGATATGTATATTGTACAAGAAAAAGATTACATTAAAAATAAAAAGCCTAGTGGCTACCAAAGTTATCATATTATTATCAAATATCCTTTAAATACTGCTTTTGGTTATCGGGAAGTGATGGCAGAAATACAAATTCGAACACTTGCCATGAATTTTTGGGCAACAGCAGAACATTCTTTACGCTATAAATATAGTGGTAATATTCCTGATTCTATCCAAGACAGACTGACAAACTGTGCAGATGCCGCTTTTCATTTAGATAATGAAATGTCAACTATAAGAGGAGAAATTATTAATGCACAACAATTAAATGAAATTAAACAAAATTTAGTAAATAATATTTTAGAGAATATACAAAATCTTTATTTTGTGGCAAAATTAGATGATATGAATAAAATCAATAAAGAATTTATTGACTTATGGGAGGCGGATGATGTAGATAAACTGAGGGAATTTAATGAAAAATTAAATATTATGGCAGAATTATATCGTATTTAGCAGAAAGGGATTGTTATGAAAAAAATACTATTATTACTGATGGTAGCTTGTGTTTTGATGCCGTTTTCAGGCTGTACTACACAGCAGGAACAGCCAAGTGCAGAACAAGAAGTTGAAAATCCATTAAACAATTTAGAAACAACTTATTTTGCAGAAACAGAAAGTAAACCAATCAGTATAGAAAATTTAGCGTATGACATACAAACAGGTCATTTTTTAGTGGGAACAGAAAAAAATAACAGA
This sequence comes from uncultured Clostridia bacterium, assembly GCA_910583755.1. Lineage (GTDB taxonomy): Bacteria > Bacillota > Clostridia > Lachnospirales > Anaerotignaceae > Coprocola. The sequence continues at coordinate 3,817 of CAJTZO010000043.1, forward strand.
ATAGAGTTATACTACCCACAAATTGATACAGTGAGTGCTTTACCAGATGGAGTAGAGCAAACAGTCTGGCTAGAACAAATCAAAAGTGATTTCCAAAGAACAGAGTTATTTCGACAGGCTGCAATGACTTTTTATGTAGAACAAACTGCAAATATGACAGAAGAAGAAATGAATACAGAGCAATTATTTGTAGACAGTCGGTATAGAATACAAACTGCAAATGATAAAATCATCAGTGCATTATATCAAGAAGGTGTTTCTCGGCTAGGGCGTTCTGCTAGTTATAGTGCTGTAGGAATCACTGTTAGTTTAGCGGAAAACAGAGCATTACAAATTAATGAAATGATTACAGATTTTGATACATTGTTAACCCTACTGGAAACAGACCAATTTACACCTGTTCCCTATTTTGAAAATGAAACAATGCCTTTTAGCCAGTTAATGGGGACTATGCCATACATGCGAGAGGAAATTGTAGAAATATTAAAAAACAATAATAAAAGGGCTATGTTTACAGAAACAGAAGAAGGTGCTGAAATATTATGGGAAAATCGTGTGTTTGAATGGTATCTATGGGATAATCAACTTGTGATTGTATATATTGAAGATGGGTATAATCATCAATATGCGATAAAATTAGAAAATATAAGGGATATCATAGAAGATAGTTTTTATCAAAATTATATAGAAGTATAGAACAAAAAAGGTAGCCTTTTATAGAATTATTTAAAAAAATCCCCCTTTTTTTCAAAAAGTGGGGATTTTTTATATTTCTCTATATTCCACAATATTATAATCATAAAACGACTTTAGCCAGCCAAAAATGGACGGGAAATTTTCAAAAGATTTTATGGTTAAATCCGTAATTTTACCATTTTCAGCTCCCTCGACAATGATAAAAACAATATTAACAGCCTTTGGAGAATAAATATAGGCAAGTGGTATTTCTTTCTTTTGTTCTTTTGGAGTATCAATTTCTGCAATAAAAGATTCTCCATGTTGATAAAATTCTCTCCCTATTTTTATCTTTTCGCCAGGTGCAATGGTAGTAATATCCATTTTTTCTATATTGTCACTTCTGGGATTAGGTATCAAAGAAATTCTTTCAATACATTGTTCTGTTCTATTTTCTATGATAATATTGTATCCCTTGTCATATGTTACATTTGCATATAAAAATAAAATGAAAAAAATGCTAATTACTGTAAAAATAATTTTTTTCTGTTTATTCTTCAATTATATACCCTTTCCAACGTTCTATAAAGTTAAATTTCTTATTTTTCAAAAACAGAAACAATTTCATTTAATTGTAATGTAGCTTGATAAAGTGCTTTTCCTACAATTACACCTTGTACTCCAATTTCTTGTACTTTTTTTAAATCCTGCATACTAGAGATTCCTCCAGATGCAATGATATTTAGCCCTGTTTTCTCTACAAGCTCCTTTGTACTATCTATATTAACACCTGACATCATACCATCTTTTGCAATGTCTGTATAAATAATGGTTTTTATGCCATACTCCTTCATTTGAAGGCATAACTCCAATGCTGAGATATTGCTGATTTCTTCCCAACCTGCCACAGCAACATTACCATTTTTTGCATCAATTCCTACAACAATTTTATCCGAACCAAATTTTTGTACTGCTTGTTTTACCAGTTCCGGCTGATGTACGGCAACAGTTCCTAATATTACTCGTGCAACCCCTTTTGACAATTTTCTTTCAATATCTTCAAAAGAACGAACACCACCACCGGTTTGTACAGGAATATTACTTAATTTTGCAATCTCTGCTATGATTTCTTCATTTTGTGAATTACCTTGCTTTGCGCCATCTAAATCCACAATATGTAAATAACTTGCACCTTGTGCAAGCCAATTTTGCGCTGCTTTTACTGGGTTTTCCTCATACACTGTAACAGCATCAAAATTTCCTTGTGTCAATCTAACACATTTTCCATCTTTTATATCAACTGCTGGATAAATCTGCATTATGCAATCCTCCCAAAATTTTCTAATATTTTTAATCCTATTTCCCCACTTTTTTCAGGATGAAATTGTAAGGCAAATATTTTATCTTTTTGTGCTGCAACCTGTATTTCTTTTCCATAATATGTTGTCGCACTTACAATGTCTGCTTCTGTTTGCAAATAATAAGAATGTACAAAATAAACATAAGGTTCTGAAGGCAATCCCTCAAACAAAGGGAATTCCTTTTTGATATTCAAAGAATTCCAACCCATATGAGGAATTTTTATTCCCTCTGGTAATCGTTTAATTTCTCCTTGTAATATACCTAATCCTTTATGTTCTCCATATTCATAACTCTTTTCAAAAAACATTTGCATTCCCAAACAAATTCCGAGTAAAGGCTTTTTTTGTGCTACTGTTTCTAACAGAATCTTATCTATTTCTTTTTGTCGAATCGTTTCCATTGCGTCCTTGAATGCTCCTACTCCGGGTAAAATTATTTTGTCTGCTTTTTGTATTACTGCTATGTCTTCTGTTATTACTGCTTCCATCCCAAGATATTCAAAGGCTTTTTGCACACTTCTGAGATTTCCCATACCATAATCAATAATTGCAATCATGTTATCCCTCCAACATTCCTTTTGTAGAAAGTACCCCGTCAATTCTTTTATCATAAGATACTGCAATATCTAATGCTTTTCCAAATGCCTTAAACATTGCCTCTGCAATATGATGGTCATTTTTTCCAGATAATACTTTTAAATGTAAATTGAATCCAGCGTGTAAGCAAAGTGCTCTAAAAAACTCCTCTATCATTTGTGTATCCATTTCTCCTATTTTTTCTGATTGAAAAGTTGCATCAAATCCTAAATAGGGTCTTCCGGAAATATCTAAAGCGCATATCACAAGCGCTTCTTCCATTGGTAAGATAAAACTACCATATCGTTTTATTCCTTCTTTTTCGCCTAATGCTTCCGAAATTGCTTTTCCTAACACAATTCCCACATCTTCTATGGTATGATGACAGTCAACATATAAATCTCCTTTTGCTCCTAGTGTTAAATCGATAAAACCATGTTTGGAAACATGTGTCAACATATGGTCAAAAAATCCAATGCCTGTATGAATATCATTTTTTCCGTTTCCATCTAAATTTAATTGAACCGAAATATCGGTTTCAAATGTTTTTCTATTGATTTCTGCTGTTCTCATGAGTTACTCCTTTCCTCACATTTATTTTCTTACTTGTATCGCATTTGCATGTGCAGTTAGTCCTTCTGCTTTTGCAAATGTTATAATATCCTCTGACAAATTCAGCAACGCTTCTTTACTAAAGGAAAGAATACTTGATTTTTTGATAAAATCATCTATGGACAGTGGCGAAAAAAATCTTGCTGTGCCACCTGTCGGAAGCACATGATTGGGACCTGCCATATAATCTCCCAAGGGTTCTGGTGTATAGTTTCCTAAAAAAATAGCACCTGCATTTTTAAGATAAGGCAACAAAGAAAACGGTTCTTTTGTACAAATTTCAAGGTGCTCTGGTGCAATGGTATTTGCAAAATTACAAGCTTCTTTTAGATTTTTTACAATAAAAATCAAACCATATTGCTCTAATGACTTCTGTATGATTTCTTTTCTTTCTAAATGTTCTGTTTGTAGTTGTAACTCTTTTTGCACCTCTTGTGCCAATGGCATACTATCTGTTATCAACATAGCGGCTGCCATTTCATCATGTTCTGCTTGGGAAAGCATATCTGCTGCTACATATACTGGATTTGCACTTTCATCTGCAACAACAAGTATTTCACTTGGGCCCGCTATGGAATCAATATTTACTTGACCATATACACTTTTTTTTGCTAAAGCTACATAAATATTACCGGGACCACAAATTTTATCTACTTTTGGAATACAGGTACTACCATATGCTAAGGCTGTAATCGCTTGTGCACCACCTGCTTTATAAATTTCTGTTACCCCTGCTTCCTTTGCTGCAACTAAGGTAGTAGGGGTAATTCGGCCATCTTTCTGAGCTGGTGTTGTCATGATAATGCGTGAAACACCAGCCACTGCTGCCGGAACAGCATTCATCAGCACACTAGAAGGATAAGAAGCTTTTCCACCGGGAACATAGATTCCTACTTTTTCAATTGGGCGTATCAGTTGTCCTAACATTTCGCCATTTTCAGAAGGTTCTAACCAGCTATTTATTTTTTGCTTTTGATGAAAATTACGGATTCTTTCTGCTGACTTTTGGATAACTTTTATAAATTCTGGTGATACTTTAGAATATGCATATTCTAATTCCTGCTCTGTTACTTTTATAGTTTGTTCATCTAGGGAAATACCATCAAATTGTTTGGTATAGTGGAATAAAGCCTTATTTCCATTTTGTTTGATGTCATGCAAAATGGTATCTACTGCTTGTTGCACCTCATTTTTTTCTGTGTTGTTTCTTGATACTATCTGTTGCAATTTATTGGTATCTATATTGTTCAATATCTTTATCACGTTGTTTTTCTCCTTTTTTGTCGTTGTGCTTAGAAACCTGAAAAGCATTCATTTTATAAGGAAAAATGGTAGTTTTTCCATGAAAGTTTTTTATCCAACTTTTTTTTAAAAAAGTTGGTGGGTGTGGGTGAAACCCACAAAAAAAGACTTTATTGACAGACTAACATTTTCTTTTAAGAAAGTGTTAAAATTTCTCTCATTTTATCTATCATTTCTACAATACGTTGATGTTCCATTTTCATACTACTTCTATTGACAATCATTCTTGCAGAAAGCGGACAAAATTTTTCAAACACCTGTAAACCATTTGCTTTCAAAGTAGAACCTGTTTCTACAATGTCCACAATTACATCAGAAAGCCCTACAATTGGCGCAAGTTCTACAGAACCATTTAATTTAATAATCTCTACTGTTCTATGCTGTTCGTCAAAATAATGCTTTGCAATACGAGGATATTTTGATGCCACACGGATATTATTCATTGTTTTAAATCTCTGACTATTTTCAGGTAATCCTGCCACTGCCATATGGCATTTTCCTAATTGTAAGTCTAATATTTCATATAAATTTCTTTCTTCTTCTAATATGGTATCTTTTCCCACCACACCTACATCTGCTGCACCATATTCTACATAAGTTGGTACATCACTTGCTTTAGAAAGAAAAAATTTTAATTTTAAATCTTCATTTGTAAAAATTAATTTTCTGGTTTCCTGCTTCATTTCTTCACAGGACATTCCTATTTTTTCCAATAATTCCATTGTTTGTTCTGCTAATCTGCCTTTTGCTAACGCAAATGTTAAGTATTTCATTGTTTTTCCCCCTCTGTTTCAGGTAATATCAATTCTGTTATTGGCATATCAACAGTAAATCCGCCCATTTCATCCGCCAAACTGATAACTTTCATAGATTCATCATCTATAAAATATAATACATGTGTCATTTCTTTTTTTTCTGCATATGTCATATTTTTTGCAATGTCTTCTCCTAAAAGACTCATTTCAATGTACATACCACTTTTGCGATAAATATTTGCAATTTCAATTGCTTTTTTTCTTCCTTTTTGAGCAAAAGCTACCAATGTTTTTGTTTTTTTGTATTCTATCACAATTTCTTGCTTTTGTACTGCTAAAAGCACCTCATTTAATTTTAATACCATACCTACCGCTGGCATATCAACACCATATTGTGCTACCAAATTATCATAACGACCACCACTTAAAATACTATAACCACTACCATCTGCATATCCTCTAAAAATAATCCCTGTGTAATAATGTAGTTGTCCTACCATACCCAAATCAAAGGTTACATATTGTTCGATACCATAATAACATAATATTTGATATAATTCTTGTAAACGAGAGATTGCTTTTTTTGCTTTTTGATTTTGTGTCAATGTATTTACATATTCCAATACTTCTAGTGTTCCCACCAATTTAGGTAAATCTATAAATATTTTTTTAATATTTTGTGGAATATGATATTCTGTTACAATTTTTTCTGCTGCAACATAATCTCTGTTTGCAATATAGATTTGCAACTGATTACAAATTTCAGTGGATAGTCCGGTTTCTTCTAATATTCCCTTTAAAAATTCCACATTGCCTACAATGATTTGAAAATGAGAAAGTCCTGTTGCTAACATGCTGTTTACCGCTACTGCAATTACTTCTGCATCTGCATCGCTGCTATCTGCCCCTAATAATTCTATTCCTGCTTGTGAAAATTCTCTTTGTTTTCCTTGATATTCTGCATGATAACGAAATGTATTACCAAAATAACTGAAACGCATTGGCTCACTTTTTTGCTCTGCGAAGGAAGTAGAAACAATACGGGCAATCGGTGGTGTCATATCTGTACGTAATGCTAAAGTAGAACCATCTCTATCAAAAAAACGAATCATTTCTTTTTGCTTTGTTCCCCCTAGCTTTTCATCTGAAAATACTTCCATGTATTCAAAGGTAGGGGTTTCTACCTGTTGATAAGCAAAATATAGAAATACTTTTCCAATTTCATGTAAAATATGTCTTTTATAATTACATTCTTCAAATAGTATATCTCTTACACCAACAGGTGTATAGAACTTATTATCTCTCATAATAATTATCCTTTCTTTTACTTTATCACTCTACTTAAATAAAGTATGTTCCATATTATAATACTCTTTTATTTATTTGTCAAATTTATTTTTGGAAGGAAATCTTCTCTTGTATTACAAGGGGGCAAATATAAAATATTACAATACTTTTTCATACATAAACTGTAATTTTCTTTTATAATCCAATTCTACAAAATCCATAGGAGTTACATATTCTGTCTTTTTTTGAAAATAAACAATCCCTGCATATTCCAACAAATGATATACAAATTGAGAGCAAAACATAATATTTGGCTGAAAGGAATGTTTTAATAGCAACCCTGCTGTATTGTAAGAACTTCCTTCTCTATTGATTTGTTCTATTTTAGAAATCATGCTTCTTTTTTGTTCTGGTGTTGCTGGCAATTTATAAACAATAATACAAGCTCCTTCTTTTTTACGAAAATAAGAAGTTTTTTCAATATTCAGCCCTGGTGGAAAACGTTTTTCTCCATTATTATAACTAACCATTGTCTGAAGTTTTTCATCAAATGCAATCGAAACATGGTTATACTGTTTTTTAGTAAACATAGAAATTAATTCACTTGCTGGGCTTCCTGTATCAGATAAAACAATATAAACATATCCATTTTCTGCTGTTTGATAAGCTTGTTGTATCATTTTTTCTGGCAAGCTGTAGCGATTGCCATATTCCAAAAAATGATGTCTTGGTAAATCTTTTATAATTTCTTTTAAATTTCGAAATACATTGGAATATTGTATCATTTCTCCTAGAAGAATTACAATACCATAACATAATATCATATATTCTTGCTGTCCTAGTATGTAAAAAAATAATAAGATGAAAAATTGAACTTTGAATAATTGTTGTTTTTGTTGTCTCTGTTTCTCGTAGTCATGCATATAAATTCCTCCTATCCGTTTTATCTTTTATTATTTAAACGACAAAAAAAACCTATTTTTTACAAAGTTAATAAAATTGTAAAGTTTTCTTTTGCTTTTTTTATAAAAATTTTGTTAGCACTCTTTACAAGTGAGTGCTAATATTGTATACTATAAAAAAAAGAAAAAGGAAGTCTTTTGAATGAAAAATGATAGGTGCTATTTTTGGTAGCTAATTAAATAATTACAATGAAAATCAAACTAAAAAAAGGAGAATATCTATGAATTTACAAAAATATACTCAAAAATCAATAGAAGCAATTCAAAACATGCAAACCATTGCAAATGAATATCAAAATCCACAAATTGAACAGCAACATTTAGTATATAATCTGTTAACTCAAGAAAATGGTTTAATCCCACAGCTTTTAATTCAAATTGGTGTTAATTTAAACGGATTAGTAAATCGAGTAAAAGAAGAAATTGCAAAATTACCACAAGTTTCTGGCAGTAGAGAAGCAGGAAAACTGTATATTGCATCTGATGTAGACAAAGTTTTTACAAAATCTGAAAAATTAGCAGATAGTATGAAAGATGAGTATGTATCTGTAGAGCACATGTTTTTGTCATTGATAACAAGTGCCAACAGTGTAATGAAAAAGGTGTTTGAAGAATATCACATTGATAAAACAAACTTTACAAAAGCACTGGTAAAAGTAAGGGGAAATACAAGAGTAACTAGTGATAGTCCAGAATCCACCTACGATGCGCTAAAAAAATATGGTACAGATTTAGTAGAAAAAGCAAGAAATCAAAAACTGGACCCTGTCATTGGTAGAGATGATGAAATTAGAAACGTAATTCGCATTTTATCTAGAAAAACAAAAAATAATCCTGTGTTGATAGGAGAACCGGGTGTTGGTAAAACAGCGATTGCGGAAGGCTTAGCACAAAGAATTGTAAAAGAAGATGTTCCAAATAGTTTAAAGGAAAAAACAATTTTTTCCCTAGATATGGGTTCTTTAATTGCTGGAGCAAAGTTTAGAGGGGAATTTGAAGAAAGATTAAAAGCAGTATTGAATGAAGTCAAAAAGAGTGATGGAAAAATTATACTTTTTATAGATGAACTGCATACCATTGTAGGTGCAGGTAAAACAGATGGCGCAATGGATGCAGGAAACTTATTAAAACCAATGCTGGCAAGAGGAGAACTGCATTGTATTGGGGCAACAACATTAAATGAATATAAACAATATATTGAAAAAGACCCTGCACTGGAAAGAAGATTTCAGCCTGTGCTGGTTAGTGAGCCAACGGTAGAAGACACCATTACCATTTTAAGAGGCTTAAAAGAAAGATATGAAGTGTATCATGGTGTTAAAATACAAGACCATGCCATTATTGCAGCAGCAACCCTTTCCAATCGCTATATTTCAGATAGATTTTTGCCAGATAAAGCAATAGACTTAATTGATGAAGCTTGTGCTATGATTCGTACAGAAATTGATTCTATGCCAACAGAATTAGATGTGATACAAAGAAAAATCATTCAATATGAAATTGAAGAAGCAGCGCTAAAAAAAGAAAAGGATAAGCTTTCTATGGAACATTTGGAAGAAATTCAAAAGGAATTGGCAGAAACCAGGGAGGAATTTAACCACTTAAAAGCGAAATGGGAAAATGAAAAAGCAGATATCAATAGCGTACAAAAATTAAGAGAACAAATTGAAGCAACGAATGGAAAAATTGAAGCGGCAGAACGAAAATATGACTTAAATAAAGCGGCAGAATTAAAATATGGTATTTTGCCACAACTGCAAAAGGAACTAGAACAAAAAGAAAAAGAAACAGAGCAAAATGGTATAAAAAATTCTTTGCTTCGTGATAAAGTAACAGAAGAAGAAATTGCTAAAATTATTGAAAGATGGACAGGGATTCCTGTATCTAAATTGATGGAAGGTGAAAAAGAAAAATTGATTCATTTGGAGGATATTCTTCATTTAAGAGTGATTGGACAGGAAGAAGCTGTAACCAAAGTATCCGAATCCATTATGCGAAGTAGGGCAGGGATTCAAAATCCAAATAGACCGATTGGCTCCTTTTTGTTTTTAGGTCCAACAGGCGTAGGTAAAACAGAACTTGCAAAATCTCTTGCAGAATGTTTGTTTGATGATGAAAGAAATATTGTTCGTATTGATATGACCGAATATATGGAAAAATTTTCTGTATCTCGTTTGATAGGAGCACCTCCAGGATATGTAGGATATGAAGAAGGTGGACAATTAACAGAGGCTGTACGCAGAAAACCTTATTCTGTTGTCCTGTTTGATGAGGTAGAAAAGGCGCATCCTGATGTATTCAATATCTTGCTGCAAGTGCTAGATGATGGACATATTACCGACTCTCAAGGCAGAACAGTAGACTTTAAAAATACCATTATTATATTGACCTCTAATTTAGGTTCTTCTTATTTATTAGATGGTATTGATGAAAATGGAGAAATTACAGAGGATGCTAGAAAAAAAGTACAAGAACTTTTACGCCAATCTTTTAGACCTGAATTTTTAAATCGTTTAGATGAAATTGTATTTTATAAACCATTAACTAAGCAAAATATTTCCAATATTGTTGATTTGCTATTAAAAGACCTCAATAAAAGAATGGCAGAAAAACAACTGCAATGTGTTGTAACAGAAAAAGCAAAACAAACTATTGTGGAATGTGGTTATGACCCTGTATATGGCGCAAGACCTTTAAAAAGATATTTGCAAAGATATGTTGAAACACTCATTGCAAAAAAAATAATACAAGAAGATTTGGAACCGGATACTATGTTGACAGTAGATGTCAACGAAATGGGAAATTTGTTTGTTGTATCATCATTTGAATAAATATAAAGTAAAAGCAGGCATAGCAAATTTGTTGTGCCTGCTTCATTTATTTTTAAATTTCTAGGTACTCTATTCAAAAAAATAATAAAGTATAGATTTATAAAAGCATTCCCCTCCTTTTTTGAAAATATTATTGAAGAAAGGTGATTTTTATAGTATTCTAAACAATATGTAACAATGAAATCATCATTTATTAGGGAGGACAGTATGATAACAGGTGAAATAAAAAATAAAATTGACAAAATATGGACAGATATGTGGGCTGGAGGAATTACAAACCCTTTGACAGTCATTGAACAGCTTACATACATGATGTTTATACATTCTTTAGATGAAAAAGAATTAAAAAACGAAAGTTTTGAGGCATTGACTGGCGAAAAAATGAAAAAAATATTTCCACAAACAGAAGAAGGACAATCTATGCGCTGGAGCAAATTTAAAAACAAAGATGCAAGAGATATTTTTGAAATTGTCAGTCAAAAAGTATTTCCATTTATTAAAAATTTGAATAGTGAAAATGCGTCAGCTTTTTCAAGATATATGGAAACTGCTATGTTTTTGATACCAACAGCACAAATTTTACAAAAAATTATCACAGGGTTAGAAGATTTATATACTACAGACCTGACAAGTTTAGATATGCAGGGGGATTTGTATGAATATATGCTTGACAAGCTCTCAACAGCAGGACACAATGGGCAATTTCGTACCCCCAAACATATCCGTGAAATGATGGTCAATTTAATGAAGCCTACTCCAAATGACTTCATTTGTGACCCAGCCTGTGGAACAGCCGGCTTTTTAGTATCTTCAGCGGAATATATTCGGCAACATCATGAGGCAACTATGACAAGTGAACAATGGGACCATTTTACAACCACAATGTTTTCGGGATTTGATACCGACCAAACAATGTTACGTATTTCTGCAATGAATACCATGTTACACTCTATAGAAAATCCAGATATTGATTATCAAGATAGTGTTTCTAAACAAAACACTATCCATTCAAAATATACACTGATATTGACAAATCCGCCATTTGCGGGAACTGTTGACTCAGAAAGTATCAATGATGACTTAAAAGTGATTACAAACACTAAAAAAACAGAATTACTTTTTTTAGCATTACTTTTACGTATGCTCAAAAAAGGTGGACGCTGTGCTTGTATTGTACCTGATGGGGTTTTGTTTGGTGCGAGCAAAGCACATAAATCGATTCGTAAGGAATTGGTAGACAATCATCAGCTTATGGCTGTTATCTCTATGCCATCGGGGGTATTTAAGCCCTATGCAGGCGTTTCTACGGCTGTACTTGTATTTACAAAAACGGGAGCAGGTGGAACGGAAAACGTATGGTTTTATGATATGAAAGCAGATGGTTTTAGTTTAGACGACAAACGTACAGTAATTGCAGAGAATGATATACCAGATATGCTAGAACGTTTTCATAATATGGACAAAGAGAAAAACAGAGAAAGAACAGAGCAATCCTTTTTTGTACCAAAAGAGGAGATTGCACAAAATGACTATGACCTTTCTATCAATAAATATAAAAAAGTGGAATATGTGCCTGTGGAATACCCTCCTACACAAGAAATACTTGCAGAACTGCAAGAACTGGAAAAACAGATTGCAGCAGGACTGACAGAATTGGAGGGAATGCTGTGATAAAAATATCAGATATTTGTATTATTCAAAAAAAGTCAAAAATAAAAGCGGGAGAAGGAAAAAAAGAAGGAAAATATAAATTTTTTACATCAAGTAACTTACAAACTAAATATTTAGATACTTTTCAATATAATCAGCCTGCTTTGATATTTGGAACTGGAGGAAATGCAAGTATACATTATTGTGAAGAACCATTTTCAACATCAACAGATTGTATAGTATTATATCAGAAAAATAATAGTATAAATTTAAAAGTCATATATCGATTTTTTGAAGGTAATATGCAAATACTTGAAAATGGTTTTAAAGGTATTGGATTAAAACATATTTCAAAAGACTATATTTTAAATATCTCATTAAATTACATGGAGGATAAAGTACAAAATGAACTAATAGATGTTTTTGAAAAAATTGATTATTTGGTTATTCTACGTAAAAAACAGCTAGAAAAGCTAGATAAGTTAGTAAAATCCTGCTTTGTGGAGATGTTTGGTGATCCAGTTCGTAACTCCAAAAATTTACCAATAAAAAAGTTGATAAACTTAGGATCTCTTGATAGAGGTCGCTCTAAACATAGACCAAGAAACGCACCAGAATTGCTTGGTGGAAAATATCCACTCATTCAAACTGGAGAAGTTACAAACTCTGATTTATATATTACTTCATATCAAAATACTTATTCTGAACTTGGATTAAAACAAAGCAAAATGTGGAATGCAGGAACATTATGTATAACGATTGCTGCAAATATAGCACAAACTGCTATTTTGTCATTTGATGCATGTTTTCCAGATAGTATAGTTGGTTTTGTATCTTATGGTCAAGTTGAAGCAGTTTATATGCATTATTGGTTTGATTTTTTTCAAAAAATTCTTGAAAGCCAAGCTCCACAAGTAGCACAAAAAAACATTAATCTTAAAATCTTATCTAATTTGAATGTTATAGTTCCAAATATAGAACAACAACAAAAATTTTTGATTTTTGTAAATAAAATAGAAGAACAAAAATTGACTATCCAGCAAAGTCTTGATAAACTAGAAGTATTAAAAAAGGCTTTGATGCAGGAATACTTTGGCTAATAAAGAGGTGTTGAAATGTATAATTTGTATAATGGTTATTTCTATAATTTGGAACAAGATAGAGTACAAAAAATTATAAAAGCAGAAAAAGATTTAAACGAATTTAAGAAATCATTAAGTGAGCTTGATTATCGTGATAGACAAGCATTTTTACAAGCAAATAGTATGATTTTATTATTTGAAATGTTAAATATGCCTCAACAGTAAACCCCTACAGACAGGAGGGAAAAATAAATGTCAAATTTTGAATTTTTAAAGGAAAACAAGCAATATACTCTTTTTTGTGATGCAGCAATCGAGGCAGAAGAAGTTTACAATACTGCCCCTGCTATGTGTGCCATAGGCTGCCGTAAGGCGTTGGAACTTGCTGTAAAGTGGGTTTATTCCGCAGACAACACTATGAAAGTGCCATATCGTGAAAATTTACAGTCATTAATACATGAGTCATGTTTTAAAGATGCCATTGAAGAAAATACATGGAAAAAACTTCCTGTCATTATCAAATTAGGTAATATTGCTGTACATACCGAAAAGAAAATTACAAAAAGTTATGCTTTACTTGCCTTGAAGGCACTTTTTGAATTTATTCAGTGGGTTGACTATTGTTATGGTTCTAACTATGAGGAAAGAATATTTGACGAAAATAGTATCCCTATAAAAAAGGTTTTTGTAGATACTGAAAAAATAAAACAACAGCAAAGCCTTTTAGAACAAAAAGATAGTATCATTGAAGCACTCCAAAAACAATTAAAAGCCTTATCTCCTCAATTTACAGCAGAAAAAGAACAACACAAAAAACAACGTAAATTTAAAGCAACGGATTTGTCAGAATTGGAAACCAGAAAACGCTATATTAATGTAGATATGATGTTGAATGGTTGGGATTTTGACGAGGATGTCAAAGAGGAATTTGAAATCCATGACATGAATGGCGAAAAAGGGAAAAAAGGTTATGCTGATTATGTGCTTTTTGGTAGGGATGGACTGCCTCTTGCTGTTGTGGAGGCAAAACGTACTAGTAAAGACCCTAATATTGGTAGGCAACAAGCTGTGTTATATGCCAATGCCTTAGAAAAACAATATGGACGTAGACCTATGATGTTTGTAACAAATGGCTTTGACACTTATTTCTGGGATGACCTTAGCTATCCACAAAGGAAAGTCAGCGGAATCTTTTCTAAAAATGACCTACAAAAACTTATGAATCAAAGAGAACAACGCAAATCTTTAAAAAATATTAAAATAGATGACAATATCACAGATAGATATTATCAAAAAGAGGCAATCCGTACAGTATGCGAAAATATCGAAAAAGGACATAGAAAGCACTTATTAGTTATGGCAACAGGTAGCGGAAAAACAAGAACTGCTTCCAGTCTGACAGATGTGCTTTCCAGAGGTGGATATATTACAAATGTATTGTTTTTAGCAGATAGAAGAAATCTTGTAAAACAAGCAAGAGACAGCTTTAAAAATTATTTGCCTGATATGAGCCTTTGTAATTTGCTTTCCAATAAGGATGATAAAAATGCAAGGATTGTATTTTCTACCTATCCAACTCTCCTAAATGCGATTGATACAGCAAAAAATGATGAGGGAAAAAGATTTTTTACTCCTGCTCATTTCGATTTAATTATTATTGATGAAGCACATAGAAGCATATTCAAAAAATATAAGGTGATATTTGATTATTTTGATTCTCTTATTGTAGGGCTAACAGCTACCCCGAAAACAGATGTTGATAGAAACACTTATAAATTTTTTGAAATGCAAAATGGTGTCCCTACCTATGCCTATGATTATGAAACAGCAGTCTATAAAGACCATGTTCTTGTGCCTTATTATACCATGGAAACAACAACACAATTTTTAGAAAAAGGAATTTATTATGATGATTTGTCAGAAAGTGATAAACAACGGTATGAAGATGATTTTGTGGAAGATGATGGAAAAGTACCAGAATTTATACCACCTG
>CAJTZO010000044.1 GCA_910583755.1 uncultured Clostridia bacterium
ATACCGACATATAAGAACTTCTAAAGAGATAATCTAAATTCACCATAAATTTTAGTTATAATAATATTCCTTTTAAACAATCCTCCAATGATAAGCCATTTTCTGAAAATTTGGATATGACAACATATTTGCCACATTTAAAACAATAAGGATTTTTGATTTGCCTGATATAGTCTTTTATTCTTTCCTCTTTGGGCAAATCTGTATTGATAATAACATCTCTAATGTCTACTAATTTCTCTCTGTCAATTACTTTTTGTTTCTTCTTCATAATCAAATCTCTCCTCCATCATTTTTATATTTTTTTAATAGAAAAGACAAAACACTTTTTCAAATTTCCTGTCTTTTCTATTAAAATTTCTGTCAGACCACAACAGTGCAGTCTGACAGAAAATATATTTTAAAAATTTTTTCTTTTGTACTGTATTCTAATATAACAGGATTATATTGTTGGCTCATTCCCCAGTACGGAATATACAAACTGCTGAAAGCTGTCACAAATACCGCCGATACGTGTTATATTGCAGTTGACAAGTCTGCACACAATATTCGCAGTATCCCTTATTTACTATGTAAGGTACACAACAGTGACTTTCTAAAATTTATGGAATCGCTCCAATACTTTTTGGTATTATCGTGGCAATTCTTCATTTATATTAGAAATCATTTGTATATTGATATGAATAGTTCCCTATCTTTTGTCAAGGTGCAATAAAAAGGTATCACAAAAGACCTTCTTACTATATAGGTAACTTCTCAAGCAAATCTAAGTATTATTTTATAAAAAATTTTTTAATTTTCTTAAAACCGCTGTTACAGACTGTCTAACTGACACCAAATGACAATCTTCCATTTGTGCAATTTCCGTATAGCTGTAGCCACAAATACGGTTTAAGTAAAATCTTCTCTGCTGTGTTTCTGTGCAAGTGCTTACAATTTTCTGAATTTCTCTTAACTGCTCTCTATTGATACAGTAGTCTTCCAAATTTTCAGCTACTCTTTTTTTGGATACTATGGAATCGCTTAATTCCCTATCATCAAGATGTTTCCTTCTTTCGTATCTTTGATGTTCCTGTTCCTTGTTTTCTTCCTGCAAAACTGCATACACTTCTTCTGATACCTCAACAAAAACCATCTTTCCATCGCTGTTTTTGATTTCGATGTTTCTCATTTTCTTCTCCTCCAAATTTTGAATTTTTGCTGAACTCAAAATTGGATAGGAGGAGAACGACAATGTTTTTTTAACAAAAAAAAGAACCAGTAAAATATAACATTTACTCGTTCTTTTTGTTTTCTATATGGATTGAAAAAATAAAAAAGATGATTTCTTATAACATACATTTTATTAAAATTATTTTGTAAATAACCAAAACTTTAGTTTTATGGAATAAAAAAAGAGTCAACTATTTTACATAAAAATATGTAACATTCCTGGCTCTTTTCTCTTTTGTATTTTTTCAATATCATTTTATTATTTTTTATTTCAAAAATTTTTCTAAAGAAATTACATTTTTCGATATTCCTGTGTATTTTAGCATTACTCTGTCATGAAATGTAAATTGCATATAATAATCAGTAATGGAACTTTTTTTACAATAAATAGTTTTTAAAGATTCAAAGATTCGCAACCAGCAAAAACATCTACACCAATAGATGAAATACTATCAGCTATTTCAACCGTTTCCAACATATAACATCCTTCAAATGTACTATCTTCTAAATGGGTCATAAGTCCTTTTCATTGTACTTCTTTTAAAGAAACATAAAATAAAAATGCTTCTTTTCCAATTTTAATGAAATTATTCAAACTCTTTCTGAGTTAACTTTACAAGAAAAAAATTTATTTATAAATCTTTATTAGAATTTATTTGAAAGGTTTGTTTATCATGTATGACGCCATTACACTTGGAAAAAAAGTAAATCATTTTAGAAAACAAAAAAAGGTGACACAAAAAGATTTAGCAAATATGATTCATACCTCTCAAAGCAATATTTCTAGTTTGGAACATGGCAAAAACAAATTTAATATTAAAAAACTTTCTGAAATTGCTGCTGCACTTGATGTTACATTAGATGATTTGCTGGAGGACTCTCTTACGATTTATCAAAATAATAAAAAAAATTCTACTTTTTATGATGTAGAATTAAAAAATTTAATTAATAGCTTTGATGACCATCAATTATTAAAAACATTACACTTTTTAGAATATTATCAAGATTGTAAACTGCAACATATTAAAAAGAATGAAGAACGAAAATGATACTAAAAAAGCCAACTAATTTACATAGAAATATGTAATATTCATTGGCTTTTTTGTATTTATTGTAATTTTTTTACAATATTTTCATCTGCAATCGCTTTTTCAGTTTCTCCTATTGCATGATAAGCTTTTGCACGATTCAAATAGGCTTCTTTATCATTTGGGTCATGAGCAATTACTTTGCTGAAATCAGAAATTGCTTTTTCATATTCTGCCAATGCATAATAGCTTTCCCCACGATTATAATATATTTGCATTATAGTAGGATTTATTTTTTCTGCTTTGTCAAAATCTGAAATTGCTTTTTCATATTCTCCTAATTTGTTATAAGTTGCGCCACGATTACAATAAGCTTCTACAAAATTTAGTTTTAAAGCAATCGCTTTTGTCAAATCATCAATCACTTTTTCATATTCCTCTAACTCATCATAACTATCCGCTCTATTATAATAAGCATCTGCATAGTCTGGATTTAATGCAATCGCTTTTGTTAAATTATAAACTGATTTTTGATGTTCTTCTAATGCAGCATAGTTATTGCTAATACCAAAATATGCTGTTTCATCGTTTGGACTTAATGCAATCTGTTTATTGTAATAAAAGATTGATTTCTCATATTCTCCTAACTTATTGTATATCACACCTAAATTGTGATATATTTTTTCATAATTTGGATTTAAAGTAACTGCTTTGTTTAAATCATCAATTGCTTTTTGATATTCTTCTAAACGCATAGAAGCAAAAGCACGACCATTATACGCCTCTACATTATTTGGTTGCAAATCAATTACTTTTGTAAAAAGTTGTATTGCCTCTCTATACCTGCCTAGTTCTGTATAAAGACAGCCATGTTTATAACAACTTTCTGCTATTTTTTCTTCCAAATCTTTTTTATCTTCTTCTGAAATTGCTATTTCTTCTTTGTTTTCTGTGGTGTCATTTTTCTGATTCTCTGTTTTTGCACTACTTTCATCAAACCAATAATCTTCTAAAATACTTTCCTGCAAATCAAAATGATATCTTTGATATATTTTTTGTATATCTGTTTCTGTCTTTAAATATTCTATGTCCCTTTTTTCTCTTTCAAATTCCAAACATACTAACTCATGTTCTTCAAAATAAGTTTCTTCATCATCAGTTTCTTCATCTAAATGATAAAAAAAATCAAATAAAAAATCAAGATTATATGTAGCTGTTCCATCACAAGGTCTGCTCTCTGCCATGGTTGGATAAAGACAATAAATATATTTTACAACACAAGACAAAACTTCTATACTTTTCATATAGTCATAGTTCTCAATTAAATAGTTAGGAGAATGCATAGCACATTCATCTTCCCATTCTTCATAATCTTCAAAATAATTGTGTGAATTTTCCAGCTTTGTTATATAATCATATTTTGTACCATTTATAACAAAATTCCAACAATCTTCTATTATTTTGTTAAATTTATTTGTAAAATTCCATTCTTTACCTACGGCATATTTTTTGTAAACTTGAAACTGCCTTTCTATCAACATAATAAGAAATAATTTTAATTGAGTATCTGAAAGCGTTTCAGCTAATTCTATGATTAATGCTTCTTTCGTTTTTTCGCTCAAAATATCACTTCATTTCCTTTTTGTAAATATGAGTAAATCTTAAAATTATGAATAAAACATATAATAGTATGTTTACAAAATATATTTTTGCTCATATTTATTCATTATTTTCCTAATTATCAATATGTGTATAATCCCTCATATAAGAATATTTAACAAGAGACTCGCTATAGCCTGTATAGTTTGCTACTCCCTCTATACTTTGTATTAAAGTACAACTTGGACAAGAAAGATGACTACAAAATTGAGAAGAACCTATTGCATTTCCATTTCTTGTGATTATTTCTTGTATCCCCCTTACTTCTGCATGATTGTCGCCAAATTTAAATTTTCTCTTTATTATATCTGTTGCTTTTCCTGTTGGTAAAGTTGCTTCATAACTTTTAAGTTGTTCTAACAAAGTTTTAGTAACTTGTTCTTTTACTAAGTCATTTTTATAATTGTTCTCTTTTTTACTACCTACTATTGTAACATTTTCTGCTCCAAATAATTCATAGGCTTTTTGTATAGACTTATCTTTGAG
Source organism: uncultured Clostridia bacterium (assembly GCA_910583755.1). Classification (GTDB taxonomy): domain Bacteria; phylum Bacillota; class Clostridia; order Lachnospirales; family Anaerotignaceae; genus Coprocola. The sequence goes on from CAJTZO010000044.1 coordinate 4,386, forward strand.
CTTTGTATTTGAACTTAAAATTATATCTCCATCTGAAGTAATAGTTAATGCTATTGGTGCATTTCCTCCTTTTTGATCTTTAAATGTATATTTTTTTACTTCGCTTCCATCAGCTAATAGTTCTTTTCTTTCTTTATGACCATAGGCTGCTTCATGTATACTATCTACAGCCTTTTGTAATTCTAATGGTGAATATTCTCTAGTAGAATTACCAATTTTAACTACTATTTTTGCATTTTTTAATGTTTCATTTGTTTTAAAACGATCTTCTGTTCTAATAGATTGTCTATTCGAACACTTCTTTGCATAACCACTAGGATCAATCCATAATAGTGGATTATTGACAACATACACATATAGATTCAGTCCATCGCCCCTATACACATCTTCTTGTGTAAAGCGTGCTATCACTGGGTTGTAAAATCTTGCCCGTAGGTAATACTGTTGTGTTTCATTATCTAGCTGTTCACCTGCATACTTGAAAACATTTTCTACATTTTCCTGCTGTTCTTAATTAAAAACCAACATTAATATAATTTATAAAAAAATTATATTAATTTATACTTCTTTCTTCTTTCATTACAAAGTTCATTTAAATAAAATAATAAACTTTCTTTTGTTCCATTATTTTCTTCAGAAGGTAATAATTTTTCTACATATCGTTTTAGTTGCTGTTCTTTTGTATATTTTTTGTCTTCCTGTTCTTCTATATATTTCTTTAATTCTTGTAAATTCATTTGTCCTTGTTCAAAATTTCCATATAAACATTCATAAACAGCAAAAATAAATTTATGAAATATATGATTTTCGGTTACTTTCCTAAAATTATGTCCAAAAAAAAATGTCTGTTTACTTTGAAATTTATCAGTAAAATCTTTCAGACATTTTATTGAATCCATTTCTGGTATAATTCCCTCTTGAATGCTTAAAACTAACTTATCAAAGTTATTTAAATGGTATTTTTTATAATTCTGAAGTTGAATAGACTTATCAAATTTTTCATATTCATATATTGTTGTAAAATATTTTCCGTTTAATAAATGCATACCACTAGACCCAGTAATTTCTATACCATAATCTAAAATATTATCAAATGGTATAAAAATAGGAAAATACATTGCATATGCTTTTAATCTATCTACTCCAACTTTAAAGGTGATAAATTGTGCTATTTTGTCAATTTCACGTATATATTTGTAATTACTATATTGTTTAAAATGGTTTTGATATAATAAAGGATTTATTTTTTCTTCTATATTTATTTTCATAGCCTTTTTAAAATCATATGTTTCTGCAACAAACTTTACTATTTTCATACTTTCTCCCTTTCTTATGAAATTTTATTGATAACAGCTTTTTATTAAAATCAAAACAATCATTTAATTTTTTATAAAAAGCTGTTATATTAATATTTTATGGTTTTACTTCCTCATGAGTAAATGTATATCCATTTTGACCATTAAAACCATTTATATTTCTTTCATTTTTATTTTTTTGTCTAGTAGAATAGTGAGCATTTCCAGTTTTAATATCTCCAACATGTACATTGTTATTTACTTTATTTATTATAGCAATATCTACCCTAGAACTGCCTCTTGCATTATTTGTAATAAGTGAGCCACTAAGATAATTTTGTTCTATTTGAATTTCATCAATATAAGGTAAATTTTGTTGATTTAATACTATATATTGTTGCATATCATTAGCTACATCTGCGTGCGTCCATGAACCAACTTGTTGGGCTGTTCCAGTACCTTGTCTAGTTCTATAATGTCTTCTTGCTAAATCTGTATAGTAATCCATTATTTGATCTTGTTCTCTTTTTGCTATATAATCACTACCTACTTGATTTAATAAATTTCTATTTGTAACACTATAATATGCTTCAGCTACTCCAATACCTCTTGCACGAGCGGCATCATATAAAATTTGTTGTTCAGAATTTAACATAGAGCATTTAGCATAACCACTAGGGTCAATCCACAGCAGAGGATTATTCACAACATATACATATAGATTCAGCCCATCGCCCCTATACACATCTTCCTGTGTAAAGCGTGCTATCACTGGATTGTAGAATCTTGCTCTTAAGTAATACTGTTCTGTTTCTTGGTCTTGCTGTTCTCCTGCATACTTGAAAACATTTTCTACATTTTCCTGTTGCTCTCTAATATTTCCAAATACATCATACTGATAGCTATTTTCTATTTTCTCATCAATGTTCGTTAAATGGGTAATATCCCCATGTTCATTTTGATGATAGTAATATTGCTTGTTGTTTATTTCCTTTTTGACAAGCCCATAGCCTCGAACTTCTCTGCTTTTTAGTTCCCCATCTTTGTTGGTTTCTGCTGTAATGCTCCAACCATCAAAAATATAATTGTGTGTTTCTCCATTGACTTCCTTTTTGTAGCGGAATCCCAAAGGGTCATATTTATTTTTAATGATATCGCCATTTTCTGTTATGACTTGTCTTGTTCTGTTGTATATGTCGTATTGATATGTTGTTGTGCCTTTGCTGCTCGTCTGTTCCAATGTGTTGCCTTGATTATCATATTTATAGAAAATTGTATCATTTTCTTTGTCTATCTGCAACAACTGGTTTTTGTTGTTGTAGTAATAGTTTTCCTCTTTGCCCTGCAATGTTCTTTTGATTCTGTTTCCCACAGCATCATAATCAAACTGCTCTGTAATTTTTTCATCATGCACAACTGTTTTAATTTGATTCAAACTATCATAATCATATGTTGTTTTGATACCTTTTTCCATTTTTTGTATCTGATTGCCGTTTTCATCATAAGCATAGGTATTTTGTGTAATCAGTGTACCATCTTTTTTTGCTGTCATCAGGCTGACAACAGACTGGTCTTTATTATAACTATATTCTGTTGTAATGCCATTTCCATAACATATTTTTTGAAGTGTGCTGTCATCATTGTAGTAATATTGTGCTGCTTTTTCACCGTCATCTATTACTGTTTGTATTCTTCCTATGTCGTCAAATGTATATGCTGTATGTTTTCCAGAAATGTCTTTTTGACAAATCATATTTCCATTTTTATCATAGGCATACTGCAACACTTTTTTGCCGTTTTGCCATTTTTCAATCTGTCTGCCTTGTTTGTCATACTGATAAGTATACAAAATACCTTTTGATATTGCTTTTTTGAGTGTGCCATCTGTATTATATTCATAGCTTTCTGAAAAATCTGGCTGTATAAAACGATTTCTACCCTTTGATTGTCTGCTGGCATTTGATACATTGATTAAATTGTCATCTGTATCATAAGTGTATTTTAGTTCATTGCCGTTTCTATCTTTTTTATATGCTAAATTTCCAGAAATGTCATATAACATTACTTCTTCCATGCCCTGCTGGTCAATGATTTTTGACAGTTTATTCAGGCTGTTGTATTGATATTGTATGGTGTTTCCATTGCCGTCTGTTGTTGCTGTCACATTTCCCGCATAATCATAAGCAAATTTTTCTCTGCTGCCATCTGCTTTGATTGTTTCTGCTACTCTGCCCCATGCGTCTGTTATGTAGCTTGTTTGGTTTTTGTTGCCGTCTATTGTTTTCATAACATTGTCCAGTGCGTCATATTCATATTGCTGACTGCTTTTCTCTGCTGTCAAAACAGCTACACGTCTATTTGCAATGTCATATTGATATTTTATAGCATTTTTTGCACCATTTATCTGCTCTACAACATTGTCATTTATATCATATTGATATGATTTTTCTGTAATATCCAACGCATTGACAACACTTAACAATCTGTCTTTTTCATCATAAATATATCTTGTACCTTTTTCTGTATCAAGCTGTTGAGGCAATATCTGCTTTTTGACTTTGCCATTTAGAGTATACTGGATTTTTGTTGTTTCCTTTTCTTTGTTTGTAATAGAAATTGGTCTGTCAAGCAAATCGTATACTACTTTTTGTGTATTTCCTTCTATATCTGTAATACATACAACATTTTTGCTTTTATCATATACAAAACTGTTTTCTCTTTTCTTTTTACCATTTTCCAGTGTTGTAGTTTTTATTAAACGGTCTGAATGGTCATACTCCTGCAACACCTTTTTACCATTAGGATAAATGGTTTGTATTACATTTCCATTTGGGTCATAGCTATATGATGTCACAGACTTCATTTGTTCTTCTGTACAATAACAATCTTGTTTCTCTATGATTTCTGTTTGTTTTATCAATCTATTTGCTTTATCATACTGATACTTTGTGATTTTATATTTTGTATCATTGATTTTTTGATTTTCAGAAATACAGTTGCCTCTTTTATCATAAAAATACTCTACACAAGCTCCTGTAGTATCTGTCGCTTTTGTGAGTTGATTCATGACATTGTATGTATAATAAAACTCATGACAAAACGTAGGTTTTTCTGTTTCTGTAACATATTCTTTACTTCTTTTTTCTTTTATCAGATTTCCAATTGCGTCATAGTCATAATAGAATACACTATAATATATTTCATTTTCATTTCTGGTTTTTGGTATCCTTTTTTCTATTAATCTGCCTGCTTTGTCATATTGATAAAGCGTACCATATCTTTGCTCATCTGTTTTACCACTCTGATAACCTTTTGCGTCAATTTCTTTTACAACCAAACCAATTTCATTATAAATCAGTTTTTTAACAACAATACCTTTTTCGTCTATTATTGTTGTCAAACGGTTCATGGTATCATAAATATATTCTGTTGCTGCACCATCATCTGTTTCAGCATGATAATTTTCTGGCTTAATTTCTTTGATTTTGTTTTTATTGTTGTCATAAAATGACCTTAATACACCACCATCTGGATAAATGATTTTTATTTGATTTCCTACAGCGTCATATTCATAACAAATGCCTTCTCCATCATTACTATTTTTATCATAACAATTCGGATTGATTTCTTTCAGCACTCTACCCCAGTTATCCCTTTTTAAAGCAAATACACTACCTTCTGGTGTAATAGTTTTTATCACTCTATCAAAACTGTCATAAATATACTCATAATATTTTTGAGGCTTTCCGCTTTGATATTCATTAGGCAAAAACTTTTGAATAGGCTCATCCATTTTATTGTAAAGTGTTCTTGTGATATTGCCTTCTGGGTCTTCCTCTTTTACTAATTTATCATTATTGTTATAACGATAATTTTCAGTGCAGCCATTGATTGTCTGACTTATTTTTCTTCCCACCTCATCATATTCTATTTCTATAGTATGATGTGTATTTATGATTTGTGTAGGTAGGTGATTTTGTTTACTTTGATAAACATATTTTGTAACAAAACCATTTGCGTCTTTTACTTCTGTAATACGTCCTTTGCTGTCCCTTTGATATGTTGTAACAGCATAATTTTCATTTTGCAGTTGTTCTTTTTGTTTTATGACATTGTTGTTTTTGTCATATTCTGTAAAAATATTTTGTCCATTTGCTTTGGTATGCTGTATGACAAAACCGTTTTTATTATATTTCCAGCTTTCTTTTGTGCTATCTGGATTTTCAAGCAATACCATATTTGCATTTTCATCATAAAGTCGTTTGGTAATATTGCCATTACCATCTTTTATGAATATTTTATTTTCCCATTTGTCATAATCATATTCTTCTGTACTGCCGTCTAGTTTTACAATTTTCGTTACAAGCAGTTTATTGTTGTAATAAAATTGCTCACTGGCATCATCAGCACTATAATAAAATGTATTGACTTTTTCTTTTTCATTATAAGTAATGAAAATCTCTTGACTTTCATTAAATTTTTGCCATACAACACGTCCAACTTTATCAAATTTATTTTCAATATATATTTTGCCGTTAGCATCTGTAATGGTATTCATATATCCATTTTCATCATAAGTATATGTTGTAATGCCATGATTTCTGTCTTCTACACTTGTCAGAAAATCTCCTTGATAAAAATATTTCATTGTTCTGCCGATATGGTCTGTTATAGAAGCAATTTTATTATCGTAATACTCAAATTTTAATTTTTTTCCACCTGTTGTTTCAATACTTTCTATTGTTTCTGTACTATCTATATAATGTATAGAAAGTGTATTTTGATTGCTGTCAGAAATAGAAATTAGATTACCATGCTGATTATAACTATATTTCATTTTATCGAATGTCAGCATAGTAATAAAACCTGTTTCACTATCTTCTTGTATTTTGTTTCGCAAACTGCCCTCTTTGGTGCTTGTCCAAACATCACTTTGTTTTTCAAACATTTCAATACTGCTGTCAGGCATTTGTATCATCATAAATCTGTCATTGTGCATCACACGACTGTCAATATTCATTGTCCAGCCTTTACCAATACAGCTTGTTCTGTGATTTTTAGAATTATAATATCTTACTATTTCTAAGTCAAAACCAACATCTGGTATGACAATATCAGTAAATGTTTCTGTTAAGAGTCCTCTTACAGTGTCAACTGGTTCACCGCTTGAAATCGCCTGCACACTGTTCATAATGGAAGATTGTATCAATCTATTTTGTATTTGCTGCCAACCATCTTCTGTAATTTCTCCTCCATTTCTGATAGCAACAATACCTGCCTCTCCTGCTGTATCTCCTAGTACATCTAATATATATTTTGCACTTTTGCTGTCATATTCCATACCGATTCTATTGGTAATAGAACCTGTAATTTGTGAAGTTGCCAATGCTCCAATATCAATATCTCCTGTGCTAGTCAATTCTGATATTGCACTTACTGTTGTATCAATGGCTTGTTTTCCAAGCCATTCCTGTGCTTTTGTCATACCACATGGATTTTGGAGTCCTGTTGTTTTTAATAATCCTCCTGTTAAAAGTCCTGTAAATGTTCCACTTTCTCCTGCTCTTAACAACTGTATCCAACCAGAAGAAGAAGACAAATCGTAAATAGGTTCTCCAGAGAGTATATTACCAATTCCCTGTCCTACTACAGACATACCACCTCCTGTAGCTGCTGCCATAAGTATTTCAGGTGCTGCCAAATAGGCAAGCCCTATTTCATTTACAAGTCCTAAACCATATAAAACTGCATCAAAAGCATCCTGATTGCCTCCTAATATAGTATCTCTCAAAGGATTAAAACCACCACTATAATCTCCTTTTGCAATATTTTGGCTAATAGAATTACTTTCTAATACATTAGAACTTCCTACTACTGCACCTGCTGCTCCAGTTACAATCAGTATTTTGCCAACAACAGCAGCACCTGCTGCTACACTAGTGCCACCTGTAAATGCTGCACCTGCCACAGCTGCTGCTCCTACTACAACACAAGTAACACCAACTGCAACTGCTTTTAATCCACTCCAGAATTTTTCTTTTTCCAATCTTTCTGCTTCTGCTTGTTTTGCTCTTTCTATTTTTTCTATTTCTGCTTGTACTTCCTGTAATTTTTGTGCATCTTTGTTCTATTTCTTTAGAGTAATCTTGTGCAGGTGCCTTTTTTTCTGTACCAATTTGCTCTATTTTGACATAAGCACTGTCTGTGACATTCAAATCATTTAATTGAATAGTATGATTACCACCTTCTTCTGTTTCAATGATAATATTTTTACCAGCCATAAAACTGATATTTTCTGTTATCATAGGTTCTATGGTAGCCCAACCGACACCAGATTCGAACTTTTCAGAATGTCCTATTTCCATATCTGTCGCTGCTGTAATGGTAATAGTATCTCCAGAATGAATTGTGATAACACCAGCACCTGTTAAATTGAATTGATTCCCCTGTGTTTTAAATTCCATATCTTTATGTCCAAGACGCATTTCTTTGCCAAATTCATTTCTCATGTGTTTCTCTCTGGTATCAGACATTCTGTCTTGTCCTGCTGTGCCTTTTCTTACAGAAGAACAGATAATTGCGTCTTTTTCCATAGCAGTTGGAAAATACAACAATACTGCACTTCCTACTTTAGGCATATAATATCCTACTTCATTGTTAATACCTCCAGCATAAGATATAAATTTGTTGTTACTGCCTTTATAAACAAGGTCAATATCTAAATGAATCCGTATAGTATTTCTTTGTATTTCTTTTATTACTCCGCCAATTCTAGCACCTTTTATATTTTTATTTTCAATAAAGTTTTGACCTGCACCATCTTTTGTTGTAATATAGTATTTATGCAGGATTTCTTCCTGCTTTATGTAAGTTTCTATTTTTGTGATAACCAAAGGCTGATATTTGTATTTTAATACCTCGCAAATATTAAAATACTGATACGTTTCAATTTGATAGCTTATTTTATCCCAATCATTTATACTGGATTGAAAATTAGATACTGTGTCAATATAATCTTCCAAATTTTTATAACGAACATAGCTTTTTTCTTCTACTTCTGTGATATCGTTATATTCTGGAAGTCCAAAAAACAGTCTTGGATAAAAGGCTTTGTCCTCGCATACAATGCCTTTTCCGAAATGCGACGCCAATCGTTTCATAAATTCCCAGTCTGTTTCATTGTATTGTACAATGATATCTTCTATTTCTTTTCCTTTTGTAATGGTATCAATATATTCAGCCTTTGGGTAATCCCTCATGATTTCATTTAAAATATCTTGATATGTCATACTTAAATCTTGAAAAGAACGATATTTTTTTACAATATCAAAATCATAAGTATAAGCGATTGCTTCTAATTCCAAATAGTGTACATGATGGATTACTTTTACTGTCGCAGTATACACATAACCACAAAATATTACTTTTTCTCCTTGTGTTACTTGTATATTATCATTGAAATCCATTTCTAAAGCATAGCGTTCCGTTTCTTCTTCTGGTATGATAGCTTTTAAATATAGCTTGCTATGCTGACTGATTTCACATTTTATATTTAAATCTGTAATATTATGTAGTGGTTTTGTAAATACAATATCAAACTCCTTATATTTCATATTTTCCACCTCTATCCATTAGCTGTATTGTCCATCATCTAATATTGTTACTTTTCCTCCTTTTCTACAAATCAAATAAGATTGATTCAATAATGCTTCTTTTCCATCTATCAATACATCTTCTTTTGTTTCCAGCCATGCTGTAAGTGGCATATAAGTGCATACTGTAACAGAACTAGTTGCTCTTTTAATTTGTTCCTCTTTTGCCTTTTGTTTTTTTCCACCGCCCATGAAACTAATTGAAAAACTTTTTTTCTCATTTTTTGCATTTTCTTGTTCAGCACAAATATTACTATATCCTGCTGTACATACTCCCATAGGTGTGACATTTTTTCCAGGAAGGCAATCTAATTTGTTTAGCTGTGCTTTTCCTCTCAAATAAACACCATGACTCATAGGAACAATGAGCCTTGCTGGTCTGCTTCCATACTCACATATAGTATAAGCACCATGTACTACATAACTTTTCATACTTGCTGCCATAGCATTAATTGCTGTCAAGGCACACATTTGTGCCGCTTGCTGTACTGCCTGACCAGCAATACCTCCCATCATGCTTCCCATTGCTTGTGCTTTAAATGTTAGTATTGATTTTTTAAAAGGAAATATACAGCATGATGTAGAATATAAATTTATCAGTAGCCTAATTGCCATCAACTCTTTAAATGAAAATAACAAAGAAAAGTTTATTGACTTCATTAATACGAATATAAAGTATTTTAAATAGTACTATAATTCCTTTTTATAATATAGTACAACTTTATAAAATAATTTTTTAAAAAAGAATAAGAAGATTAATAAATTTTTTTATTGCATTAAAAAATTAGATATGCTACAATAAAAAAAGAAAAGCACCCACTCCAAAAGTGGATGCCTCTAGATAGAATAACTGTCCTTACGGACACCGCCTATCCTGTAGGTCAGACAGGATAGGCATTTTTAATGCTTATTTCTCTTATCGAGAAAGGCAAGAAACGCAATGACAAAACCGCCAAAGGTAAATAACAAAGTTAATATACCTATGAACGTTGAAATAATTTCAAAAGCAGTCATACACGTCACCTCCTCTCCTATGTAGTCGGTAAAACAAAGAAGTAGGAGGCAGCCACCCTGTCATGGGTACTTTTCTATGGTTTTCACCATGCTAATACTATATCATTTTCACTTCTTTCTTTCAACATTTTTTTCATTTTTTATTTTTCATATTATGTTGTTATTCACAAATTTTATTTTTAAAAAATAATATAAATATATCATTTTTTTGAAATAATCAGAATCTATTTTTTAAAAAGATAATTAAAATTTTTTTGTCTATTTTTCAAGACAATAAAATAAACTAGTAATAATTGGTATCACTAAAAATCTGCATACAAATATAGTTCTGCACCGATTGCAAGCAGGGGAAAGGGATATCCCTTTCCACGCTTGTTGGGGAATGCCCCAAACCCCTAATGCAAATTTTTTGAAATTTGCAAAACGCCTTCGGCGTGGCTAAAAACAAAAAACGCAAATAAAAAAAGAGGGAAAACAACATCAAATTGTTTTCCCATTTTTTATATTTCTTGGTCTTTTTCTGAGCTTTTTTGTTTGGTTTGGAGCAGTTTATCCATGTTTTGCTTTGCTGTTTGATACTCCAGCATTTCCTTTTTTGCTGTTGTATATTGTTGATAAAGCTGTTGTTTTTCTGCTAATAAATTTTGATATTG
>CAJTZO010000045.1 GCA_910583755.1 uncultured Clostridia bacterium
GTATTTTTAAAAATCTTTTTTGTATTTTTATTTTCATGTTAAGTTAACAGAACCTGATGATATGATTATAAATTTCTTTTTATATATAAACAACAAAAAAGACAAATTTACTACAAATTTTTTGGAAGTATTTTGTATTTTTTTGAATACAAAAAAGACTACCACATAGTCCTTTATGTAGTAGTCTTTTGATATTAGATTAGGAAATTGTGAAAATAAGGCGTTTTTTTTCACAGCTATTTGTACCTAAAACATATCTAAATGTTTCTGTTGTACTGGTAGTTACTGTTTTAGAAATACATTTCCATGCATTATACATTTTCTTTCCATCATCAGTAACGCCGTTTTGTTTTAAATGAGCATATTTTGTATCAGTATTAGAATTGATAATACAATATTCATCTTCACCATTTGTATCTGTTTTCACATAGATATTAAATGTTACAGAGGATTTTCCACTGTCATTTACAAATCTAACTGGAAATTCATAGATAATACCCCAGTTACCAAGATTTTGATCTGAAGTTGATGGAGAAATGCACTTTCCAGCAGGAGCTGCCAAATAGATTGGAAGTAAATCAGAAGTAGCAGCAGCTCCATTGATTTTTAAATTAGAAATTCCTGTTGTATTTAATTTCAAATATCTCCTTGCTTTTTGTAAGTCACTAGCATTTAATGTAATGGTATTTGCTACATATTTATAGCCATTGGAGTAACCAGAGTATTGACCACCATTGCCATCTGTTTTTGGAATTATAGTAGCTGTACCATCTATATTCCATTTGTTTTTATAGATATATACTGTAATAATAGCTTGTCCATCTACTTCAAACTCCATTAAACCACTATAAAGCCCACTGTAATCAAGTAATTCTTTATCAAACCAATAAGATTTATTTTTATCTATGCTTACTTCTGCTGCTTGTGAAGAATTAAAATAATCTTTGATTGTTTCACCTGCAACTCCATTCCAACTTTTTTTATCATCAAAACGATTTGTGCCATGTCCTAATTTTAATTGCCTAAAATGTAATCTTGCACTGTTTGGATTAAATATTTGTATTCCAAAATTCAGTTTGTTCTGTGATGTAGGTGCAGCTGCACCTGCACCATTATTGTATTGATAAGAAAAGAAAATCTGATGTGTGCCAGCTGGGACAGTTACTTGGTTTAAGCATTTATTATTCTCTCCTTTATCTCCATACATATCATTTTTTAATGCTTCAGGATAATTACAAATCACAAATTTTTTGCTTGTGTCTAAGGAATAATTTACAGGTAAACTAACATCAGTAGATAAGTTAGTTAAATCAGTTAAATTGCTGCCAGAGGCAGATAAAATAGTGAAAGCCACAATAAAATCTCCCTTCAAAAATTGAATTTTGTTTTTCTTTTAGCAAAACTTATCTATGTAGATTTAAAAAATGATAGTTTTTTTACTGTCTGAATGCTCTTTTGTTTTAAAAAATAGGAAAAATATAAAATCGTATCATCATTGCAGTAAAGTATTTTATTTTTATATTTCTTTACAATAAATAAATTTTTGCTATTTTTTTAAAGCAGTTGTCTTTCTCTATAAAAAATAGTTGTGATTCAGTAATCTTAAACAACATCCTCCTCCCCTTAAAAATTCAGCTAAACACTTATTGTGCTTGCTGAAAAAGATTTTTAAATTTGAATCACTTGCTTCTATTTGATAAAGATAAAATAAGTTCTATTTTAGAAACTTAAATTAAGAAACTTTTTAAAAAATTTTTATAATATTTTTTTTAGAAATAAGAATTAAAAAAATTTTTTCTTTTAACCGCTTCTGTCTAATAAAGATAAAATAAATTCTATTTTAGAAACCTGAGTACATAATTTTTTTAAATTTTTATAATATCTTTTTTAGAAACTGTTTACATCTATAAAAGATAAAATTGCTTCTTCTTGTGCAACCTAAAATTCAAAATTTTATAGGAATATTGGTGATGATTGTAATATTATTTCATTGATAGGCTGATTTTTATATGACAGAAGATAAAAATAAAATGGAATGACATGAAAATGAAGTTATTATGATAATATTAAAAAAAGGCAGAGATAACTATAGAAACAATCTCTGTCTTTTTTATATTTTTTGTATTAAAGGTTGGGTATATACGCTACACCAGATACATAAGGCTGTATGCTGTATTGTTCTTCAGTATGATAATTATTGATTTCCCAATCTCCTATTCCTATATCGCCATATTTAGACAATAATTGACTATTTACATGACAAATAACATTTTCAAAAATATGTACCATGCTATTCTTTTCTCCTAAATGTAATACACAAAAAGGTGGTTCAGACTGGTTCAATTTTATACCATAAAGATACCAGTCAACAATATGGATAATACTGCCTTGCTTTTCTTCTTCTCTATAATAATAGTATAATGTGTCATTATAAATAGCAAAATCATTTTCACACATTTTGTCTTTTCCTGATAGAATTGTTTTTGTCGTACCATTTTCTAAAAAATATGCTTTTAATAGTGTTTCATTTTCTTCCTTTTCGTAGTTATTTATTCCATAATATAATGTATTGTCATAAATTAAGAATGTAGAAATAAAATCATCTTCTAATTCTATTTTATGAAAATGTTTTTGTTGATGTAATGGGAGAGCGTAGAAGCCAGATTCCAATAATTCATCATTTTGATATACTATTTCTCCTCCCCATGCTGGATTTTCTCTGATATAAATGTATATTGTATCATTGTATTCTCTCATCTCAAAGGTTTTATCATTTATATTGATTTCTTTTGTGATGGTATTAGGGATTGTTTCTTTTGTAACAACATTAAAAAAGTTGTTTTTTTCCATATCATACATCCAAGTATCCGATAGAAAAAAATATTCATTGATATAGATATTACCAATCAGCTCACTTTTTCCACCGTTTACAGGAATACGATAGAGTAACGGATAGTTGCTTGTTGGTGCATCATATATGTTAATCCCTTTAAAATAAACATATCCATCATTGCATACTCGCATATCCCTTACTTGAACAAATATATCAGAAGATAGTCCAACCTCTACATTTTTTTCTAAATCATATCTAAAAAGCTGAGGTAGGCACTTTTCTGTTCCAATATCCTTGAAATAGTATAAAAAGTGGTCTTTTTCTGCAAAAACACCTCCATTGGTTATATTTTGATAATTTGTAGATTCTGATGTTTGTTGTTTTGTTATGTTTTTTGTTTGTTCTAAGACTGTTTGATTTGCATAGGTGATACAATATTGATGAAACAGAATAATGATTAGCAGAATAACAGAAAATGATTTTTTAAATTTTTTCATAAATAATCCCTCCGATTTATATGTACATTTATATTTTATCTATATAAACAAAAAAATGATATAAAATACTACAAAATATTTTATTTTTTTAAATATTTTGTGTATCATACTAAATATAGCCCTTGCTTTCTGCAAGGGCTAAAAATTTTTAAATATTATTCTGTATATTCTCTGTCATAGAAAATATTTACTACTTCTGTAGTTCCGCTGTGATTTGTACTACAGCAATCCGTATTATATTCCAAATACAAGGAACGGTTGGAACTGTTGTAATTGAATGGTACATTTGGTGTTGTTTTACCAAGTTTGCAATTTTTCCACACTACATTTCTGAAGTATCCATCATTTCTAAAATCAGGAGTTTGTTTATCTTTACTTGATTCGCCTAAAATTGGTGCATAAGATGTCATAAATAAGAAACTTCTGTCAAATTTTTTGATGCCAGTTTTACTTGATTCTATTGTATAAGTTTTTCCATTTACAGTAAAGAAAATATTTCCTTTTTCATCAAAAGTATATTGCATTGTAACATCTTTATTAGGTAAGTATTCACCAGAGCTATTTTTAGTAGATGTTACAATAACATCATCAAATTTCTTAAATCCAGCATTTTCTCCCCCAGCGATGTTATAACAAGGATACCAGTTACCATTTGAATGAGGACTACAGATTAATCCAAAATCTACAGTAACATCATTATTTTGTGTAGAAATGTAGACAAATGCATTGCAGCCTTGTTTAGAATTGGTAGAAGCCTTTAAACGAGCCTGACTTAAATTTACTGTAGCAGAGCCTGTTCTATATCCCAACCACATATTTGCATATTTTACAACATATCCGCCATTGTCAGGTTCTTTATTCCATGCTTCTACTTTAACACCACTCATTGTTTGAGAAATAAAACTGTTGTCATAAAGATGACAATCTTTTTTAATGACATGAGAATAAGCAAAATCTTCTATCCATTTTTCTGCCTCTTTTGGTTCATTACAAGAGCCATAATATGCTGTAAATTGATATTTATGGTAATCACTATTTTTATCAAATACAGTTGCTCCTGTGTCGGTTCTTTTTACCACGCCATTTGCTTTTGTTCTAATTAATTCGATTGCTGCAAATAAGCTCTTTTGAGCAGCTCCTTCTTTATAACTACCTACATAAGCCTGATATTTCACATTTGTTGCTGCCCTTTGGCTTTCTACTTCTGCTTTTTCTAATGTAATTCTTGCTACTTTAGCTTGTCTTTTTGCAGGAGAAATATAAATATTTGTATCAAGAAATACAGTTTCTTTTTCTGCATTTTTGTGTGCTGTTACTTCGCCAACATAAATATTTTCTGCATCTTCTATGCGAATATGATATGCTTTTTCCAATTCAACTGCACCCAGAATAACACCTGTATTTTCTGGTGTAATGGCTTCATGTAAAAGGATGTTGTTTTCTAAATCCTCTAAAAAACAATCTACTGTTTTGCCTTCTTTTTGCATATTCAGATGAGTAATTGCCACCATATACTCTTGTTTTTTGTTTGTAATACAATCCATTTGAAAATCTACTTTCATATTGTTTCCTCCTTATTTGTCTATATTTTTATATTTGTAAGTTCTGGGCATACACTGGAAAAACCGCCCTATTTTTCCAGCTTATTATCACCTACATAATAGAAAGAGGAATCAAATACGAAAATAGCAACCTAAATTTATATTTTTTTTAAAATTTTAAAAATATATTATTTACATTCTATGGTAATGCTTTGGATTTCGTCTAAATTTTTTATTTCTTTATCCAATTCTATATAATATGTATAGCCGTCAAAATCTGGTCTTAGTTCTACGGCAGAAACAGATACACTTTCTCCATTGATAGATACTTTTATGTGTTCATTCGCAGCAGCAATATTTTCTATTACATCTCCTTCAGAATTGATTGTCAAAATAGAATTTAATAATTGTATTAACTGTTCTGCTTTCAAAATAGTATCTTCACGAATACAAAAATCAATGGTAATTTTACCATTTTCAAACCAATTTTTGCTGAAATCTCTTACAGGTGTTTTTTCGCACCAAATGATTCTAAAGAAAGAAAGATACTGTTCATTTTTTCCATTTACTTGGAATTCAGGCTGTCCTTTTCCAAATTCATTGGTTTCTTTTTGTTCTGTTTTTGTAAATTCTATTACAAAACTGGAAATAGTTTCTTTTTTTTCTTTTTCATAGTCAATTTCTGGGTATATTTCCCAATATGGCACATAATCAAAACATATTTTTCTTTCTTTTTCATACCATGTTACATAGCAAGAATGTTGCTCTTTTAATTCATTCATAGAAATGAGTAATTCTCCATTCACACTATAGGAAGTGCCACGCGTACTAATTCCGTCTATTCTGGCATAAATATCTGTTGTCTGGACAGGAAATGCTACAGAACCGATTTTTTTGTTATACTTTTGAGGGTCATAATTTGCAGTCACTTCTTTATCTGGATTGTACTCTATATATAAACAACGTTTCTCATCAACATAATTCAAATCAAAACCATAATTTTCTAAATCCTTTGCAATCACTACTGTTGTTCCATAAAAATTGTAGGAAGGGATTGGCAAACCATTGATATATGCAGTAATGTCAGAATAACTGACATTTTTTGTTTCCGCATAAGCTATATTTCCCATTAATATCATGCAGTAAAATAATATTATAAATTTCAAAAGTCTTTTCATCATTATGTTCCTCCTATTTTTTATATTGTAATAAAAATTCTTTTTCCTGTATGAATATTAAATATTCTCCAATTTCCAATATAGCCTCTTGTTACATAGGCACGGCAAACAACATCTTCCAAAATATGCGTTTGGCTGCCAAATAAATAAGGAACTGCTACCACAGGCTGATTTTGTTCGCCTTTTAATGAAATACTGTATAAATTAGAATAGTATTTCCCATTTTTGTTAACGATATGGCAATAGTATACTATGTCGTTATAAATAACAAAGTTATAAATTGTTTCTTCTTCTGTTTTTACTGTTTCTACGATTGTTTTTGTTG
Source organism: uncultured Clostridia bacterium (assembly GCA_910583755.1). Taxonomy (GTDB): domain Bacteria; phylum Bacillota; class Clostridia; order Lachnospirales; family Anaerotignaceae; genus Coprocola. The sequence continues at coordinate 6,375 of CAJTZO010000045.1, forward strand.
TATGATTTTGTAAGGAATACTGTTTGATTGCATTTCCAGTATGATAATACAAATTGTTATCATGCACCTGAAAATTATATGCTTCTTCTTCTAATTCTATTTTATGAAAAGCATTTTGCTCATGTAATGGGAAAGCATAAATTCCCTTTTCTAAAGGCTGACCATTTTTATAAGTTGTTGGAAACATATTAATATGGTGTGCATCTAAATAAATCACATCACGGTATTCACAGGAGCTATTTTCTTGTAATAGTATTGCATCAAGAGAATTTGTTACAGTATTTTGTACAATTTCCTTTGTCACTAAATTATAAAAAATATTTTTTTCTGTCCAATATATCCAAGTATCAGAAAAAAATGCAATTTCTTTAGATTTACAAACATACTCACTTTTTCCACCATTGACAGAAACACGATAGTATGCACTATTATATTCGTTTTCTTTTATATCTTCCTCTTTTATCGCATGAAAATAGATATATTCATCTTCACAAACTCTCATGCCATAAGTTGATGTAGAAGGCTCATATTGAAAGTAGTCTTCACATAATAGAGAATCTGTTTGTGTCTGCAAGTCATACTGATAAAGTTGTAATGCAGTATGATTTTCTTCTACTTCAATACGTTTGAGATAGTAAAAAATGTGGTTTTTTTCTGCAAAATATCCTCCATTTTCTATATTACTTTGGTTTGTAGATGGAGTTTCTGCTGCATAGATAGGCTGTAAAAAAATTATACTGCACAATAATAGCATACTAATGATTCTTTTCATTTTTTTCATAAATAACACTCCCCTTTTTTATTTTTCTATACTATAAATAAACACCAAAATGAGTAATTTTACTACAACTTTTTTCAATGTTTTTTGTATTCTTTTAAAAACAACTAAAAATTTTGTAGTATTTTTAGCTTTTTTATTGTTTATTTCTATAAAAGAAGTTTATAATCAATAGAGGAGGAATGTTTTATGAAAAAATTAGTAGGCTGTATGATTTTATTATTTTGTTTTCTGTTAGGAGGAACGGTTGCTCATGCTGCAGTAGGTGATGTGATTGGGAATATCTATGCAACAGACATTGTTACCTACCTCAACGGCATGAAAATACCATCGTATAATATCGGTGGGGAAACAGTAATTGTAGTGGAGGATTTAGAAAAGTATGGTTTTCAAGTGGAATGGAATGAGGAAGGAAGATACTTAACTGCAGATGCAAATCGTATGCCTGAAACTGTTCCCGAATATATACCACCTAAAAAAGGTTCTCCAGGAAAAATCATAGGAAATATTTATGAAACAGATATAAGAGTATCTATCAATGACAAACACGTAAAGGAAAAGCACGTCTATAATATTGGTGGCAGAACAGTGATAGAAGTGTCTGGAATTTCCGAATTTGACTCTAACGAAGAACATTATGGAACTTTTGGAAGAAGTGGTTATTCCAGACATGGTTTTCACTTTGTCTGGCATCCAAAAGAAAGAATTGTAGAGATAGAGGCAATCATGGGCGGAAAAGAAGTGCAAACAGATTTTGGAACATTTTTGCTGAATTCCATTACGTTTGCAGGTCCTTATGTGACAAACTATACTGATAGCAAAGAGGCTTATGAAACAAATAATACAAGTTTGGGTTATTCTAATTTTTCTGATTTTGAAGGAAACAATATATTTTATTTTGACCACGATGAGCAATATGGAGATAATAAATATATAAATTTAGAATCTCTTTTAGAAATGGCAGACATTACTGTAAAGGAACAGAAAGAAAATATGCTTGTTTTGGAAAAAGGAACAAAACAAGCTTTACATACTTATGAAGATGCATACAATATTAATACACATCCACAGTATGGTATGTTAGGAAGTGTTACTTTAAAATCAAGTAATTGTCCAGAAAAAGAATTTTCTGTTTTTGTTTATGGAGGAGAAATTTATATGGAAGAAAAGGACATTGCAGAGTTTATCGGAATGCCATTTAGTTATACTTATTTAGATGTTTATTTTGACGGAAAAGATACAAAATTGATTGATAAAGTAGTAACTCCTTAAATAGAAATCCCCTTATGCCATTTTATAGCATAAGGGGTTTGTTTGTTATTTGTTTTCTACTTTCCAAATATGATTTACGTGTTTGGAACTATTTGTTCCTAATATAAATTGACATACCTGAACAGCTGAAGTAGTATGAGCTGGAACAGTGTGATTTGTCCAATGCCATGTTCTTTTGTCCTTATACTTTTCTTCATCAATGCTACTAATTCTTTGGTAAACTGTGTTGTTGGAACCAGAAGATAAAATATAGAAATTTTCATTTTTATTATCTTCTCCTGGCTGTATGTATCCTTTAAATACAACATCTCTGTTGGTGTCATTAACAAATCTTACAGGAATGTAATATTGTACACACCAGTTTCCTACATTATGTCTTGGACGAGGTTCATCAGGACCTGCAATTTTACTTGTGCCAGCAATATGAATAGGAACCATATCACTTTGTGTTTTACCATTTACTTCCATTGGATTTTCTTCACCTTTTACAGCTTTTGGATACTCAGAATAACAAGTCTGGAAAAACTTTCCTCCATTATTCAAAACATCACTTGCTTTCAGTGTGATTTCTGCAGCAGTCAAGAAATAACCTGCTCCACATCCAGAATATTGTACAGATGCATCATCATATTGGTATTGAGAACCAGCACCAGATATTTTATAGCGGTCTAAAAAGGCATATACTGTCACAATCACAGTGCCAGAAGTACGAAATCTTAAATTGCCACTAAAACCATATCCTTGAGGAATTACTTTATCTAAAATCCAAAATGAACCATTGGGTGCTACTGTTTTAGCTGTTGTTGTGCCACAATCACTTGCTCCGTTAAAAAATCTGGTCCATGAGGCAGCATTTACATTGATTCGTCCACTCTCTCTGCCATTGCCATCTCCATGTCCACAATTTAAAGGAGTAATTGTAACATAAGTTTTGTTAGGATTAAAAATTTGAATACCATAGTGAATATTACTTTTATACTGGTTGTAATGGGAATAAAATATCTGTGCTTCTCCTGCGGATACGGTTTTTTGATTCAACCATACATTCCCCTTATCGCTGTCTCCAAACATACTGTCTGATGTAATACGTTCGGGATAATTGCAATAAATCCAACGACCATCTGTGTCCATTGAAAATTTCATAGGAATTCTGCTGTTGCTTCCACTTGGAAGGTTCACTGTTCCAAGATTTGCTTCTCCTGTTAAAAATTGAAAAGCCATTTTAATCATCCTTTCTTTTTCTTCTTTTTAAAAAATTCTTTTTATAACCGGTTACGCTATATAAAGAGAAAGAAACAACAATTTTGTAAACCTAAATTTAAAATTTTTTAAAAATTTTTATATAAAAATTAAAAAGAGTAGTTTAAGCATCAAAATAGTTTTCTATTTTGTAACTGGCTATATCATAGAAAGAAGAAAAAGGGACAAACTTGTAAACTTGAATTTTATTTTTATAATATTTTTTGAAAAAAATAAAAAAATTTGTAGTATATTTGCCTTTTTTATTGTTTATTTCTATATAAAGAATTTATAATAAATGGAAAGGAGAAATGAGTATGAGAAAATTAGTAGGTTGTATCATTTTATTGTTTTGTTTTCTGTTAGGAGGAACAGTTGCTCATGCTGCAGTAGGTGATGTGATTGGGAACATTTATGCAACAGACATTGTTACCTACCTCAATGGTATGAAAATACCATCGTATAATATCGGCGGGGAAACGGTAATTGTAGTGGAGGATTTAGAAAGGTATGGTTTTCAAGTGGAATGGCATGAGGAATCAAGACACTTAAGTGCGAATGCAAGTTGTATGCCTGAAGTTGCTCCTGAATATAAATCACTCAAAAAAGGTTCTCCGGGAGAAATCATTGGAAATATTTATGAAACAGATATAAAAATATCTATCAATAATGAATCTGTTGAGAAAGAGCATATTTATAATATTGGTGGTAAAACAGTGATAGAAGTATCTGCAATTTCTGAGATTAACTCTAACAAAGCATCTTATGGACCTTTTAGAACAAATGGTTATTCCGCATATGGTTTTCGCTTTGCTTGGCATCCAAAAGAAAGAATCGTAGAAATAGAGGCAATGATGGGTGGCAAAGAAATTCAAACAGATTTTGGAATATTTCCATTAGATTTGCTTTCTATTCAGTATCCTTATGTATCAAACTATACAGGAAATAAAGACGCTTATCAATATTATGAAATGATTTCTGATTTTTCTGATTTTGAAGGAAATAATATGTTTTATTTTGGCTATGATGCTGATGGACATAATAAATATATGAATTTAAGACCACTCTTAGAAATAGCAGATATAACAGTAAAAGGACGTGAAGGAAATATGCTTGTTTTAGAAAAAGGAACAAAGCAATCTCTACATACTTATGAAGACAAAGACCCTCTTTGTGTACATCCACAGCAATATATACTAGGAAGTGTTACTTTAAAATCAAGTAATTGTCCAGAAAAAGAATTTTCTGTTTTTGTTTATGGAGGAGAAATTTATATTGAGGAAAAGGATATTGCAGAATTTATTGGAATACCATTTAGCTATACTTATAGACATATTTGGTTTGACGGAAAAGATACAAAATTGATTGACAAAGTAGTAATCCCTTAAATAGAAAACCCCTTATGCTATTTTATAGCATAAGGGGTTTGGTTGTTATTTGTTTTCTACTTTCCAAATATGATTTACATGTTTAGTACTGTTTGTTCCTAATATAAATTGACATATCTGAACAGCTGAAGTAGTGTGAGCTGGAACAGTGTAATTTGTCCAATGCCATGTTCTATCTCCAGTGCTGCCAACTCTTTGGTAAACTGTATTATTGGAGCCAGAAGACAAGATATAGAAATTTTCCTTTTCGTTTCCCTCTCCAGGCTGTATGTATCCCTTAAATACAGCATCTCTGTTTGTATCATTATTAAATCTTAAAGGAATATAATATTGTACACACCAATTACCTACATTATGTCTTGGAGTAGGTTCACTAGGTCCTGCAATTTTATTTGTACCAGCAATGTAAATAGGAACCATATCACTTTGTGCTTTACCATTTACTTCCATTGCATTTTTCGGATAATTAGAATAGCAAGTCTGGAAAAATTTTCCTCCATTATTCAAAACATCACTTGCTTTCAGTGTGATTTCTGCAGCAGTCAGAAAATAACCTGCTCCATATCCAGAATATTGTACAGATGTTCCATCATATCGGTATTGAGAACCAGCACCAGATATTTTATAGCGGTCTAAAAAAGCATATACTGTTACAATCACAGTTCCAGAAGTATGAAATCTTAAATTTCCACTAAAAGCACATCCTTTAGGAATCACTTTATCTAAAATCCAAAATGAACCATTGGGTGCTACTGTTTTAGTTGTTGTTGTGCCGCAATCACTTGCTCCATTAAAAAATCTCGCCCATGAACCTGCATTTACATCTTTCCACTCTCCACTAGCATGCCCACAATTTGAAGGTGTAATTTTAACAGAGCTAGAATTGGGATTAAAAATTTGAATGCCATAGTGAATATTATCTACTTTTTTATAGTCATTATAATGAGAATAAAATACTTGTATATCTCCTGCAGATACAGTTTTTTGATTTATCCATACATTACCTTTATCACTATCTCCAAACATACTGTCTGAAGTGATGTACTCGGGATAATTGCAATAAATCCAACGATTGTCTGTGTCCATAGAAAATTTCATAGCAATTCTGCTGTTACTTCCACTCGGAAGGTTCACTGTTCCAAGATTTGCTTCTCCTGTTAAAAATTGAAAAGCCATTTTAATCATCTTTTCTTTTTCTTCTTTTAAAAATTTCTTTTTATAACCGGTTACGCTATATAAAGAGAAATAAAAATTGATTTTGTAAACCTAAATTTTAAATTTTTTAAAAATTTTTTGATTTAAAATTTTAAGTATCAAAATAAATTCTCTGTTTTGTAACCAGTTATATACTAGAAAGAAGAAAAAAGGACAAATTTGTAAACTTAAACTTTTATTTTTCTAAATCTTTTTTTCTTAACTGGTCAACTTTTGTATCCAAAACATTTACCTGTGTAACTACTTTGTCTACTTTATCATCAACTGCAGTAAAGCGTTCATTTAATTTATCATTTGACGCTGAAAAATTATGTATGGTTGCTTCAAAAAGTGCTTTCAATTCTGAAATCACTTCTGTATTTTTTGTAATGACTTCTAGCAATTCAGATTCTCTCTGCATATATTTATCCAGTCTTGCAGTTTCAGTTTCTTCCTTATCTGCTTTATTTTTAGATACGATTTTATAAAATGGTATCAATACTAAGATACAAGCCATCATCATTAATATAAAGAAAATAATCAATATACTATCTGTTTTTTGAATCATGTTGTTAAGTAGTTCCGTTTCATTCGTTGTCATTTTGCTTCACCTCCTTGCTGCTTTAATTTGCAATTTTTTTAAAAAATTACATAAAAAATGGTTTCATCACCTCCTTAAATTAATTTCTTTTTTCTCTAAAGTCTAAAAATATTTTTAGTTTTTTCTTCATTTTGTTTATCTGTTTGTTTACGGCTTGTCTTGATATATGCAGCATTGCAGCAATCTCTCCATCTGAAAATCCTTCTACTATTTTTAATTCAAATAATAAGCATTCTTTTTTTGTTAGATATTGTTTTATGTCTATAAAAAACAATATGTCTTTTATAGAATCATTGAAACTTTCATCTATTAAAATATTATCAAATGATGTTTCTTCCTTTAAAAAACAAATTTTATTTTCATATTCTTCCTGTTTTTTGTTTAATCGTATAAATTCATGATAAATAGAAGTTTTGATATAAGATAAAATATATTTATCCTTATAAAACTGTTTTTTCTCTATAGGAATTTTCATGATAGTATGTAAAAATGTTTCCATTAAATCGTTGTAAGCATCTTCATAAGATAAAAGCCAGCAATACTTTTTTAGCAACGGTTCAAATTTTTGGCACAATGCAAGCATACTTTCTTTATCATTATTTTTTGCTTTTACGATACAATCGTATAAACTTTTTACTTCCATATTCATCTCACCCGTCCATTTCTGTTAGGAATTTTTTCTTTAACTGGTAAAGATGAATGTGGAATTGTTTTAGCAACTAAATTTTGAAAAAATTTTTATATTTTGTATTTTTTTGTATCTTATCAAGAAATAAAAGTAGTTGATTTATTGAACTTAATAAAATCTATTTTTTAAGAATATAACTAAAATTTTTCTAATCACTTTTTAAGTTAAGTAATCTATTAGGAAAACTATGGAAATATTAAAAATTGGTATATAAAATCATTTCTGCAATGATTGCAAGCAGGGGAAAGGGATATCCCTTTCCACGCTTGTTGGGGAATGCCCCAAACCCCTAATGCAAATTTTTTGAAATTTGCAAAACGCCTTCGGCGTGGCTAAAAACAAAAAACGCAAATAAAAAAAGAGGGAAAACAACATTCAAATAGGAGTGTAAAATAAAGTGTGTAAGTTAGAAATACAGCAAATCTAACTGCGCACTT
>CAJTZO010000046.1 GCA_910583755.1 uncultured Clostridia bacterium
AAGCAGCTGTTTTTATTTGTAATGCAAAAGGGCTTGCAGCAAATGAAGCAGGTGCTAACTTATTAACTGATGCAGCACAAATCCCTGCTTGGGCAAAAGGTGCTGTCGGTGCAGTGATTAGTGCTGGCTATATGTCTGGTTACCCAGATGGAAGCTTTGGTGGTTCTAAAGGTATGACTAGAGCGGAAGCTGTTTCTACCTTGGACAGAGTTTTAGGTGGTGGTGTAACAACTCCTGCTCCTGATAATCAAGGCGTTTCTACTCCTGACACTAACCAAGATACTACTATTGCTGATGCAAAACAAGAAGGTAATATGGTTTGGAAAAGCGGCGGCGGTGGTGGCGGCTCCAGTTCCAAAAAAGATGATGGTGAAGGTAAAAAACATGATGACAAAGATGTTAAAATTGCTTCTGCAGCAGATGCGAGAGAACATAAGGGTCACACCTTAACCGGAACCACCACCATCGAATTAACAGAAAATTTAGAATTAAATGGCATTACATTTGATGGCCCTGTTGACATTATTTCTAAGGAAGCAAGTTCTGCTACAGCAGCAGCTTACATAGGTAGTGATACAGTCGTTGCAGCTGCAAATAGTAGAATAGGTGAAGATAAATTTACTATCAAATTAATCAATGGTGCAAAATTTAATGATGAAGTTAAAGTAAGACCTGGTGAAAGTATAACAAATGCTAAACCTGTTGAAATTGTCACAGAAACTACAGAAGAAGTTGCGAAAGCTATTAGCAATTTAGTTGCTGAAGTTGCTACAAGAATTGTTGGTTTTAAGACAGAAATTCTTGAAGCTAGTGCACCTATTGAAGTAGCAAGAGGTTCTGTTACAACAGTAACTGCTGAAAGTGACATTACAGTTGAAGGTGATGCAACGGTTGGAACAGTTAATGTTACTGGTGAAGCTAAAGTAACAGTACAGGATGGCGCTTCTATAGAAAACGTTGCTGTTGGTGGTACTGCAAATGTGGAAATTACCTTAGAAGGTACTGCAAAAGTTACAGACATTACAGTAGAAGATAAAGCAATCGTTGCAGTTGATATTCCAAAGGATGCAGAAGTTGGAAAATATACCTCCACCTCCACAGCAAGTGGTTCTAAAATTACTGGTGAAGGTAAAGTTACTGGCGGTGTTACAGTAGTTGAAGGTACTACAGAGGTATCTAAAACCATTGAGGCAGATGTAAAAGTAACACCAAAAGATGAAAAAACGGAAGTAAATGGAACAACTGTTGCAGGTTTAAAAATAACAGCTCCAACAGCAGAAACTACTGATATGAAAGTAGTTGCAGACCCTATTACAGGTGTTACAGTTGCAGGTACTTGGACAAAAGGTACAACTGATGAAACAACTAAGAAAACACCATATACTGCAACAATTACATTGACAGCAGCAGATGGCTTTGAATTTGCAGCAGATGTTGCAGATTTGACAGCAGATGATTTTAAAAATTTAGGTATAGATATAACAATTGATACAGATGGTGTTTCCTATGCAGACGGAACTTTAACAATTAAAGTAACTGCACTTGTAGATGCAAAAACAGAAGAACCAGATGATGATAAAGTACCAGCTACAGTAGAAATTACAGCTGTTACAGACCCAATACAAAAAGATACTAGCACAACATTTGAAGCAACTGTTAAAAATACAGCTGGTACAACAATTACAGAAGGCTATACATTAAAATGGGAATTATTAGATGAAAAAGATGCACCTCTTACCATTGAAGGGGTAACACTTGATGCTGCAACTGGTGTTCTTACAGTTACCGCAGATGCCAAAATAGAAGCTGAAATAACTGCAAAAGTAAAAGTAACTGTGGATGGCACAGATATAACAAATACAACAAATATTACATTATCAGACGAAGTAGCACAAATTAAGAGTATTGTGATTGCTTTGAAAGATGAAAATGCTGAAACAACATTGAAACCTGGTGACACATTAGAATTTACTGTAACTGGTAAATCTGAAGCAGGTTCAGACATGGCATTGACTGATAAAGGTACAGTGACTTGGTCAGCAGGTGATAATCTTACAGAAGCAATTGGTAGTATAGAAGATGGTGTATTGACAATTAAAGCGGATGCTGAAATTACTGATGATATTACACTTTCTGTAATAGCTTCTTTCTTAGCAACAGATGCTGCTTCAGCTGATGCAATGGATAGTAATACTATTGATGTAACTGTAAGAAAAATTGGAACAGAAGCAGTTGTAACATCTGAAAAATATGCTGTAGATGCAGATGCTAAGACAATTAAAGCAAAAACTGATCAAGGCAGCGAACAAATCACAACTGCAACAACAGTAGATGCATTTAAAGCAAACTTAACACCTAGCACAGGTGCTAGTATGAAAGTTGTTGCTGATGCTACTAGTGTAACAGATAAAACTACTTTTGATGCTGCTACAGAAGTTACAGCTTTAGTAGATAATTGCGTTTTATGTGTAATCTCTGAAGATGGAAAGATAGTGGAAAAATATACTGTAACTGTAACAGAAGCATCAGAAGATAACACACCTGCTGCAGCTCTTGGTGATACTAAAGCATTAACTGGAACTGTAAAGAATGACAGTTCAGACAGTATTGCTTCCACAGATACTATTGAAATTCAATTAACTGGTGGAGCTACTTTCAATGCTATAACAACATCTGACACTTTAGCAGATTATATTACATTTGGCGACACATTACCAAGTGGTCTTACACCTGTCCTTGTTTCTGATGTAGCTGAAGGTGCAACAAGTGCAACTATCAAATTTACAGGTGCAGTAGCTAGTGCTACTGATACTGCTGGTGTAGATGTTGCAGTTACTGTAAAAGCAGCTGCTTTAAAAACTGGTGGTACTTCAGATCTTTCTGCTGGTAATTTAAAAATTACTATAAATGCAGAAGAAGATGACACACCTGCTGCAGCTCTTGGTGATACTAAAGCATTAACTGGAACTGTAAAGAATGACAGTTCAGACAGTATTGCTTCCACAGATACTATTGAAATTCAATTAACTGGTGGAGCTACTTTCAATGCTATAACAACATCTGACACTTTAGCAGATTATATTACATTTGGCGACACATTACCAAGTGGTCTTACACCTGTCCTTGTTTCTGATGTAGCTGAAGGTGCAACAAGTGCAACTATCAAATTTACAGGTGCAGTAGCTAGTGCTACTGATACTGCTGGTGTAGATGTTGCAGTTACTGTAAAAGCAGCTGCTTTAAAAACTGGTGGTACTTCAGATCTTCCTGCTGGTAATTTAAAAATTACTATAAATGAAAACTAAATTTTTAGACTAAATCAAGAAATAAATATAATTTTAGCCCCATTCTCCCATGAGAGTGGGGCTTTTTATGATACACTTTATAAGCACCATTTTTGAAATAAATTATGCAGCATTTTTTCAACAGTTGCCTTTTTCATTTCTTTTGCGGTTACAAGGTCACAGCGTCCTACTTCTTTTCCATTAATGCTATAAACCAATTCTCCTACTTTGGTACCTGCTTCAAATGGTGCTTTTAAAGAGGAAAGCAATTCTTGCTCTGTTTCCAGTGTTTCCCCCTTTTGCCCCAAAAGTGAAATTTCCTCCTTCACCACAACATCAATACTATCTTCTATGCCTTTGTATACGGGTATTTTCCCTACAATTTCCCCTTGTTGCATACCCGGCTTAATTTCATACTGTGAAAAACCATATTCAAACAGTTGGATAACCTCCTGAAATCGCACCCGGAAATCTGGCGCTGCCATCACTACCCCAATAAGCTGCAAACCATCTTTTTCTGCTGTGCCTGACAAGCAGTATAATGCTTTTCCTGTAGAACCTGTTTTTAAACCTGTCGCATATTCTGGATACCATTTTAACAGCTTATTTGTATTCGTTAAGCCAAATTCTGTTTCCCCTTTTCTTGTTTTATGTATAATGCTATCCTGCCATGTTTTTGTAAACTCAAATATTTCTGGGTGTTTTGTGATTAATTCCCGCGACATTACCGCAATATCATGCGCACTTGTCACATGTCCATCAGCGTCAAGTCCACATGCATTAACAAAATGCGTGTCCTCCATCCCAAGCTCTGCCGCTTTTTCATTCATTTTTTGAACAAAACCTTCCTCACTTCCTCCGATAAATTCTGCCATACTGACTGCTGCATCATTTGCACTTGCGATTGCAATACATTTTGTCATATCTCTTGCTGTTTGTTGTTCTTGTGGCTCCAAAAATACCTGAGAACCACCCATGGATGCAGCATGTTCACTTACGGTTACTTTATCATCCCATTGAAATTTTCCTTCAGATTCTGCCTCATATATCAGTAAAAGTGTCATGACTTTCGTAACACTTGCTGGTGGAAGCTTTTCATGGCTATTTTGTTCGTAGAGTATAGAACCTGTTTTCGGCTCCATTAGTATCGCGCTTTTTGATTGCAAGTTTAAGTCATCTGCAAAGACAGGTGTGATTGCTATGCTTACAAAATACAACAGTGATATGATAAAACAAAACCACTTTCTCATAGGAAACCTCCTTTTTTTATTTACTTTAGTATTAGCTTATGTGAGAAAAAAAGACAATATGAAAATAAATGTTTATTATTTTTAAAACAAGTCTATACTATTTAAAAAATTAACTGGAGGTTCTAACATGAGAGGTCTTGACACACCAATTACACGATTAAGAAGACAGGTTTTTAAAGAAATTGCAAAAGTTGCTTATTCTTCTGAAAATATTAATGATGATATTGAAGCAATTCCTTATATTTTATCTCCGGGTGATAGTCCCCATTACAGAGAAAGTATTTACAGAGAAAGAGCGATTGCATCAGAACGTGTTCGCCTTGCTATGGGAATGTCACTTCGTCCTGAAGACCAGCCTGTACATATTACAAGTGGTCTGGAAGAAAGCAATATTGCAGAAAAATATTATGAGCCACCATTAATACAGGTGATTCCTTCCGCTTGTAATGCTTGTGATACTAATAAATATTTAATCAGCGACCAATGTTGCGGATGTGTTGCACACCCTTGTCAGGAGGTTTGTCCCACAGATGCTATTTCTATGATAAATGGACGTTCTCATATCGACCAGCAAAAATGTATTAAATGTGGTAAATGTAAAGCAAGCTGTCCTTATGATGCCATTGCACGGAAAATACGCCCTTGTGCTGCTGCTTGTGGTGTAGATGCGATTGAAAGTGATGACTTAAAACGTGCCCGTATCAACACTGATAAATGTGTTTCTTGTGGTATGTGTATGGTAAATTGTCCTTTCGGCGCGATTGCAGATAAATCTCAAATTTTTCAATTAATTCGAGCAATGAAACAGCAAAAAAATGTTATTGCAGAGGTAGCTCCTGCCATTATTGGACAATTTGGAACAAATGTATCTCCTGCAAAAATAAAAGCTGCATTACTAGAACTTGGATTTTCAAAAGTTTATGAGGTAGCAATGGGTGCAGATATTGGCGCAATGACAGAAGCACATCATTATGTTGATAAGGTTGTTTCTGGGGAATTACCATTTTTATTAACATCTTGTTGCCCTTCTTGGTCGATGTTAGCAAAAAAATATTTTCCTGAAATTATTAATAAAATATCGAATGCATTAACACCTATGGTTGCAACAGCTCGAAGCATAAAACAAGAACAACCAGAGGCGAAAGTGGTATTTATTGGTCCCTGTGCCGCTAAAAAATTGGAAGCCTCCCGAAAAAGTGTTCGCAGTGATGTAGATTTTGTCATTACGTTTGAAGAACTTTCTGCTATGTTTGAAGCAAAAGGAATTGATTTTGAAACTTTTGACAAAGAAGTATCAATGGAGGATGCAACAGGTGCTGGACGTGGATATGCGGTATCTGGAGGAGTAGCAGATGCTATTGAACAGTGTATTCATGAATATTATAAAAATGTTGATGTATTAATTGAACATGCACAAGGGCTATCAGAATGTCGGAAAATATTAACAATCGCCAAGACTGGTAAAATGGATGGGTCTTTGATAGAAGGTATGGCTTGTCCGGGTGGTTGTGTTGCTGGTGCAGGTACCAATATTCCAATTAATCGTGCTACAGCAGAAGTGAAAAAATTTGTAAAAAATTCGAAACAAGCTTTGCCAGAGAAAGAAATTGCAGAAGTTGAATTGTTATAAAATCTTTTTTGTGGACGCTGTCCAGTCTACACTTTGCGCCAACCGTAATGGAATGTAGACAACACTTTCAAAGTTTATTGACAAGTTGAGCCTGAAATATTTTTTTATTTCAGGCTTAATTTGTCAAAAACCTTAAGGTTTTGGTGTACATTTTATTAAGAGAAAATATAAATTAGTTCTCAAGTTTTTTATCTCTCTAATATAAATTTTTCTATTACATGAGCAATACCATCATTATCATTTGACAATGTAATATAATCTGCTGCCTTTTTGGTTGCTTCTTGTGCATTTTCCATTGCAACACCAAGCCCTGCAAATTGCAGCATTGTAATATCATTATAACCATCTCCACAAGCAATGACTTCTTCCCTTTGAATGCCTAATACACGAATTAATTTTTCCAAACCGTATGCTTTGTCAATTCCCGGCGGTAATATTTCTAAAAAGAAAGGGTCTGAACGAAAAACATTTAAGTTTTTTCCTGCCATTTGCTGAAAAAGTGGTTCTGCTTTTTCTACATCTTCTGGATTCCCTGCTAATAAATACTTTGCCACAGGAAAAGTAACATATTCTTTAATATTTTTTGGGACAACTCTTTCCAGTTGATTCACTCTTAATTCTAATTGTATAAATTCATTATCATCTTCTGTTATTAACTTATCATTTCCTTCATATGTCATAAGACCAATGTTACACTTTCTGGAAAGGTCATATACTTTATCCAAATATCCTTCTGGTAAGTCTGCTTCAAATAAACATTTTTCTGTTGTTACATCAATGATTCTCCCACCATTAAAGGCAATGATACAACCATTATTTTTATCTAAATGTAACTCTTTTGCTTTTGGTAATACTCCTTTAACGGGTCTGCCAGATGCTAAAACAACCTTGACCCCTTTTTCTATTGCTTTTTGTAAGGCTTGTTTATTTTTTTCAGAAATATTTTTTTGAGAATCTACTAATGTCCCATCTAAATCTAAGACAATCATTTTATAATGCAATCAAATCTTCCCCTATCTAGTATTATTTTTTCTCTTGTGAAAATAATTTTTGATATAAATATCCTTCTCTGACACCGAAAGCACTCATAATAATATCTTTACATTGTACATACTCACAAACGGTATTCATAACAATCATACCAGGTATTAAGGTGTGTACACGGTCTGGAGATATTTTTAACACTTTCCTTAATATTTCGTTTTCATCACCTTTAAATTGCTTTAATAATTTGGGAACATCTTCCGCAATAATCACATTGTTTTCTTTTGGTAATTCGAATACAGTATTATTCATATTTTTGGTTGCTCGAATAGAACCACCGATTCCAACCATTGTATCAAATCTTTTATTTTGCAAGAATTTAATTTTTCCTACTTCCTTCATGACCGCTGCTTCAATTTCTTTTTTTTCTTTTTTGGTAGGAAACAATCTTGACACATAATTTGTAAACATAGATAAAGAACCAAATGGCAAACTAACTGCGTTCTGAATTTGTCCCCTTTCATATACCAAAATTTCTGTACTACCACCACCAATATCTAATAACACACCTTCATCTAAATTGATAGAATGTGCTGCACCAATAAAGTCAAAAGTTGCTTCTTGGTATCCTGTCAAAACATCAATGGAAAGTCCTGTTTCTGCTTGAATTGTTTGCAAAGCGTCATCTGTATTAGAAATATTTCTTAGAGAAGCAGTGGCGAATACAAAAAGTTCCTCTAATGGAAAATGTTCCATCATTTCTTTATAGCGATTTAAAACATCACAAGCCTTTTGAATTCCTTTTTTTGTCATTTTACCTTTTTTGACATATCCGGCAAGTCCTGCTGTTGTTTTATTGTTCAACATGGGATAAACTTCACCATCAGATACCTCATAAATTGACAAACGAATTGTATTAGAACCTACATCAATTACACCATACATTGTAAAAACTCCCTTCTTACATTTTTATATTTGATAGAATAGAATTATCACTTTATTCAGTTGTATGTTAATCAAGTAAAAATTTTGGATTTTTTCTAAAATCACTAACTTTTTTGAAAAAAAATAGGATTAGCTTTTGACAAACTGGATAAGGTATCACTCTATTTTTAAACTTCTTTTACTTCTTCTTCTGTTTGGCTTTTTTCTACTGTTTCTATTTTTGTTTTTCTTGGTCTACCTGGTTTTCTTTTTGTTTCTGTTTTTTTGGGTCTATTAGATTTTTTTTCTGTTTCTATCTTTTTCGGTCTGCCAGGCTTTCTTTTGTTCTCTTTTGTTTCTTCTGCTTCTTCCGGCACTTCTGCACTTTCTTCCCATGGCTTTTCTGTTACTTCTGCCATTTCTTGGTCTTCTATTATTTCCTCTGTATCAATGCTTTCTTTTTTTAAAGGATTTCCAGCCATTTCATATGCCTGCTCGAACAAAAATTCTTGCACATTTAAGGTTTCCCCTTCTCTTTTTACTTTTACATATTTTCCATCTGGCATTTGTTCCCTTGCTTTTATATTATCTTTTAACATTGTTTGAAACATTGTTCGGATTCTATTTTTAATAGTAGTATCATAAATAGGAACTGCTACTTCTAAACGACGTACAGTATTTCTTGTCATCAAGTCTGCGGAAGAAAGGTACATTTTTTCCTCTGTTCCTTTGCCAAAAATATAGATACGAGAATG
The DNA here is from genome assembly GCA_910583755.1 of uncultured Clostridia bacterium. Classification (GTDB taxonomy): domain Bacteria; phylum Bacillota; class Clostridia; order Lachnospirales; family Anaerotignaceae; genus Coprocola. Next base: position 8,828 of record CAJTZO010000046.1, read on the forward strand.
CTCTAAATATCTGCCCACAATGCTGATAATTCTAATGTTATCTGTATATCCTGGTATTTTAGAACGTAAGCAACAAATTCCTCTTACGATTAAATCAATTTTAACACCTGCACGAGATGCTTTAATAAGTTGATTCATAATTTTTTTGTCTGTCAAGGAATTCATTTTAATGCCAATATAAGCATCTTCTCCTTTTTTCGCTTTTTCTGTTTCTCTTGTTATTAAATCTAGCACTTTATTTTGTAGACATTTTGGTGCAACCATCAAATGCTCCACATTATCTACCACTTCTCCTAAAGCAATGGCTTGAAAAACGCTGGAAGCTTCCTGTCCAATATCTGGATTTGCTGTCATAAGAGAAAGGTCTGTATAAAGTTTTGCTGTTTTTTCATTATAATTTCCTGTACCAATTTGTGTAATATATTCTATTTTTCCTTGTTTTTTTAAGGTAATTAAGCAAAGTTTAGAATGTACTTTTAAATCATCTAATCCATAAATGACATGACAGCCGGCTGCTTCTAGCCTTCTTGACCACTCAATATTATTTTCTTCATCAAATCTTGCTTTTAATTCAACCAAAACATCTACTTGTTTTCCATTTTCTACTGCTTCAATCAAAGCACTTACAATTTTACTTGATTTTGCCAAACGGTACAAAGTCATTTTAATAGAAACCACATCAGGGTCCACTGCTGCTTGACTGAGTAGATGTAAAAATGGTCTCATACTTTCGTAAGGATAAGAAAGTAAAATATCTTTTTTTTCAATTTGCTCTATCATGTATTTTCTAGGATTAATGGAAGCAGGAGATTGTGGCACTCTTTTTTCAAAAAATAAATTACTTTTTCCTCTTAAATAATCTCTGATATTAGAAACAAAAGATAAATCAATTGGAGCATGAGAATAAAATGTTTGTTCTTTTTTTAAGTCCATATATTTGCAAAGAGTTGCCACCGTTGCGCCATCCAATTCTCTGGAATATTCCAAACGAATGGGGGATAATTTTCTTCTACGTTTTACAACTTCTGCCATATGCTCTCTATAGTCTAAATCTTCATCGTAAATTTGTTCTGCATCAATATCTGCATTTCTTGTAATACGAATTAAAGATTTTGCATTAATTTTGTAATTTTTAAATACTTTGGGCAAAAAGTGTAATATCAGTTCTTCTGCTAATACAAAGCTTCCCCTTCTGGAAGGAAGTTCAATCAACCTTTCAAATACACCTGTATTACATGGGATAATTGCTATTTTTTCTTTTTCATTTTTGGTATTTAAAATTGCTGCTACATAAATATTTTTATTTTTTAAAAAAGGAAAAGGTTGTTTTTTTCCTACTACAATGCTGGATAATAATGGTGAAATTTCTTTTTCAAAATAGTTTTCTAAATATTCTGTTTCCTTTTTAGAGATGGACTGAAAATTAATAATACGTACTCCTTCTTTTTCCAGTAATCCCAATAATTCCAAATAAATTTTATCCTTTTTAACGCCCAATTCTTTACAACGTTTTAATATTTCAACAATTTGTTCTTGTGCTGTCATATTTGTTTTATTGTCTTTGGCACTTTCTGAAAGAAGCATCTGGTCTCGCAAGGAGCCAACTCTTACCATAAAAAATTCGTCTAAATTACTTTGAAAAATAGATAAAAAGGACAGCCTTTCACAAAGAGGTACATTTTTATCCTCTGCTTCTTCTAATACTCTCTCATTGAATTGCAACCAAGACAATTCCCGATTTTGAAAACAATTTTTTTTCTCCTCTTTCATATTGGTTCCCCCTCTTATTTCACTGGATGATGTTATCTTTTCTTTTTTATCATAACAAATATCTAAAAACAGCTTGTCAAAAAAGCCCTCAAACGCCTCAAAGAACCTTAATGCGAAACTAACGTTTCACTAAAAAGATTGATTTTATAAGGAAAAATGCTAGTTTTTCTATAAAAGTTTTTTGTCCAACTTTTTTTTAAAAAAGTTGGTGGGTGTGGGTGAAACCCACAAAAAAAGATTTTATTGACAGACTGTATCTAAAAAATCTCTTTTTATTTTATCAAAAAATAACAAAATAAAAAAGCCAATTTTATAAAAATACGATATATTTTATGATATATTTGTAAGAATTAAATAACTTATACTATAGTTACTTATTATTCTATGCGTATTTTTGAAATTTGTTCATAAAAATATTGTATCCATGTTGTTTTTGCTTTATAATTGGGAAAAATAATAAAAAATAGAAAGGAGATATTTTATTGTCAAATTATATTTTAGAAGAAAAAATAAAAAATCTTTCGACACAATTTATTGAACAAAAAGCCATTGCAAGTTTTTTGTTGCTTTTGAACAGTATTTTAGAAAAAGAAGAACAAGAAGAAATTCATTACACGATACATGATGATATTTTCGCGTTGCAAAGTAAAATCAAGCAATATATTTTAGATTTGGAGTCTATATTAGAAGATAAAAAAGAAGTTCGTCTTGCTGCACTAGAGGATTGTATCCAACTAAAAAAGAATTTAATTTCTATTTATGAAAGCGTTCATCAATATATTTCCATTTGGAATTTACATTTTACAAGAATCAATGATGAAATTGCTATTAGAAAATATAAAGAAGAAAAGATTGTGCAGGAAAATGATATAAACTGGAATGCATTTTATGCAGATTGTATTGACTTTTTTGAAACTTCTTCTAATGCGTTAGAGCAAAAAACTCGGATGGCAGATATTTTAAAGTGTTTACCTTTCCGTATGGCACGTGAAAAATACTATGATATTCTCAAAAAAAATATGGAATATTCTTTTTATGAACAATCAGAAAAGATAATCGAACGTTCTTTTACGATTTTTCGTTATATTATTATGCCAGAAAAAAATAAAAACTTAAATAAATATTTTACAGAAATACCAGAATGGATTATTTCTCAAAGTAATATAGTGCCAAGTGAATTATCCAATGAAGAACTAGAGCAAAAATATGATGATTTTGATACAGTTTTTAAAGAACTGGAAAAAATAGAAGATATGTTCCGCCGTTTTTTAGATGATATTAATTCCTTGATAATCCTTTTTTACTTAGGATATTCTTTTACAGAATTGACGGAAAAAAACGTTTCCCATGCTGATTTTTACTATACCATTTGTGAAATGTTTACTGGTGAACTATCCGAAACAGAAAAAGAGGCTTACTTAGAGCGCTTAAATACTTCTTTAGAAAATGAAATTTCATCTGTTCTTGACCAAGGAAATGACATTGCAAAACAAGAAATAAAATATTTAAAAAAAATCAATGATTTTTCAGAATTAAGCGAGGATACACGTAAAATATTGTTAACAGAGGACTTTGTACGAAACTGCTATTTTGATAGTTTAGATGAAGCATTATTTCAATTTGATATTTCCAAAGAGTTACCACCCGCTTCAGAGGAGTGGAAACAAAAAGTATTTGATGATTTTATTGCAGATGTCAGAGAATCTTTTTCTACTTTGTCTATGCCTATCAGAAAAGCGTTGATGCAATTACTTTTAGGTGTTTTTCCACCTGTTTTTACAGTAGAAGAAATGCTTTCTATGATAGAAACCGCAATAAAAGAAGCAGCTTCTTTTGAACATCGACTACTCATTGTTGATAAAATGGGAATGATATTTGAATCATATGGATTTCATGATAATGATAAGCCAGAACATCACCACCATCATGACCATTGTGACTGTGGACATCACCATCATTAATATAAATAAAAGCTTGGTTTTAGGAAGAAAACCAGGCTTTTATTATTTCCCACAAAATAAGATGGGTATGCAATAAAAAAGAAAAAAAAGCAATACCGAAAAATACGCCTGTAAAAAAACGTAAGGCATTATTACTAAACCACTTTGTTTTTGCTTGAAGTAGCCCATCTATTACCAAAGGTGCAGCAAATACAACACACCAGCCCCAACTTGCGTACCATCTCCACAAAATAAAACAAAAACATTCTAATAGGATACCAACTAATTCCCCTGTACACCTAGCACAAATGGGAAACTGTTTTCCCTTCCAAAAAAAAGAACGTGCTGGCAGACTGTGACAACCAAAAAATATCTTCAAAAAAAATCCGATTTTTTCCATCAATAATAAAGCATTGCAGCAAACACAATCAACGCTACATATACTGCAATAGGAAGAACAATGCTAAGAATAAAGCCGATAATCGCACCAATGCCAGCATTTTTTCCACAATTTGGTTTATAATCTTTCCAGATAATATATAGTATTAATCCGACAAGTGGCAACACACAGCCTAAAACACCCCACCACTTACTGCCACTGTCTTCTATGGTCATTTTTTGGGGCAAAACAGGAGTATCACAATAGGGGCATTGTACAATATCATTTTCAATTTCTTTTCCACAGTTTCTACAATACATTTTCTTTCCCCTCTTTACAAGTTAAGAAGTAATTGAGCACCTTCAACCTCCAGATTAGCAACGCCAACCATTAAAACAAAAAAAACAATATAGCACAGAACCGTTAAAATAACGTTGATAAGTGCACCAATACCCGCATTTTTACCAGATTTTGGTTTAGTATCTTTCCACACAATAAATAGTATCAATCCAACAAGCGGAATACAGCAGCCCAAAACGCCCCACCAGATACTTCCACTATCTTCTACTGTGGTTTTAGCAGTAAGTGGAGTATTGCAATAAGGACATTGTACAAGGTTATTGTCAATTTCTTTTCCGCAATTTTTGCAATACATTTCTTCCCCCTCCTTATAAAAAGGTTCTGTTACGTTAAAATGATATAGACAACAGCTCCTTATTGAAAGTACAAT
>CAJTZO010000047.1 GCA_910583755.1 uncultured Clostridia bacterium
CCAGTGACACGAGGATTTTCAGTCCTCTGCTCTACCAACTGAGCTATCTGGGCAAGGAAATAGAGTGCCCGAGACCGGAATCGAACCGGTACGGGTGTTACCCCGCAGGATTTTAAGTCCTGTGCGTCTGCCAGTTCCGCCACTCGGGCTGAAGCTATTTCCTTTTATTTATTTTGCAATCAGCTGACTGCTTGTATATAATAACAAAGTTTTGATACAATGTCAACACTTTTTTTAAAATTTTTTTATTTTTTTTACAAAATCTTATTTTTTCCTTATTTTATCAGCATTTGACGCTTAAATTAAGGTTGCACTTTTAATTGTAAAAACCAAAAAATAAATAATAACTACCATCATCAAAGGGGTTGTAAAAAACCAACGAAATACTGGCATCTCATTTTTCTGTTTTAAAAAAGCAGAAATTGTTTTTCTTTTTTTCCACACTATAAACATACTAGCAAAAGCACAAAAAAATAAAAAGATTGTGTCAAGCATCCATATGATATCAAATTTCTCTCCTAACCACCCTGTTATTTCCACAGAAAGATTATTCAACACATGAAGGATAATGGCTGCTGTTAAGGAATATCTTTGTGCCAGATAACCAAATAAAATACCTATCATCATGGTAATCGGAAACTGCACAATATTTTGATGCAATAAACCAAATAACATTGCTGTAATCAATACTGCAAAGGACTTCCCATATTTTTCTAAATATTGCATTACAATTCCTCTACAAAGAATTTCTTCTGCAACAGGAGCAATAATGACAGAATAAATAAAAGCGGAAAAAAGTACAGAAGAACTAGAAGCCATATCCACTGCTTCCTCAAAATTATAACCCATATTTTCGGCAATCAACGCCATGGGCAATAAAATATAATTTCCTAAAAGCTGTAAGCCTTGCATCAAAATATAAAATATCATTAATGTTTTTATTGTAATTTTTTCTTTTTTTTGGAAAGATGGCATTTTTTGTAAAATTAATCCTACCATCAAAAAGCCTATGATAGAAGCAGCACTTAATGCAATTCCGCTGTTATATACCAACTCAGCTGCCTGCTCCCATTGTATATCACGAAATCCAAAAAGTAGTAAACTCATTTCTATAAAATCTATCCCCAGCACTACTAATTGAAATACCAATTCATAGGCTATAATAGCAATCGCTAAAAAAAGAAACTCCTTTTTTGCATTCTTTTTTTCTATTTCCAAATTTCTCACCTGCTTTCACAAAATAAATTTTTTTAAAAATGTATCTTATACAAGCATTTCTGCATACATATAACTAAATAAATTTGATAGGAGTTTTCCAATGATGTATTATAATAACAAATCAAGCAAAATCTCTGCCAATGAAATGCAAAATAATATTATGGGTACCACAGGCTGTACTTGTGGCAATGTTTCCACCAACACACCTACCATGCCAACTTCTCGTTATTTAGGATTACAAGGTACTGTTACAAATATTTCTAACTTAAACGATGATGGATGTACCAAACTTTTTGAAGTACGTGACCAAAATGGTCGTATTACAAACTTTGTTATCACCCCTTGCACCTATTTTATCAATCAAGCCAACATTACAAAAGGAATGTCTATCACTGTTTTTTATGATGCTGATGCACCTGCTGTATTGATTTATCCACCACGTTTACAAGCAATTGTGGTTGCTTCCAACAATTTAAACAAGAATGTAAAAGTAGATTATTTTGATTCTAACTTACTCAGTCAAGATAAGGCACTTCAATTAAATATCGGTGAAAACACAGAAATGATTATGGAAAATGGACAAAGCTTTACTGGCAATTTAGGAAACCATTATCTTGTAGTAATGTACACCACATCTACCAGAAGTATTCCTGCACAAACAACACCAGAAAAAGTGATTGTTCTTTGTCAAAGTATTTCATAACCCCCTTTTAAATAAAGGAAAGGACAATACCAGCCTATTGTATCACAGGTTAGCATTGTCCTTTTATTAATATTGTAGCACAGACTCCACAACATAATTTTTTAATACTTCTCTGCCCTTTAAATCTTTTAATTCTATCAAAAAATCAAGTGCAACAACTTCTGCTCCTGTTTCTTCCACCATCTCCACAATTGCTTTTGCAGTTCCTCCTGTTGCTAATAAATCATCAACAATTACTACTTTTTGTCCTTTTTTCAAGGCATCCTTATGTATTTCTATGGCAGCAGTACCATATTCTAAAGCATACTCCTTACAAATGGTTTCTGCTGGTAATTTCCCTTTTTTTCTGACAGGGACAAAACCTTTTTTTTGATGATAGGCAATCGGCATACCAAATAAAAACCCTCTGGATTCCGGTCCTAAAATAACATCATAATCTACATCTTTTAATTTATGCTGCATTTGTTCAATCGCTTGTTGTAAAGCTTCTGACTCTTTTAATAAAGTTGTAATGTCCCGAAAGATAACACCTTTTTCTGGAAAATCAGGAATCGAACGTATTTTACTTTTTAAATCCATCAGTTTCTCCTCTTTTCTTTATAAACTAAAACGAAAATCTTTAATATGTAATTGTATCATACTTTCTCCACGAAAAGTATTAATTGCAATACTATATACAAAATCCATATTTTGCTCAAAATATCCATTTGATAACATTTTATCACAATTCTTTTCTCCATACAATTGTTTTGTTATTTCTATCAATTTATGGAAACCATCAAAAGAAATTCCATTAAAAGAAATTCCATTTTGTTTTAATATCATTTTTAAGATATTTTTTTCTTTTCCCACAAGGCAAAAATTTACCACATTCACATTTTTACTACCAAACAAAGGAGCATGATTTCCTTTTCCAAAGGGCGCTAAATTTTGTAATTCTTGTGCTAATGTCATATCAATTTCTTTAAAATCAAGCTGTTTTTCAATTTTTAACACTGGTAAAAGTTGTTGGTCTGTCAATTTACAATTTTCATTTAACTTTTTTTGTAAAATTTCTATATTTTCATACGGTAAAGAAAGTCCTGCTGCCATGGGATGTCCTCCAAATTTGATAAATAATTCTTTACAAGCATATAATTCTTCAAACATGGAATATCCTTCAATGCTTCTTCCAGAACCCTTCGCTGCATCTTCTGATTTTGTAATCAAAATTGTTGGTCTGTAAAAAGTTTCTTTTATACGTCCTGCAACAATCCCTGCAATACTCTCCTGTAAATTTTCTTGAAACAAAACAAGAACTTTGTCAAGAGATTTTCTTTTTAATTCTTCTATTATTTTTTCTGTTGCTTGTTCTGTCATTTGTTTTCTACTTTCATTTTGTTTGATTAAAGCAAGTGCATATTCTTGCGCTTGTTCTGGCTGATTTTCACAAAATAATGCTACTGCTGTATTTGCTGTTTCTAATCTACCTGCTGCATTAATGCAAGGTCCTATCACAAAGCCGATATGGTATTCTGTTAATTCTTTTTGTTCTAAATTTGTTTCTTTTAAAAGTGCCTCTAATCCAACATTGCTTGTCTGTATCATTGTTTTCAGTCCTCTTTTTACAATGATTCTGTTTTCTTCCATCAAATCTACAATATCACAAACAGTAGCCAAGGTTGCCAAATGGAGGCACTCCATTTCTAGTGCAACATTATGCACTTGTTGTCTTTCCAAAAAAAGTAGTGCCAATTTATAACATAATCCTGCTGCACAAAGTGCTTTAAAGGGATAGGCACATTGTTTTTGTTTTGGGTCAATGACAGCATCTGCTATTGGTACAATATCATTTCCATTTTCATCAAAAGGGGCTTCATGATGGTCTATGACAACTACTGTCATACCAAATTCTTTTGCTATTTCGATTTCTTTTTGTGCAGAAATTCCATTGTCACAAGTCAAAAGAAATTGGATTCCTTTTTGATGTAAAAGTTCAACCGCTTTTATATTTAAGCCATAACCTTCTTTTTGCCTATGTGGAATATAATACATTACATCTGCACCACAATAGCTCAAAACCTTATACCATATAGAGGTACTTGTCACACCATCCACATCATAGTCTCCATAAATGGCTATTTTTTGATCTTTTTTTAGGGCTTCTTCCAATAATTGCATTGCTTTTTCAGCATCTTTCATAGGTTTTTCTCCCAAAACAGGATAAAGTGGTGTATTTTCAGCATATAAAAAAGTATTTGCTTGTTTTTTGGTAGTGATTCCCCTATTTGCTAAAACACAAGCAGTTGCCTGTCTAATGTGGAGTACCTCTGACATTTTTTGTATATCAACTTTGATTCTTTTTTGTGTCCATCGACTTTCCAAAAAAATGCCCCCTTTTTAATCTATTCTATCATGTAGTTCCTTAAAAAAAATGTCACATAATTTAAAAAATAAATCAAAGCATTCTTGTTGTGTTTCACAAATACTTTGAATATAAAAATCATAACCTACACTTACAGTAAAAAAAATCTTTTCGTTTTTTTCTAGCCATTTTCTAGTCCAGTCATGAAATTCATCTTGAAATCCTTTGTCTATTTCATCCGCTCTTTGAGTAGAAAAAGCATAATATAAAAAGCCGCCTAAAAATTGATGCAAATAATTAAAATTTAATTCTCCAATATACATACAAGGACGTTTTTTAATATATCCGATTACTTTTTCTATGTTCATCTCCTGATTCATTTTTTCTTCCTCCAATATTTATAACAAAAGAAACAGACGCAAAATACGTCTGTCAGTTTGTTCTTTGTTCAAATTCCATGAACTTGTCATCAAAATTCTTTGCTAAGCTTTTTTTAAGAAAGCGATTTTTATTGTTTTTCGCTTTTTGGCAGAAGCAAATACCACACAGAACCAGAAACGAAAATAGAAGAATACGCACCTGCAATAATGCCAACTATCATAGGTAAAGAAAAATCTTTAATAGATTGTACCCCCAAAATATAAATTGCGCCAATCGTAAACAGCGTTGTTAATGTAGTATTAATAGAACGTCCCAAAGTTTGACTAATACTTTTATTGATTTTTTCTGCTGTTTGATGCTTTCTAAATTTTGGTCCATTTTCTCTGATTCTATCAAAAATAACAATCGTGGAATTAATTGAATATCCTAATATTGTCAAAAGCACTGCTATAAACGCATTATCTACAGGAATTCGAAAAATAGCATAGCAAGTCATTACAATCAAAACATCATGAACCAAAGCAATAATCGCACTACCACCTGCACGCACATCTTTAAATCGGATGGAAATATAAATCAACATACAAATACAAGCAATCAAAACTGCTTTTATTGCTGTCATTTGCATTTCTTGGCTTACCGTTGCAGAAACATCTACAATAGAATCAATCACTGCATTTGTATATTTTTGTTTGATACTATCAGACAGTTTTGTTCTCATATCTCCATCAATGGATTGCATTTTAATAGAAACGCTATCTGTTCCGATAATTCTTTGTACTTGTGGACTTTTTTGTCCTGTCACTTCCTCAATAATATGGGTAATGTCATCATTGGAAAAATCTTCTCCTACTTGTACGCTCATCGAGGTACCACCAGTAAATTCAATTCCAAAATTAAACATTCCTTTTCCTGCACTGCTATTGATTATCATGGTAACGATGCCGGCTAAAATAATTACAATCGACACCGCAAAAAATTTGAATCTGTTTTCTACGATTTTCATTATTTTTGCCTCCTTACTTTGTACGCAATCCATAATATTTGGGATTGTTAATGCCAACATATATCATACCTTGTAATATCATTCTTGTAATAAAGATTGCAGTAAACATAGAAATGATAATTCCTATCATTAAAGTTTGTGCAAAGCCTTTTACTGTTCCTGTGCCCAGCCAAAACAATACTATTGCTGCAATTAATGTTGTCACATTGCCATCAATAATGGCTGGTAACGCTCTTGAAAAGCCATTATGAACAGATACCCGTAAGGAATGCCCTGCTATCAATTCTTCCTTCATTCTTTCAAAAATAACTACATTGGCATCTACTGCCATTCCCACAGAAAGCACAATACCTGCAATTCCTGGTAATGTCAAAGTCACATGTAATATACTTAATGCTACCAATTCTAGTCCTACATAAATTACAAGTGCCCAATCCGCTGCAAAACCTAATGCTTTATAAATAATTAACATAAATAATAATACAATACAAATCCCTATTATACCTGCTTTTAAACCTGTAGAAAGGGCATCTGCACCTAAACGTGCGCCAACATTTTCCATTTTTAAAATATTTAAGTTAAAAGGTAAAGAACCTGCTCGAATCAAAGAGGCTGTTTTTTCTGCTTCTTCTGGTGTAAAATGTCCTGTAATCATGGCATTGCCATCTGTAATTTCTGCATTTACAACAGGTGCACTGACAATTTCATCATCTAAGACAATAGCAATAGGTTTCCCAATATTATTTTTAGTTGCTTCTGCAAAAAGTTGCTTTCCTTCTGCCGTAAACTCTAAAGAAACATAAGGTTCTGAAACGCCTTGCTGTGAAACTTGTCCCACTTGTTTTCTTGCATCCGCTACCATATCACCAGTTAAAAGCACTTTTCCTGTTTCATCTATAAAAGATAACTGTGCTGTTTGTCCAATTTCTTTAATCGCTTCTTCTGCATTTTCCACACCCGGAATATCAACCCTTAAGCGTTTTTCTCCTTCTTTTGCAACTTCCGCTTCTGTCCAGTTATTCCAGTCCAATCTTCCTTGTATCAAGGAAACAGCCGCAGCCATTTCTTCCTCTGTTACATTTTCTTTATCAGCTTCATATAATATTTGCACACCACCGCTTAAATCCAAGCCTTGTTTAATATTCCAAACACTGCCTTGTTTCTTTTCGCCAATTCCTTGATAAGAAACAAACGCCAAAGCACCTGCCAATATCAACATAATACAGAGCATTAAACTGCCCTTTCCTTTCATAAAGAAAAACCTCCTTTTTTAAAACCTTGAGGGTGTTATCCTCAAATGCCCAAAAGCTTTTATGGAAAAACTTTGTTTTTTCCATTTTAAATTTTTTATCTCAAATAAAATTCACCTTTTCGATAGGTTTTTGTTATTACTTAACTTCTTTAATCAAGTAGCAAAACAAAATTTTGTACAAAAGTTCCTTGCTAAGCTTTTTTTAAGAAAGTGTGTCAGTGTCATCCAGTAATTCTTTTGCTTTTATCATAATGGCACATTCTATTCTTTTACGCTGCATTTTACAACCAATTTCATAAGGTTTTAAAATATCGCCATTTTCCTGATAAGCATTTGCTGCACAGCCACCACTGCAATAAAATTTTGCCCAACACTCTTTGCATTCTTCTTTCGCATATACATTGCACTTTGAAAAAGCTTTCCTTTGTTCTTGGTTTACAACACCTTCATACACCGTACCCATTCTAAACTCTGGCATTCCTACAAACTGATGACAAGGGTATAACTCTCCAGATGGTGTAACTGCAAGATATTCTGTACCAGAACCACACCCTACCAAACGTTTCATCACACAAGGTCCACCACTTAAATCAATATTAAAGTGGAAAAAATGAAATCCATTTCCTTTTTTATTTCTTTCATATACTTCTTTTGCTAATTTTTCATATTCCTCATAAATTTGTGGTAGTTCTTTTTCGGTAATGGCATATGGCATATTTTGCTCTGCTACCACTGGCTCTACAGAAATTTGCTGAAAGCCTAAGTCTGCCATATGAAGAACATCTTGACAAAAATCAAGATTATATTTTGTAAAAGTTCCTCTAATATAATAATCCGTTTGCTTTCTGCTTTCTGCTGCCTTTTGAAATTTTGGCACAATCACATCATAACTACCTTGTCCACCAGCACGTGGTCGCATGTTATCGTTGATTTCTTTTCTGCCATCTAAACTTAATACTAAATTATGCATATTTTCATTGATAAATTGCTGTTTTTCTTCATCTAATAAAATACCATTTGTGGTAATGGTAAAACGAAATAATTTTTGATGTTCTTTTTCTAATTCTCTACCATATGCCACAATCTCTTTGACAACATCAAAATTCATCAATGGTTCTCCGCCAAAAAAATCCACTTCTAAATTTTTGCGAGAACCAGAATGCTCTACTAAAAAATCAAGTGCTTTTTTTCCTACTTCTACACTCATCAATTCTCTTTTTCCATGATATTCTCCTTCTTCTGCAAAGCAATATTGACATTTTAAATTGCAGTCATGTGCTACATGAAGGCAAAGTGCTTTTACAACAGTGTCATGCTTGTCCAACATAGGTAATACTTGCGCATAATCATCTTCTGTATAAAGCATACCTTCTTTTTCTAAAATAGATAATTCTTCTATTGCTTCCTCTATTTGTTCCATATCATATTGAGGAAATTTTAACTGCAAAGCATTTTTAGGCACTTCTTTCCAACTATCTGCTAAATCATAAACAATATCATCTACGACATGGATAGCACCACTATTGACATCTATTACAATATTTACACCATTTTGGCGAAATTTATGTATCATTTGTTTTTCCTCCTCTATTATTTTTATTATCACATAAAAAGAAAGGCTATTTTCTATCATGGAAAACAGCCTTCTTGAATGACTCTTGATTATTTTTGTTCACAGGACTGATTTGCTACGGTACAAGATGTTTTACAAGCTGACTGACAAGAAGTTTGACATTCTCCACAGCCACCAGTTGCGATTGTTTTTTTCAACATTTTTGTATTTAATGTTTTTATATGTTTCATGCAATAATCCTCCCTTAAAATTTTTATAAATTTGTATCATTATAGCATGAAATATTCTATTTGAAAATAGTAATCTTAAAATTTTTTTGTTTTCTTTCGCTTCCTTGAAAGAAAGTTTAGCAAAGAACTTTAACAATTACACACAAATATTGAACAAAATCCTTTGCAAAACAGCAACAGAATCCCATTGGAAAGGCTTATTCTATTCAAAATGAAAAATTAAATACTAGGAATAACAAAGTTTCAATACGAAAAATTCAGCTTGTTAATAAACCTTGAGGTTTAACGCCTAATTCTTTCTTGAAAGAAAAATCAAGGAACCTGAATGCGAAACTAACATTTCACTAAAGTTTTTTGTCCAACTTTTTTTTAAAAAAGTTGGTGGGTGTGGGTGAAACCCACAAAAAAGACTTTATTGATATACTGAATTTCTGTTTTAGTTTTTTTCAAAAAATTTATAAAGTTTTAGAAAAAAATTCTCAAGGTCTTATATCTTTTATTTTTTCATATTGATTCCTAATATACCACCTACACCACCACCTGCTGCTGCTAAAAGTAACATCAAACCTTTAGAACCCATAATGCCAAATCCGCTACCTGCTACCCCATCTAATAAAAATAATATCACACCGTATGTAATACCTGCTAGTATTCCCCATAAAATTCCTCTTGCTTTGGCACATCTTGCCCAGTCAAAGCCTGCAATCCCAGCAGAGATTACGGTACAACATAATGCTACTAAAGGTATTTTTTCCTCCGTTACATCTGTATAAGTTAAAAGAATACCATATGTAATAAAAATAATACAAGTGATAGCATAAGCTATTATCATACCCTTTAGCATACATAATATTTGACTGTCCCCGATTTCCTTTTTTACTGCTTCTCTTTTTTTTATGTTTTGTTTTTTTTCTTTTTTTTCCACAATGTTCCCTCCCATTTTTCTACTATTTTATGATAGGCAAAAAAAGAATATGATTGAAAAAAGTATCAAAAAATGTTACACTATTTTAAATTGATAATTTTAGAAAGAAGGAAGGCATATGATAGACCTTCATACTCATTCTTACTATTCTGATGGTACTTTTTCTCCGGAAGGTCTTGTGATAGAGGCAAAAAAAAGAGGATTACAAGCCATTGCTTTAACAGACCATGATACCATAGATGGTTTAGCATTCTTTCAACAAGCTGGTCAAACCTATCAAATAGAAACCATTACAGGGATTGAATTTGCAGCACAATATCATCGTTTTGGCGAACAAGAAATTCATATTGTTGGACTGGGATTTTCTCCTGATGCAAGTGTCTTGCAAGAACAAATGAATGCTATTGTGACCGCTCGAGAAACTCGAAATCAGAAAATGGTTTCTGCACTAAACAAACTAGGATTTCCTATTTCTTATGAAGAAATACAGCAAAATGCTGGTGGAAATATCGTAACAAGAGCACATTTTGCTAATGTTTTAGTCCGCAAAAAAATTGTCAAAACAACAAAAGAAGCATTTGACAAATATCTTTCTGCAAATAAGCCTGCCTATGTAGAAAGAGAAATTTTAACTCCAAAGCTTTGTATTGAAACCATACAAAAAGCAGGTGGTGTTGCTGTATTGGCACATCCAACATTATATTATATGGATGATGCACAAATAGAACTACTTGCAGAAGAACTCAAAAGAGATGGTCTTACTGCCATAGAAGTACAATATTCTTCTTATTCCACAGAACAACGTAACAAAATAATGCAAATAGCTGATAAAGTTGGTTTATTCTATAGTGGGGGCAGTGATTTTCATGGTGCAAATCGTCCTAATGTACAACTTGGAGTAGGAAAAAATAATTTGAATATCCCTTACGCTTATTGGCAAGCACTGAAACAACAATGTCATTCATATTATCTATAGGAAGGAAGTATTTTATTATGTCTATCGAAAAAGTAAAAGCATATTTTGAACAATTTGGGAGAGAAAAAGATGTAATTGAATTTGAAACATCTTCTGCCACCGTCGAATTAGCAGCAGAAGCAGCACATGTTATTCCTGCTCGTATTACCAAAACATTAGCATTTCAATCTGGTGATAGTTGTATTTTAATTGCTACTGCTGGAGATGCAAAAATAGACAACAAAAAATTCAAGGCAGAATTTTCTATGAAAGCAAGTATGCTTTCTCCTGATAAAACACTTGACTTGACAGGACATGCTATTGGTGGTGTTTGTCCTTTTGCTGTACCTGAAACAGTGAAAACATATGTAGATGTTTCTTTAAAGCGTTTTACAACTGTATTTCCTGCTGCTGGCAGCAGTAACTCTGCGATTGAACTCACTTGTGATGAATTATTTGAATATGGAAAATGTGAAAAATGGATTGATGTTTGTAAAGGTTGGGAAGAAACAGAAATCTAATCTATTTTATAGGATTGCAATATAACAAAATTTGTAACATACTTTATAAATCTAAAACATGAAATGGAGAAAAGACATGAAAATATCTACAAAAGGTCGTTATGGCATCCGTCTTATGCTTTGTTTAGCATTACAATATAAACAGGTAGGACATATTCCCCTAAAAATGATTGCACAACAACAAGAAATTTCTGAAAAATATTTAGAACAAATTATTAATCCTCTTATGAAAGCAGGATTTGTAAAAAGTTTTCGAGGCGCACAAGGAGGATATACTTTGATTAAAGAACCTTCTGATATTACAGTGGGTGATATTTTGCGTACACTAGAAGGTTCTCTTTCCCCTGTAGACTGCTTAGAACATCCAAACTGCAAACGTGCTGATGTTTGTGCTTCTCTTTCCCTATGGCAAAAAATTAAAACTGCTGTTGATGATGTGGTAGATAACACTACATTAGCTGATTTGGTAGTAGAATATCATGAAAAGAATCAAGTGGAAATTTAAAATAGTTACCTTATCATAAACTTGACAAAAGTCAAAAATTTCTGGAGGAACTTTTCTCAAAAGAAAAAGTTCCTCCAAATTTACACTTTACTTTGGTTGTTACAGAGCAAGTGCCTAGTGAATCGTTAACAACACAGCAAAAAAATTTTTATCTCAAGGTTTTTTATCTGCCAATTTCAAAGAAAACAAAAAAGTTGTTCCTTTCCCTTTTTCACTTTTTACACCAATATTTTCTCCATGCGCTAATAAAAATTCTCTTACAATGGAAAGCCCTAAACCACTTCCTGTTTTATCTTTTCCACGTGAACTATCTACTTTATAAAATCTATCAAAAACATATTTTACATCTTCTTCATTAATTCCCTTCCCATAGTCTTTTACACTAACCAATAACTTTTTATTCTCTTTTAACGCTGTTTCAATTTCTATCCTTTTCCCTTCAGTAGAAAACTTAATGGCATTATCTACTAGATTATAAATAACACGTGCAATTTTATCTTCATCTGCTTCTACAAAGGTTTCTTTTTCTGCAAAAATAGCATCAATTTTAATATCTTTTTGTTGTAGCTGTGGTTCTAAACGTTCAATGCTTTCTCGGATTAAATCATTAATATTAAAACGTGTTTTTTCTAATGTAATGGTACTTGTTTGTGCTCTACTTAATTCTACAATATCATTGGTTAATTTTGTCAACCTTTTGGTTTCTTCTAAAACAATATTCAAATAATGTTCTTGTTTTTCATGGGGTATGGTTCCATCTAATATGGCACCTAAAAAGCCCTGTATGGAGGTTAAAGGGGAACGTAAATCATGGGAAACATTCGCAATAAAATCCCTTCTTACTTTTTCATATTTATCCAAACTTTCTGCCATATGATTAAAGCTTTCTGCTAATTGTCCTACTTCATCCTCACTGTTAATTTCAACTCTTTGTTCAAAATTCCCCCCTGCAATTACCTTTGCTGCCTCATTCATCTGCAAAAGTGGGCTACTAATTCTTTTACTAAAAATATAAACAAATATCATTCCAATTCCCATAATTGCAGTCAAAATAAAAAAGCCCATTTGATACATTCCTTGCAAAGAACGTTCTATTTCCAGCATAGAAGTACACATAAAAATACCTGCAATCTGTTCTGTTTGTAAAGGGTATCCTACTGTTAATACAGGGTCATCAAACATTCCATTGATTTTTCCTTCCAATGATACAATTTGTCCATCTAATACACTATCCATCACATTTTGATTGGTAATGGTCTGTCCAATCCAAGCATCATCAATTCCTGGTGAAGCTAATACTACAACACCATTTTTATCAATAAAAAATATACTTGCTGACATATAATCTTCCAGAACTTGTAATTCATAAGCTAAATTACTTAAGTCTCCTGTAAAATATGCCCTTTTATACTCTTTCGAGATTTTCATCCCTTGATTGATTAAATCTTCTTTTGTTTCATCCATATAATGTTGTGTATATACTAAGGATAATACCATACCTAGCAGTATAAAACTAGCAAGAAGCGTTCCAACATAGAGTAAAAGCTGTTTTGTAAAAATTGATTTTATTTTCATTTTCAAATTCCTCCAAATTATTTGCTTTTCCCCAAAAACATAGTATACTAAATAAAGTGAACAAGAAAGGAGATAGAAACTATTGTTTCTCAGCTTGTCAAAAAACCTTGAGGGCTAGCCCTCAAACTCCTCAAAGAACTTTAATGCGAAACTAACGTTTCGCTAAAAATGTTAATTTTATAAGGAAAAACGTTAGTTTTTCCATAAAAGTTTTTTGTCCAACTTTTTTAAAAAAAAGTTGGTGGGTGTGGGTGAAACCCA
>CAJTZO010000048.1 GCA_910583755.1 uncultured Clostridia bacterium
CTTATTCTTCATATCGAAAACCTTCTAAATATTCTGGAATTGCATTAACTCTAAAACTCCAATTTCTTTTAATAATATCGCCAGGTGTTAGATTCATCAAATCTACTGTACCATCTGGCAAACAATTTTTATAAATATGTCTGGAGGACTGCCCATCACGCCTTCTTAATTTTCCTTGAAAATCGAATACAGGAACATAGCCTTGTTTAATATCATCCAGAAATTTTTCAATCATTACATCATCTCTGACGACTGCTTCTGTTAAGGTTAAAGTAACACTATATCCAGTTGGTACAGCATACACCAAAGCAGAGCCAACTGGTTGATAATCTACATTGTTTTGATTTAATTGCGCAGTAAAAGTATCTACTTCTGCTAAAAATAATTGTGTGCCATCTTTTTGTGTTACAAAAAGCTGACCGTCTTTCCCTGTTATCAGTTTTGTTGTGTCTAAAATAGACTGCTGGTTTAACATACAATTTCACTCCTTTTATAGATTTGGGGAATATCTGAATTTATAGACAAAATACATTTTTTCCAAACTGTCAATATCATCTGCATAGATGTTAAACCATGCACTGTCACCTTCTGGTAAATTATCTTTGTCCACTTCAATAGACCCACCTTCTAACAATTTTCCTTCCACAAACATAAGCTGCAATAATTTTCCGATGGCAATTAACACTGTGGCTCTACCATCATCATCATTGTTGATATTTCCAATCAGCGGCTCTACCGTTGCAGAAGCTCTATTCATTAATTCTTTTCTGATTTTTGTTCTTTTAATTTTTTTCCAACCCTCATCATCTTCCCCTTGTGGCATATTTAATGTCGTGATAGCACTTTCAATCCATACATTTCCAGCCGATGAAGTGCTAAAAGTCAACATTCCTGCATCAATGGTTTGTTCATATTGGCTATTGGTCAGCATTTCTAAGACATCTGTCATACCAGAAACCACTTTATGGGTTAAACTCTGATTGGATGGTGTTGACGCGACCATACCTGCAATTCTTGCCGCTGCCCGTATTCCTTCTAATGCTTGTCCTAATGTGTCAATCGCACCGCCACCCACATAAACAACATTATAAGAATTGATTGCTCTTGCATGGGCTAGTCTTGTTTCAAATGGTACACTTGTAGACTCTGCAATCACAGCAAAGGGCAAAATATTGCCATTTTGGTATATTTTTTGGAGATAGGCTGTTAAAAGGGTATGTACTGCTACATTTTCCGTATCAATACAAATAGTATTAAACACATAGGGCTCTAACAAGGTAAACGCATTGGAATAATTTTCATTGGTAATACTGGGATTGGTTCCTACCACAAAATCTGTTTGCCCTACCTCTGCCAATTCTGCTGTAGTGGTACAGGTTTCTGTTTTGGAAAAGATAAAATACTTGGATTGTTTAGCAGCTTTTAAAAAGTTTTCGATTTCATTTTCTCCTGTAAGAAATGTAATTCTTTCTAATTCCAGTGTACCTTCCAAAACAAGCATTTCCTTTGTAGCTTCATCCCCTAATACTTTTCTTATTAAATAGCTAAGCTGCCTGTCTCCTTCGCTTTTTGCTGTCATCTGCACTGCCTCTGTACCAGTTGTATCTAACAATTTCATACTGCCCTTTGTGCCACCGGAACCCAAGCGAACACAATATACTTTTTTAGCACCACCTGTAAAAATTTCTGTTAACAGGGAAACGGTGCCATCTTCACCACCATTTCCTAACGCTATCTTTGCAGCTTCAATACTTTCAAACGTATGTACTTTTCCCAATTCGCCCCAGTTGGAACGAATACAACATGCTACAATGCCATCTGTTGCGCCTGCAATGGATACCCCACCTACATTTTCATACCTTTGATAAACGCCAGGACGCTTTTTCTTTTCTCCTACTGTAAAAAAAATACCCATCTATTACACCTCCATTTTTAAAAATGTTGTTACAATTTTTTTGCTTCTTCCTGTGTTGCTTTTTTTACACCAGCAAAGGCAAAGGCTGCGGATACACATTCCGGTTTTGTGGAAAATAAACTTTCTGCTACTTTTACATATTCTTCAACAGTATATTCTTGCTGCCTGCTTTCCTGTTTTATTTTGCTTTCCTGTTTTTTTTGCTCTATTTCTTTTTTCTCCATATACTACAACTCCATTCTTATTTTTTTGCTTTTTCAGCCTCAAGCGTCAACTTGATGGCTATAGTAAAGTTCTTTGTTTCACTTTCTTTTAAGAAAGTGAATAGGGTTTTAGGGACAAAGTCCCTAATGGGTTCCCTTAAATATTGCATGATTTAATTTTATTTTCTCTTTCTCTTTTCTTAATATGCCATATTGTCCTGTTACAGTAATCTGTCCCATAAAAGGCGCATTTGCTGTATTTTCTTGTAAATCCATAACCAAAAAAGGTGAACCATTTTGCATTATGGTTTCTCCCTCTATGGCAATGTCTCTGTAGATTGCTGTTATCCACTTTCTTGTATCTTCTATGTCAGAAGATACAACCGAAAGATGTAAGGTGCTTTTCATCCATGCCATAGCATAACTTGTTTTACTATTTTTACTACTTTCTTTTTTTACAAATACAATCGGATTTTTTGCAGTAGCATATAACTTTTCACTTACCTTATCATGTCCTAATAAAATACAGTTTGGCTGATACTCTTTGATAAATTGATTCATTGCCCATACAGGACAGGGAGAAACACCTTCTTGTTTTGAAAAATGGTATACATCAAAATAGATTCTTACACCAAATACAACTGGCTCTCCTTCCTCTAATTCAAAGCTGTCTGTTCTGTCCCATACCGCACAATAGGTATCTGTTTTTTCCGTCAAAAAAAGCCCCTCGAATAATGCAACCACTTCTTTTGCAATATCCTCTGGAGCTTTTTCATTTTCATTGGTGCAATAAATATCAATTGCCATGTTGCCATCTGTTTTTCGTTCTGCATGATACCGCCATTCTATGTTGTATATCATTCTTGGAAAACTTTCTTTCCAATTTTCTAACATATCATGTGGCAACATCTGATAAAAAATGGCTGGTTCCCTCTGATAAGAGGCTAATTCTTTTTTTAGCGTTTCATTTTCTTTTAAAACATTGTAAAAAAGTGTTTCAACCATACCTATTAACCTCCAGAATTTCTGTAATTTCTTGCAAAGATTTGTCTTATTTTCGGGAGTGCTGCCTCAATTGTCTTTTGTACAAAAGGTCTTGGAGCAATCCTTTTTGTACCATTTTCAAGCAATTCTCCTAATAAATAACCATTTACTTTTAAATTACTTTCTGTTACCGCATAAACCATCAAACCGTTTCCATTTCGTTCTGCATAAGTCCGCCTTTTAAAAGACTTTTGCAATGTGCCAAATCGTAATGCAGGAGGTTCCCCAGGTGCAGAAGCAGTATATACAATACCGCTTTTTTTAGATTTTCCACCAGTCCCTTTGACTTTATAATTTCGTCCGGAACGCTGCCCAGAAAGCACTTTTTTGACTTCATTTGTCAATACATTTGCGGCCTGAAATCCTCTTTTTTTAGCTTTTTGTTCTATTTCTTCTATGGTTTTGTTGACAGTTACTTCAAATTCCCTCTTTGCCTGCTGATATTCCATATTCACCTACCCCATTTCTTTTATTACAGTACAATATTGTAAAAACCCTTATTTCACCGGGTTCTTCTACTCTTTGCACATCATATCTTTGATGATGATACAGTAAAATATCTTCTGGTTGTGCTTGTGTTTTTCCCTTTACAACAATGGTATGTGTTGCAGGATGTTCTATTTGTTTCCGTTGGTATTTTTCTTTTTGGCTAATGCTAGAAAGAGAGCCTTTGATTTCTCCCAAAAACTCTAAATTTTCGTTTTTGCTGTAAATCACACGTCCTCTTGTATCCATTTCCACCTTTTTTCTGTAAATAGAAAATAATTTTAATTGTTGTCCAGGTCGGAATCGTATCATGTTATCACCATGCTTTCGGATTTTCTTGCATTCCTAAATAAAAATAGGGTTTTGTTTCTTTGACATCTGAATTTGCTTTTGAAACAAATGTATTTCCTTGTTGTTTTTTCTCCAGTTCTTCCAGCATAGCCTTAAAATGTTTGTATCTGTCAGAAAGACTAAAACTCATATCACTTACTTTATAATCCACTTCATAAGACAACTTCATAACAATGGCTTTTAAACATTCCAATTTTGCTTTTTGCCATGTTTTGGACTGTGCCAACATTGCTGTATATTCCTCATCACAAAGCACACAGGTATCTGCGCCGCCTTCTGTCAGGGTATCGCCCAATTCAAAGCGCATTTTGTCAATGCCATTTTCTACAATATTTTCTGGACAATAGGTATATGTCATACTCCATCAACCTTTTTTGATTTTTTATTTTGTACTGTTTTGGTTTGTTCTGTTTCCTCTAGGCTTTTGTTTTGGTCCTCTGTTTCTACTACTTCTGTTTCTACTACTTTTGTTTCTGCTACTTCTATTTCTGCTAATGCCCCACATCTTAATAACTTATTTAGCATATCTTTAGCAATAACATTTTTTGGTATTTCTGTCCCTTTGGAATAGCTTTTATCAAATTTCATTGCTTTTTGTGCAATATATTGTTTCATTTTGATTTCCTCCTAACGAACACAATTTTTTAAATAAACTGCCATATCATCCCCTGTTTTTTTCATATCATAGGCACATAAGCCCTCTACAAATTCCGAATGAGTACCATTTTCTCCTAAAAAATGGCTAAATACAACTGGCTGACCATTTCCCAGCGGGTCCCAGCTAAAAGTATATCCTGCAGATGGCTCATCAAGATGTGGCGTATCTGGTGCATATAACAGCAAGGCTCCTTTTGCATCACAAATAAATTCCATTTTTGGTGCTTGTCCTATTTTTGCTGTATTGTAAGAACTATCCAATACTACAACTTCTTGCAATCCAAATAATTCCGCTAATGCCCTTTCATTAACCGTTGCAGGATTTAAGGTACTTCCTCCAAATTTTACTCGTTCCAATATCATGGCATTGGATTTTAATGCTGTGAATGTATCCACTCCTAATGCTAATTTATTAGGCTTTCTTCTGCCTTCCCTCTGAATTTCTACACAAAGACTGTCAAATAGCTGAATGGGGTCGGCATTGTCATTGTCGAATTGATAAAATTGTTTTGTAGTAGGGCTTGTTGTCACACCCTCTAATTCATTCTGCCATACTCCAGATTGAAAAAATGCCTTGGAAAACATCACATCTAAATGCGTATTCATTTTTTCAGTTGCTGCAATCGTTTTTGCTTTTCTAGGGTCTATTACGCCCAGTACAGATGACCTTTGATAATTGAGTGAAACAATTTGGTCAATTCCCATGATAATCTGGTCCACTTTGCAGCTATAAGTATCTTCGTCATTTCCCATAATAGAAGGTTCTACTTTTCCAAAAGCTGGTTTTCTTTTGACATCATCCCTTGCAAGGGTTGCCTTGTCATATTTATAATAATGCCCTGTTGCTGTTAAGACTGGCACTCTTGGAAATAACCGTAACCCTTTTGCAACATTTTCCGGTTTTTGCAAATAAGCGATAGACATATTTGTCAAATACATATTGGGTTTCCAGTTTCCAGTTGCGATTGATTTTACTACATTTTCTGGTGTTACCTTCATTTCTTATCCTCTCCTTTACGCTTTGTAACCGCATTTTCTAATATCTACTTGTATGATGTCATTTTCTGCTGTAGCACTTGCCATAGCATAGCCTATTACAAATTTACCTGCTGTTACTGGTATCACTCTGCCTTGTACATCTGTCATAAGCTCTTGCCCTTTTTTGATTTCTGCCCCAGCCTTGCAAAGTCCAATGTCCTTTATTTGTACTGTTACATCCTCCCCAGCAGATATTTTTTGTGTTGTTTCTGGTAACAATATCCCTGCTGTTAGTTCTCCTACTGTGTCACACAATACTACATTCCCATTTTTATCATACTTTACAGCACAAAATGCACCATTTTCCAATTCTGCACCAACTGTTTCAGCAACTACAGAACTTGTGTTAATACTTGCTCCAAAATAATTCATCAAAACTCACCCTTTCAATATTCCAATGCCTTTTTTAATTCTGTACTTTCTTCACAAACCCTTGTAAATGCCTGTGCATAAGTCAAGGAATTATCTGATTTCATCAATTCCTGTATTCTTTGTTCTGCCTGTTGTTTTTGGTTACCTGCTCCAGCTCTATTGCTGCCGTATTCCTTAAAAATACCGCTTGCCTGTGTCATTTCTACCATTTCATCCAGCATAGCAATATAATCATTGTAAGATTGTTCATCTGATTTTTTTAATCCATACAATTTTGTTGCCAATTCTTCTGTATTTTTTCCAATGACTTCATACTGTTTTGCAATACTTTCAAACTCTTTTAATTCCAGTGATTTTTTTAATTCTGCAAGTTCTTGCTTTGCTGTTTCTGCTTCTTCAAGTGCCTTTTTGACTTCTGGGTGCAATTCCGATTGTGTTTTTTGTTCTGGTTTTGATTGAGGTTCTGGTTGCTCCTCTCGTTCATACTTCTTTTTTAATGCTTCATAAACTGCCTTATCTTCCTCTGTCATTTTATGGATATCCATGTTTTCATCCTCCTGTTCTGTTTCGATTTCTGCTTCACTTTCTTGTTCTTCTTTTGCAAAGTCGTAAACCGTATTAAAAAATTCATTTACACTTTTTTGCAAAAGTTCACTTTTTTGTTCTGCCGTTTTACTGTTATCTTGTAGCACACTTAATAAGGAATCTTCCATTGCTTTTTTAATTTTTTGTTCCTGGCTTTTTTTCTCCTCTAATGCCTTGTAAATATCTTCCATTGTAATATGTAATTCCTTGCAGACATTTTGGATGATACTTGTTTTAAAATCCACGTTTTCTCCCTCCATACTTTTTTTCAAGCAAATATAAGCCCTTTGATTGGCGCCCTGCTTGCACAAATCCACACTATTCACCAACACATTTTTTAATCTTTTTGCCATGCCTCACACTCCTTTTTTGGTATAAAAAAAGCACCTGCTATTAAAACAAGTGCTTTACAAAACATATTTTATTGTGTTATAATCATTTTACAAAAGGGAGGCAGTCACCAGAATGGTTGCCCAAGTTTAAGTAAAACTACCCTAGCTTTGTCAGAGCTATGATGGGTAGTTTTTTATTACTTTCTCTTATCGAGATAAGAAAGTAAAGCTAAAAGGAAGTTACCAGAAAGTAACAACAAAGTTAATACTTGGTATGTATCCATAAGCTCCACCCCCCTCCCTTTTGATATGAGGGCGGAACCACTCCATCATGACTGCTACAATTACTATATCACATCAAAATTCATATTTCAACAAAAATCCTGATAACATTCTAAAAAGCTCTTTGCTTGCACTGATTTATTTACATTTTCTACCTCTGCTATACCCTCAATAGAAAACATATTATATTCACCTTTTTTGATTTTCTCCCATGTATCATTATCTGTTATCTGAAAACCGACCCACCAGCCACAGGGCAAGCTGTCCTCTGGCAAGCCCAATGCCTGCAATTTTTCTTTGGTAAATACAATGCTTTCTATCATTTTGCCCTTTTTGCGCAAAGCGGGATTGTGTCGCTCTCCGGCATCCCGAAACTTTAGCACATAATCATAAGCGGTTTTTTCTAACTCTTCACTTGTGATACTGTCGCCTTGATAGTCCTCTAAAAGATTGCCTTGCTCATCTTCAGCAACATTTGCCCAGCCGAATACCTGTTTTTTGTCATCAACAGATTTTTTTACTTCAAAGTTCATTTTGCTACCCCTTTTTCTAAAATAAACAATAAAAAAACGCCAGAAGGCGTTAATTATAGCATTACCAATTCCTACCTAATGTTACCTCTGAGATGAACTCTCTAATAACAAATACAATGCAATCTGATATAGTATCTTTTTCTTTGTGTTTGATAGCTCTTTCAACATATTGTATTTGTTCTTCTGAACTTATGTGTTCCATCTTTTTCTTTTTCTCATCACTTAAATTCTGATAGCCTTCAATTTCTTTATAATTCTCCGGAAGTTCTCCAAATACAGAAACATATTGCAAATATAATTCATTTAACATATTGAATGCTTTTTTTTGTTCTTCTTCTCTTTCTTCCCTTAGGAGCGTAAGTATTTCTTTTTTCTTTTCGATACATTTTTTGATACATTCTACAAATTCATCATAATCCACATCATAGCAAATATCGTCACATTCATCTGGATATGTACCATCAAATAATTCTGCATATTTAACATATAATTCTTTTAATTCTTCTGTAACTTTTCCTTTCCACATCATTTCTACATCAACTCCTCTAATGCCATTATAGCATATGCATAGAAGTTTGGAAATAGTACTTATTCAAAAGTCATCATCATCGTCTAATCTCCAATAATAAAAAACTTCTTTTTTATTTTTGATGCATTTTTTTAATACATCTACAAAATCTTTATAATAAATATGTTCTTCGTTTTCTAAGTCATAACCTAAATCATAAGACAAATCTCCACGTGGGTCATAGCCAAACAAACTTTCATATTGCTGCAATAGTTCCTTTAATTCTTTTGTCATTTTTTCAGTACAATCTATCATTTTAATTCCTCCTCAAACTTTTTTAATATAATATTTACTTGTTTTGTTATATTTGGGAAAATATTGTTAGCTGTTATCCATACTTCTTCATTTCGTATATATATCATACTACCATAATTTGCCCATGTTTCTTTTTCCAATGCAAATGGTTTATTCCAATAATCTGGGTCAGGGTGTATATAACCTAATTTTATCTTTCCTTTTGACATACCATTCAATATATCAGAAATTCCAGCATAATGTTCTTTTACTTTATTTTTTCTTACAAAAATATGTGAATATTTTAAATATAACATATCTTCTATTGATATTCCATAAGTTTTTGAAAGATATTGTAAATATTTATAGTCTTTTTGCATTATATTCGTCAAAATTCCACTTTCAGAAATACCATAAGTATGGTCTATTTTATGAAATAATTCATGTGTTATTGTTGAAGCAGTGGCATTGTATCCTAAAAGTATTGTGTTTTTCTTACTTTTAAATCTTGAACCTTTTTCATTCCATTTTACGAATTTAACATCATTTCTTGCTTCTATCAGAAGTTGTTTAATGGTTTCATTCTGCATTGTTTCTAAACCGCTATCAAATTCTCTCAATCTATTTTCTATAAATTCTTTGTCTTTTCCACTGATTCTTCCAATCACTCTATCCATAAAACTGTCTGATTCATCATTTGTACTATAATTATCATTTTGTTGTGTATCTGTATACTGTCTTGGTGTGATTCCTTCTGGTTCTGAAACTTCTTCATACTCCACCACACACCGACAACTTGTATGAAAGGGTGGAAACAACACTTTTCCCCATTGTGTTTCAAAATACTCCTCTTGCTTTACTTCCTGCCCTTCTACCTCTCGACAGCCTTTGCAGGTCCTACCATCCCCAGCAGAAACAGCATACTTTTTCACTTTTCCCATCAAGCCCTCTTTTTGTGCTTGCTTGATTCCATAAAATTCTCCAGCATTATAGGCTCCTGCTAATTCTGTTCTAGCAATCGTCATAGCCCTATATGCTTTTTGCTTTTTCGCATATTGTTTTGCTTTTTCAAGTGCTTTTTGCTCTGCTGCTTGTTCTTTCATTTTGGGGTGAGTTTCTAGCAAATTCTGTTTGATACTATTATAGTAATTTACATTTGCTACAACTTGTCCTTTGTGCAAGCCTATGAGTGGCTTCAATAATTCTGCTGTGCCATCTGCTGTAATGCCCAGTTTTTCTGCCCTGTCAATCACTAATTTGATGGCTTCTTTTTGTGTTTTGGTAAGTTGTACTATCTGCTCTGCACAACTTTTTTCTATCCATTTTTTGGTTTCGTGATATTTCATGTCAAATAAAAAAAGAGGGTTTTTGACCTCTTTTGTGCCTGTTTCCATTGCTATTTGTTTTTTATCCAGCATTTTCCCTAATACAAAAGTTGTATAAGATGTTAAGAATTGTTTTTCTAATTCCTTTGACAAACCACCTTTTTTTACCATTTCTATGTACTGTTGTGCTGTGATTTCTTTTTGCTGATTGTCCCACAATTCCAGGAAATATTGTTCCAGTTCGGGCTGTTCTTGCTCCAACATTTCCCTTAATTCTTTGATTGCTTTAGGATAGTTATGTTGTTCTTTTTTGACTTCCCCATAAAAATATATCATTCTTTGTCCTCCTCTTTTGGAGGATAGGCAGTTCCTTCTAATGCTTCCGGCAACCCTCCCATTTCTCTGATTTTTCTTTCCAAATTTTGGTCTAATGTTAAAAGTCCCACATTTGCCATTTTTACAATATAGTCTGCAAATTGTGTTAAATCTTGCTTTTCAATGTCACCATGTACTAACTTTGGAATACCACTAATCTTTTTAAAATGGCTCTGATTCACTTTCATTAGCTTTGGGATTGCCTGTGTATTGATGGTTTCACATATAATATCCAGATAAGTACCAATAGCTACCGCAAACAGCCTTGTTTTGTCGCTCGAAAGGGCAAAACTACCCGTCTGTTGGTGTCCCAAAAGCACAAAATCCGCCATACAGGTCATTGCCATCCGATTGTCAATTCTTTCTATGATATTTCCAATTTCAAACTGTCTTTTACTGCCACCATTTACTAAACTAAACGTCCAGCCATAAGGTAATACAATTCCTTCTTTTTCGTCTCTCCTGATATTTTTGACTAATTTTTCTGCATAGGCTAATGCCTTTATACTTTCCGGGTCATCTTCCCAAATGTTTACACCTTCTGGTGGCTGCAATAAGGGTAATCCTGCTAAATCTCTTTCTACGCCAATGCCTTCAATTTGCCGGAAACGCTTTTTATAATAATAATCTGTATAACAGTTTCTCAGAATAGAACGCCCTTCTGGATTTTGTTTTCTGCTTTTTGTTACAAAGTGCAATGCTTTTTCAATGGGAATGGTTCGGACAATATAGTCTGGCGGTGCAATCTGTGACATTCCCAGCAATTTGTCATTTTCTCCATACTCCCAGCGGTATAAGGTATCTTGCGAACGCAATGCGAATTTTTTCCAGCCTATCAAACCATCTGTATATTTGCTTTGGTTTTCTAATCGTCTTTTATAGCAGATTTCATGATAACTCCAGCCATAAATTAAAAAAGACATGATTTCAGAAATGGTATCTTGCCACGACTGTTCCATGTCATTTATGCAACTTTTCACAAATTCTGCTGCGTTTTTATCTGCTTTTGTGTTTCCTGCTGGTTCTATATCCCATATTACTTGACGCATAAGCATTTCTATTGCAAAAAGCATTGCTCCTATGATATCATCATTTTCTGACATTTCCTTGTATGCCTCAATTCCTTTTTGCCCTTGTAATTCTGTCAAAAATTCTTCAAAAAATACACCACCATAACGCTTTTGTCCTATGCGCCCATATTCTCCAAATATATCCAATTTTTCACCTCCCTATATCCAACCATTTTCTCTATCGCTATCCGCAAAACAAACAGGTGGTACAATCGTGGTAGTTCCCTTTGTTAATTCTGCAAAGCCGTTACTAGAAGCATCCACCATATCCTTATATTTGCTTTCTGGAAAGCTTTCCAACTGTGATAAATAGCTTTCTGTCCAGTCAGAAAGCAACACATACACTTTTCCTTTTTCTGTTCCCTGTAACCCTATCCATTGCGCAGAAAAAGGTTCTGCTCTGGTTTCCTTACTGCCAGATTCTCTTACAATAGTAACAGGAAACCCAGAAAGCAGTTTCATATATTGTTCTGCTTGGTCTTTTCCGGCTTGTCCGGGGTCTTGTGATAACCTTATTTTCACATTTTTATGGTTCTTTTTATCTATTTTTGCTGTGTTGTGTACGGTTTCCCGTACTTCACTCGCATTCATACGCCTGTTAATCACATCAGCTATGATATAACTTCCGTTTTCCCTTTTTCCTATCAACACACCAGCCGTATAGGCTGCACCATTATCGGTATTTTTTCTGTCCTCTGTCGCTGCAAAATCCCAAGCTCTGACCCATTGCCTGACATCATTTGGGATTTCTTCTATCAAATTAGCCTTGTTTCTTGGGAAATATAGCCCTGCTGCCGGCTTAATCTTCCAATTCCCATATAATAATCGTTCTCTTTCTACGATGGAAAGCGCTTTTAAATTTGCCAAATAACTAGGGTCTTTTTCCAAAAGGATTTGATTATCTTGTAAAGTGCTTGCAATAAACGTAACTGATTTGGGTTCTGCTTTTTCTTCCGGTGTTTTTAATTCGAATGTTTGCCATAATTCTTCTTTTCTGTCTGCCCAGTGTAATACGTCATTTCTTCGGATAAACCAACGAATTTTACCACTTCTTTCTGCAATCGGATACCCTGTTTTTTCGTCCC
Organism: uncultured Clostridia bacterium; assembly: GCA_910583755.1. Classification (GTDB taxonomy): domain Bacteria; phylum Bacillota; class Clostridia; order Lachnospirales; family Anaerotignaceae; genus Coprocola. Next base: position 12,456 of record CAJTZO010000048.1, read on the forward strand.
ACCACCAAGAAATAAATTCAGCAACCCAACTTTCACTGTCTGGATTGCAAGTTGCCCTAACATAAGGCTTTACACCACAAGTGGAGCGGTTTCTGGATAACATATAAAAAAACTGCTTTTTGCTAAAATGGGTCAACTCATCAAAAAGCAATAAGGGAATCTGGGAACCTTGCCATTTTAGAACATCTTTTTCCAGTTCGATATGACTAAAAGTAACCTTCATTCCGCTGGGAAATCTCCAAACCGAAACCGGGCTTTTGACTGCTTTTCCGCCACAAAAAGGATAAATGTTGTAAGCAGTGTCCCAAAGTCCACTTTCTGCAAAAATCTGATTGTTATTTTTACGAAAGATAACGGCACCAAATTTTCCATTGTTGATGTAATGCAAAGGCTCTAAAAGCAAAGCGAAGGTTTTACCCCCTCCTGCTGCACCGCCATAAATACAAATATCAGCATTACAAGATAAAAATTGTTCCTGTGGTCCTTTTTGTGGTCTGATTTCCATGCCTTCACCCTCTGTCATTGCTTGGTAAATAAATGTTAATGCTGCTTTCTGCTGTTTCTTGCTGCTTGTTTTCTCCAAATTTAAAAAGCACTTCCAAACATTTCATTTTTTGTTTTTTTGCCTTTTCGATTTCGTTGTTGTACTTTAAAATTAACT
>CAJTZO010000049.1 GCA_910583755.1 uncultured Clostridia bacterium
TGCTTGTAACTTTGAATTTTGCCCCAGCAAGTGGCTTTTTAGTCGCCTCATCCACTTTCAATATCTCAAGGGAAGGGCGTTTTTTGTTTGTAAATACGACTTGCTTTGTTTTACCCCATTCCAGTTCTACATCTTTGTGTTGTTCTTCTAATAAATAGCCATCAGGAGCAACGATTTCTTCTATGGTGTAGATTTCGGCATTGAGATTTTCAATCAGTATTTTACCAGTATCATCTGTAATATATTCTGATGTAGTGTTGCCTTCTGTGCTTGTAACTTTGAATTTTGCCCCAGCAAGTGGCTTTTTAGTCGCCTCATCCACTTTCAATATCTCAAGGGAAGGGCGTTTTTTGTTTGTAAATACGACTTGCTTTGTTTTACCCCATTCCAGTTCTACATCTTTGTGTTGTTCTTCTAATAAATAGCCATCAGGAGCAACGATTTCTTCTATGGTATAGATTTCCGCATTGAGATTTTCAATCAATATTTTTCCAGTGTTATCTGTAATATATTCTGATGTGGTATTTCCTTCTGTACTTGTGACTTTGAATTTTGCCCCAGCAAGTGGTTTTTTAGTTGCCTCATCTATTTTGAGTATTTCAAGAGCTGGTCTTGCTTTATTTTCAAATACAAGTGTTTTTGTTTTTCCCCATTCTAATTGAATATCTTTGTATTGCTCATCTAACAAATAGCCATCAGGAGCTTTTACTTCTGTAACAGTGTAAATCGCTTCGTCTAAATCCTGTAAAAGTATTGTTCCTGTATCATCTGTAGTATATTCAGATTCCGTACTGTCCTCCGTTTTCACTACTTTAAATACTGCACCTTTTAATGCTTCCCCTGTTTGACTATCTATTTTCATAATCTGTAATGCTGGTCTTAACCTGTTGTCAAATTTAATTTCTGTGACTTTGTTAGGCTCTAATTTAACCTCTTTACTTTCTGTTGCTATCAAATAGCCCTTTGGTGGTGCAAGCTCTGTAATGGTATACCAATCTGGCTCTAAATTTTCTATTTTTATCTGCCCAGATTTATCTGTCATACCTTCATATACAATAGAGCCGTCTTTTTTCTTTACAGAAAACTCTGCTTTTTCCAAAGGCATACCAGTATCTTCATCATATTTTTTAATCAAAAGTCCCGGTTTTGCTTTATTTTTTACTGTAATTGTCGCTTTTTTGCCTGCCTCTAATTTGATACTTTGAGGAGTGGTATCTAACAAATACCCATCTGGTGCAGTGATTTCTGTTACAGTGTATGTACCGCTTTTTAAATGAGATAATGTTGCTGTGCCTGCGTCATTGGTATAAACATCATAAGAATCACTTCCACCATCATAAGCAACTCGTATACTTGCACCACTCAATGGTTCTCCTGTATCAGCATCTACTTTTTTGACTTCTAATTCTGCCATTTCTTCATTGGCAAATGTGATAATTACAGGGTCAACCGTATTGATAACAAAATCTTTATGATTGTTTTTATCTAATACATATCCCTCTGGTGGAACGATTTCTTCTACATAATAAGCACCAACCGCTAAATCTGGTATAGAAATTTCTCCTTGTTCATTTGTCACATAATCCCCAATGATACCATCATCAGCATCTGTCAATCGAAATACTGCACCAGAAAGTCCTTGTGTTGTACCTGCTTTGACTTTTACTATCTGCAATCCTTTTCCTGGTTCTGGTATATCGGGTGTGTTTGGTGTGTCAGGTTGGTCTGGATTATCTGGCTCCTTGGGTTCATCTGGTGGGGGAGTTGTGCCATCTGCATAATAAGTCACTTTTCCAATGGAATCCCCATTATAAAATGGTATGGGTGCAACATAATAATCTTGTTTTTTACCGCTGTGAGATATTCCAAACATAACAGCTTTATTTTCCAATTTCCCTTTTGCAATGACATTGAATGTCCCTTTTTGTTCTCCGCCATCTTTTTTAGGAATCAACACTTTAATTGCATTTGTGTCACCGCTGAATGTTTCCTGTTCTTCATTTTGCAAGTTTGTTGCTTTTACACCTTCTGGTACATTTCCATCAAATACAATTTTAAAACTATCTATTTTTACATTGGATTTGATTTCAAATTCCTGTGAATAGTAATTGCTGTCAATACTGTCTACTTCCGCTTTTTGTGTTTTGGGATTGACTGCAAGCCATGTAGCATATACGACATCATTTGCTTTCCCTTTTGCTACTAAATTTTTCATGGCTGCTTCTACAGGCTGATTGTGTGAGCCGTTTGCTTTCCAGTCATTTAAGTTGCTGTAATTGGCATGAACTGTTGCCCAAACTGCCATTTTTGTAGCATAATAAGCCTGATACTCTGTAGAAAGTCCCAATTCTTGAGGAGTTTTGTAAGGGTAGCCGTTTGTAATAACGCCCCATACATGAGGGTCGGTATCTAACTTATCTACGTCAACATCGTAACTTTTTGCAATTAAATCTTCTACACCTGGTCTGTTAGGATTGGCACAATATGCCGGATATTCGTTGCCGTCCTCTGAACGATACACAATTATTGCTGGTGCAAAGTTATCTGCGTCAATCACACCTTTCCAAGTCAATAATTGCTGTCCTTTGCCCTCTTTGACATAAAGATGGACTTTGTTTAAAGCATTTTCCAGTGAAGTACCTGCAAATGCTTCTACAAATGAGGACAGCAAAAATAACAAAGCTAGAAAAAATGACAATAACCTTTTTGTCATACTGCTGTTGAATTTTTCGTTCATACGCTTATCTCCTCTCATAATATCGTTTCTTCTTGTTCTATCAAAGGCAATATTTCTTGCTGTTTTAACAGGTCATATAAAAACAGTCTGCCTTTTTGTGTCCATTTTGTGAGCATTTTGCTATCTTTTTTGCCATTGGAATATTCAAAGCAAAATGTTTCGGAATGAACATAGCCTTTATCGTGATACTTTTTATACAATAACCATTGTCCGCCTTGCTTATATTGCACATTCAATGTATGTAATAACTTGTTCATTTCTACACCGCTCATGCCATAGTCTTTTGCAATCTGTGTGATAGTGACCAGTTTTTTGCTTTTTAATATGGTATCGGTATAATCTGCTTTGGGTTTGAGTTCTCCTATCAGTTGTCTTTGTTTTAGATTTTCTGTTTTTAACTGCTCCTTTTCTTCCTTTTCCTGTTTTAAAGTTTCCACTAACTGTATTACAGTGTCTGGATTTAATATTGCCTGCTCTAATGTTTCCGATGTCATATAAATACCATATTTTCGAATGGATTTTAAAACCGCTTTGACTTCTTTTTTAAATTGTTTTGCAATGGGTTTTCTGCTTTGCATTAACACCTCATACACACCATATTCTGTTAAAAACCATGCTTCTTGATTTCCGCCAAGGGTGTAAGCAATGTTTACTCCCTTTTCGTCATCGTCAACAGCTTGCAACATCATTCTTGGATTGCTATGTTCTATCCATTCTGCTACTTCTTTTGCTAAAAATAAGGGATTTTCAAAATCACCATATAGTGTAAACGGTTTACCTAATATTTGTTGTTGCTGTAATACTTTTAATTCCTTCATTTTATCGCTCCTATCTTTTTTCTACTGCTTGCACACAAAGTCTTTGATTTGGCACATCTTCCACACAAGTTATTAGTGTTAAACGGTTGTCATTGGTGTATTCTAATTTTGACCAATCTGTTTCAGATATTCTACTAACAGACTGCACAATATAGTTTCTTGTGCCAAGTATAGTAGTGTATGTGATTTCATCGCCTTCCGAAACATTTTTTAATTTCTGAAAATAACCGCTGGAACCTCTGTTATGTCCGACAAAACCAGCATTGCCATTCCATGTAGAAGTAGAAGAAATGTGTCCAATACCTTTTTTCATTGCTGCATAAGTATCCCCATCATATGCTGTTACAGTCAATTTAATTGATGGTATTTTTAAAACACCAATACTGCCATCTGATTTTCTGACTTGTTCTATTGTGGTAAGGGGATATTGCAATTTTTGTTCGTCATTGTTCGCATAATATATAACATTGTTTGTATTTCCACTGGGCAAGTTTGTTGATGTGGAAGGGTAAAAATTACCTGTTATATTATTTTGATTGTTTTGTTGTGTTACTCCTTGTGTTTTTGCTGTATTCGCTAAATTTATTGTACTGCCTGCCTGTTGTGTACCTTGTGTTGCACCTGTTACAAAACCATTCGGACTTTGTGTAAATTTTCCCGATGGTGCATTTGCTGGTGCATACGTTGTTACATTTGGTTTTTGTTCTGCTGGTGTAATAATTGTTGCACCATATTCAGAGTCATGTCTTTTTTGTGGTGCTAAATCGTATATATCCAGTAAATAGTCTGGTACAGCTCCATCAAAATGAATGTGACTTTCTCCAGTAATGTAAAATTCTTCTTTATTTTCTGTTTTAAATTGATAATCTAAATCACTTGTTACTGCAAAAGCATTAATATTGCAGCAAGTACAAACATTTGCTGTCATAAAAAACAGTAAAGGGATTTTCATATATCTATTCCTCATGCTCTGTCCCTCCCATCTCCAGCATAAAGCAATACGCTTGTCCGTATTCGCTAACGCTGTTTGGTATTATCATGTGTTCTTTTGTTTGCTCATGTAATGTAATGGATATTGTTTTGCCGTAGAGTTTTTTTGCTGTGTATTTATCTATGACAAAATAGAAAAAGGGACTTTGTATTAATTCATGTAATGGGTTAAGGTCTATTATAAAGTCACTTTTATTCATTTTCTGGTATCCAATACAAATATATTCTTCCTCTTGTAAATTACATATTTTCACTCCTCTTTGTGATTTTTTATAAAATAACAAAACCATACCACCTGAAAACAAAATACCTGCAAAAGCACCAAGTATCATTTTTATCAAAATAGGATTGCTTTGTTTGATTTCTTTGACTTCTGGTTTTTCTTCCTGTTTTTGTTTTTTGATTTCCTCCTCTGTTTGTTTTTCTGCTTTTTCCATAATGGTTCTATTTTCTTTAATAGGTGTTCCAACATAAGTTAATGTATATGTGATTGTGGTTGGCTCTGGTTTTGACACTGTTCCTGTGTATATTGCTGTTGTGACATAGCTAGAAGGCACTTTATCACTTATGGTTTTGGAATAAGTTGCCGTTGCTTTGTACTCTGTGGGTACAAGGGTATCTCCTGATAATCCTGTTCCCATCACAGCCCAGTTGACATCAGTTAATTGCAATGTTTGTCCCTCTTTTTCTGCTGTCTGCGGAATATAAGAATTATCTGCTGCCATAAGCTCTGTATATTCTTTTACAGTAGATAGTGTTGTATTTTGGGTTTTGTATGCTGCTACTTCTGTTGCAATGCTGTTATGTTCCAATGACAAAACACCTGTAAAATCTTCTTTGTTGTAATCTATTGTTTGGGGCAGTCGGTTTAATATGCCCTCTTTGTTATCTGTTGCGGTTTCTATGGCAATACTTTCAGAAAGTTCTTTTGTTTGCTTATTTTCATTCATTTTTTTATCTGTTTTATGATAGGCAAACAAATAGCCATCTTTTTCATAGCCGTTTTCTACTAATGCAGATGGGTCAAAATCTTCTGCAACTTCATAGACTTTTGTTAAAAAAATACTGCCCTCTATTTGTTTTTGGTCTGAAGAAATCAAAAAGGGAATACTTTCTGTTTGCTCTGCAAATGTTGTTTCTATAGGACAATGTATTGTCAAAAGCAACAGTAACAAAAACACTTTCTTTTTCATGCTTTCACATTCCTTTCTTAAATTTTCCAACAAAAAAGACAGCAAACAATATTGCTGTCCTTTTAGAGTTTATCCATACATCTCATAGTTGACTTCCGCTTGATAATAAGCGTCCATTGTTTCGGTAGCATTGTATAATGCGGAAAGATAGTATGCTCTTATGTTATGTATTTTGTTTTTTGTTTTATTCAGACATTCCAATACATACTCTATGTGTCTGGAATTTAATTTCAATAATCTTTCTTTTACCATTTGCTGAGGAATTTCTTCTCCACCAATTCGTATTGTTTTTTTATGGCTTGTAATCACGCTTACCATAATGTCTACCATGTTGTTAATCAGTTGAATATAATATCTTGTACTTTTATTTTCTGCCAAAAAACGGTATTCAATGTTTTTTTGTATGGTAGCTCTACACATTTGTTCCTCTAAGCCTTTGTCAATAAAGAATTGCTGTTTTGGTTTTGGTTTTTCTTTTTCTTTTTTCTCTGTAGTAAAACAAGAAATAGGTTCTATCTCATCTATCCTATCTGTTTTTTGTTGTTCTAACTGCTTGTCTATATTAGATGGATAAGATAGATAGGATAGAGTATCTTGCTTATTATTTATACAAACAGTTTCATTTGTTTTTTTAGTATCATGAAAACCAGTATCACTAAAATCAGTATCATTAATCAAAGGAGTATTAATACTTTGTGATTTTGAAAAATCCTGTGTTGTGGAAATCGCATTTCTGGAATTGTCTTTTTCATTATTTTGGTGTTGTGATTGCCACAAATTTTCCTCATTTGGCGGTTTTTGTACTGAAAAATCATCAGATTTTTGCATTTTTTCTTCTATTTCTTCTGCCTTTTTTGCTCCATCGTTCTCATTTTTATGAAAACCTAAAAAATTTTTGACATAAATGAAATTTGGCTTGCCTAAACCGTTTCTTTTTCTCTCAATTAAGCCGATTTCTTCTAAATCTTTGAGTATTTTGTTTGCTTTTTGCTCTCTGCAATGCAGTAAATTCATAATTTTATCAATGGTAAACACGATATAAACTCTTTTTTGTTCATCAAGCCATTTGTTTTTAAGTGATAATCCCATTCTATCCAACATAATACCATACAAAACCTTTGCTTCTATGGATAATTCTGAAAATTTATCATCTGTAAAAAGCAATTTTGGTATTCTGTAAAATATAAATTGTTCTGATTCTTGCCCATAATAATAATCGAATGATAATGTACTCATTTTTAACGCTCCTTTCGTCGCTTTGCTTTCTTTCAAAAATACGAATTTGTGAAAATCACATTTTACTTCTTTTATTCTTCTGTCTGGTTATATTCCTGCTGTTGTTGCCACTGTTTTAAAAGCTCAAATATCACATTTTCCATGTCTTTTTTGCTGTAAGATTGCGGAAAATATTGCTTTAAATCCTTCTTTTTCAGTGTAATGTTGTTACTACTTTTTTCTTTTTCTTCTGTTAATATAATTTCTATTACAGCATCGTTAAAATTTTTCTCCTGGCTGTATTTTTTTAGTTTACTTGCCTGTTCTAAAGAGGGAATGGCATTTAATCTTTCCATAAATTTGTGCAAACTTATCTGTTCTTCTGCTTCTAAATAAGATAGTTCTACACCAGTGTTAAATTTTAATCTGTTGTCATCTACCATTTGTAGTAGTTCTGGTATGAGTTTTGTCAAGCGGATATATCTTTGTATCTGATTTCGGCTTTCTCCTGTTTCTTCTGCTAATATTTCAACAGAAAATTTTCCTTTTAAATTCTGCCCAAGTTGGGTAGAATTATTTTTGGGTCTACCTGCTTGTCTTTTCATAGCTTCTAACTTCATTTTATAAGAAAAGGCTCTCTCACTAGGCAATATATGTTCTCTTTGGACATTGGAGTCAACCATTGCTATTACTGCTTCATCATCATCTAATTGTCTAACGATAACAGGCATAGTATTTATTCCTAATTTTATACACGCATATTTTCTGCGATGTCCTGAAATTAACTCATAATATCCACCATCTGTAGCACGGGCAATAGCAGGTACTACAACCCCTTTTTCTGCTATACTTTGTACTAACTTTTCCATTTCCTCATCATCGTTTATTTTAAATGGGTGGTTTTGAAAGTGAATTAATTTGTCAATTTGTATTCTTTGCACAAATTCCATAGTCTCTGAACCAAGCAATAATTCATCATAAGATGTTAATGTCACATTTTTGGCACTGCTTTTCATTTTTTCTTTTGTTTCTTCTCCATTTTCTTCTGCATTAAAATTCACTTTTTCTGCATTTTCTTTCATTTCTGCCATGTCAATACCTCCTGCACTAACGCTTCATATGCCTTTGCTACTTTCCCATTTTTATCATGAATATAAATACTTGTCCCTTCTGCACTGATTTCTGCTGCTTTAATAGACATAGGAATATATTCTTTAAATATATGCAGTTTTCCATCGTAATTTTGATGTAAAAGAGTTACCAGTTCTTTAGAATAATTCGTTCTCATATTCGCCATTGTAATCAGTATTCCGCTAATGTCTAATTTTCTGTTGATGTGTATTTTTACTCTGGAAATTGTTCTGATTAACTGTTCTAAACCTTTTATAGATAGATATTGTGCTTGTACTGGTATTAACACAGTATCCGCAAAAGCAAGAGAGTTAATTGTCAACATTCCTAACGAAGGAGAACAATCTACTATAATATAATCGTATTTATCCCTTAACACCTTTAAGGAATTTCTCAATACGGTTTCTCTGCTCATAGTGTTGACAAGTGCTGCTTCTAATCCGGATAATTCGATATTAGAAGGTAATAAATCTACTTTTTCATTGTGATGTAAAATGCTTTTTGATACATTACTTTTGATGTCATTATCACTCATGTATTGCCCCATAATATGAGCGATAGTCATTTCTATTTGTTCTGGTTGGTATCCTAAACTTAATGTTAATGACGCTTGTGCATCCATATCTACTAATAATACCTTTTTTTCTGCTTGTGCTAAACCAATTCCTAAATTTACAGTGGTCACTGTTTTTCCTACACCGCCTTTTTGATTGCAGATTGCGATTACTTTTGCCATACTTACCATTCCTTTCATTTGCCTATTTTTTGTCGTGTTCTTAACAACTTCACTTTTTATTGTGTTTTTTGGACATAAAATCCATTGGAAAAAGGGTATAAAAAGAAAAGACAAATCGTTCAAACCCTTGATTTTACTGGGTTTTCTGATTTGTCTTAATTATACTGTATGGACACACTTCAGCTACTATTTTACTTTCTAGTGGTACGAATATCAAAACGGTATCTAATCGTTTAGGACATTCTAATTTGACAACAACTAATCGATATGTTCATGCTTTGCTGGAGGCTGATGTTGTTGCAGCGGATACATTGGAACAAAAGTTTTATTTTGATAAGGTAGGACAAAAGTGGGACAAAAAAGCGTAAATTAGAATGTTTAAAAAATAGGAAGTGTAAAAAGCCTGTATTTACAATGGTTTCCAGCGCTTCCTATTTTATAAATTTTTTTATTATATTTGAAAGAAAAATGTAAGGAAAAATAAAATATTAGCAAGTATCTGTATTATAAAAAACAAGATACTGCTAATATTTAAAAGTTTATAAATTTATTTCGATGTTATAACAGTCATCAATTAAAATGTAGTTATAATTATTTTCTTGACACATTTCAAGATAATGTCTATTTTCCTCAAGCAAAAAATCCATCGTATAGCAAGTATCATCCATCCTTTGCTCAATTTCATTTGCATACCCTTTTATATCTGAAAAATGCTGTTTTATATATTTTTGACTCATAACAAGACAATTTACTACGAATAAGCCCCATTTTTAAAATATCAATAGAGAAATAGGGATAGCTATATTTTTCCAATAATTTTTGTGCAAGTAAGGTTTTCCCAGTATGAGAAGCTCCAGTAATTAAAATAACCATTTTTTTCCTCTCAATTTTAACATATCCAAAGGAATAACTTATTGATTCATAAAATTTTTTCCCATAAGTTGGTCATAGGTCACGAGCCAAAGAGAATCCAACAATTCTTTTGTTTTTTGTGGGTTTGTGTTTGGCTGATACAAGTCATATTTTGTATTGATAACAGGACAAGTTTGATATAAGTCCAATAACAAATTAGATTGTACTGTTTCTGGAGCATTGATATAGTCCAGAAGCAAGGGCATCAACAAATAAGAGGAAACCTCTTGTTTATCTGCAACATAAGGGGTTTGTATATCGTAATTAGCAAATACAAGATAAGGAGTAGAAAACATATATTTTGTTTCGGCATCAGACCAACGTTCAGATGTACTAGATTGTAATGCACCTGTTGTAGTATAAGGTGAAAAATCATTTCCTAGTGTAGGCAGATGGTCACCAAACCAAAGTACAACGGTTTCTTTTTCCCGGTTCATTACATAATCATAAAGCTGCTTTAATGCCTTATCCGCATCACTTAACCCCTTTGAAAAGTTCTTCAATGCATTGATTTCTTTAGAAGAAAGTGCATTATTTTGTACGTCAATGGTTAACTCCTCTTTTTGAAATTTATTTTGATAAAGACTATGGTTTTCCATCGTAATACCAAAAATAAAAGTTCCATTAGGGTGAGATTGCTCTAACTCATACTCGATTTCATCCATTAACGTTTCATCTGTTAAATAAGGACCACTATTCCACCAAAGGTCTGTTTTTAGTTGATTATCTCCCCGAAATTCATCAAATCCCATATGAGGATATGCCTTATCTCTTTCATAAAATGTCTTATCGTATGTATGTAAACCGATTGTATCGTATCCCATTTCCTTAAAATAACGAGCAAAAGAAAATACATCATTTTGCATATATTGTTGGTAAGGAAAGGCTCCCGCTGGCATAGGTGAGGTTGTCATACCTGTTAATACTTCAAATTCAGGGCGTGCTGTTCCACCACCAAATGTAGATGAAATCATAGTGCCACTTGGATGATTTTGTGCCAAAGCTCGATAATTTTGTAATGGGTCTTCTGAAAAGGTAGTGTTTGGCAATGTAGTAACGTCCCAAAAAGATTCTGATAATATAACAATAACATCTGGTTTTGCAAAATTACCCGTAGCAGGTGCAGGTGCATATTGCTGTTTTAATTGCTCTATCGTATTTTGATGATAATGTGCAGGTGTTTCCACATTTAAGTAACCAATATTAAGTAAAAAGGCAGCTAAAAAACCATTTTTATAATAATTACTTGTTTGTGTTGAAGTATCATTAACAGAAATATCAAACCATTTTGTATAACTCATTCGAATCGCATTACTTGTTAAAAAGGTACAAATACCTATTAAAATACAAATACCACAAGCAACAGGAATCAAGAAAGTATATTTTTTATCATAACATTTTGTTTTACGTGGTAAGAGTAGCACACTATAGAAAATTGGTGAAAGCACCAAAAATATCATAGCTGGTGTTACTTGCAACTCTTTTAAAAATGGTTCAAATTCTCCAATATTTTTGGAAAGAAGTAAGTCCCAAGGAACTAAATGTTCCTGTAATATGGAAAATTTAAAATAATCTGCTAAAGATAAGGTACTATAACAAATCCCTAATATACTTCCAGCAATATAAGGTCTTCTAAAAATCAGAGAAAGAGATATAAAAAGTACATAAGTAATTGCAAGTCCAAAATAAAAGGCACCTGTTCGATTTTCTAATAAAAAAGAAATTGTGCTAATATCATTGGTAGAAAGGCAATTTGCCAATACCGTTAAAAAATAAGGATAAGGCAAAAAGCAAACCCAACGAATGATGGAATATTTATGCGTTTTTAAAAATGCGATTGTTGTTTTTTGATTCGTTTCGGCAGATTCCACCATTTCAACAGTCTTTTTGTTTTCGGCAGAAGGCAGCGCTGTTGAAACTTCAGAAGGATACGATGACATAAAAATAAACTCCTTTTCTATTTTAATAAATTCCTTTTTTGCTTATAAAAGGAATCTATATTAGTATAATCGTAATTTGTCAAATATTCAATAAAAAAAGAGAATATTTATGGAATTTGTCACGCTTTCTTGAAAGAAAGCTTCAACTTGTCGAAAAACCTTGAGGGCTAGCCCTCAAACTCCCACTTCTTTCTTGAAAGAAAGAATCAAAGAACTTTAATGCGAAACTAGCGTTTCGCTAAAAAGATTGATTTTATCAGGAAAAACGCTAGTTTTTCCAGGAAAGTTTTTTGTCCAACTTTTTTTAAAAAAGTTGGTGGGTGTGGGTGAAACCCA
>CAJTZO010000050.1 GCA_910583755.1 uncultured Clostridia bacterium
ACTGCCGGTAAGAAAATTTTATAAAACTTACACATTTTTCTTGACAAACCCAAAAAAAAAAAGATATTATAAACATCTTCTTTTTTTATACATTGATGTAATTTTTTTTACTTTTATAGTAATTTTCATTTTATATCAAAAGTGCAACTTCTTCTTCAGATAATCCTGTTATTTTAGAAATGAATGTAATCGTCATTCCCTCACTTAAAAGATTTTTCGCTATTTCTATACTTTTTTGTTGTAATCCTTGTTGTAATCCTTGCTCTCTACCTTGTTCTCTACCTTCAGCACGTTCTAATAATCTTTCTTCGTCAGTTAAACGTATCATAAATTTATCCTCCTCACTCAGATGGTCTAGTACAGATGGGTAGCAATTGCTGCTTCATATTCTTGTAAAAGTAATGCTCCTAATGTTGTTTGTCCATATGATGAAACAAATTTTTGATAATTTTCCTCTGTTTCAATTTCAAAAAAACATCTTAATATTTGCAATTCCTGACTATTCTGTTCTGAAATATGTTTGATATTCACTTCATGTATCGTCATTAAATCACTATAAACTTCATGTGTTGCTTCATCTATCAGTTTGATTTTTCTGTTCGTCACTGTATGCTTGAGCGGAGCTTCTGTCAATATAAAAGTAACTATAACACTTTCTAAATCTTCATATTTGCTTTTTTCTACTTTTTGAGAAGCAATCTCTCTACAAGCATAGTATATTGTCCTTTTTCGTATACGCTCTTTACTATATACCCTTTGTAAATCCAGTGTAATAATACAATTATCAACAGACCTTGTTTGAATATCAAAGTATACAGAATTTAATGCTGCCTTATGCAAATCATTTTTATATTCTGCTACAATATCTATAAGCTCTATATGTTCTCCTAGTATTACTTCTAAAGTTCTTTCACAAAGCTCTTTATTTAAAAACATCACTGTAAAAACAACATCTGCTTTTGGTAAATATTCTATATGAAAACTCATTTTTCTATAACACCTTCCTATTATGATGTTTCTATTATACCATAGTTTTTTAATCGAAAATAGTCTTTCTTTATCACTAGAAAAACTATTTTTTATCCACAATAAAAGTACTGCAATTTGTACTGCAATTATCATAAAAAGTATCTACGATATGGATTTTATGTAAATTTTTTTATGTTCAGCTACAATATCAATAAGTTCTATAATGTCTTTCTAATATTTTTTCAAAGTTTCTCCTTAAAAAATAATATCTAATTTTAGGAAATATTTGTAATTAAAACACATTTTACTTTATCAATTTTTTACAATAACATTTTATATCAATCATAATTTTATAAACAATTACTTTCCTTATTTTTAGGGCATTTTAAGCAAACTTTATTGACAAAAATAAGAAGTAATTAGATAATAAATTTATAAATGATGTCAAGGGGAACAAGTAGAAAGTTATTCAACAAATTTTTCCATAAGAAAGCGGGGGATAAAATGGGAAAAAAAGTAAAATATGTTGGTATATTACTATCCTATGTACTAACAGTATGCCTAATTGTAGGACTTTTTCCAGCAACAATTTTTGCAAAAAATTCTACACAAATGACAGAGGCAACAAAACAAACTAAAAAAATAGTAGAAATAACAGAAGCAACAAAACCACAAAAGCAAAAAACAATGCAAGTGACAGATGTAGAAACACAAGAGACGGAAATAGTAGATATAGAAGAAAAACCAGAAAAAGAAAATCTGCCAACAACGCAAATTACTCCAACAATAAATAACTTGATAGAAAACTCAGAACAGAATGACACAACACAAAATGCAGAAAATTGTGATGGAAACCATACTGGTTGGATAGAACTTGCTAACAAGAATGATACAGGTAATGCAGGTACAATTATTGTGAGTAATACTTTAACAACTGGAAACTACTATTTAGGCAGTAACGTTACGATTACTGAAACACTTCAAATTGGAGGTGATGTAGTCCTATGTTTAGATGGAAAGTCATTAACATTATCAGAAAATAAGTCTTATAATGCTTTTTCTGTTATTCAAGTAAAGCAAGGTGCAAAATTAACTTTATGCGATTGTAAAGGTAATACAGGTATCATCACTGGAGAAGATGGTAAAGTAAATGCAGTAGGAGTATATGTAGATACTGCTATATTTATTATGAATGGTGGTACTATCACTAAAAATATAAATAACACATCTAATTATGGTGGCGGAGTATATGTCAATAATGGCACGTTTACTATGAATGGTGGTAGTATTAGTAATAATTTAAGTTATGATGGTGGTGGTGTATATATTGATGGTAGTAGCACATTTACTATGAATAATAATAGCATTATCACTGATAATAGAGCACAGCGTGACGGTGGTGGTGTATATGTTAATAATGGCACATTTACTATGAAGGATAATAGTATTATCACTAATAATAAAGCACATTGTAGTGGTGGTGGAGTATGTGTCGGTCTGAAGGGTACATTTACTATGGATAACGGTGAAATTAGTAGTAATATTGCAGAAAGTCAAATAAGTAATAATGCTTATATCCAAGATGGTGGTGGTGGTGGCATATATATATCTACAGATGGCATATTTACTATGAATAGTGGCACAATTAAAAAGAATACAGCGGGATTAGATGGATATGAAAACGATAAAAATTATAAAGCAAATGGTGGTGGCATAAATAGTAATTGGAAGAGTACTAATCCCATTATCATAAAGAAAGCCATAATTTCTGAGAATGAAGCAAAACGTAGTGGCGGTGGCATATATAGTTCTAGGTCCATTACTATAGAAGATAGCAGTATAGAAAATAATAAAGCAGAATCAACAGGTGGTGGTGCGTGTATATTCGATAATTTTGAAATGAATAATGCTATTATTAATAAAAATGAAGCAGAAAGTAGTGGTGGTGCGTTTGTAAGTAAAAATTTTAAAATGGAAGGCAAAAGTGAAATTTGTAATAATACATCAATAAATGGTGCTAGTGGTATATGTCTACATGGCACTGGCACTATAACAGATGGCATTATCAGTAATAATAAAACAACAGGTCAATATAGTGATAGTACTGGTGGTATATTACTAAAGCTTTCAGAATCAACTCTTAATGTTTCTGGAAATCCTATCATCACCGGAAATATAAAAGAAATAGATCATTCTATTAACAATGTATATTTATCCGAAAATAAAATTATCAATGTAATTGGTAAATTAGGAGAAAGAGCAAATATTGGTGTTACTGTTGAAGATGAGCCTACAACAGGTGGTCGAAGAAAAATCGCTGATGGCAGCAATGGATATGCTATATTATCTGGTAATGAAAAGAATTTTACAAGTGACAATATAAGATATAAAACAATATTTGACAATGGTATGGTATATTTAGGAGAACGTCCAGATAGTGAAAAGTCTGTTACTTTTTACTACTATGAAGGAAAAACAAAAGAGTGCATAGTAGAAAAAGACAAAACTGTTAATGAACCAACAGATACTACAAGAGAAGGCTATACTCTGGAAGGTTGGTATCAAAATGAAAATTTTACAGGTGATAAATGGGATTTTAAGAACAACACTGTAGAAGAAAATATGACACTCTATGCAAAATGGATACAAAATGAATATACTGTAACATTTAATAGTAAAGATGGTTCAAATGTTCCAAAGCAAACAGTGAAACATGGTGAAAAAGTTGAGAAACCTAATCCTGAACCTCAAAAAGATGGTTCTACTTTTGGCGGTTGGTATGAAGATGGAAATTGTTCAGAAAACAAAAAATGGAATTTTGACACACCTGTAATAAAAAATATGACACTCTATGCAAAGTGGAATGATACCAATACTCCTCCTCCAGAAGATGTAAAAGAATTTACTGTTGCATTTAATACCAATGGTGGCTCAAAGGTTCCAAGTCAAACAATAAAAGAAAACGAAAAAGTCTCTAAACCTGATGACCCTACTAAAACGAATTCTACTTTTGCTGGTTGGTATAAAGATGAAAATTGTACCCAAGAATATGATTTTAATGAACCAGTAACAAAGAGTTTTACTCTCTATGCAAAATGGAATAATGAAAATACTCCTCCTTCAGAAGATGTAAAAGAATTTACTGTTACATTTAATACGAATGGCGGCTCAACGATTGCTAGCCAAAAAGTACAACCTAATGCAAAAGCTATAAAACCTACTACCCCTACAAAATCAGGTTATACATTTAAAGGATGGTTTACAAACATAAGTTATAGTCAGGAATATGATTTTGATACAGCAGTAACAGCAGATATGACACTTTTTGCAAAATGGGAAGAAAACAAAACTACACCTTCCAATCCTACACCTCCTGAAACAAAATATTATACTGTAACATTTGAAAGCAATGGTGGCTCAGAAATTTCTAGTCAAACAATATCTTCTGGCGAAACGGCAATGCTACCACAAAATCCTATAAAAAATGACTATGAATTTTTAGGTTGGTTTGCTGACAAAGAGTTTAATAAAGTTTATCAATTTAGTAGTCCTGTAACATCAAACATTACGCTTTATGCAAAATGGAAATCTAACAACTGTATTGTAACATTTGAAAGTAATGGTGGCTCAGAGATTCCAAGCCAAACAGTAGAAATAGGAAAAACAGCAGATATGCCGAAATCTCCTATAAAAAGTGGTTATTCCTTTTTAGGTTGGTTTGCTGATGAGAATTTTAACGAAGTTTATCGTTTTAGCACTCCAGTAACAAATAACATTACTATTTATGCAAAATGGAAAGCAAAAAGCCATTCTAGTGGTGGTGGCGGAGGCAGTAGCAGTAGTGGAAGAACAGGAACTTGGGTAACAGAAGAACCCAAAATAACACAAATAACGATACAGCCATCAACACAATATCAAGCGGTAAAACAAGAGTGTCTTAGAAATGAAACTTGTCCTTTGTGGAATTTTAATGATGTAGATAGATGGGCATGGTATCATGATGGCTCTCATTATTGTGTAGAAAAAGATTTAATCATTGGTACAACAAATACAACATTTTCTCCTCATATGCCAATTACACGTGCTATGATAGTAGCAATACTTTGGAGAATAGAAGATAAACCGCTTGTAAATGATGTCATCACTTTCAAAGATGTAAACGAAAATGAGTATTATGCAGAAGCAGTTCGTTGGGCAGCACATAATGATATTGTAAGTGGATACAGCAGTACGGTGTTTGACCCTAATGACAGTATTACAAGAGAACAAATAGCATCTATATTGTATAGATACACAACACAATATAAAAACAAAGATGTGAGTGGAAAGGCTGATATTTCAAATTATCAAGACAAAAACGAAATAAGTAATTATGCCCTTACTGCAATACAATGGGCTTGCAATACTGGTGTGATAAATGGTATTAGCACAACAATACTTTCTCCAAAAGGCACTACAACACGTGCACAGGCAGCACAGATGTTTAAGGCATATTTAGAAGAACAGTTATAAATCTTATTGTTATATTTCTATACCTAAAAAAAGAAGATGTTTCATAATATAACATCTTCTTTTTTTAATTAACAACAGAATATTTTATTTAAACATTCAATTTCATCTTTCTTTCGTATTATAAAATGGTAATCCAACATGCTACCATATCTTGCTGCCCATCTATTGATTTGTGTTTCTGTTCTTTGACTAAATTTTACTAGCTTCTTCCAATGACTTTCTAAAAAGCTATCCTATCCCTATTCATAACTTTTGGAAAGTTCATTTTGAAAAGATATTTTTTAGAAATTGATTGATAGAATAAATGATAAAAAATGAGACTTTTTGAGACTTTTTATTTTTTAAAATAAAATTATCTTGCAAGAGAGCAATATTATAATAAAAATTTTATAATTTTGGATGGAAAGGAGAAAAGAATAATGGAGACAAAATATGGTACTTATACTGAAAATTATCATTTGCTTAAGCCAGATGATAAAGATTTTTATGATGTGAATCACATAAATGATAATATGGATATTGTAGATGAGGAACTAAAAAAATTGAATCAAAAAACAATACAATTAGATGAAACGGTCGTGGATATTAGTGGATTAATTGGCACTACTACAGATACAGAAGGAACGACCACAAAAGGTACTGTAATGGCAAAATTAAATGCTACTCAAACAGATTTAAGTTCTGTAAAAACACTGATAGGACAAACAAATCATACAGGTGGTACATCAACCATTGGTAGCGTTATGGCAAAACTAAATAAATTACTAACGGATTGGACAAGCACACGAGCAGGTTATATTGATAAATTAAATCATTTTGGTGTTCCAGGGGATATTGGTGGCAGTGCAACATCTGGAACAGTTATGGCAAAACTGAATAAGTTATTAACAGATTGGACAGGTACACGAGCAGGTTATATCAATACCATTAATACCAATACAGCACGTTTGACAAGTACACGAGCAGGCTATATTGATAAATTAAGCAATTTTGGTGCAACGGGGGATACTGGTGGCAGTACAACAGCTGGAACCATGATGGCAAAACTCAATGCAATTCTGCAAAAGGTAATCACAGAAGGAGTTGGAGTTAAAAGTGTGCAAAGGGGAGTTTTTCAGGAGTTATCCACATCACAAGATAGCGAAAATTCGATTACTGTAAAAATGACCACCATCAATCCTGCAAAAACCTTTATCATTCTTAATGGAGGTTTAAGTGCAGGTTATAGTGGCAGTTCTTCGGCTGTAAGAGGATATATTAACTCTGTGAGTGCCACAAATTTTGTTTATAAAACAGGACGTGCTTCTTTGACCATTTCTGCTGGATATATCAGTTGGCAAGCAGTGGAATTTTATTGAAAGGGGGAATATCAATGAGATATGCACAGATTACGAAAGAAGGCATTTGCTTTGCAGATTCCTATTTATCTGGGAAAGTAATGACAGAGGATATGATACCTTTAACAGAAAAGGAACCTTCTCCCTTGGGAAAAAGATATATAAATGGAACATGGGAAGAAGTGGAACAAAAACCTGTGATTCAGCTACCTTCAGATACAGAACTTATTATGCAAAGTATAACAGAGTTAGAATTGACAATTTTAGAGGGAGGGCAAAAAGATGTTTGAAGTGTTAAAAGAAAAATATCAAAAAAATTTTGTGCGAAAAGACCAATTATTGCGTTATGTAATGCTTGGTAAAATTACACAAGAAGAATATCAAAAAATTATTAATGGTGGAGAAAAGTAAAAATAAAAGCCTTGAAAATTAACATTTTCAAGGCTTTCGTCTATTATAGAGTTTTTTTATTTTACTGTAATGTTAAACTCTTGATAATAATTTTTGGAGGAAAAATTTAAACCATCATATATAGTAGCAGAGATAACAATATTTCCAGGTTCTCTTGTACACAAGTTTGTATGATTTTGAATGTAAGCACCTGTTTTACCTGCGTCTACAATATGCCATTGTATGGTTTTTATATTTGCATCAGAAGGCTCTACTGTGCCAGAAAGTTGCAATATATCACCTGCTTTACAAACATTGGGTGTATTTAATGTGATATATTCTACATTTGTAAATTTTTCTTCTATGGGTATAATATTAATTGGGAATTCTTTGGTAAAATTAAAAATACCATTTGTGCCTTTTTCAATGGTAGCTACTACTGTTACAACGCCAGTATGGGTAGCAATTAATTCATTATTAATGAGTTTTGCTCTTGTTTTATCAGCATCTTTGATACTCCATGTAATAAAAGAGTTTGTGGCATTAGAGGGTAGTACATTAGCTGCTAAAATAAGAGGCTCATCTATATCCCATGTAGTAGGAACGGTAATTACAATATCTTCTACATTGACAAAATCTGCAAATTCATCTTTTACCTGAATAGTAAAGTCTTTTATAAAAGGTTGAGTATTTTGAATTGCATCACGAATTTGCGCAGTAACAATAATGCTTCCTTCTCTATATGCAGTCAATATATTACCATTAGATATGGTTGCACCAGTATCTCCTGCATCTTTGATGCTCCAACGGATAGATTGCTTATTCGCATGATAAGGAACAATGATACCAGATAAAGAAATGCTTTTTCCTTTCTCTATGATTGTAGGAATCCCTTCAATGTTTGTAACAGAAACAAAGTTGTCTGTCATTTCTTTGACAGTAATCGTAGGTGCAAAATGTACCTCTTTATCTGTAATAATTTTTTGTATTGTACCTGTACCAGTAATTTCTACATTGGCATTTGCATGCAGTTCTTCAATAACAGAACCTTCTTTCATATTAATTTTTAAAGTGTTTTTGGCAGAGTCAACATATAATGTTTCTATTTTTTGATTAATTTGTGTTTCTACTGCGGTTGTTTTGAATTGTAGTTTTTTTACATTACTGTCAATTTCCAATTTTCTGCCAGAATACTGCTCTACAAGTACATTTTTAATGATGTCCCCTTTTAGTATGGTGTTGCCACGAATCACAACATTGCCACCTACTGTAGTATTAGAATCGAAAACTAAGGTAATGGGGGTTCTATCATTACGATAAGAGATAATATCATTTTGTACAGTAGTATTTTTTAAGGTAATTGTTTCTTTTCCGCCATAAATGGCAATGTCTTTAACTGTTACATCTGTTAGTGTTGCACCGGAATTTTTAATATTTTCTTTAATAGTAATATCTTCATTTACTACAATGTTGCTAAGAGAGGTATCTCTTGCATTAATCACTACATTTTTATAGGTTTTTCCCCTACCATTAAACCCTTCTTTATCAACGTCTAATACCAAACGTTCTTTTGCAGTTGGCTCGTTTGCAATTTTTTTTGTAGTTTCTCTTGTGGTATAAGTAATTTTATTTGCATTTTCTTTCATAAAAAGTTCATCTGGTTTAATATCTGTTTCGACACCATTTATATAAGTAGTTAAAACATGGATAGTACCTCCGATACCAGTGATTTTTGACTTTCCATATAGAATACAGGTATCTACTTGAGCATTTTGTGCAAAATTAATATTGGCTCCTTTTTCTGAAATTTGCAGGGTTTGTATATCTGCATTAGAAAGAAGTTTTAAGTTTGTAGGAGCGTTGATTTCTACTGTTTCTATGTCTGCATCAAGCGTGGTAGAAGCAGCAGAAGAAATCACTTTTTGATAACCATCACCATTCAAGTGTGCTGTAGAACAAGAAAGCAATACAGTATTAATTTTACTTGCAATATCTGTATCAATGGTAGTATCTTTTTGTACTTCTATTTCATTAATACGACAACTTTTAATTTGAATATTGCTGCCACCAAGTACAAACAGCTTTCCATTGATATTTACATGGTCTAATATGATTTGTTGTTCTTCCATAGAGGCTGGTATGATACAATCTCCATCTATGGTTTGGTTTTGAAGTGTATTTTTGGATAATTGGGTTGTTTGTGTACTTGGAAATGTTTGTGCAAATACGGTAGAAATAGGGCTTACAGATAGTACAATAGAAAAACAAATGGAAAATAGTTGTTTTTTAATATACATAAAATCCCCTCCTTATAAAATCCTTTTTTTATATTATATGGATAAAAAAACATTTCTTCAATCATAATGTGGTATTTGAAAGAAAAATGTAAGGAATTTTTATTATTTTGTCAAAATACTGCAAAGTACATATTTTACAAGGTTTTTAGAAAAATTTTTTTTTAAATTTATCCCGTTTTTGTGTTGTTTTTTTTAAAAAAGTGGGACAAAAGTAGGACAAAAAAATGAAAGTTGTAGGGCAGTTTTAAAATAGTAAAAAAAGCTGTTAGCTAAAACTAAAGTGCTATTTTTCTTTTTCTTCTAAAATGCTGATTCTATTTTCATGATTAGTCAGTTGTTCATCTTGCTTGTCATTGTGTGCCCAAATTTTGACATGGCTATCGTGATTATGGTTCTCAAATTTTTCCATCCGTTCCTCCAGATTTTGACAAGTATTGTTCAGTTGTGTAATGGTATTTGTCAGCTTCATAATCGGCTTGGTAACAGTTGTCAAAAGCCCCACCAATGCAATAATAACAGTTATAATTTCCCACTCCATTTTTTTCACCTCCCTTTTTTCTATCTTACTCTTGATAGAATCTCAAAAAGTTGCAATAAAAAAAAGAACATCTAAAAAGTTCCTTAAAGTATCATAATTTTTATATGTGTTGCATCTAGTCTTGTCATCACTCTGAATTTTGTTTGTTTTTCGGAGTTTGTAGCAATCCCACCATTGCCAACGCTACACCAGCCATTAACTTCACAAGTACCATCATCTATTAACACAAGTTTTCCTAACATTCCAACTGCATCCCATTCTGGACGCTCGGAACGCGGAATATATTCTTGTGTTGGGTCATAGTCTGGATTGAGTTTTTGTCTGATTTCAGTATGTGCTTCGCAAATAACCTTTGTTATCATTTGTTCTGGATTTTCTGGGTCTGGAACTTCTATTGTTTCTACTGGAACCTCTACTTCTTCAAGGACAGGTCTGCCGTAAATATCTATTTCATACATTCCTTTCCATTGGTCATCATAAACATCTCCTAAAACAGACGGACAAGCAGAAACAACTCCTAAAATATAATCGTCTTCAGCTTCCGCTAACCTGATTTTTTCTCCGTCTAGTGTAACAAACAAACCAACTCTATCCTCATTTTCTGGATTATCGTCGAACCATTGAAAAAGTTCTGCATAGTCTGCACCACTGGATTTGTAGGTACTGTTGGAGTAAACTCCGTTGGTATCTGTCACTCTTAAACAGTTGCTTCTTGCGGTTTCGTTTGTACCATTTCCTATAATAAATCCGTCTGTTTCTGCTGTACTTTCTTTGTTAAATTTTCCGATTGCTGTTTGGAAATTTGCGCCTGTTATTGTATAATATCCGCCTGCGTGGGAAATATTTCCGTATGCTACTGTAGATTCTCCTTCTGCATGGGAACAATGTCCTCCTGCTATAGTTTTATAACCTTCTGAATGTGCAGCATTCCCAAAAGCTTTAGTTTCAATACCTTCAGCATGTTGCGCTTCATAAAAGACTTGATTTATTCTACCCGCAGTAGTTTTATAACCTTCTGTATGGGAACTACGTCCACTCGCTGTTGTACCATTTCCTTCCGCATGAGAATAAGAAGCCTGTGCTGATGTAAAATGTCCTTCTGCATGAGCATGACTACCACTTGCAGTTGTACCTTTCCCTTCTGCAACTGTACCTGTAATTACAACATTTCCACTAATTGTTCCACCAACTTTATCATATTTCTTGTCTAAATTATTTTTACCCAATCCATCTGTTATATTAAGAACACCACCTATTGCCATATTATCACATCACCTTTCATTTTATAAATACTTTAATATGATTATCATCTAATCTTTTCATTACATAAAATTGTGTCTCATCTTCTGACTTCATACCAATACCACCAACAGAAGGTTTTACATATCCACCAACTTCACAAGTACCATCATCTATTAACACAAGTTTTCCTAACATTCCAACTGCATCCCATTCTGGACGCTCGGAACGCGGAATATATTCTTGTGTTGGGTCATAGTCTGGATTGAGTTTTTGTCTGATTTCAGTATGTGCTTCGCAAATAACCTTTGTTATCATTTGTTCTGGATTTTCTGGGTCTGGAACTTCTATTGTTTCTACTGGAACCTCTACTTCTTCAAGGACAGGTCTGCCGTAAATATCTATTTCATACATTCCCTTCCATTGGTCGTCATAAACATCTCCTAAAACAGACGGACAACCGGACACAATGCCTAAAATATGCTTGTCTGTAGGCTTTGCAATACGGATTCGTTCTCCAACTAAAGCAACAAACAAACCAACTCTATCCTCATTTTCTGGATTGTCGTCGAACCATTGAAAAAGTTCTGCATAGTCTGCACCTGACGTTTTATACGCTG
>CAJTZO010000051.1 GCA_910583755.1 uncultured Clostridia bacterium
AGGGTTAGCGGAGATTTTAATAACAAAATATAACAGCTCCTGTTTCCCTTAAAAACCATCAAATCACAATCGGAAATTACATTAGAATGCGTATCATACAGTATTAAGAGTTTGCACATGGAAAGTGCGTCAATTTTTTCTATGTGTGCAAAGTCTTGGTGGAGCCAATCATATAATGATTTGTTAGAGAAGTGCTTTGCTAATGCGGAAAGTTTGTCATCAAATCGTTTATCCCAATTTTTATCAGAAAGCAGATGCTGCTTCGTTAGAAGAATTCGTTTATCAATATGTAAATTATGTAACATATGATAGAATTGGTAATAACGTTCATTCGTTGATTTAAGTAATAATATTTCGTTTAGAGTGTACATTCTATCCTCTTCCAGTAATTCTATATGGATACTATTCTTGCTTACTTGTAATATCTTTGTAAGACTTTTTTCATCTAATGTATCAATATTGAAATGTTTTTGATAAAACTCTTTTGTAAAAAGAATAGAACTTTTTTTTATACTCTCAATAGAAATATTTTTGTTATTTAATAATAAAGATAGAAATCTATGTTTATTATGAGAGAGTGCATATACAATCAAATCAGTGCAGTCTTTACTCAGATTATCCAATGTTACAATGATTTCATAGTACATCTTTTTATAGAGAAATGACAAAAACGTTATTTGATTTTTTAATATTCTTTTGAAATCAAGTAAAGCAGTTTTCGATGCTTTTGTACAGAATGTCTTTAGAATATCGAATGCAAACTGAGAATCTTTCCAATACTTTAAAAAGTCTGGAAATAGATAGTCATCAGGAAACTAAAGTTTGCAATCGTTCTATATACTTGAAATCATCAAAAATCAATTTCTGCACATTAGAATATTGCAATGCAGAGATTAGTTTATCATGTAAGCCTTCTGTGAGTAAAGTGTTGAGTTCCGCCACTTTATATGGTTCAATAGATTGGATAACTTCTTTGTTTAATTTATATTTATCTGCAATCGCTGCATAATTCATGTAATCAAATATCTGTTCCATGTTCTTCATTGTATCACTCCTTCCAATTTTAATTGTTCGTTGATAGTGTTCATAGATTACATAAACTCCTCAAATGTAATGAATTCTTTTTGATACAATTTTTGTCTGATAGTAAGTATTGTTGGCAAACTTTCTTGCAAATAATCTTGTTGCTCAGATTGAATTAGATTGTAGAGTAATATTGTGTAAAACTGCATCAAGTAAATTATCGCTGCCATCATACTTTTTTACTAAAGAGCGATGCTTCCAAAACAAGTCGGAGAGTAATTTCTGTTCATTCTTAGATAAAGGAATGCTGTTTTCCAAAGCACTTTTGCAATATTCTACTACATTTTTTACATAGGATAATCTTTTTAAATCTAAAGAATTCTCGTTAGAGAACAAAGTTGGTAAGATACAATTCAGGTATTTTATCTGCTTGTTACTGTAACCTTCTTTTACCAACCTTTGATATGCTGATGATTTAGGTAGCACTCTTTTCTCTTTTAGGCTTGTTAGATGTTGAAAGAGATTTCCTTGCGGATATTTTTTGTAAAGACCGGAAGTTTGATAAATGTTGATTGCAAAAGCATAAGTATAGATATTATTTTCCAAGTTTAATATGTCTGTTAATATCCTCAAAAACAATACATTTTAATAAAACTGCTTATTTTTCCAAGCTACTACATTTTTCTCCCATTAAAAAGTGATTGATTAGAAATAAAAATATACACTTTTTATTGCATAAAATAAATTCCTATGTCTAATATCTAATGAACATTATTTTTAATGAAGGAGGAATTTTATGCCAGTAAATAAAATGAACTATATAGAATGTGGTGTCAAATTTAAATAGAAAAGCAATGGTTATTACATAGCAGTCATTTATGTACCCTATAAAGAGGATTTGAAAAAGCCTAAAAAAAGTATGAATTAAGTGCCAATAGTACCGCAAATATGAGAAAAAAGATAAGAGATTTTGTAGAACTCTCTACTTAGTCCTTTAAAACAGTTATTTGCTTATGCCTATGAAAACAAACATATTCCTTCTAATACTACTTTATTCCTTCATGGTCTTAACATCCATCATTATGGAGTGCCAACAAAACAATTTCTTGCATTAAGTAGAGAGGTGCAAGCACAATTTGAAGAAGCTTGTAAAGCTACGTTTTCTAATGGAAATTTGAGATGTAGATTAGGATATGCATATATTTTAATTTTGAACACAGGTTTACTTGCTTTGCAATGGGATGATATTGATTTCTCTAAAAAACAGTTAATTCTAACGAGGTTTTACATGAATATATGTCAAAAGCAATAATATACAATACTCAATTTTACACTTCAAAACCTACAATAAAATAAGGCAATACTCTCAAATATTTCTTTAGAGTGTTGCCTTATTATTCATTGTTCTTCTACTTCTTTTTGCTCTTTATTCTCCTCTAATCTTAAATTCAAAGCTTCCAAAGCATTGATATAGCCTCTATATTTTTTATTTTGTTTTTTGTCAAATGCCCTTGTAATTTGAAGAAAATCATAGATAGAAGTTCCTACTAGTTGCTTATCTAAAAATTTGTTGGTTGGCTTAAACTTGGCAAAAAAACTGAATCCTTCCATAATTTCTGCTCCTGTAATAATACCATTGTTGTCACAAGCGATTAAAATGAGATAGCCAGAAAGTAATTTTCCTCTTTTTTGACCAATGCCGACATTACCAAGTTTATGCACTCTTTTTACAGATTTTTTATAATCTTTTATTTGAAAATATCCACCAACTGCCTGCATTACAAATAAACAAAATACAATCAGTAACAATGTAGAAATACCACTTAACTGTCCCACTTTAACCCTCCTATATTATTCTATTGTATCAATTCTCTGCTGATGTCTACCAATTACAGCTTTCTGTACTTTGTGTTTCATAGTCAACAACATGATATCCTTAAATACTTTTTGATTTCATTTTTCATTTGCACTCCAGAATGGTCATTACGAATGCCTATTTTCATGATAACACATCTTCATTTTAAAAACTCTTTGACTTTATGACAAATGCTTTCACTATCCAAACCATATTTTTTTATCAATTCTTTTGCTGTTCCAGATTCTCCAAATACATCATGAATACCAATTTTTAATACTTTTGCTGGTGCTTTTTCGGCAACAACATCACAAACAGCACTACCCAAACCACCTATGACAGAATGTTCTTCCACTGTAACAATTTTCCCCATTTTTTGTGCTACATTAATGATGGTTTGTTCATCTAAAGGTTTGATTGTATGCATATTGATAACTTCTGCGAAAATGCCATCTTTTTCAAGTAATTTTGCTGCTTCCAAACTTTCGTTTACTGTCAAACCACTTGCAATGATTGCAACATCTTTTCCTTGTTTCAATGTAATGGCTTTTCCTATTTCAAATTTATAATCAGCATTATCATTGATAACTGGTACAGCAAGCCTACCAAATCTCAAATAAACAGGTCCTTTATATGCATAAGCTGCTTTTACTGCTGCCTTTGCTTCTATATCATCAGACGGATTTAATATTACCATACCCGGAATCGTTCTCATAAGCGCAATATCTTCATTACATTGATGTGTTGCACCATCTTCTCCCACAGAAATACCTGCATGTGTTGCACCAATTTTTACATTTAATTGAGAATAGCCTATAGAATTTCTAATTTGTTCAAATGCTCTACCTGCCGCAAACATAGCAAAACTACTTGCAAATGCTGTAATACCTGTCGTTGCAATACCTGCTGCAACGCCCATCATATTGCATTCTGCAATACCGCAATCAATATGTCTTTCTGGAAAAGCCTTTTGAAATACACCTGTTTTGGTTGCTGCTGCTAAATCTGCATCAAGTACAACAACATCTTCATGCGCTTTTCCTAACTCTACCAAAGCGTTACCATAACTTTCACGAGTTGCAATTTTTTTTATTTCTGACATAATGCAGCACCTACCTTTTTTAAATCTTCCATAGCAATTTTATATTGTTCTTCATTTGGTGCAGTACCATGCCATGATGCTTGATTTTCCATAAAAGAAACCCCTTTTCCTTTGACTGTTTTTGCAATAATAGCAGTTGGTTTTCCTTTTGTTTGTTTTGCTTCTGCAAATGCTTTTGCAATTTCATCAAAATTATGACCATCTATATTGATAACATGAAAATGGAATGCTTTAAATTTTTCATCAATGGGGTAAGGAGAGTTGACTTTATCAATTTCACCATCAATTTGTAAATTATTATTGTCCACAATCACTACTAAATTGTCTAATTTTCTATGTCCAGCCAACATAGCCGCTTCCCAAACTTGTCCTTCTTGTATTTCTCCATCCCCCAAAAGGGTATACACTCTGTAATCCTTGTTATAAATTTTTGCAGAGATTGCCATACCTACTGCTGCGGAAATTCCTTGTCCAAGGGAACCACTTGACATATCTACTCCAGTGGTGTGCTGCATGCAAGGGTGCCCTTGTAAATGGGAGCCCACTTTTCGCAACGTTTTCAGTTCTTCTACTGAAAAAAATCCTCTATGTGCTAACGCAGAGTAGTATCCCGGTGCAGTATGTCCCTTTGATAATACAAATCTATCTCTATCCTCTTTTTGTGGATATTTTGTGTCAATGTTCATTTCTTCAAAATATAAATACGTATAAATATCCGCTGCGGATAAGGAACCACCAGGATGTCCTGATTTTGCATGATATACTGCTGTTACAATACCCTTGCGTATCTCATTTGCTATTCTTTGTAAGTTTAGTTTATCCATATTTTCCTCCTATTCTCCAAATACAGCAATATAATCTTTTTTAAATTTTTCAATACCTACATCTGTTAATGGATGTTTTATCATAGTATCTAATACAGAAAATGGTACTGTTGCAATGTCTGCACCTGCCAAAGCACAATCTGTAACATGAATAGGATTTCTTACACTCGCTGCAATAATTTGTGTATTTACTTTTGCTACTTTAAATATTTCAGAAATTTCAGAAATCAAGTCAACACCTCTTACAGAAATATCATCTAATCTGCCCAAAAATGGAGAAACATAGGTTGCACCTGCTCTTGCTGCTAAAAGAGCTTGATTTGCTGTAAAAATTAATGTCATATTTGTTTTAATTCCTTCAGATGTAAGTTGTTTACAAGCTTTTAGTCCTTCTCCTGTCATAGGAATTTTTACAACCATATTGTTATGAATTTTAGCAATTTCTCTGCCTTCTTTTATCATTGTTTCTGCATCTTCTGTCGTTGCTTTCACTTCTCCACTGATAGGTCCATCTACAATAGAAGCAATTTCTGCAATCACTTCTTCAAATACTCTGCCTTCTTTTGCAATTAAAGAAGGGTTTGTTGTCACACCACATATCATTCCCATATCATACGCCTTTTTAATATCTTCCACTTTTGCTGTATCTATAAAAAATTTCATATGAATTTTCCTCCTAAAAATATAATTTTACAAATATGGGATACAAAAATTAATCTGTATCCCATATTGTGTATTTTACTTTTGACCACTATTTATAGAGAGAATACTCTGCTATACTGATTTATAAAATATTTCTGCCATACATAGCATCTTGTTCTTTTCTCAATTTATAAATTAAAGTTTCTCTATCAAGGTCAATCATATCATATGTAATTAATTCGCCTTTTTTCACATCTTTTTTCATAACAGCTTTATTTGTTACTAAACCAAATGGCACATATCCTTTTGCATTAGATTCTTCTGCTGTAGCAATGGAACCATGTGTTGTAAATCCGCCGATACCATCAATGGTTTGCCCAGCTTTCAAATCAATTTTTGCTCTTGTAATACATTCAGATACTAAACCATCTTTTGCAACACAAGTTACTTCACCATCAATGACTGCTTTTGCAACTGTCAAAGGTGTTTCCAAGTTACAAAGGTGATATGGTCTGTATAATGTCCAAAGTGGTCCAGGACCCATACTATGGTAAGATAATTGATAAGCAATTTCTTCATTTGGTGTGGAGCAAGTTACAAATACACCAGGTGCAATACCATTTACATATTCCACAACACCATGTTTATCTAAGATACCACCATCTTTTTTGAGTTTAAATATTTCATTTAATTGTTTTACACCTTCTGTACCGTGTGCTGTTTCTGGACCATGTCCACCAATAACATCTGGAATCAAACCTGTATAATTAGACATAGCTGTCATTTCTACCATTGTTTTCGTACCATCTTTGAATGCACAAAGCATTTTAGGACTCATTTTTCTACGTGTTGCTTCTTCTAATACAGTATCTGGATTACAAGCATAATCAAGTTTGTTATTTTTGCCTTTTCCCATAACTTCAACATGTAACCCCATAGCTGTAGCAAAGCAATATAATTCCATAACAGCACCTGGCTCATCTCCAGCAGAACCAGTATAAATGACACCTTCTTTTTCTGCCAACTTTCTCAAATATGGTCCAATTACAACATCTGTTTCTACATTTAACATAACAACATGTTTTTTGTTTTTTAATGCATCTGTTGCTACTTTTGCACCAACATCAGGTACACCTGTTGCGTCAATCGCACATTCCACAAGGTTTGCTTGAGAAATAAAGTCTGCATTGTCACAAGCAACATATTTTCCAGCTTCCATAGCCGCGTTTACTTCAGCTAATGTTTTTGCTTGAACAATTTGCTCATCAGCAACACCAGCATATTTAAAAGCATGTACTGCATTTTCAATTTTAATATCAGAAACAATAGCAGGCGTAATCCCTTTCATCAAAACCATTTGCGTTACCATGCCACGCCCCATTTGTCCAGCACCAACAACACCAACTTTGATAATTTTTCCTTGTTCTTCTCTTTTGATTAATTTTTGATTCATGTTTAACATTATAATAGCCTCCTCTTAAATGATATGATACTCTATATTTACAGTGAGGGCTGTTTGCTCTACGCTGTTTTTACCATTTTTATATGAATAAACTTTTTTAATAAATTTCAATATTTGTACCAATCGCTAAATCTTCTGGTGTAATTTCGCCTTTTTCCAGCATAATACATCCGGGTCTAAAAGCAGATTCCTCACCGCTAAAATCTAACGTACAATGACCAAGTTTTTGTAATGTATAGGCAGCTTCTTCTCCTACTTTTGTAATTTTAAATTCTTTGGTGCCAATTTTTAAGGTATCCCCTGCTTGAATTTTTTCATTTACTGCACATTTTGTATGTAATACAGAAATTTCAGCTAATTCTGGAGGGGCATCTTCATTAAATATAATAATAAAGTTTGTTTCATCCCCCAAAAATGCAAGGGCATCTGTGCCTAATCCTGTAATATTTACTTGGTATTTCATTACATTGCTCCTTTCTGTTGTTTTCTATGATATAAGTTTTTCTATAAAATACTTTGCTTTTTTGTTAATTTTTTTCTCAAAAAAGTTTGTCATTTTTTGAAATTTTTATCTTTAACATCTTAAGATTTTACTTTAAAATCTACATTTTTCCAATTGATTTATATTATTGTTTCACTTTTAGGAATCTAAATAAAAGTTCTTTGTTAAGCTTTCTTTCAAGATTAGAACATACCTATACTGAAAACAAATGCAATCAGTACAGCAATCGGACCTGTAATCAGTCTGGAAAATAATACCGCTGGCACACCCATTTCGATTGTTTCCGGTTCTGCTTCTCCTAAACTCAATCCAACTGGTACAAAGTCACCACCAACTTGGGCGTCAATGGCAAATAACGCTGGAAGTGCATATTGTGCTGGAATATTTCCGAGCGCAAACTGTGAACCTAATAATGTACCTACAACCTGCGCAATAACTGCACCTGGTCCAAGGATTGGAGAAAGAAAGGGTAATGCGCAAACAATAGAAATACCAACCATACCCGGAAGGGTACTACATAATGGTGAAATAGTATTCGCAATTACATTTCCTAAACCACTAACACTGATAATACCTAACAATGTACTAGTAAATGCCATAAAGGGTAGTACATTTTTAATAACCATATCAATACTTTCCCGTCCAGCTTGGAAAAATTTCCCTACTACTGCACCAACGCCTTTTCCAATTCTAACAATCAAGCCTTCTTTTTTGCCTTCATTTGCTTTCCTAATTTCTTCTTTTGCTTGTTCTTTTGTTTTTGGACCTTTCTCTGTTGCAGAACCTTTCACTTGTGGCTGCGCTGCTGCAATTTGACTTTCATCTGCATAGCTAATGTTTTTTTCTTTTACTGCTGAAACATATATTTCAGGTTTGATAAATTGAGCCAAAGGACCAGATTGTCCAACTGGCATAAGGTTTACTGTAAAAATTTTTTTCTTTGGATAAACACCACAACGAGCTGTTCCACCACAATCTACTACAGCAACCATAACTTCATCATCAGGTAATGTTGTTTTAAAGCCATCCACTGCAACACCACCTGTCATATCCGCTATTTTTTGTGCAACTGGTTCAATACCGCCTCCTGTTACACACAATACAGTGTGGCATTTTTCTGTTGGTGTAATGGTTAAAGGACCACCCCATCCACCATCTCCAGCTTTTATCACAATAGTTTTATACATAACTATCTCTCCTTTCCTGTATTATTTTGCAGCATTTTTTGTCATTCTTGCATAAATTTTCTCTGTCAAAACGCCTCTAATCAATATTACAATAATACCAACAATAAAATATCTTACAGCAAGTCCGCCCGTTGCATAGCCTGCCTCAATCAATCCTGCTGCAATACCTGTATATACAAATAATTCAGCTGGGTTTGCATGAGGAAACAATCCTGTTACAGGGTGTAAGAAACTTACACAAGAGTCATAGTATGCAGGTTTGTATTCTTCATCAACAAAACGACCAAACGTATAACACATAGGATTTCCTAAAAAGAATACTGCTAAAATTGGTAACAATGTATAACGTAAAACAGTATATTTTGTAATCTTTTTTGCAAAACTTTCTACTCTTTGCTCGCCAATTACTTTAATCACAGAGTTTACTGCTGTCATCAAACAGATTACCATTGGTATAATCCCTGTTACCCATCCCATAAACTGCTCGCCGCCTGCTTGGAATAAGCTCATAAATCCTTCTGCAAGTTTAGAAATCATATCCATAAATTTTTCCTCCATTTCATTATTTTATTTTTTCCCTATATAATTTCTGTGAAACAATACTATTTTATTTGGGGTACCCTTCAAACAATATAGTAGTTGTTTATAGAGTTATATACTTTTCAAAGTAGTGCATTAGCACAATCAATATTTGTAATTAGTATGTTAATATACTTCCCCGCAATCGCACTTTTTACTGCTTTTGCTTTTTTTGTTCCTGCTGCAATTCCAATTCTTCTAGGTACATTATTTGCAATTTCAAAAGGCATTGCGGCAACTCTTTCATTAAAATGTTTAAATTTTTCTCTATCACCATTTTCATCAAAAAATTGAAGAGACACATCTCCCACTGCTCCCATTTTCACAAACTCATCCATTTCTGAAATACTAGTATATTTTGCACGGATTAAGGTTGACTCTGTTCTTTCTGGAATTCCAATTCCCATAATAATGGTAGATAATTTTTTAAATTCATCAAATATAAAATTGACAGATTCTTCTTGCAAAAAATAATCTAATGTTGTTCTTTTGGAAAATACTGCTGGTGCTAAAAATTGTGTGTAAGTTCCTCCAAATTTATCCGCAAATTCTTTTGCAATTTGATTGCTTTGTACATCTGCACCGATTTCTGTACCATGTGAAACCCCACCTATTAAAGGAACAAATTTCAACTGTTTGTCAATACTAAATTTCACTTTAGAGATTGCCACATTGTGTAAGGTATATCCCATGGAAACCCCTATATGCTCTCCTTCCCGAAATGACTCTGCCAAATAAATTGCTGCTTCTTCATAAAGTCTGGTAGAAGATTCTTCTTTACTATCTAGTGCTGTTCCTTCTACAATAATGACATCTTTTAATCCATATTTTTTTTCGAGTGCTTTTTCCAGCTTACCATATGAAAATTTAACTGGATTGATGACTTCAATTTTAATTAAACCTTGTTCCTTTCCCATTTGTAACATTCTTGAAACGGTTGCTCTTGATATACCTAAGTAGTCACTAATTTCTTGTTGCTTCATATCATCTTCATAATATAAACAACAAACCTTATAAATTAGTCTTAAATCATCCACTATCTTTTTCATATTGATACAACTCCTGTTCACAATTTAATTTTAGCAAATTATTTATTAAAGTAAATACAAAATTACTGAACAAATGTATAAGTGATTTATTTTAGATTCTTCCATTTTTCATTTGATTCAATTCTTTTTGATAGATACAAAAATATTAATACATTTGTATCTATGCTTTAGCTTTTTCTCTTTTTCTGAACATTTGTAAAAATAAAATGATATCATTTTTTTGAATACAAATATTGTATTTACAAAATAAAAATATTTTTGCTTTTTCTGTTTAGAATTATATTTTGGTTTTATTTCAATTTCAATACTAATTTTTTAATAAATATTTAGTAAATATTTTGTGAATTTAATGGAAAATTATTTTAAATATTCATAAATTTAAAACGAAATATTTGACATACACTATAATGTTATATATAATGAAAACGACAATTTATTTGAGAATAGGGGAGAATATAGTTTATGACAAATAAAGAAATTGCACAACAACTAGGCATTTCAGCCGCAACATTATCACTAATTATTAATCATAAACCAGGTGTATCGGAAGCAAAACGTCAAGAGGTTTTTGCAGAACTAAAAAATAGAGGATATGCTCATATTATAAAACAAGTAAATATACTAAATGATACTACTCATAATATAGGATTTATTATATACAAAAAAGATGGTGCCATTTTGGACCAATATCCTTTTTTTCTTTTATTGCTTGAAATATTTGCACAGCAAATTTCTCAACATGGCTATCATATGGTATTACATACTATAGATGAACGAAATAATATTTCTATTCCAATACAACAACTACAAAATTCTGATTTAGCTGGAGGTATTATTTTTGCAACAGAAATGACAGAAAAAGATATGGAGCAATTTTTAACCCTTCCATTTCCTATTGTTGCACTAGATAACGAATTTATTACTTTAAATTGTGATACTGTTGCCATCAATAATAGAATGGGAACATTTCAAGTTATAAAGCATCTTGTAGAAAAAAATCATAAACATATTGGCTATTTCAAATGTAAAAATGAAATCAGTAGTTTTAAACAAAGAACATATGGCTATCAAAATGCTCTAGCACATTATGACATTTTTTTTAATGAAAATGATATAATACCTGTCTCTTTTACAGTAGAAGGAAGTTTCAAAGATATTGATGCTTACTTAAAACAAAAAGGTGAAATTCCTACAGCTTTTGTATGTGACGATGATATCATTGCTTCTGGTGCAATCAGAGCATTTCAACTACATGGTTATCATATTCCTGAAGATATCGCAATCATTGGATTTAATAATAGACCTATGTGTCAAGAAATTACTCCCACATTGACTTCTGTAGATGTTCAAAAAAATGCACTTGTGACAGAGTCTGTACAGCTTTTATTAAAAAGAATAGAAAATTCATTGTATTGTAATCAAAAATATGCCATTAAAATATTAACAGAATGTCAACTAATCATAAGACAATCTAGCTAATTGATTTAAAAAAAACAAGCCACAAACTCTATATTAGGCGGTATACTTAAACAAATTTTACAGAAAATAACAACATAAAAAAAG
>CAJTZO010000052.1 GCA_910583755.1 uncultured Clostridia bacterium
CAACAGAAGGCTATATCATCGCTGTAGATATGAGTAGCATACAAGAACTTGTTATTTTGCTTCGTTCCATATCCAACAATATCAATCAGATTGCAAAAAGAACAAATGAAACAGGCAATTTTTATGCAGAAGAAATGAAAGAATTACAACAACAATATCAAAAAATTTGGTGTTCTGTAGAACAAATATTAAATCAATTTTCATAAAAAAGAGGTGAACATATGGCAGTAGTTCACTTTAGCAACAGACATATTTCTAAAAATCAAACATTGAAAGAATGTATTCAATTTCATATTGATTACGCTAAAAATCCAGAAAAAACACAAAATGGATTGCTTGTCAGTGCTTACGAGTGCAACCCAGAAACAGCAACAGAAGAATTTTTAATCAGCAAAAAAATGTATGAAATGATAACAAAAAGAAGTCAGCCAAAAGATAAAGACAATATCAGTTATATGCTGATGCAGTCATTCAAACCAGAAGAAATTACACCACAAAAAGCACATGAAATTGGTTATCAATTTGCCTATGAATTTACAAAAGGAGAACATCAATTTGTAGTTTCTACACATACAGATAAAGAACATATTCATAATCATGTAGAATTTAATAGCACTTCATTAGATTGTACACACAAGTTTAATGCTTATAAGCGATGGGGAATATCAGCACAAAAATTGAGTGATAAAATTTGTAAGGAACATTGCCTATCTACTGTAAAAGAACCGCAACAAAAAAGCAAACAATATGCAGAATGGAAAGCAAAAAAAGAAAATAAAAGTTGGAAACAAACATTAAAAAGTACCATAGATGAAATGATTCCACAAAGCAAAAATTTTGAAGATTTTATTGAAAATATGAGGAAACAAGGTTATGAAGTGAAACAAGGAAAACAAATTTCATTCAGAGCAGTCGGACAAAATCGCTTTACAAGAATGAAAACTTTAGGTGTGGAATATACAGAAATTGCCATTGCAGAAAAAATAAAACTACAGCAGTTAAAAGAAAAAACAAGTAAAAAAAGTATTACTTCTTTTATTAATATAGAGCAAAAAAAGAAAGAAGGAAAAGGAGCAGCTTATGAGCAATGGGCAAAAATATTTAATGTAAAACAGGCAGCAAATACCGTAAATTTTTTAACAGAAAACGATATAAATTATCAGACATTAGAGCAACAAGTACAGAATAGTACAGAACGATTTCATGAAATATCTGACCAATTAAAACAAAAAGAAAAGCAGATAAAAGAGGTTTTAGAGTTAAAGACAAATATTATTTATTATGCTAGAACCATTGATATTTATAAGCAATATCAGAAAACAAAAGACAAACAAAATTTCAAAAAAGAGCATAACGAGGACATCATAAAGCACGAAAAAGCAAAAGCATTTTTTGAAAAAACCAATCAAAAAAAGCTGCCAAAAGTAAAGGAATTACAGCAACAATATCAAAATTTATTAGCAGAAAAACAACAGCTTTATCAACAATATACAACAGTAAAAAAAGAAATGTTGGAGTATCAAATGGCAAAACAGAACATGGATAAACTGCTCCAAACCAAACAAAAAAATTCAGAAAAAGACCAAGAAATATAAAAATTTACTGTTCTTGTTCTGTATTGTGTGCCTTTTCATAACGAGTTTGAAATCTATGTTTACGACTGTAAAAATATTTTTCTACTTCATAAAAAGAAATCCAAATTTCAGCTTCTTCTATTTTATCATAGACAACACTTAGTATTTCTATATTGCGTTTGGAGTTAGGTGGTTTTCCAACTTTATCATAAATATGAGCATATTGTTGATAAAGCCATTCACTAATTTTTTCTTTTTGTTTTTGTTTTAATTGAGAAAAATGCTTATCAGTTTGCGATAGTCTGCCATTTATCATTTTATAATTTTTTTGAGACATAGTTTATTTTCCTCCTTATTTTTTATAATAACAATATTATAACATAAAAAAATACATAAAAAAATAAAAAGAGTTAGAACTTTCCTTAAGAGATGAAATCAGTATAAAAATTTCTGATTTCATCTCTTTTTTTTATTTGTATTTTTTGCTCTTAGCCACGCCGAAGGCGTTTTGCAAATTTCAAAAAATTTGCATTAGGGGTTTGGGGGAACACCAACAAGCGTGGAAAGGGATATTCCTTTCCCCTGCTTGCAATCGGTGCAGATTTTATTTTTTGTATCATTTTTAGAATTTGCAAATACTTTCTAATTGCTTATTTGCTTAAAAAATAACTATAAAAATTTTTGTGATTTTTTTTACAATAAATTTTGACAAAAAAGCTATGATAAATAGTTTATAACAAAGTAGCCCCTTTTATCTAAAACTTGCTTTTTTAATTTATATTTTTCATAAAACTATTTTTATTAAGTTCTACTTCTTTGCATTTCATAACAATAACATTTTCTTTAGCTATTAATATTTTCCTAATTTAATAACACATTTAAAAATTCCTAAATAGCAAAATACACATTTTTATTTGCAATTTAATAAAATATATTTGCAATATTACAGTTTGTTTAATGAATTTAAGTTTATGTTAAAATTTAAACAGGAGGCTTTACATATGACTAATGAATCAAAAAACAAGCATTATGATAAATATATACGTATGGGATTGAATATTGCATTACAGAGAAAACTTAAAAACATGACACAAGCAGACTTAGCTGAAGCAATTAATATAAGCAGAACTCATATGAGCAATATAGAAGCTCCAAATATGATTACTGCTGTGTCTTTAGAAGTTATTTTTAATATTTCTGATGTCTTGCAAATTACGCCTGATGTACTATTAAAAATGGACTAAATAATATTATCAATTATAAAGGGAGAATATATTATGAAACAAATAGCAGTAAAATTAAAAGATGGAACTACAGTAATCGGTGATGAATTTGATATGAATGACTATCAAAAATTAAAAAATATATTTCATAAATGGACGAATATTAATACTGACCTTAAAGAATTAGGTGGAAGGAATCTTAATGTTCCAGATGTTTTTAGTGAAGCTTTGTATTGTATTTTTTTTGACGCAGTAAGAACTAACAGAACGGCACATTCTTATGATGCAGTATCCAAGACAACAGGTGAAGGAATACAAATAAAATCAGCATCAATACCTAATGACTGTACTTCTTTTGGACCTACCTCAAAATGGGACAAATTGATTTATGCAGATTTTGCACCAAATGGTTGTGTTGATGGTAATATATGGTTCTATGAGATAAAATCAGATGACGTTTATGATTTAGTTTTAAATGAAAAAAAGGGAGAAACTTTTTCAGACCAACAGGCTCAAGGAAGAAGACCAAGATTTTCAATGAAATCTCGCATAATCAACGCTCAAGGACTAAAACCTATTAAAAAGATTAACTTGATGGAATAATGTTCTAGTTGTGTGTAATTATATTGTTTAAAATAAAAAACTTATGAAGGAAGGAAAATAAATGTTAACAAAAATGAAATATAATGAAGATGGTGTTTTTATAACAAAAGATAAAAAATTTAAGCCACTACATAGTTTTAAAGAAAAAACTCTTGAAACAACATTGAAATTTGCTTACGATATGACTTTTGGAAAAAATGGTGAACATCGAAATCATAGAACGGGTGGAACACATTTAAGAAAAAATGGTGAAATTTTTGCAAATACATTTCAAGGTAAATTGTCAGAATTTGCAGTATATAACACTTTATATAAAGATTTTCCAAATTTAAATACACCCGATACAGAAACTTACGGATTAGGTGAATGGGATAATGCAGATTTTGAAGTAAATAATAAAAAAATATCTGTAAAATCA
The DNA here is from genome assembly GCA_910583755.1 of uncultured Clostridia bacterium. GTDB lineage: Bacteria > Bacillota > Clostridia > Lachnospirales > Anaerotignaceae > Coprocola. The sequence goes on from CAJTZO010000052.1 coordinate 3,819, forward strand.
ACAAAAAGCTTTGGTAATTTACTTTTATTAGAAACTAAAGACTGGAATAATAAAGGTGAATACATACCAAATATAAATAAGGGTTGTGCTTTTTATGATTATTTTATTTTAGTACGTGTCAATCCACATTGTGAAGATTTATTAAAAAAAAATAAAATACTCTATTCTCAAAATTTAGATTATAATGTATTAATTAATATTTTACTCAATGAAAAAAAATGGGAATATGATATTCCTGGCTTTATTACTGGAGAACAGCTTATTTATGCTATAAACAATAATTTTGTAATCAACAAAGGAGATATGCTGAATGGAAAGACTAAAATGGATGCACAGAATTATTATATACAATCTGGAGATATGGAAGATATATCTCAATTAAAAAGATTCTTTAATTTTAGATATATAGATTAAATAGCAGAATATTTAATAAAGAGGAGTTGTTTAAAATGGCAGTCAAAGGAAATTCTTATCAAATTAAATTAAAAGAAAGTCATATTGCTTGGGGAACATATCGTTTTACAGATTCAAGACCTGAAATTTTAGGAGAAGCTTATATTCCTATTCCTAGACATGTGGCAAAAAAATTTAATATTTTTAATAGCAATTATACAGGAGGTTTAGACATTTTAGGACAAAATATATTTGACTGTGTATCTATGGATGGAAGTTTCAAAGGAACGCTAAAAGCACAAGGTTGTAGTGAAGCTGGAGATATATATGCAAAACAATTTTCTATAAAAGGAAACTTAAAGGCTTTAGGAATATGGTTTTATAATATAAATGCTAGTGTAGGTGATATAATAGAGGTAGAATGGATATCTGATACTGATATTATATTAAATTATATTAAAAAGATATAAATATTTAGCTATTATAAAAATTGAGAATGGTTCATACTAATAATATCTTCGTTATTATATATGTCTTTATTTCATCAATTTAATAATGCTATTTTTTTTACTAAAATTGCTAAACAAGACATAATTTACTTGACTAAGAAAAATATTAGAGTTAGTATTGAAAAAAAACTAAAAATAATAGGAAGATGTGAATTATGAAAACGAAGATTAAAGTAGGAAGTTTATTTGCTGGAGTTGGTGGCATTTGTTTAGGTCTACAACAAGCAGAAAATGAAAAATATCAGTTTGATTTAGCTTGGGCAAATGAAATTGATGAATATGCCTGCGAAACTTACAGAACAAATTTTAATCATACACTTATTGAAGGTGATATTAATTTAGTTTTAAGTCCTTCTTTAGTTCCCGTAAAAATTAAAGATTTAGAAGAAAAACTTTTGGAAACTGAAAAAAAGTCAGAACAGACTAAAATTAAGGCTAATATACAAAAACTTAAAAAAAATCTTGAAGAAAAATATTATGAAAAAATGCATGAAATTATTTTAAGCTGTAGAATAGACCTTTTAAATGCAGGTTTCCCATGTCAAGCTTTTAGTATAGCAGGAGAACAAAAAGGTTTTGATGATGAAAGGGGCAATTTATTTTTAAGTATTGTTGAATTGATAAGACAATTAGGAGAAAAATATGAAAAGCCAAGATTTTTATTTTTAGAGAATGTTAAAAATCTAAAATCACATGATAAAGGAAATACATATAGGGTTATTAAGTCTAAACTTGAAGAATCAGGATATGTTATAAAAGAACACATTTTGAATACAATGGATTATTCTGATTTACCACAAAATAGAGAAAGAATATATATATTAGGATTTCTTAATAAAGAGGATGCTGATAAATTTACTTTGTTTGAAAATTTAAAAGAGTATGTGAAAAAAAAGAATTCTTTAGAACGAGCTGAGGATGTAAAAAAAGTGATAGATTATAATGAAATTGCTGATAATAAATATTATTATACTAAACAAAAATATCCTCATTACTTCATTGAGGAAGATGAGTTTGTCCCTTCTGAAAAAAAAACAGAAAGGATAAACCTAGGAGAAGATATTAAAGAATTTTATCAGTTTTATCAAATTAGAAGAGGTATGTATGTAAGAAAAAACAAAAGTGATGTTTGTCCAACTCTTACAGCTAATATGGGAACAGGCGGACATAATGTTCCTTTAATTTTAGTAAGAGATGGAATTAGAAAGATGACACCTTCTGAAACTTTTAAAATGCAGGGTTTTCCTATTGGAAATGGATATGTACTTCCAAAAAAAATTAATGGAAAAGATTATGGTGATGCTAATTTATATAAACAAGCAGGAAATGCTGTTTCAGTTCCTATAATAAAGCTTATTGCGGAGCATATTCTTACATTACTGTAATTTGTTGTACTATTTTATAAATAGAATAATTAAAAAAGTATAAAAAATTCTTGTATCAATATATTTTACTTTTGTAGTTTTGTATGATTTGTTAAAAATATTATTTTATATAAACCATAAATTGTATACTAAGATTTCATTGTTATTTATTAATGTATTGAAAAAATTAGATAATTTATTTAATTTATGCTATTATATAAATATATAAAAAGGGGGGAAAGTATTTAAAATAAAGACACATATTAAAAAAATTTTTTATAGAGGCAGGGGGAAGAAATGAATAAAAAAAGAAAACATATTAGTATATTACTGTCATACATACTAATATATTGTTTAGTTGTAGGGACAATACCAGCAACAACTTTTGCAGGAGATTCTACACATATGACAGAAGCAACAAAACCAACTAAAAAAGTGGTAGAAATGACGGAAGCAACAAAACCAGATACACAAAAAACAATGAAAGTAACAGATGTAGAAACACAAGAAACAAAAGAGGTAGAGATAGAAAAACCAAAAGAGGAAAAGCCGAAAGAAGAAAAACCAACAGAAACACAAACGATACAAAAAGTACCAACAACACAACAAGCAACAATGCAAACTACCGAAATAGTAACGGGGGGGGGTACAAAAACGCACGATAAAGTCTGTGATGGAAATCATACCGGTTGGACTGCATTAACGAAAGCTATAGCAGGCAACCCCTTAACTGGTGGTATGTATTATTTAGATGGCGATGTGGAGCTTGATAAAGCACTTGAAATAAATGGCGATGTAACACTATGCTTACATGAACATAAATTGAAATTGAAAGTGCCAGATGGCACAGTTTCTCCTGTTATAAAAGTAGATGGACAAGGTGCAGTATTGACATTGCTGGATAAGGCAAGCAATGGAGGGGAAATTACTGGAGGAACACATAGTGGCATATATTTAGTAAATAAAGCCTCATTTATTATGAATGGTGGTAAAATTGCCAATAATAAAAGAAGTTATGATGCCAGTACTGATACTGATAATAATTCTTATGGTGGAGGAGGAGTAGAGGTCAATGATAATAGTACATTTATCATGACAGGTGGCACGATTACTGGCAATACAACAAATATTGCTGGTAGTGGTGGTGGTGTATTTAATGATGGTACATTTACCATGAATGGTGGCACGATTACTGACAATACAGCAACAGATGGTGGTGGTGGTGTATTTAATAATGGTACATTTACCATGACAGATAGTACGATTTCTGGTAATACAGCAAAAAATACTAGTGGTGGTGGTGGTGGTGGTGTATGGAATGATGGTACATTTACCATGACAGATAGTACGATTTCTGGTAATACAGCAGGTGGTGGTGGTGGTGTATGGAATGATGGTATATTTACCATGACAGATAGTACGATTTCTGGTAATACAGCAGGTGAAGGTGGTGGTGTATATAATTATGATAATGATAGTACATTTATCATGACAGATAGTACGATTTCTGGTAATACAGCAAAAAATACTGGTGGTGGTGGTGTATTTAATAATGGTACATTTACCATGACAGATAGTACGATTTCTGGTAATACAGCAACAGATGGTAATGATGGTGGTGGTTATGGTGGTGGTGTATGGAATTATGGTACATTTACCATGACAGATAGCACGATTACTGGCAATACAGCAGATTATTGTGGTGGTGTATTTAGCTATGAGAATATATTTACTATGAATGGTGGTACTATTTCTAACAATTCAGAAAAATGCAGTGATGGTGACGTATGGGGTAATGTAAGTATTGTTAATATATCTATAAGTGGCTCTCCTAATATTACTGGAAATTTTTCATCAGATGATAAAAATATTGTTAATGTATATTTATGGGAAGATACTATAGTTAGTGTAATAAGTGCATTGGGGCAAAATGCAAAAATTGGTGTTACTGTTGAAAATCCTCCTACAGAAGATAATCCTGTACCTATCGCAAAGGGAGATGGATATACACTAACAGAGGCTAATGTAGCAAATTTTGTAAGCGATGACGCACAATATAAAATAACATTTGATGGTGGCATTATATATTTGGAAAAACGCTCCGAAAATGATAAAACTGTGACATTTGATAGCCAAGGTGGTTCAGCGGTTTCTTCTCAGACAGTAACTGTTGGTGAAAAAGCTACAAAGCCTACTACCGACCCTATAAAAGATGGTTCTGATTTTGGTGGTTGGTATACAAATAAAGATTGCACAGATGGTAATGAATGGGATTTTGATACTGATACTGTAACAGAGAATATTACACTTTATGCTAAATGGACAGAAACTACTACACCAGAAGCACCAAAGTTTACTGTAACATTTGATAGTCAAGGTGGTTCTACTGTTAATCCTCAACAAGTTGAAAAGGATAAAACTGTTCCAAAACCTACTGACCCTACAAGAAGTGGTTATACATTTGATGCTTGGTATAAAGAAAGTGCTTGTACAAATAAATGGGATTTTGGTACTGATACTGTAACAGGAAATATTACACTTTATGCTAAGTGGACAGAGAAAGTTACATATCCTATAATAAAATATTATACTGTAACATTTGAAACTAATGGTGGTTCTGAAATTGCAAATCAGACAATAGCATCTGGCAAAACAGCAACCATGCCTCAAACTCCTACTAAAAATGGTTATGAATTTTTAGGTTGGTTTACTGATGAAGATTTTAATGAAGTTTATCGTTTTGCTACTCCTGTCACAGAAGATATTACCATTTATGCAAAATGGAAATCTGATGATTATATTGTGACATTTGATAGCAATGGTGGCTCAAATGTTACAAGTCAGACAGTAGAAAATGGTAAAACGGCAACTACGCCACAAGACCCTACAAGAAGTGGTTATACATTTTTAGGCTGGTTTACTGATGAAGATTTTAGTGAAGTTTATCGTTTTACTACTCCAGTCACAGAAGATATTACCATTTATGCAAAATGGAAATCAAAAAGCCGTTCTAGTGGTGGCGGTGGTGGTGGCAGTAGTAGTGGGAGAACAGGTACTTGGGTAAAAGAGGAACCCAAAACAACACAAACAATAGTACAGCCAGTAATACAGCCAGAGCCAGCAACACAATATGAAACAGTAAAGCAAGGTTGTCCTAGAAATGAAACTTGTCCTCTTTTTAAATTTACTGATGTAGATAGATGGGCTTGGTATCATGATGGTTCACATTATTGTGTAGAGCATAATTTAATAGTGGGTACAACAAATACAACATTCTCACCTAATATGCCAATTACACGTGCTATGGTAGTAGCAATACTTTGGAGAATAGAAAACAATCCACTTGTAAATGATGTGGTGTCTTTCCAAGATGTAAAAGAAAATGCTTATTATACAGAAGCAGTCCGTTGGGCAGCACATAATGGAATTGTAAGTGGATATAGTAGTAATGTATTTGCTCCTAATGACAATATTACAAGAGAACAAATGGCATCTATATTGTATAGATACACACAATACAAAAATAAAGATGTGGGTGGCAGAGCTGATATTTCAAATTATCAGGATAGAAACGAAATAAGCAATTATGCCCTTACTGCAATGCAATGGGCGTGTGATGCTGGTATTATAAATGGTATAAGCACAACGGTACTTTCTCCAAAAGGAACAACAACACGTGCTCAAGTGGCACAAATGATAAAATCTTATTTAGAATAACTATAAATTTTAAAAATGTTATTAGCATGAAATGTAAAATATCAAATTTTTAATAGAAATTTATATTTTTTGTAGTATAACAAAAAATAATATTATCAAAATATTAAGTAGATATGTAAAAAAGTTAGCTATAAAGCTGACTTTTTTTACAAGCTGGGAATGGTAATTTATACCATTCTTTTTTTATATTTTTTATATCATAAAACATAATTTATTTAATAAATATTTTTCACAATATATGTTATATTATATATAAATAAGTAAAATAGTAAAAAATAATAGCTATTTATAATAAAAAATAAACTATTTTTTATTATATTAATGCAAATTTTTAGTTTGTAAAAATATAAATATATATTATATCAAAATGTGTCAAATAAAAAAAATAAATTATATTTACCTTAATAAAAACAGAAGTAAACACAAAAGACAAGTAAATTTTATCTTTTACTTGTCTTTTTTTTTGTTAAAAAAACACTGTCGTTCTCCACCTATCCAAATTTGAGTTCAGAAAAAATTCAAAATTTGGAGGTTAGAAGAATGAAAATTGAAATTAAAGATGGTAATGACAAAATGATTACTGTTGAAGTATCAGAAGAAGTTTATGCAGTTTTACAGGAAGAAAACAAACAACAGGAACATCAAAGATACGAAAGAAGAAAACATATTGATGCTAGAGAGTTGAACGACTACATAGTACATCAAAAAAGAGTAGCTGAAAATTTGGAGGACTATTGTATCAACAGAGAACAGTTAAAAGAAATCCAGAAAATTGTAAGCACTTGCACAAAAACACAACAAAGAAGATTTTATCTAAACCGCATTTGTGGCTACAGCTATACGGAAATTGCACAGATAGAAAAATGTCATATGACTTCAGTAAAAGAGTCTGTTATGGCTGTTTTAGAAAAAATCAAAAGAAATTTATAAAAATACCCCTAATTTCACATTAGAAGTTACCTATATAGTAAGAAGGTTTTCAGTGATACCTTTTTACTGTACCTTGACAAACAATAGGGAACTATTTATATCAGTATACAAATGATTTCTAGTATAAATGCAAAATTGCCATGATAATACAATAAAAAGGAAAGGATAAAAAGTATTGGAGCGATTTCATAAATTTTAGAAAGTCACTGTTATGTACCTTACATAGTAAATGAGGGATACTGCGAATATTGTGTGCAGACTTGTCAACTGCGTTATACACGTATCGGTGGTATTTGTGATAGCTTTTAGAAGCAGTTTGTATATTCCGTACTGGGGAATGAGCCAGAAATATAATCCTGTTATATTAGAATACAGTACAAAAGAAAAGATTTTTAAAATACATTAAAATATATTTCTGTCAGACTGCATTATTGTAGTCTGATAGAAATTTTAATATAAAAGACAGAACATTTTAAAAAAAGTGTTTTGTCTTTTGTTTTAAAGAAAGATAAAAATAATAGAGGAGCGATTTTATTATGAAAAATAAACAAAAAGTAATTGATAGAGATAAATTAGTAGATATTAGAGATGTTATCATCAATACAGATTTACCAAAAGAGGAAAGAATAAAAGATTATGTGCGACAGATTAAAAATC
>CAJTZO010000053.1 GCA_910583755.1 uncultured Clostridia bacterium
CGCCTGCACTGGAAGAACCCGCATAATTATGGGTATGAGAACTTGCTGCTGCACCAAGATTTGTCCTTGCGTCTGCCGCTGTTGTTGCACCTGTACCACCTCTTTCGACAGGTAATATGCCACTTGTAATTTCATCTGCACCATGTTCATGCACAACATTTGCTTTTTCGTCCAATTTTTGCTGTATCTTGTTTTCTGTTTCTTCTAAAACACCCTCCAAATAGGGTATGGTATCTGTTTCGGAAAATTCTTTCATCCTTTCTTCTGTTACAAAAGCAAGCGCATTGTAGCTTATTACCACTTCTATTTTATCAGACACTGCAATCGTAACAGGATACCGTTTGATATTGACAACTCCATTGATATAAGCCTGCACATACTGTGGGAAATCTCCCAAAGTGGCATAATAAAGTAAAATTTCGTTTTGTCCATCCTGTGCAAAGACACCAAATTCTTTTAACCAAAAGCCTTCTTCCAGCCCACCGTTCAAATCATTTCGATATTCCACAATAAAAGAAAGGGTATTTTCTTTGACCAACGGCAGCGTTGAAGTTGCCTGTGCTACAGGTTGTACTAAATCTGTAAAATCAGCAGGATTTTGTCCCTCTGCTAGTTCTCCTTTTCCCACCATAATTCTTGTAATCTGTAATTGTTCGCCTGTTCCTAACTTTGCAAGTAAATTTTTTCCCATTTCTGTAATTACAAATCCATAGGACAATTTTAATTCCTCCTTTTCACCATCATTTCTGGTAATATTGTACTTTCTATGCTGCAATAATCTAATACCATCTGCGCCGTTGTTTTAAAATCATAAATCGTTTCTATTTCTGGCAATATCGTTTCTAAAACAGGACCAAAAACCACACCATCTATAAAACATTCTATGGAAAAAGGTGTTTCCAAAATGCTTTTTGCTTCCAGTATTAAATGTGCTGGTTTATATTTTTCAATGGTTTTAAAAACAACTGCCCACTCATCTTCTAAAAATTGCTTATAAAGTTGCACCTCAAAAGTATTTTTTGCCGTTCTTTCTATGACTTTCGCTTTTTCAATTTTAAAAATAATTTCCAATACTTCTTCCAGTTTTTCCGGATTCATAGGTGCTCTTGTTCTGACAGCAGTTAATACTTTTTCCCTTCTTTCTTCTATTGGAATATCTGGGTGAACTGGTAAATCATATTCTTGTTCCCAATAATTTAATGCCCAATCAGCCGTTTGAGGTAATATTTGTTGTACAATTTCCTCAATCCACTTTACAATCAAATCCACTTCTAATCCCATTGCTTCCATTATCCATAGCGCAATTTTTGCTTCCTGATAAATTGGTGTAATATAATCCAGCCCGTTGATTGCGGTTTTACTGGTCAATATGTTTTGTATGTCTTTGCTTGTATATTTCATAAAAATATCACATCTCCATCTTCTGCAACTGCAACACAACGCTCTGAGATTTCTATATTTTTTATGCCTTCATTCAACTTTAACTCTCTATAATCCCATACACCTTTTGTATTAATAAGCACTGCACCTACTTCAGCATATTTGATTTCTGTATGTGCTTCTTCTGTTTTTAAGTAAGACTGCAAATTTTGTAAAAAATCCTTTCTTACTTCTTCTTTGTCATAGCCGTATTCCAATTCCAAAATGGCAGATATCTTTATTTTAATAGGTTCTGCCGGAATCACCTTTAAAAAGGCGTTAATCGGTGCCAATCTTTGATACCAGTCATCATATCGCATAATATGATTTTCTACTTCTTCACAGATTGCCTGTGAAGCCGGCAAATCTTCATTATCTACTAATACAATTGTCACAAGTCCAGTGTCATCCTGTGCAGATATCACATTTGCACTCCCTACTCCAGCCACTTCTGACGCCCATCTTCTGTAGTCTGCTGGTGAACCTACAAAAGAATTACCTAAATTGGCATCAAATTCTGCTATTCTCTGCCGAAAACTATCTTCTGTTTCCTGTTCAAAACCGCCATAGGCTTTTTCTGGATTAACAACCGAAACAATTCCTTTGGCTGGTTTTGCCATAAGCACTATGGTTTCTGCTGCAACGTTTCCCTTTCTTCCTGCCATAGAGCAAATACTTTCTACTTCTACCATCCCATTTTCTGCAATTTCACATTCTTCTATTGTATTAAAAATAATGCCACTTTCTTCTGAGATAGAAGCCGTAGAAAAAGCAACCCCCTGTGGTATTTTTGTACCAGCAACGCCTGTAATCGTTAATTTTGCTTTTGCATAGGTTGCTTCTTTTAAAAATAAATTTCTGTTTTCCCCATGCCCTAGCAAGATGTCCCCATAGGAATATTGAGGAATGATATTTTTAACAGCTTCTGTTAGAGTAAACTCTACAGCGCGTGATAAAGCGATTGCTACAGGGTAAAATAAATCACAGACCCAGCCATTTTCTTCTTTGCTGATATCATTAGGTAGTATCTTTAACATTTCAGCCATTATTTTTTCTGTACTGTAATGCTGTAAAAACTCTGGTATTACAAATGGCATTTCTTCTCCTCCTTTCTTTCACAAAATAAAAAACGCCCTAAAAGAGCGTTTTACTATTATTTACTTAATTTATAAAGAGCATATTGGTTTAAGGATACTCCTTCTTTTTCTGCTTCCACTGCTAGTCTAAAATGTAATGATTTTGGTAATCGTATCACAAATTTTCCGCTGTAATTTTCTGCTTGCATAGGTTCTGGTACATCAAATCCATTTTCTAGCTTTGTTTCAATGTAACCTTCTATTGCTTCTTGTAAACATTCCCATACTTCTTCATAACTGTCTCCTGTACTTTGACAGCCATCTAATTCTAACACTTTACCATAATAATAACTACCACTTTCATCTTTAATATGTTGAATCACAAAATTATAAGGTAAATTTTTATAATATTCTACTGTTTTATTCATATTCTATGGCAGGTAAATAATAGGGGAGTTATACCCTCCCTATTCTTTTTAATATATCTTTGATGTATACTGCTTTTAAAGGATTTTCTGATTTTATTGTAATTACATCACCTTTTTGATTGATATACTGTTTATGAGAACCTTTTTGTCTATCTAAACGATATCCATAATATTCTAACACCTTTTGTGCTTCTATATCTCTAATGCCATTTGGCTGATTTTGCATTTTAATAATAATTTTTTCAATCCCTGCCATTGTTCCACCTCCTATATACAATATAATATCATATATAGTATTATAAATCAAATATTATCTTATCAAAAACGCTGTCAATTTTTTATCTTCTACCCACAAACCATTTACCCAAAAAGTGACTTCTACCCCATCTGTTTTCCATACAAAGGTAAAATCATAGACTCTTTTGGTTCTCTGATAAGGGTCTGCTAATAATGCTTCTGTTACTGTTTTTTCAATATAACTTTCTTGTGCCTTTCTATCCTGTTGCGCAAATGCCTCCTCTATTTCAACGCCGGCTTGCGTACTATAAGCCAAAAATGCCCATCTTTGTGTCAATACCGTTTTTAAACACCATTGCACCCATGTATCATAAGGCGTTGCTGTTTTTATTTCTCCATTACCGTTTAGTGCAATATCTCCTTTTTCAAAATCAAAATACAAGCTTTTTTTTGTTCTGTTTTCTTTTTGCATTTCCTTTTCTACTACTTTCGGTACAGCAAAGGTAGGAAATAAATTAGACATCTTCCAACACCACCTTTGCATTTAAGATAAGGTCAATTACCACTGCATCAACGCCTACCCATGCCACAAGTACTCTATCCTTTGGTTTTATCCAACGCATTTTATCTGGTAAATATACATCATGATAATGAATCCCACTTCCACAAACTCCATGGTCATGTTTTCCTTTTTGGTTATGTGCATGGTCTGGAATGGTATCTGGTGGCTTATGAAGCTCTTTTTCTCCACCTTTCCAACCTTGTTCGCTCCAGTCCTCTTTTTCCCAGCCTTTTACGTTAGGCGCTTCTCCTTCCCAGCAAGTCATTGTCATGGGTTTTGCTGGATTCCAGCTTACACTTCTACAAATAGAATAATCTTCTATCGGAATGGGAATAGGGTAAGTATTGGTCAAAAGACTATAATCTTCCTGTATCACGCCAAAATCCAACACAAGCGGACTTTCTACCGTTTTTTGTATTTCCTTTTTTAAAACATTTCCGAAATGATTAATCCCCTTCATACTCTTTCTAACTCCATTTCCATTGTTTTTGTCATACCATCATGGTTTACTCCTTCAACTATAAAATATCCAGAAAGATTTCCGGCAACTAGTTTGATTTTATCTCCTTTTCTTATCATAGGTACATCTATTGTAGAAATAGAGATACTTTCTTCTGGTTTTCCTTTTTCTTTTAAGATATTTTGTGCTTCTTTTCTAGCGTCATCTAATGTTTTATTGCTGTCCTTTGTGACAATTTCCTGCAAGGTACCATACTCTAAATTGCCGTCAACACTTTCTAGTAAGGGTGGTCTTTGGTCTTCTTCAGATTTTCCATATACTAATACTTTTGTCACTAGCCCTTGTAATGTCAAATGGTCTTTTGTACTTTCCACATTTTTACCATGAAAATAATAAACATCTGCATTGCTTCCTTTTTTTCTGATAACTAAGGTATCTTTTTCCATCAACATAACATACTTGCTGTCTAACTTTGTCTGTGCTTCATCTAATACGGTTGTTAATTGTTGGCTGATTTCCATATTTTTTAGTGGTGTTTTGCCATGTGTCCAGCTTTCCCATTCATAACAAACAGCAATGCCCCATTCTTTACAAATATCTTCCACTAAAAATTGTGTACTTTTCCCACTGGAATAATAAGTATTTCCTTTACTTTGTGTCAAATATATCATTTTATCATAGGCTGTAAAGGATACTTCTTTTTGCAAAGCACTCGTATAACTCCAATCCCATACAATTCCCTTAAAAACTTCTTTTTCATTGACATAAAGAATGACTTGTGAGCAAAGTTCTATCAAGTCGCTGATAAATCCTTTTTCTATTTTGATATTTGCCAAAGTAACATCTGCTTTTTGTGCAATACTGTTTTTTTCCTCTCCCCATGTCATAGAAGTGCATAAGCCTGTTAAATCCAACACATCACCAGAAGAAAGAAACGCTTTGATACTGTATTTTAAATTTGTAATATCAACTGCCATAAAATCACCTCATTATTCTGGTAATAATAATACTTGTCCCACACTAATTTTATTGGGATTGGAAAGATGATTTAAGGCTGCAATCTCATTGTATCGGCTGCCTGCTCCCAGTTTTGCCTGTGCAATATCCCATAAACAATCCCCTTTTTTTACGGTATAAGAAGTATCTGCCTTTTTTTCGGGTCGTTTTTCTTCCTGTGGAGTCACTGCCTTACCATCCTCATTTGGTTCCTCCTCGCCTTCTGTAGAAACCTTTAAACTTTTGGCGTGTATAAAGGAAATATCACAATCATAATCCCCATACCCACCTGCATAGGTCATAGTATAACTTTCTAAATATACCTCATGATTGACTGGTGTTTCGGTAATCAAAAGTCTGCATTTTATCCCTTTGTATCTTAAATAAGAAAACCATGACTGTACCTTTAATGGGTCGCCATGACTTACGATAAGATAAGGATTTTGATAGCCATTTCCTGTTGTTAATTGTCTTTTTTCACCAGGGATTTTGCAGCTCCAGGAAATCCTTGTCAATTCTTCTCCCAATGGCTGCATAATTTCCCCAATGTTCATAATGTCATAACTTTGAAATCTGGTTGCACAATCTACCTTGATTTCTTCTGGTAACATGGGAAAGGTCATAAAATTCCCTGTGTCACACTCTGTTAAGATTATCTTCATAGTTGTTCCTCCATTATTTATTTTGATATTGACACATAATAAATTATGTATTATAATTTTTATAAAAGGAGGCAAAAATGAAAAGTTATTCTTCAAGAGAAGTAATTTCTATGTTAAAATCTGATGGTTGGTATGAAGTAGCTTGTAGCGGGGACCACCACCAATTTAAACATCCAACAAAAAAAGGAAAAGTAACACTCACACATCCTAAAAAAGACATACCATATAAAACATTGCAGAGTATATCAAAACAATCAGGGGTTACATTTCCATAAACACCGATTGAAACATAGATTGGAGGAATGTTATGTTAAAAAATCGTTATTGTTATGTGGCTATTTTTTCCTATGATAAAGATGGTATTAGTATTGAATTCCCAGATTTGCCTGGTTGCTATCCTTGTGCAGATAAAGATGATACTGATATGGCTTTGAAAAATGCAAAAGAAGCACTTGCATTGCACATTTGGGGAATGGAACAAGATGGTGATGAAATTCCCCAGCCTACTACGATTACATCTTTACATTTAGAAAGTAATCAAATTGCAGTATTGATTGATGTCTTTATGCCACCAGTACGTGAACGAATTAATAATAAATTCGTTAAAAAAACGCTTTCTCTCCCTGCTTGGCTTGCTGCAAAAGCAGATGAAGATGGTGTTAATTGTTCTAAAATTTTTCAAAATGCCTTAATTGATTATCTCAATATTCAAAAAAAATAATTTCTATATAAAAAGTACCTGTAAACAAAATGCAAGTACTTTTTTATTGAAATTTACTTTAAAATATTATGCTATATTTGCTTTCATATTCGGCAATACTTTCTGCAACTCTTTTGCAATGGTTTCTGCTACTTCATTTGCGATTTCCGGCATTTGCTGTCTGATTACTGCAATGATACTTTCTTTTTCTTCTGTTCCATTGCCTGTAAAGGTAAAATTCATGCCACCTAAGCTAATGGTAATGCTGCTTGATTGTGTCGTTTGTTGTTTGTTTTCTGCCTCCTCAAACATAGATTTATAATCTGCGCTACCACCAAAGATACCACCTTGTGCATGTTTTGGTAGCATACCTAACATTTCCCCTGCCTGTTGCCACAAAGAAATACCTCTATGTTGGTTTGTTCCAGAAAGTGGAATAATTGCTTCTGGTCCTGCCTCTCCAATCATGCCAATATGTGCTTTATTTACAATGCCACCTATCGCATTTTTCTTAATAAACTTTAAATTATTATCTTCTATTTTCGTTTTAATTGGTCCAGATATACCATATTGATGCAATTTTTCTTGTGGCAATACTCCATCATATACCACTTTAACAACAAATTTCGTAAACAATTCATCTGGCACTTTTTCTAATTCTTGGTTTACTTTTTCTAATTCTATCAAAGCATTTTTAAATGCTTGTTGTCCAGCAGCATCCATTTCATCATATTTTCCGATTGCCTGCTCCAGTGGTTCCCCATAATTTAATTCTATTTGCTTTACAAGTCCATCATATATTTCATTTTCTTTTTTTTCCCACTCTAAACTTTTTTCGCCTACTTCTATATACTTTTTGTTGACTCCCTCAAGTTTCCCATCAATGGCACTTAACATACTGTCCAAGTTATTTACAATATATTGTCCTTCCTTGATACCTTGTGTAAAATCATACTTTCTCATAATAGAAACCATTTCATCTTGATTTTCAAATCTTTGCTCTCTTTTTTTGTTATATGAATTTTTATCTTCAGTAGATTTTAATCCTCCTTTTTCTAACAGTTTCATTTCTTTTTCTAACATTTGATTTTCTGTATACAAATCTTTTATTTCTTCTTTTGATTTTTTTAAATCATTTTCCTGTTTTTCTAAAGCAAACAGTTCTTTTTGACTATCTTTATAATTTTCATGGATAGTATCAAAATTTTTAATATTCTCTTTGTTTTGTTCTTCCAGCTTCCTTTTTTGCAAATCTTTTTCTAACTGGTTTATTTTTTGTTGTTTCTCAATTCTTTCTTCTAATTTACCATTGATAGCATCTTCTGCACTGATAATATTCGGATAAAGAGCAGTTAGTTTTTCTACAATATCATTGGATTCTTGTTGCTTTTTCAGTCTGTCTTGTTCTGATAAATCACCTTTCTCTAGTTCCTTCTGTACATCTTGCCATTGTTTTTTCAAATATTCTGTTTCCCATATCAAATCATTGGTATATTTTAAATCAGTTTGTATATTTTTTGTATCATGGATACTTTTTTCAAGCAATAATTGTTTTTCTTTCTCCTTTGTAATTGCTTCTTCTGCTTCTTTTTCTGCTTTTGGTTTAAAGAAATCCGTCAATCCTCTAAACAGTTTTTCACCGCCCATATAGCCACTAATACTACCTGCTAATCCTCCGATTGCACTACCGATTGCTGTACCAACACCTGGAGCAATCGCTGTACCGATTGTCGCACCTATTTTTGTTCCGGCTGAACCGCCTGCTAAACTAGCAGCAAAACTACCACCTTGCACAACCGTTTCTTTTGCTTTATTTTCTGACTGCATTACTGCTGCTGCAGAAAACAATAAACTTAATCCATTTCCTTTGAAAAACTTTCCCGCTTTTCCAACACCTCCCTTTAATTTAGGTACATAAGGCGCTATCTTTGCAGCAATATCATCAAGTGCACTTACAGACATTCCATTTTTAGGAGCACTTTTTAAAACGGCTTCTCTTGTTGTTGTATTCCATAATTTTGCATTTTCCCAAAAAGCTACATAATCGTCTGCATTTTGTGCTACTGGCTTTGCTACTTTTGCTGCGGAAGCAATTTTTTCTGTTGTTCCACTTCCTAGTTTACCCAATAACTTCCCTGCTCCTAATGTTTTCCCTGCTTTGATACCACCATAAGCCAGTAATCCCGCAGAAAGCCAACTACCACCGGTTGCTTGTTCTCCACCAGGCAATATTTTAGAAGCATTTACAACAAGTTCTTTTGATTTTTCCTTGATTCCTTCCCAGATTTTACTGCCATCAAAACCGTTGATAAACCCTTCTGCAAAACTTTTGCCAATGTCAAAACCACTATCTGTTGCTTCCCCTAAATCAATCCCTAAGAGTGCAGAAATACCTGCTGTCAATGCAGAACTAATGCCATACCCTATAGTATTGGCAGCACCACAAGCCCATGTTTTTCCTTCACCGCTCCACCATTCTGCAAATGGTTCTGCTATGATTTTATCCCATGCAATACTAATTTTTCCAGACAAATCAGCATTTTGCCATTCCTTACTGCCCTTAAATTCTTTTACAGTGCTTTCTATTTTTTCGATTCTATCTTGGAATTTTTCAGCTGCTTTTGTGAGTTTTTGTCCAAAGGAAAGGGTCAACTCTTTGCTCCACTGTAAAAATTTTCTGGCACTCGGTTGAAATTTATCCATAAAATCAAGTTGCACACTTTCAAAAGCACTTTGTAATGCTTTGACATCACCATAAATATTATCGTTCATGATATTTGCCATTTCTTCTAATGCACCATTTGAATTTGCAACTTTATCTTTTAATTCGTCATATTCCTCACTCACACCAGATAACAAGTGCTGTAAATCACTCAATCTTGTTTTGCCACCGATTGCACTATAATAATATGCTCTTTGTTCCTCATCTAAATCTTTTGTTTTGTTATATAATTCCTTTAATGTCGCTGCATAACCTTTAAAATTCCCTTGTGAATCATAAGCACTTAAGTTCAACTGCTTCATTGCTTTTCCGGCTTGTCCTGCACCTGTCGTCAAATTGACAAATACAGAATTTAAAGCATTTCCGGCTTCACTACCTTTGACACCTCTGTTTGCTAAAATACCAATCAAAGCGCTTGCTTCTTCCAATGATATATTATTATTTTTAACAGTACCACCAAACTCTAAAAATGCTTCCATCATAGCGTCAATATTGGTATTGGAACGAGAAGCTGTTCTTGCAACTTTATCTAAATAACCTGTTAAATCTCCTGTATCAATCCCTAAACTACTCATGCTGTCTGTTACAAGGTCACTGGTTCTGCCTAAATCTAAATTTCCAACTTCTGATAAGTGCAACACAGGTTGGATTGCTTCTTTCATTTGGTCTTTATCCCAGCCTGCAAGCGCCATATAACCAAAGGCGTCAGCGGCTTCACTGGCAGATTTCGTTGTAGTTCTGCCCATTTCTCTCGCCTTTGCCGTTAATTCCTTCATATCTTCTGCACTTGCACCACTTAATCCTTTGACATTACTAATACTTTTTTCAAAATTTTGATAGGTCTGAAAAGTATTTGCACCACCAAGAGAAATCCCAAGCACAGTACCTGCCTGCAAAATAGGATTTTTTAGCAAATTAACAATCCCCTTTAAGGGTGCGGTTGCCTTATCCAACACTTTAACAGATAGATTCCATGTTTTTTTCCCTAAGCTCATGGCACTTTTGGATATTTTTTCAATCGTCTTGGTTGCTTTGTCCTTGATGTCAAAGTTCATATTCATTTTAGACAGTTGCTGTTTCATTTTTTGAATACTGTTACCCAGTTTATCCACATTGTTTTTTACTTTTGAAACGCCTGCGCTTGTTTGGTCTTTTAACCTTGCTGCAATGTCAATCACAATCGTATCTGACACTATCACCACCTCACTTATTTTTTAAAAAATGGGCAGAAAATGCCTTCTTTTTTTTCTGCTACTACTACTTCACTTGCAAACAAAAAAGCCTGCTCTCCTCTTGATAAAGCTAATATTTCATGGGGAAGTTTTCCTTTTGTCTGCCATATTTTATGTAATAAAAAAGCTTTTCCGCCCGCTTCAATTAGTTTTTTGCTGTTTCTTCCAGAGATACTTCATTCATGCCATAACCACTAATTTCATCAATAATATCGCTTATCTGGTCTTTTTCACCACCCATCAATACCATATCAATCACATCAATATCCTCAATAACATTTAGTTTTTCTTTTAATTTTTTATTTGACCATAAAACACCTTGTCCTTTGTCTACCGTTGCAGCCATAATTTTATAGCTTCTAAACTTAATAAAATTTGTTTCTACTTCAATCATGCCAAATTGTTTCCCTCTTGGGTCAGGACGTCTTTTGGTAGCACGTTTTCGACAATCTTGGATTTCTTCTTCGGTCAAAGGTCTAACAAAAAAGGAAAACAATAACTTTCCATTTCTGCGGATTTCAATTTTTTTCTGAAAATCACTGTTATCCTTAAAATTCGCTGCTTCTAACAATCCTGCAATCATTTCATCTTCATTTTGTAAAATTTCCTCCTTGCTTGGTAATTGTTTTTCTTCTGGTTCATAATCAAATGTTGTATTATTTTTCATTGCTTTTTCTTCCTTTCTTATTCTTCATATCGAAAACCTTCTAAATATTCTGGAATTGCATTAACTCTAAA
>CAJTZO010000054.1 GCA_910583755.1 uncultured Clostridia bacterium
TCGCGACCCCCTGCTTGCAAGGCAGGTGCTCTCCCAACTGAGCTAAACCCCCGTTCGGTTCTTTGCTTTTCAAACACTGCTTGAATATACTACCATAGCCATTTTACTTTGTCAACACTTTTTTTATTTTTTTAAGCAAATATTTTTAAAACCATTAACAACAACAAATTATTATGATATAAAAAGGCTGCAAGATGGCTTTTTTCTAGTAAAAGAAAAAACTGCTGAAATATTTCATGATAGTAAAAAAACGTCATCACAATGCCAACAAACCAAACAACAAAAATTCCTTTTGCGCCACCAATCGCAAGACCACACATTCTATTTACGGTACTAATGATAGGTATTTCCGCAACAATATTCAATGCTTTTAAAAATAATTTCATTATAATGTATAATGCAACAGTAACTACCACCACACTAATGACATTTAAACAAATATTTGCAATATAGCTTGCAATATAATCTTGTAGTTGTTCTGTCTCAAACAAAGAATGTACTACAGAATTATTATTTTCCAGTAAAGCACTCTTTAAAAAATCAGGTATCTGCATTTCATTAATAATATTTGTTTGCGATTGTTCTGCCTTTTCTCCTAATTCTTCCCATAAACTACTTAAATTTAACCCTTGGTATACACTTTTTTGAAAAAAGTCAAATAAGCCAGTTGCTCTTAACCATTTACTAAAGATAGGGGACAATATTTTTGCTCCAAAAAAGGAAACTACGACTGGCAAAAAACCAAGACAAGCATAAACAAAGCCTTTTCTATAACCTTGTATTGCTGGAACAACAACAATAAGTAAGACAATGAAATCTAATCCCCATGTAAAATATGGATTCAAAATTATCATCTCCTTTTTTTAACTTTTGAAACTTGGAGGAACTTTCCACAAGTGGAAAAATTCCTCCAGAACTTCTGACTTTTATCATAACTTTTATTGTGTTTTTTTATTTTCTTCTTGCTTTGTATCTTTTTCTGTTTCTTTGTTGTTATCCTGTTTATTATTTTTATTTGTTTCTTTTTTCTCGTCCTGTTTACTATCCTCATTTGTTTCCGTTTTCTTTTTGTCTTCTTCTGTTTCTTTCTTTTTTTCTACTTCATTTTCCTGCTTTTGCTTATCTTTGTTATTTTCTGTGTCTTCGTTACTTTCTGTATTTTTATCTTGTTCCTTTTGTTTTTCTTCCTTTTCTTTGCTTTCCTCATTTTGTTCGTCACTATTCTGTTGGTTTTCGCTGTTTTGGTCATCTTTTGTTTCTTCCCCAGTGTTTTCCTGTGTTTCGTCTTCTTCCGTATTTTCATCTTCTTTTTGTTTTCGGATGACTTTTTCCGTATTTTGTTTATTTTCTTTTTCTTCTTTTACCGTTGTATCTTGGCTTACAGTATCCATGTTTAAGATAACTGCATTATTATTGGTAACAAACAACACATTATTAACATTTTCCATCAACAAAACATCTGTCATATCTTTGGTAGCTGTGTATTCCCAAAAAGGTCTACCACCTATTTTTAACCCATAATAAGTTTTATTACAACCTATTACAGTACCAGTATTGTTACAATTTAAGTATGTTATACCATCTTTTGCCTGAAAATTGATAATTTCTTTTCCATCACTATTTATCCAGCTTACATTTCCTTCTTTTCTACTGTTTTGTCCAGAAATTGCTCCACCATAAGCCACCACAATATATTTCTTTTTTTCAACACCTATGTAATCAATATGGTTTGTCAATTCTATCGTCCATCTTTCTTTGCCATCACTTCCAATACCATATAATGCCTTGTCCGATGCTGCAATCAGATTCCCATTATCCAAATAAAATACCTTTGGTATCAGTTCGTTTTTTCTTATGATTGCAGAAAACATACTTTCTGTAAAATTCTTTCCTTCTGACTCATTCACAAAGAAAAAATTAACTCGTCCAATCGGTTCTACATCCGTTGTATCTAAATAACTAATCGCAAATACTCTATTATCATCTGAAATATCCAAAGAAAACGGATAAACTCCCTTTTCACCTTCCTGTCGTCCAGTTAATTGTACTCCTTCATTATTATAAATCATTACAGTATAGATTTCTTTTTCCTTTGTAATAACACCTAAGTATCCATTTCTATTTAATGCAAAATACAAAACGTTTCCGGCACTTTGTACACTATATAAAGGCCCTTCTTCACTATAAACTTTCACCACTTTACCAGATAAATCGCCAACTGCCCAATAATGTCCTTCTTCAATTAAGGTTGGTGCAGTCATGGTAAAAGTGTCGTTCCATTTTTGGTCACCCATAGCATTCATATATTTTACACCATCTTTTGTACACATCAAAAACTTTTTCCCTTTGGTAGAAAATAACGTTCCTCCAGAAGATAAATCAATCCTATTTTTATCTGTTCCTTCTTCAGCTGCTCCTATTTGTTCTTTTTTCCTTTCCTGTAGAGAAGAAAGAATGGTGTTAATTTTTCCTTCTCCATAAAAAGTATCTACATAATATAATCCACAACTTCCGCCAACAATCAAAGCAAATAAAAATAACATGATAAGATATTTTTTATTTCCATCTTTTCTTTTTCCTGTCTCATCCAAAAATATTACTCCTTTATTTTAAAATAATATTTTTATTATACTCCTAAGTAGTAAATTCGTATAGACCAAAATTTCAAAACTTTAAAGCAAAAAAAGGAGTGAATCATGTTCACCCCTCAGCTTGCCAAAAAACCTTGAGAGCGTTGCTCTCAAACTCTTACTTCTTTCTTGAAAGAAAGAAGCAAAGAACTTTTAGCGGAAACTACGTTTCCTAAAAAAGATTGATTTTATAAGGAAAAACGCTAGTTTTTCCATAAAAATTTTTTGTCAAACTTTTTTTTAAAAAGTTTGCAGGTGTGGACAGCGTCCACAAAAAAAGTTTTTTTGACAGACTGAGGAGTGAATCATGTTCACCCCTTTTTTATTTCATTAATTGGTCATAAAGAGCAATATATTTTCCTGCGGAACTTGCCCAAGAATAATTACAGTCCATAGCATTTCTTACCACATTTGCCCATTCTTCTGCACCTTTATGGTAAACTCTTAATGCCTCACGGAATGCCCATAACAAACCATTTCCATCATAACTTTCAAACACAAAACCATTTCCTTGTTTTGTTTGTTCATCATAATGGCTGATGGTATCTGCCAAACCGCCAGTTTTTCTAACAATCGGCACAGTACCATAGCGCAAGCTAAACATTTGCCCCAAACCACAAGGCTCAAAGAAAGAAGGCATCATAAATAAATCGCTAGATGCATAAATTCTTTGTGCTAATGTATCATCAAATAAAATATTTGCACTCATTTTGCCAGGATAGCGTTGTGCCATACTCTTAAAGATATATTCATATCTATTTTCTCCTGTACCTAAAAGCACAAATTGAATATCTTCTCTCATCATCTCATCAAACACTTGTGTCAAAATGTCTAATCCTTTTTGGTCTGCTAATCTTGTTATCATACCAATCATTGGTACATCTTTTTGCTCCAATCCTAAGTATTGTTGCAAATCTCTTTTGTTTTCTTTTTTCTTTTCAATGGTATTTCTATCAAAGTTTACCACTAAACGTTTATCTGTTGCTGGGTCGTTCGCTACATAATCAATTCCATTAATAATACCACTTAAATGTTCATGTCTGCTTCTTAAAACACCATCCATACCATAACCATATTGTGGTGTTTGGATTTCTTCTGCATACGTGTTGCTTACTGTACTAATATGGTCTGCGTACATCAAGCCCATTTTCATATAGCTGACATTGCCATAAAACTCCACATTGCCATTATCAAAGCACCAGCTAGGTACACCTAACAAGTCCATTGTTTCTCTGCCAAAAACACCCTGATACTGTAAATTATGTATTGTATACAAGGTTTTGATTTTGGAATAAAAAATCATTTTGCTATAAGATTCTTTTAACAACATACAAATAGGACCTGTTTGCCAATCATTGCAATGAATAATATCTGGATAAAAATCTAACATAGACAGCATATGCAGCACTGCTTTACAGAAAAATGCAAAACGTTCATTGTCATCCCCATAACCATAAAGTCCTTCTCTGCCAAAATAAAAATCATTTTCTATAAAGTACACAGGAAATGCACCTGTATTTTTTCTTAAAATTTTCGCTTCCTGTGTTCTCCAGGCAAGGTTTATTGAGAAAGAACCTAAGTATTCGACATCTTGCAAATGCTCTTCTTTTATCGTTGCATATTTAGGAAGTACCACTCTTACGTCAACGTCTGCTTCTTGTAATGCCTTTGGTAATGACCCTACAACGTCCCCCAATCCACCGCTTTTTGCATAAGGCGCTGCTTCAGAAGAAACTAGCAATATTTTACGTCTTTCACTTGCCACTCTTAACCACCCTTTCATCTGATTTGACACATATGTTTTTCTTATTTTACTACAAAATACCATCTGTCCGCAAGTCATAATATTGACAAAATTACAGAATCTTATGATAAAAATTACTTTTTTGGCTTATACTATGCAAAATTAGTGATATAATAAGGATTGCAAAACAAGGAAAAGATAGGATATAATACAATATGTTAGCATTATTTTGTATAAGAAAGGATGATTTTATGGACAAATTACCTAAAAGAACGGAAATTGATGTAAAATATGCGTGGCATTTAGAAGATATTTATAGCAATCTTGAAAAATGGGAACAAGATTTTTGTCTTTCTCAAAAATCCATTGAGAATTTAAACCATTTTTCCGGAAAAATTAGTACATCTGCACAAAATCTTTTAGACTGCTTAAAGGAAAATAATGAAACAAGTCTTATCGTCGAAAAACTTTATGTTTATGCTTCTATGCGTTTTCATGAAGATAGCACTAATGCAACTTATCAAAAACTTTCTTCCAGAGCAGAAACTCTTTTGATTCAATATTCTGCGGCTGCTTCTTTTATCATTCCAGAAATTCTTGCTATTCCAGAACAAACTTTGTTAGAATTTCGTAAACAAGAAGATTTTTCCGTTTATACCCATTTTTTAGATAACATTTTGCGTCAAAAAGAACATACCTTATCTGTAGAACAAGAATCCCTTCTTGCACAAGTGGGGGAATTAGGCGGTGCACCACAAAATATTTTTACCATGCTCAATGATGCAGATATAAAATTTTCTTCTATTAAAAATGAAAAAGGGGAGGAAGTAGAATTAACCAAAGGACGTTATACTTCTTTTTTAGAAAACAAAGACCGTCGTGTGCGGAAAGATGCCTTTACTTCTTTATATGCTAGTTATTTCAAGCAAAAAAATACGATTGCTGCAACTTATAGTGCGAGTGTCAAAAGTGATGTTTTTTTTGCAAAAGCAAGAAACTATCCTTCCGCGCTTGCCGCTGCTTTAGAAGATGATAACATACCATTGTCCGTTTATGATAATCTGATTGAAACCGTACACAAATTTTTACCACTTTTACATCGTTATGTTGCCTTAAGAAAAAAATTATTGCATCTTGATGAAATTCATATGTATGATTTATATGTTCCTATTGTCACAGAAGCAGATAAAAAAATAAGTTATGAGGAGGCAAAACAAACTGTTTCTCAAGCATTAAACATTTTAGGTGAAGATTATACAAAAGCATTACAAAAAGGGTTAAACAGTGGTTGGATAGATGTTTATGAAAATGAAGGAAAACGAAGTGGTGCCTATTCTTGGGGGATTTATGGGGTACATCCTTATGTTCTTTTAAACCATAATGATAATATCAATAGTATGTTTACCCTTGCGCATGAAATGGGACATGCTTTACACAGTTATTTTTCTTGGGAAAAGCAACCTTATCTTTATAGCGGACATAAAATTTTTGTAGCAGAAGTTGCATCTACCTGCAATGAAGCATTGCTTATGCATTATCTTTTAGAGCATACAGAAGATATTCCAACTAAAAAATATCTTATCAATTATTTTATGGAGCAATTCCGAGGAACGCTGTTCCGTCAAACCATGTTTGCAGAGTTTGAAAAAATCACACATGATATGGCAGAAAAAGGGGAACCACTTACCTACGAAAATATGAGCCAAATTTATTATGATTTAAACAAACAATACTTTGGAGATGATATTGTCATTGATGAAGACATTGCCATCGAGTGGGCAAGAATTCCACATTTTTATAACGCTTTTTATGTTTATCAATATGCAACTGGTTATAGTGCAGCCATTGCTCTTTCTCAAAAAATCACAAACGAGGGACAGCCTGCCATTGACCGTTATTTGAATTTTCTTTCCAAAGGCAATTCCGAATATTCCATTGACTTGCTCAAAGGTGCTGGGGTGGATATGACAACCACTGCACCGATTGAAAATGCAATGTCTGTTTTTGAAAACCTGTTAGACCAGTTGGAAAACCTGTAAATCTCTGACAGCTTTCTTTTCTCTTGGAAAAAAAAAGAAAAAACAAGGGAAAGGGAAGCTGTTGCTTTATTTGTTTTTATCATAACTCTTTTAAAGTCTCAAAAAGTCTCAAGTTTTATTTTTTTTCATTTTTTTCTTTTATTTATTTTCTTTTTTCTTATCTCTTATCTCTGTGTTACATTTTGTTACATCAACGTTACATCAGCGTTACCTGCTGTTACATCAACGTTACACTAACGTTATATCAGTGTTATATCAGCGTTACATTAGTGTTACCTGTAACATTTATAAAATATTGCATTTATTTTTTTCTATCCGAACAGATAATAACAACGATAAAAGATAAAAGCTTGCTGTACTTCCTATCATCATACTTGCACTGAAAAAAATTCCTTTTTCATATAGCATAGTAGAAAACAAGCTTGCTGTACTTCCTAACGCTATCCATGTTATCAAAACAGAAAGAACTAAAGCATAGACTCTTGCTTTTCCGATTTCCATAAGATATATCATAGGGAAAGTGATTGCTTGCAAAACAGCAAGGTAGCATAGGGAAGATACTTGTATAAACATAGATGCTGTATCTAAAAAATTTCCTTTTATGCTGATATAAAATAAAATTTCTAGCACATTTATAAAAAAACATCCCAGCAATGTCATCATTCCAAATAAATAGCGACTACAAACCACTGTTTTTTTGCTGACCGGAAAAGCATATTGATATTCTTCCCATTTATTTTTACTGTCACAATCAAATGGAAGAATAGAAAAGTTCATTCCTATTATCAACATCACAAGGTTCAGTTGTGAAAGAAGTTCTCTTTTGGTGAGACCCAATAATATAAAAAATAAAATGAACCAGAAAATTCTTTTTCCTGTTTTTTTAAGATATAAAATATCTTTCCATAAAAGTCCCCACATAAAATCCCCCCATTTTTAGCTTCTTTCTTCTATCTTAATGCACAACATAAGAGAACATAAATAAAATAATAATAGTATGATTCCTTTGGTTGTTGTAAAATGAAAATCCAGCACATCCGCATTTTTTCCAAAGTAAAACATAATTATAATAAAAATAGTGTCAGAATATAGGATTCCTTTTTTACTGCCAAAATAATAGAGGATTGGAAAAGCCACTGCTTGCAAAATGGGAATCCAGCATATAATTCCTATTTGTGTTAATATCCATTCTTGTCCTATGCTTTCCGCTGTTACAACATCACTTAAAAATATACCCACTAGGCTACTGAAAAGATAAAAACCAAATATTATAAAACCAAATAAATAGCGACTACAAACCACTGTTTTTTTGCTGACTGGAAAAGCATATTGATATTCCTTCCATTTGCTGTTATGGTCATATTCAAAGACAAGCATAGCAAAGCTTTCTCCCAATATCAGTATAATATAGGACATATCTAAAAAGTTCTTATTTTTTAGATAGCTTAGACAGCCAAATGCAACAAAACACAGGTTAAGGAATAAAAATACTTTCCATATTTTTTTCAGATATAAGATATCTTTCCATAAAAGTCCTATCATAAATCTTCCCTCAATTTTTCTTTTTTTGTTCTATTCGGATGGACAGCAATAGAGAACATGTGTATAGTAAGATGCTCATTCCTATCATGATTACCAATACATCAGAATAAGAAATGGAAACCGTTCCTATTTGATACCCCATTCCAGTAGTAACAACGCTGATAGCTGCTATTATTGTAGCAACAAGACAAAGAACATAAATTCTACCTTTTTCTGCTCCAAAGCGATACAGCAAAGGAAAGGAAATTGCTTGCATTATTGGGATAAAAAAGACTGGTAATAATTCTGAACTAACATATTGTAAGGTAAAAGATGGCACATCAGAACAGAATAATAAATATTCTATTTCTGTCAACAACATACCAAATATACTTAACAAAAGACAAGCACCAAACAATGCTAATCCAAACAAATACCGACTGCACACAACTATTTTTTTACTAACTGGAAAAGTATATTGATAATGATTCCATTTGCTGTAATTATCATAAGTAAAAGGCAGCATAGAAAAATTGCCTCCTAGTATAATCGCAATAAAAACGATGCTATTAAAGCTGTTATTGCTTGCAATATGGAACAAAATAAAAAATATTCCAAATGCAATTACCATTTTCCACATTTTTTTAAGATATAAAATGTCTTTCCATAAAAGTCCTACCATCCTTATTTCTCTCCTTATCTTCTATGATAAAATACCATAATCTCCTCTAAACTTGCCTTATCTATCATTGCACCATCATATTTTCTTAAAAACTCTTTTGTATCCTTCACCAATACTTGATATCCAAACGCATTCTCTCTGAAACTGATATAATCTTTTTTATTGATTTCCTTAAAATCCATTTTAGAGAAAGAGGCAATTCCATAATTTTGCAAAATATCATCTTTGTTTTCACTAAAAACCATATTCCCTTTTTCTATCAAAGTAATATAATCAGATATTTTTTCTAAATCTTCTGTAATATGGGAAGAAAGCAACACAGAATGACTTTCTGTTTCCACAAATTCTTGCAAAATATCTCTCACCTCTGCTCTTGCCACAGGGTCCAGTCCATTCATCGGCTCATCTAATAGTAATATCTCTGCTTCATGGCTAAGTGCAGAAGTAATTGCTACTTTCTTTTTCATTCCCATAGAAAAGCTTTTAATCGGTTCTTTTATGGGAATTTGAAACCTTTCTAAATAATGAAAAAAGGTTTTTTCTTGCCAGTTCCGGTATAATTTTGAGATAATTTTATTGACATCACGTAAAGTAAACATTTCATAAAATATATTTTCATCTGGCACAAAACCAATTCTTTGTTTAATTTCTGTTTCCTTTTGTACACTGTCCAATCCAAATATTTTAATTTCGCCACTTGTCAAAGGAAGCAAATTTAACGCTAATTTTATCAAAGTTGTCTTACCAGAGCCATTTTCTCCTATCAAGCCCATAATGCTTCCTTGCTCTAGTTGCATAGTAATAGGGTGTAAATGAAATAAATCAAAAGTTTTTTCAGCCTTATTCCATAAAATGCTATTCATGTTCTTCATCTCCATAAATTATTTTTACAATTTCCATCAATTCTTGTAAAGAAATGCCATTCATTTTTGACTGTTCTACAGCCTTTTGAAGATTCTTTTCAATTTCCTTGTATTGTTCTTCTCTTATCAATTCCAAATTTTTTTTTGCTACAAAACTACCTTTTCCCATAACTGTCACAATAAATCCGGCACTTTCTAATTCTTCATAAGCTCTTTTAGTGGTAATCACACTGACTCTTAATTCTTTTGCTAATGTCCGCATAGAAGGGAGTGCTTCCCCTTCTTTCAGTGTGCCGTTCATAATATTTTTTTTAATTTGTCCCATAATTTGCTCGTAAATTGGGATAGATGATGTGTTACTAATAATAATATCCACCATTTCCTCCTTAAAACTGTATATATTGTATATATGCACTATATCACTATAAATACACTTTGTCAATGACTTCTTTAATTGTAAACAAAAAATAAATATACGGTTGACAATTTATTTTTCCTCTTTTATACTAGTATTACTATTTTTTATTTAGGAGGTTATTTATGAAAACAAGAACTATTACCATTATTGGTATATTTACTGCACTACTTTGTATTGCAGGACCTTTAACAATCCCTTTACCTTTTACCCCTGTTCCACTTTCTCTTGCTACATTTATTATTTATTTTTGTGCGAATTTGTTAGGCTGGAAAAAAAGTTTATATTGCTGTCTTATTTATTTTTTAATCGGACTAGCAGGGATTCCTGTTTTTTCTGGGTTTTCCTCTGGCATTGTAAAACTAGCGGGTCCTACTGGTGGTTATTTAATTGGTTATTTTTTTCTTGCCTTTTTTACAGGTTTTTTTGCAGAAAAATTTCCTAATTCTATTAAATTCCAAGTGTTGGGCATGATAATTGGTAGTATTTTTTTGCAATCTTTAGGAACACTTTGGCTTTCTATCCTCACACATACTACTTTTTTGCAAGCGGCAGTTTCTGCTGTTCTTCCTTTTTTACCAGGAGATGTTTTAAAAATTACAATCGCCGCTACACTCTCCCCTTTGGTAAAAAAATATCTACTAAAAGCAGAACTATAAAAAAACATCTATCCACAAAGAATAGATGTCAGTCTATCAATAAAAGTCTTTTTTTGTGGGTTTCACCCACACCCACCAACTTTTTTAAAAA
>CAJTZO010000055.1 GCA_910583755.1 uncultured Clostridia bacterium
TATGATTCCTGTTCCAGATTTTTGTATTACACAGTTAAAATATGATAAAATTGCTAATTTTAGAGCTTTCCTTAATGAAAAAGAAAAAACAGATTACATATATTTGCTCCAAAAGGAAAAATTGATTATTGATAAAATTGCTCTTATTTTACAATCAAAAGCTCAAAAATTGTACCAAAAGTGTTTAGATAAACCAAATTCTTCTTTAGCTGTCCGATGTTGTAACTTTCTGTTGTTGGAGGAAAAGTGTAAATGTTATAATAAAGAAAAATGATTTAAAAAACTTATGAATTTTTATTCAAAAATTTGAATGCTGAAAGTGTTTATGATATTATTTTGATATTAAAAAATTTTTAAAACAGAAATACATGGACAAATAAAATGAATTTTGATATAATATAAATAATAAATACCACGTGAAATACCACAAATCTAAAAAGGTCTGTTGAGTGGGAATAATGTCAACAAGCTCAAGAAGCCGTATAAACACTGGATTTTTGAGAGATGAAAATAACTTATGATACTAAAATGATACTATTTATTTTAGAAAAGTAAAATTGACAATAGAAATACCATTGAGAACGGTAAAGTTTTCGATGGTATTTTTTGTTTGTCTATTTTTTGGAAAGCAGAAAATAATAAATACAAAAAAGTTTAGTTTTTTTATAAAATCACTTGACAAAAGCAAAAAAGTTTAATAATATATCAACATAACTAAATAGTTTTGCTTAGTAAAAATATTTTGAAAGGAGTGATTATATAAGCACTATAATCAATACTTATATAGAAAGATATGGAAGAAAATGTTGTTAGCGAAAGGAGGAAGGATATGCCTGCATACAAAGATAAAAAAACAGGAAAATGGTATGCTTCATTTTATTTTGAGAACTGGAACAATGTTCGAGAAAAGAAAATGAAACGAGGATTTGAAACAAAAAAGGACGCTTTAGAATGGGAGAGGGAATTTTTAAGACAGACAAATGTAGATTTTGATATGAAATTTGAGAGTTTTGTGGAGATTTATATTTCAGACATCAAGCAGAGAGTAAGAGAAAGTACCTTTATGACAAAGGAAAATATTATCCGTAAAAAAATAATACCTTTTTTTAAAAACAAAAAAATGAGTGCCATTACGGCAAAAGATATTATTCAATGGCAAAATGGGCTTATGGTTTATCGCGACGAAAAGGGAAAAGGATATTCTCCTGTTTATTTGAAAACAATACATAATCAGTTGAGTGCTATATTCAATCATGCTGTGAAGTATTATGATTTAAAAAGCAATCCAGCAGCAAAAGCAGGAAATATGGGTGACAAAGATGGTGCAGAAGTGAATTTTTGGACAAAGGAAGAATATTCCAAATTTTCAGAGGCTATGATGGATAAACCATTATCCTTTTATGCTTTTGAAGTGCTTTACTGGTGCGGTATTCGCTTAGGGGAACTACTTGCATTAACTCCAGAAGATTTTGATTTTAAAAATGCTACATTACGCATCAATAAATCTTATCAGCGTATTGGCAAAAAAGATGTAATTACAGAGCCAAAAACAAAGAAAAGCAAAAGAGTGATTAAAATACCAAAATTCTTATGTGAAGAAATACAAGAATATATCAAAATGCTTTATGGAATACAGCCAACAGACAGAATATTTACTATAACAAAAAGCTATTTACATCATGAAATGGATAGAGGTGCAAAAGAGGCTGGTGTAAAACGTATCAAAATCCATGCAATTCGCCATAGTCATATATCACATTTAATAGATTTAGGATTTTCAGCCGTTGCGATTGCTGACAGAGTAGGACATGAAAGCATTGATATTACATACAAATATGCCCATTTATTCCCATCAAAACAGATTGAAATGGTAGAAAAACTGGAAAATGAAAAAGATGGTCTTTATAATGATTTAAAGAAATAAAAGTCCTAATGTATCGCCAAATACAAAAGGACTTGGAAATGTGGTAAACATTCCTTCAACTTGGATTTAATTTACCACATTTCTATTGATTTTTCAATAGGATAGGAGTGGAAAATTTGAATTACGAATTAAAATTAATCAATATGGAAGATGTAAAGTGTGAAAATGTAGAATGGTTGTGGTACCCATTTATACCATATGGCAAAATTACAATCATTCAAGGTGACCCTGGAGAGGGAAAGACAACACTTGTTTTACAGATAATAGCAAAATTAACAAAGGGTGACGCAATTATAAACGGAGAAAGCAAAGAGCCTATTAATATTATTTATCAGACAGCAGAAGACGGTTTGAGCGACACGATAAAGCCTCGTCTTGTAGCTGCAAATGCAGACTGCTCAAAGGTACTTGTAATTGATGATAGAGAAACACCATTAACTATGCTTGATGTGCGATTAGAGAAAGCAATCTCTGAAACTGGTGCAAGACTTGTTGTGTTAGACCCTATACAAGGTTTTTTAGGTGCTGATGTAGATATGCATAGAGCAAATGAAATCAGACCAGTTATGAAACATATTGCAGAAATTGCAGAAAAATATCGTTGTGCAGTGATATTAGTTGGACATATGAACAAATGTAATATGGGCAAATCAGCATATAGGGGGCTTGGTTCTATTGATTTTCAGGCTGCTGCAAGGAGTGTTTTAATTGTTGGTAGAATAAAAAATGAACCAGAAATCAGAGTTGTTTGTCAAATAAAAAATTCTCTTGCACCAGAAGCAAAATCAATCGCTTTTAGACTAAGTGAAAAAAACGGTTTTGAATGGATAGGAGAGTATGATGTAAGTGCCGATGATTTATTAGCAGCTGATAATCGTGGGCAAAAACTAAAAGAAGCAAAAGAATTTTTAAAAGAAATATTAAAATCAGGTTCTATGACACAAAAAGAAATTTCAGAAGAAGCGGAAAATCATGGAATTAAAAATAAAACACTTTGGAATGCGAAATCAGATTTAAAAATTGAATCTATAAAAATAGGAAATCAATGGTTTTGGATGCTGCCTAAAGAATAAAAGGAAGATGGCAAGATTCCCTTTTCCTAAAGAGGAGGGAATCTTGCTACCTTGAATGAATTCAAAAATAGAAAGAATTAAAATATATGAAAAACGTTCAGATTTCATACGATTTATTTATAAAATTGCTTCAGTATTATCATTTTGAAAAATACAAGTATAAAGAAGAAATCAAGCAAGAATTGGAAAGAAAATTAAATGCAATAGTAATGAGAGAACATTATACCAATTATAAAACTGCTCCAACAGAAGAAGAAAGAGAAAAAGCTAGACAGAAATATTTGTATAAAAGAGGAATCCATTCAGATTTTAAATGGTGATAAATTTCCTTTGTCAACAGATAAAACAGGAGCGTGTCACGCTCCTGTAAATAGTAATCAACGAATGACTGCATTTCTTTCAGTCGATGAAAATGAGAGATAAAATACTGCTTTCGGCAGAACGCAATATGTACTTTTGATAGGAACTGTCAAAAGTGCATTTGCGTTACTTTTGACAAAAGTAACAAAACAAAATAAGAAATGAGGTGAATTTGATTTATGAGAAGAACAATTAGTATCATGCTTGGGAAAGGTTCTATCCATCATAATGAACGCAAATTTACTGCTGAAAATGTAGACAAAGAACGTACTAAAAATAATATTACCTATTGTAATGAAAATATAAAAACAGTATATCATAAATTGTTTGATGATGCACTGAAAAAATATAATGAAAAGCAAAAACGAAATGACAGAATAATACTTGATTATTATGAAAAAATTCGTATAAGTAAGCAGGAAAAGCCTTTTTATGAAATTATTGTGCAAGTTGGTGATAAAGATAATATGGGTGCAGTTTCCGATGATGGGCAAACCGCAAAAAATATACTTGATAACTATATGAAAAATTTTCAAGAGAGAAATCCACATTTATATGTGTTTTCTGCACATCTGCATATGGATGAGGCAACTCCACATTTACATATTGATTTTGTACCGTTCACAACAGATAGTAAAAGAGGACTTGACACAAGGGTTTCTATGAAAGGTGCTTTAAAACAGCAAGGTTTTATTGGCACTGCAAGAAGTGATACAGAGTTCAATCAATGGATAAATTCTGAAAAAGAAACGCTGTCTGAAATTATGTTGGAGTACGGCATAGAATGGGAGAAAAAAGGAACACATGAAAAACATAAATCTGTCAACCAGTTTAAAAAAGAAAAATTAGTTGAAGAAGTAAAAAAACTGGAATATAGAAAGAAATCTTTAGAATACGACATTTCAAACTATCAAAATTCAGAAAAATATGCTCTTAATTCTGTTAGTAAACTAGAAAAGAAAGCAGAACTTTTTCCTGAACCGACAGCATTTATGTCAGCTAAAAAATATAAAAATGAATTTATAATGCCCTTTATAGAAGAACTTTTAATAACTATGAAAGAGCTTTCACAAAAAGCATTTATTGCAGAGAAAAATGCAGAAAAACTACAAAAACAGTTTCATACTTTAAAACAAAGCAATGAACAGCTTAAAAAATTGAATTGGGATAACAATATGGAAATTAGCAAATATAAAGTACAACTTCGTAATTTCGATAAATTAAAATCTTATTTAGGTATTGAGAATGTAAAAGAATGCTTTAAACAGACGAATAAGAAACAAAAGATTCAAATAAAAGAAAAAGATAGATAATATAAAGATAAATTATTAAAAAATTAAAATGTTGTTTAAAACCTGTTGACTTATTTACATCTTTATATTAAAATGTATGATAAATTGTTGTAACCTGAAAATTTTGTGAGGTATATATGATTACTGAAAAAATTGGAACTCGTATTCGAGAATTAAGAAAAAATACAGGACTTAGCCAAGAAAAATTTGCAGCTAAAATTGGCATGGATAGGACTTATTTTGCTAGTGTTGAACTAGGAAAAAGGAATATTTCTATTATAAATCTTGAAAAAATAGCAAATGGATTAAATATCACTCTATCAGAGATGTTTTTAAATTTATAAAAAGGAGGTGTTTATCATTAGTGTAACTATGGAAAATAAAGGTTATAAAGTTTCACTTATAAATAATAGAAGGTATTTAGGGAATAAATACAAGTTATTGCCATTTATTACGAGTGTTGTGAAAAAAGAATGTAAAGATATTATATCTATTGCGGATATATTTGCAGGTACAGGGGCAGTTTCCTCAGCTTTTACTGATAAAATATTAATTACAAATGATTTAATGTATAGTAATTATATTTGTAATTTTGCTTGGTTTGGGAGTGAAACTTATAATCAGCAAGTAATTATTGACTATATCATATCTTATAATTCTTTTACAAATATAGCAGATAATTATATGACAGAAAATTTTGCTGATACCTATTTTAGTTATTTTGATTGTGCTAAAATAGGATTTATACGAGAGGACATAGAAAATAATTATAAAAAAGGAAATATAAATAACAGAGAGAGAGCAATTTTAATTACTTCGCTTCTTTATGCAATAGATAAAATTGCAAAGACTTGTGGACATTATGATGCTTATAGGAAGAATGTAGTGTTTGACAAATCATTAGAATTATTAGTTCCTATAGCAAAAACACAAAATAATAGTGAAAATAAATGTTACAATAAAGATGCAAATGATTTAGTAAAGGAAATTACTGCAGATTTAATGTATATAGACCCTCCATATAATTCAAGACAGTATTGTGACGCTTATCATTTACTTGAAAATGTTGCTCGATGGGAAAAACCAAAAGTATTTGGTATAGCAAGAAAAATGGATAGAACAAAATTAAAAAGTAAGTATTGTACAAAAAATGCTACAAAAGCATTTGAAGAATTGATTGATAATATTAAAGCAAAATATATATTGCTTTCTTATAATAATATGGCTCAAAAAGGAAATGAGCGTTCTAATGCAAAAATCTCTGATGATGATATTATGAAAATTTTAAGCAAAAAAGGAAATGTAAAAGTATTTTCAGAGAACTACAAAGCATTTACGACAGGGAAATCATGTATTTCAGAAAATGAAGAACGACTTTTTTTATGTACTATTTTTAAGTAAGAGGTATAGAAAATGATACAATCACCACTAAATTATACAGGCGGAAAATATAAATTGTTGCCACAAATATTACCACTCTTTCCTAAGAATATTAATTTATTTATAGACTTGTTTTGTGGTGGATGTAATGTAGGAATAAATGTAAATTGTAACAAAGTAATATATAACGATATTGATATTAATTTGTTATATTTATATAATACATTTAAAAATTTAGACAAACAATCAGTGTTTGAATGGATTTATCAAATAATTGAAAAGTATGACTTGTCATTAGTTAGTAAATATGGATATGATTTTTATAAATGCGATAGCAATAAAGGATTAGGAAGCTATAATAAAGATAAATTTATAAAACTACGAACAGATTTTAATCAAAAAAGATTAAATGAAAATTATGATTATTATTATTATGTTATGTTGTATGTACTTATTGTGTATGCATTTAATAATCAAATTCGCTTTAATGCAAAAGGGGAATTTAATTTACCTGTTGGGAAACGTGATTTTAATGAGAATATGAAAAATAAATTATCAAATTTTATTGACAAAATAAAAGAACAAAATTGTGAGTTCACTTGTTTAGACTTTCGTAAATTTGATATATCTATATTAACAAGAGATGACTTTGTATATATTGACCCACCATATTTAATTACTTGTGCTACTTATAATGAAAAAGGCGGCTGGACTGAGAACGATGAAAAAGACTTATTAAAATTTTTAGATAAACTAAATGAAAATGGAATACATTTTGGATTATCAAATGTTTTAAAAAGTAAAGGAAATGAAAATAATATTTTGATTACATGGTTAAACCAAAGTAAATATAGAACAATAAATTTGAATTATAGTTATTCTAATTCAAATTATCATATAAAAAATAAAACTTCTAATAGTGAAGAAGTTTTGATTATAAACTATTAAGGAGGATTTGTTGTGTCAGATACAATTCCCTATAAAAGTTTTTGTTGGAGTTTAGGAACTACCAGTTTTCGAACAAAAAATTTTAATAAAACAATTGAAGAGCAACTTTTACTTTTAGACGAATTTTGGAATGTTTCAGAGAATACCAACTGTAAATGGAGTGGAAATAAAGAGTTGCAAATTCGTTATTATGATTTTATGTTTCGTAAGGGATTTGTAGAAGGTAGTTCAAATAATAAAGCAAAAGATGCTCGTGAAAAAACTTCAGGTTTAGTTGACATAGGATTAATTGATGAAGAAAGGAAAATAACTTTAGCTGGCATGGCATTACTTGATGTAAGTAAAAATAATATATTTTCTACAAATAATTTTTTTCAAATTCCAAGAGATAGTTTTATATATTTAAAACAACTTTTAAAAACTTCTAATACAATAAATGGTAAATGTATTCGACCATTTATTGTATTATTATATCTGCTTTCTAAATTAGAATACCTTACTATTGAAGAATTTACATATCTATTACCATTATGTACTGAAGAAGAAAATATAGAATTTATTATTAAACAAATAAGAAAATTGCGTGTTCATGATATTTCAATAGATAACATAATTATTGATAGACTTATGACAATGGATAATTATAAAGCAGGACTTAAATTACTTTTAAAAAATAATGTAAACGAAGATATTATTTGTACTGTTGGAATCAATAGAAAAAGTCGTGATTATGATAAACCTTATTTTTTACTTTATAATGAGTTATATAATGTTTTTATAAAGAATGATAAAACTGCTATTATAAATCTTTTAAAGGCAACAAAAAAAGTGAATATAGGAGTACTTTGGCGTGGATATTTATTTGATACAATAGCAGAGAAAGCAATTAAAAAAGAACCAGAAAAACATTTAAATACTACAATATTTTCAACAGTGAAAACAGTAGAAGAATTTAAAAAAGCATTTTATGAAATGATGCATTTATTTAAAGCAAAAGCTACATTATCTGACTATTTTGATTTGAATAGAAGATATATTAAAACAACAGATATTATTTTATTTGAAGATGATACTGTAAAATTAGATATAGTTGCTAAATACTTTTTTCACTCCATTGTAAATAAATTATATAAAAGTGCTTTTGTTCCTTCAAGTAAATTATTTGATAATTGTAAACTTGAAGAGATAGATAACAACCTTGTTATCCATGAAAAAGTTGTTATTGATGGTATTAATAATGAATTTAATACAAATATTAAAGATATTTCAGAAGCGTATGTAATCCTAGAAAAAAATCGTTATCAAAGGTTACATCATCTTATTGACAATAAATTTACAGATGATAAAATTCTTATTCTTCTTGATTTATTTAAAGAAAGAAAAGATTCTGAAATCAATAGTATGGTCACGGATAATGCAGATATACCAACTATTTTTGAATATGTACTTGGTATTATATGGTATAAAATAAGCAACAAGGAAGGAAAAATATTAGATTATATGAATTTATCACTAGATGCAGATTTATTGCCTAAAACACATGCGGGAGGCGGTGAAGCAGATATTACTTATAAATATGAAAAGACAAAGTATTATCCAAAACATACTTTATTAATTGAAGCTACACTTGCAGATAAAACAAATCAACGACGTATGGAAATGGAGCCAGTTTCAAGACATTTGGGACAGCATTTACTTTCTACAAATGACATGAATTCATATTGTATATTTATAACAAATTCATTACATATAAATGTAATTTCAGACTTCAGAAGCCGAAAGACAACAATATATTATGATTCCAATAATTATTCAAAATATATTAATGGCATGAAGATAATACCCCTTCAAACAGACGTTTTAAAGGATATTATATTAAAGAATAAAAAATATAAAGAATTATATGACATGTTTGAGAAAGCATATCAATCTGATTTAAAACCATTAGAGTGGTATAGAGAATATATAGGAGATTATCAATAATATTTTTTATATAATTAAATTTAAATGAGGTATACTAAATGGGAGTTAGATATGAATATAGAAAATTATATAGAAAGTAAATATAGAGAATTACAGGGAAAGGGATTGAATATTGAGTATATTAGGTTGTATAGTGATGTAAAACATAAAAGACTTCGTGAAATAATGGCAACGTTACATTACTATTTTATAGCATTATTTAAAATTATGAATGAAAGATTACCTACAGAGGAAAATAAGGCTCACTTTTGGGCTGACCCTAGTAGAGATTTAATAAATATTATAGAAATAACAATAGAACTTTTTCATACTTTAAGGGAAACAAAATATGCTTTTGAAATTGATGATTATTATTACAAATTAATTGAGAAATGTAAAGATTTTCTTCAATTATATGGTGGAAGTACTTTACCTGCTCATATGGAAAAAATTGAGTTATATTATATTCTACCTATTTTTAAAAACTCTAATAATATTACTGTTAAAAATATAAATACTCAAACAACATATAAGTTAAAGTTAATTGGAGAAGGTTCTTATGCAAATGTATATAAATATAAAGATACTTTTTATAATCGTAATTTTGTTTTAAAACGAGCAAAAAAGGATTTATTAGAGAAAGAACTTTTTCGTTTTAAAAAAGAGTTTGAAGAAATGAAAGAGTTTTCTTCTCCATATATTATTGAAGTATATTGTTATAATGAAAATAGAAATGAATATGTTATGGAATATATGGATTATACTTTAGATTCATATATAACAAAAAATAATTCTAATTTATCAATTCAACAAAGAAAAGGGATAATACAACAAATTTTAAAAGCATTTAGCTATGTACATTCGAAAAATAGATTACATAGAGATATTAGTCCTAAAAACATTTTGATTAAAGAGTATGAAGATATTCTAGTGGTAAAAATAGCAGATTTTGGATTGGTCAAAATTCCAGATAGTAAATTGACTACTATTAGCACAGAATTTAAAGGATATTTTAATGACCCTGCTCTTGTTCTTGAGGGATTTAACTCATATAATATATTACATGAGACTTATGCTTTAACACGAATAGTACATTATGTAATGACAGGAAAAACAAATATAAATATAGATAAAATTAAGAATAGTAGTTTAAATACATTTATTCAAAAAGGATTAAATCCTGACAAAACAAAAAGATTTCAAAATATAAGTGAAATGATACAGCAATTTCGTATAATATATTAAAAAGCTGTTTACTTAAAAATTGCTTATTGTACAATAAAATATTTTATCTATTTTTTTGTGATACTATTTTGATACTAAAAATTGAAATAAAGAAAAAAATAGAGATAATATGAAGAATATATGCCAGAAAATATACTAAAAATTAAATAAATATATTTAGTGTTACAAAAACCTTGCCGAGTGGGAATGATAAGTCAATGAGAACAAACCCAGTATTTATGCGGTTTGCAAGCAAATTTGCTTAGCAGTTGGCAACGAAATGGCAACATTTCTAAAATTACCCACAGAATAATTTATTTCAAATTCATAAAACCTTACTGATTTTCAAAAAGAATTGGAAGT
>CAJTZO010000056.1:0-1941 GCA_910583755.1 uncultured Clostridia bacterium
CAAGTTCTGCTACAGCAGCAGCTTACATAGGCGATGATGCAGTCGTTGCAGCAGCCAACAGCAGAATCGCTGACGATAAGTTTACCATTACATTAACTAATGGTACAAAATTTATTGAAAGTGTTACCGTAGAAGAAGGCGTAACCAATGCAAAACCTGTTGAAATTTTCACAAAAACGACAGAAGAAGCTGAAAAAACAATCAGTACATTGATTGCTAAAATTGCTACTAGAATTGTTGGTTTTACCACAACAACAGTAGAGGCACATGCTTCTATTGAAATTGCAAATGGTTCCGCTGGAACAGTAACAGCAAAAGAAAAAGGTGCAGCAATTACCGTAGAAGAAGGCGCAACCGTAACAACAGTTGAAGTACCTGTTGACGCAACCGTAACCGTACAAGGAACTGTAGACAACGTTGCAATTAGTAAAGAAGCAGACGCAACTGTTGCTTTGGAAGGTGCTGCAAATGTAAAAGAATTGACCGTAGAAGGTACAGCAAAAGCAACAATAGCTGTTGCAGAAGGTACAGAAGTTGGCAAAATCAAGATTACTTCTGAAAATAAAGAAGCAGCAACCATTACTGGCGATGGTAATGCTATCAAAGAAATTACAGCAAAAGACCCAGCAGCAGTAAATGTATCTGGTACAAAAAATCCTCCTGAAGTAAAACCGATTGAAGGAGAAGAAGATATACTTGTAACTGGAATTGAAGTAACAGCAGATAGTAAAGAAGTGGAAATAGGTGGTGAATTACAATTGAAAGCAAATGTAACACCAAGTAATGCAACAAATCCAAGTGTAAAATGGTCTATCACATTAGATGCTAGCCTGAAAGAGGGAGATGTTGCAATCAGCACAGATGGCTTGTTGACAGTAACAGATACAGCTGTTGAAAATGCAAAAATTACAGTAACAGCAACAGCAGTAGACGGCTCTAATGCAAAAGGCGAATATGAAGTAACTGTAGTGAAAAAAGCTACAACAGGAACGCCAAAAATTGAAACAACAACACCAGAAGTAACCTTAAATGGACAACAACAAACCGTTAACTTTACAGCAACAGGCTTTGCAAAAGATGCAACAATAGCATGGTCTGTAACAGGCTTAGATGGTTTAACCATTGAAGATGGTGTATTAACAATACCTGCGACTATAACTGTAGCAGAAGATACAACCGTGACAGTAAAAGCGACTGCTGGTGAAGAAATAGCGACTACTACCATTACCATTAAACCTGCTCCAAAAACAGATGCAGACAAGGCTAAAGAAGCAGTTGCTCAATTAACTATTATAGCAGCTGCAGAAATAACAAAAACAGAAGCAGAAGCATTAATTAAAACAGAAGCAGAAAAAGCATTAGTAGCAGCTGGTTTAACAGGCTGGACAGCAACACCTACTATCACAACTACTTTAGATGGTGATGT
The DNA here is from genome assembly GCA_910583755.1 of uncultured Clostridia bacterium. Taxonomy (GTDB): domain Bacteria; phylum Bacillota; class Clostridia; order Lachnospirales; family Anaerotignaceae; genus Coprocola. Next base: position 1,427 of record CAJTZO010000056.1, read on the forward strand.
CATTGGAACAACAAAAACATTGGAAGTTGGCTATGAATTGAAAGAAAGTGCTGACGCAGAAGCCGTTACTACTACAGGTACTGTGACTGTTGCAGCATCCGCAGAAGAAGCAGACGCAATTACAGCACTTGCAACAGTGAAAGCAGTTGAATTGGCAGCAGATGCTGAAGTAACTGAAGATACAGTAAAAGTTGCAATTAAGACAGCAGCTGAAGCGGCTATTGCAGATGTTGCATCATTAAATGGATATGAAGTAGCAGTAGCAATTACTGGCTTTAATGCAGATACAGTATTAACTGCTCCTGTGACAGTAACTTATACTTTAACAAAAGCAGGTGCAGATGATATTATTGTGCAAGATTCTACTGTAACTGTAACACAAGCAGGACAAGTAGCGGCAACATTCGGAACAGTAGAAATAAATGGAACAATTAAAACACTTGATGTAACAGTTGAAAATGATACATTTGGAACAATAACAGATAATACAAGTGCAACAGATTGGTTTGAAGCAG
>CAJTZO010000056.1:2041-9761 GCA_910583755.1 uncultured Clostridia bacterium
AACTGGTGGTGAAGCAGTCAATGCAACAGGAAGTTTAACTTTCAATATTCCAGCTGCTGGTGCTGTAGCAGCAACATTCGGAACAGTAGAAATAAATGGAACAACTAAAACACTTGATGTAACAGTTGAAAACGATACATTTGGAACAATAACAGATAATACAAGTGCAACAGATTGGTTTGAAGCAGATGCATTACCAGCAAATGTAACAGCTACAGTTTCAAAGAAAGATGATACAACAGCAACAATTACATTTACAGTAACAGGTACAGAGGCAGTAACATTGACAACACCAATTACAAAAATTATAGTTCCAGCAAGTGTATTAACTGGTGGTGAAGCAGTCAATGCAACAGGAAGTTTAACTTTCAATATTCCAGCTTCAAATTAAAAGCAATATAAAAGGAACAGTTTAGCAACAAACTATCAACATAAAAACAGCCCCTGCCACACCTCCTTACGGTGGCAGGCAGTGCTGTTCTCCCAGATTTTAAAAACAAAAATGCGAACATTAAATTAGCTTGATATTTTTTCATTTTTTTTAAGGCTGCACCTATTGCTTGGGGTGCAGCCTTTTTGATACTATATTTTGTGGAAAAGGGCAAAGGGCTACAAAGAAAGTAAAAAAGCTATCTATAATGCCTTTTATGGGCTGTAGGGCTACATTTTATTTTAAGTGGAATAATATTTTCATCTAAAATGTTTTAGCCCTTAAAATGACAAAATTACCGCCAAAAATATGGCGGTAGTAAAGTTATTCTTTCAATCCTTTTAATCGCATACCAATTCTTTCCTGCATATATGTTTGTCCTTCTATATTACTGATTATCATTCCATTATTGGTGATGACGCGTACCCAATTTTTTTCTTCCTCTGTCAGTTCGCCATCAATTTTTATTTTAAAGTAAAGTGCTAATAAATTTGCCCAGTCTGTATTACTTAAATAACCATTTTTGATTCTAGCCATTTCAAGATTCTCCAGATGGATAAAATCATACATTGCTTGTCGTCCAATACTCCTAAAATAAAAATTGATGTGATTCAATCGTGTGACACCTTCCACAATATAGTCTTCTATCATATTCCGAAAATGCTGTGCTGTTTGTCTTGCATAATTTAAGTCTGTTACCAGCTTTTGCATGTTTTCCCTACCAATGTATTTTCTAACAGCATCTGTATAGTTGTTGTGACTTCCGTGATGTGTTGGCAAGTTCTTTGTGGGTTGTTTGCTGGGGAGTGCAATCCCATTCCATTCCTTATCAAATTCTGTGAGCGAAAATGTCCATAACTCTAAAGCCTCCTGTATCACTTGTATGGGAATAATATGATGGGCTTCTGTTCCCTCTGGAGGTTTGATATTTTTTGCTAATATTTGAGAATCAAACATACATTGTATGACATCAATCTTGCGATAAGTCGGCGGACTTTCTCTAATATAAAACATATCTGCTTCTAATTCCAATAAGGGATTATTATTAATAAGTAAGCCATTTTGTACCATTGTCGGCTGAACAATGCCTTGCTTTTGCTGTATTACATGAATTAATTCATGTAGTAAATAAATTTCTTTTTTTGGTGCAATATAAATGTTTGTTCCTTGTGTATAAGCACAAGCGTGCAACTGCAACGGTTTTTGAGAATAATAATGTACTTTTACATCATCTAATAAAAAACCAGAATAATATTCTACAATATACTTTAAATATTCTGGTATTCCTGTCATATTTTTTTTCTTTTGTGTAATGATAGGCATGGTATCATGAAATTGTTTTTTTGGTAATGGAAATAGGCGTTTCTTTGGTAATAAAAACATGACAACACTCCTTTTTAGATTCCTTCTTTTGTAAACTAAAAATCTTTCGTTTTTGTATATCCTTTTTTTCTATCACAATTTTACACTCTTTTGACTGACAACACAATACAAAATTCACGATTTATCGACAAAATTCGTATTATTGTCACTTGCTTATCACGAATAAAATACACTTGATTTTATGCAAAAAATATGAAATAATTTAATAGATATTTTATAAAAAGGAAGCCAAAGCTTTGCATGTTGCTGAGGCTACAAAAAAAGATTTGCTTGACAGGCTAAAATACCACTTCACAAAGGAGCGTTTCATAATGAAAAATCCGTCTATTATATTGACTGAAAATGACAAAATAATATTAGAGTCCTACAAAAATATTGCAGATGGTTTAAGTGAATTTTTAGGGAGCGGATATGAAATTATTATTCATAGTTTAGAAAGTTTAGACTCTACCATTATTAAAATTATAAATGGACATCATTCTGGTCGTACCATAGGAGCACCGATTACAGATGTGGCCCTTTCTATGGTTACAAAATTGGAAGAAGACAATGGTCAAAGTTTTATTACGTATTTTACTAAAAATAAAAAAGGAGAACAAATTAAATCTTCTATTTCTGCCATTTATGGAGAAAACAATAGGGTAATTGGTTTGTTTTGTGTTAATTTCTTTTTTCGTACAACTTTGTCTGAATTTTTAAATTCTTTTATCAATCCTTCTATTTCTGAAAATGATAGTATTTCTGAAAATTTTGTAGATAATGCAGAGGATTTGATGATAGGTGCTTTAGAAGAAGTGAAAAAGATAGTATATAATGATTTGTCCATTTCTTCTTCTAATAAAAATAAGGAGATTGTTTCTTTACTTTATCAAAGAGGAATATTTAATTTAAAAGATTCTGTTATTACAATCTCTAATCACTTGGGAATTTCAAAAAATACGGTTTATATGCATATTCGAAATATAAAATAAAAAATCTGCCCGTTTTCTTTGCAGAAGGCGGACAGATTTTTATATTATACGGTTGCTTTTTCTTCTGTTTCAATCGGGAGCCATTTGACAGAAATTCTATCTTGCATTCCTTTGATGTCTAATTCTTCATCAAATAGGTCTTTATCAATTGAAATATATTTTTGATTATCGCCAAAAAATTGCACTTCAAAAGGTTGTAATTCTCCATCCAGATACACTAGCATTTCTGTGCAGTAAATATTCAAATAACCACCTTCACTTAAAATGTGTTTTTCCAATTCTTCTTTAGAAGGAAATGTAGCTAATACCCATTCCCCTGTTTGACCTGTCATATCATAAAGTTGGTAGCCATGAAAATAAAGTTTTTCTTCCCCGGTAGAACCCATATCTGTATTTGCTTTTCCCTTTATAAACAAAGGTTTTCCATTTTCACCATTTTTGATAATTTCTGTTCCTTCGATATAGCAGTCTACAAAATTTTTCACTTCTTCTGCTTTGTTTGTATTTTTGATAACGTTGTAATCACCATGGTCATAGCAATAACTTCCCAGTTCTTCTAAAAATGTACGTAATGTTTTTTCCATTGTAAAAGCCTCCTGAATATAAAATTGTAATAAAAAATAATGTGTCTAAGTTTTAAACAATATGATTTTTCTCTTTTTCGACACGCATCTTCTTTTATTTAATACTATTTTTATCATAATGTCAACTAATTTCCTAATGTCATATAGCGTTCTGGAACAGTACCATTAATAATGGTGTCCACTAGCATAATTTTACGAGTGACAGATATGGTTTCACTTCTAAGTGGATTGACAATTTTAATATCCATAGCCACATTCAGCCATATTTTAAAATTGATTTGGTTGATACCTTCTGCTGTGAAAGAAGTTTCATAATCAACAGAAGCAATCCCCATTGGTTTTAAAGAAAAAGGAATGGAGGGACCAGTATTAGAAAAAATTTCTAATCCTGTAATAACTCCTAAGGGGATTGTAATGTATTCCTCTGCAATTTGTTCCATCCCTTTAGTAATTGTTGTGCTAACCGTGCTACAAAAGGAATTGATTAAAATGGTATTGACAGAAACGTTATCATTTTGTTGTTTTTCTATAAAAAAATCGGAAGATGTAATATTTAATTCTTTTATGGTATTTTGCACTGCGGTGTCAATGATAGTATTTGCTGTTGCTTTGGATTGTATGTGTGAAATTTCGATTACTGTCCTGAAAATTTTGGTGTCATACAACATCAATAAAAAAAAGAAAAAAGAACATAATAATAAAAAGATTAAAAAAAGTTTAAAAGAAAGTGGAATTTTTTTTATTTTTTTCATTTTTCATCTCCTTTCAAAAAAAGAAAAGACTTGAAAAGGTAGCACGACCTCCTCAAGGTCTTTTCACCTCTCTTTTTATGTATTATTTTAAAATAAAAGAACTATGACAAAAAAAGTACGACAAAATACACATAAAATTTACAAAAAAAGACATTTTTTTAAAGTGATTTGATAAAAGTAATAAATTTGTAAGAGAAAAACCTTTCTAAAATTAGCGTTATCTGTTATAATCAGTTCATATAAGGGAGGTTTTGGGAATATGGATGAATCAAAAAACATACAGCATCCATCAGGGCAACAGCGTCCCACACAACAGCGCCGTCCGCAACAAGAATATTATCAAAGGCAAATGAATATGTCACAAAGACAAAACCCAAATGGATACCGGGCGCCATCGGGACAGATGCAAAATGATTATATGTCATCAACAAGACGAATACCACCCAACGGGTACCAACAGATACCGTCGGGACAAAGACAACAGGCAAGACAGCCAGTGAGAGGACAGCCACCAACAAGAAGACCTGCAAGTGGTTCACAAATGCAGCAGCGTCCGCAGCAAAGCAAAAAACGAAAAAAGAAAAAGAAAAAAAATATCTTTTTTAGCATTTTTAAATTTATATTTATTATAGGGATTGTTCTTTGTTTTGCAGTTGGTGGGGCAGCACTTGGTATGGTTATGGGTATTATAGAGGGAACAGACTCTATTAACGTTGCTGATGTTGTGCCAGAATCATATACTTCCTTTATCTATGATAGTGCAGGAAACGAGATTGATAGCTTGCATGGAGAGGAAAATAGGGAGTATGCAAAATTGGAAACCATACCAGTTCATTTACGCCGTGCGGTCATTGCCATTGAGGACGAAAGATTTTATCAGCATAATGGTATTGATATGAAAGGTATGATGAGAGCCTTAGTTACCAATATCAAAAATAAAGAGTTTTCACAAGGTGCAAGTACATTAACACAACAGCTTATTAAAAATGAAGTATTGACAAATGAAAAAAAGATACAAAGAAAGATAAAAGAACAATACCTTGCTGTTATCTTTGAAAAAGATTTAGAAAAACAGCTTGGCTCGAAAGAAAAAGCAAAAGATTATATCTTAGAACTTTATCTAAATACAATTGCATTAAACCATGGTTTAAATGGAGTCCAATCTGCTTCTAAGTTTTATTTTGGAAAAGAAGTCAGTGATTTAACATTAGCAGAGTCAGCTTGTATTGCAGGAATTACAAAAAATCCTTCTCGTTATTCTCCAATCAGCAATGCAGAGGAAAATAAAAAGCGTCAGATGACAGTATTAGATAAAATGTTAGAACTAGGTTATATTTCCCAAGGAGAATACGCACAGGCAAAAGAAGAAGATATTTATTCTAAATTGGTCGGCAGTGCTACGGAAGAAGTTAGTGGCGAAGCAAAGCATAATTATTTTGTAGATGAGTTGATTGTACAAATAGCAGATGATTTACAAACAGAAAAAGGAATGACCAAAGCACAAGCATATGACAAAATCTACAGTGGTGGTTTAAAAATCAATGCAACGGTTGATATGAATATGCAGGGGATTATGGAAGAAGTTTATGCAGATGATTCCTTCTTTCCAACTTCTAACAATACCTTAGAAGCAACTTATACCGTTTCTGTCATGGACAAAGAAACAGAAAAACAAAGTCATTATTATGAAACAAGGACAGTTAATTCACAAGAAGAAGCGGAAGCCTTTGCAGAAGAAATTAAGGCAAAATATGCAGATTCTGAGCATCAAATGGTAGCAGATAAGTTATCTGTCACAACTTCATTACAATCTGCAATGGTCATTATGGATTATCATAATGGAGAAGTGAAAGCACTGATTGGCGGACGTGGTAAAAAACAAGGAGATACGGTATTTAATAGAGCAACACAGGCATTACGTCAACCGGGTTCCTGCTTTAAAATTTTAGCAGCATATGCACCTGCCATTGATATGGGCTTATTAATGCCCGGCTCCATTATTGTGGATGCTCCTTTAAAAGTAGGAGAAAAAGAGTTCCAAAACTGGGATAAAAAATATAGAGGTGCTACAACAGTTAGAGAAGGTGTTACCCGCTCTATGAATATCTTGGCTGTAAAAGCACTTATGATGGTGGGATATGAAAAATCTTACGAATATTTACAAAATTTTGGGTTTACCTCTTTAGTAGATGATGAAGAAAGAAATGGGCAAATTTTTAGTGATAAAGGTGCAGCATTATCTTTAGGTGGTATTACAGATGGTATTTCTATTTTGGAATTGACAAGCGCCTATTCTACTATTGCAAATGGTGGTTTACATTATAAACCCAGATTTTATACTACAGTATATGACCATGATGGGAATGTATTTTTGGAAAACAAAGATGAGCCAACTAGAGTCATTAAAGAAACAACTGCTTATTTATTAACTGATATGATGGTAGATGTTGTCAAAGGACGTAGTTATTATCATACAGGTGGCGCTGCTAACTTCAATAACATGAGTATTGCAGGTAAAACAGGTACCACTACAGATGACAAGGATTTAATGTTTGCTGGATTTACTCCATATTATTGTGGTGCGATATGGCTAGGCTATGATACACCAAAAACCATGAAAAATAGTGGTACAGTACACTTAAATGTATGGAAAGAAATTATGTCCAGAGTGCATGAAGGAAAAGAAGATATAGGTTTTGCAAGACCAGAGGGAATTGTATCAAGGACATTCTGTTCTGCTTCTGGTATGCAACCAAAATCATTATGTAGCAGAGATTATTATGGAAGCAATACTGCAAAATCTGATTTATGTGCTTCTGATTTTGGTTCTTCTTCTGAAACTTGTACCTTCCACAAGAGCTATTCTGTAGATTTGACAACTGGAAAATTAGCAAGTAAATATTGTGCAGCAACTAGCGTTGTGTTAGCAGTAAATCCTGAAACAGGCGAAATTGTAAACAAAGCAGCCGGTGAAGGAAAAGTGGATATTGATATTCATAGTACCTGCACAGCACATAGTGCAAGTCATCCGGGATATGTGGTACAAAAACCAAAACCAAAGCAACCTGTGGATTCTGAAGTACCAATTGGTGCAGATTATCCATCAGAAAGTACAAACGAAACAACAACACCAGAAGCACCAGCTGAAACAACACCACCACAGGAACCAGTGGCAGAACCAGAGCCACCAACAGCACCTGTGACGGAACCGGAACCACCACCATCCGTTCCGGATGTTACAGAGCCAATTGGTGCAGAGTAATCAAAAAGCCTTAAATACTTTTGGTATTTAGGGCTTTTTTTATTGTGATATTTTTATAATTTTTTTAAATATCCATTCTGGATGATAAGGAAGTTCACTAAGATAAAGAATTTCTTGTGCAGAGTAATAGAAATCTGCATCATCAAACCATAAATAATCTTCTTGGTTATTTTTAAAATATTTTGATAAAAAGCGAAAAACAAATTGATATTCCTGATTGTGCTGTTGTAAATCAAGTGCCCAAAAATAATCTTTTTTATGGATAAGCCAAGTGAAACTATCATAGGCGGTATACTTAAACAAATTTTACAGAAAATAACAACATAAAAAAAGGGATA
>CAJTZO010000057.1 GCA_910583755.1 uncultured Clostridia bacterium
CAAGCAGGGGAAAGGGATATCCCTTTCCTTGCTTGTTGGTGTTCCCCCAAACCCCAAATGCAAATTTTTTTGAAATTTGCAAAACGCCTTCGGCGTGGCTTTTCCTTTTTTGGAGATGTTATTTTTATTGTACTATATATAAATACTACTATTAAAAATGAAATGATTTTTGCTGAAGAATCTGATATAAAAAATTTGCCATATCTCAAAAATTTGCAAAATTTTTTTCATCTTTATAAACTAAAAAACAGAAACGTGGCACATTTCTGTTACTAATTAACAAGGAAAAAATTAAAACAATAATAGCACAATAATAATATATAAATTAAAATTGTTTTAAAATAAAAGCTATTTTTTTACTCAAAAATATTATTTTTATACAAAAAATGTCTTCTCATTTTATTTTCACTCAGCTTTATAAAATGATTTTGTTGTTAAAATATTTGATTCAAATTTCAAATATTTTAGGAGTTAAAATTCTATTTATTATCTAAATTTTGAACTCATTTTTTTCATGTATTTTATTTTTTTGCATGATAAAATCATTAGAAAAATAAGGTTAAAAAAGTGAAATAACATAAGCAAAAGTAAAATGGATTGAGTAATAAAATACTCTGATATGAAATCATTACTTAAAAAGTTTAAATAACATTTATCTTTTAAAGTCAAAAAAGAGAACACCAAATTTTTAGTGTTCTCTTTTTTTTATTTCAAGTAATTTGATTTGTTATAAAATTTTCGTAGAGTATCTTACTCTACGAAAGTATATTTTGTCAAAAAATGTAACAAAAGCCTATTATCAATACATTTATTCTACTATTTCCAAATAATATTGTCAATGTATTAGAGGAAAGATAATATAATTTTTTGTTGAATAATGAATTTTTATTGCATTAGAATGGACAATTACTTCTATTCGCCGTCAAAATTCTAGTCAAAAATAGAATAAGGAGAGGAGTTTTTATATATGCCCCGAAAAGGTGAAAACATCTATAAAAGAAAAGATGGAAGATGGGAAGCACGCTATATTAAAGACCGTAGTTCTAATGGAAAAGCAATATATGGTTATGTATATGCAAGATCTTATTATGAAGTAAAAAATAAAGTTGCGAATATTGCTAATATTCCAAAGGAAAATGAGGAAAAAATATTATTCTCTGAACTTGCAGACAATTGGCTAAAAGCAGAAAAGCAGCATCTCAAAGAATCAACATATAATAAATATAGAAATCTGTTATATACCTATATTTACCCTGTCTACAAAGATATGTTATTTCATGATTTATTACATAACTATTTGCAAAAATTTTGTAATGATTTATTAAAATCTGGTGGACAAAATCATACTGGACTATCACCTAAAATGGTTTTTGATATATTGACTGTCATTAGGAATATTTTTAATTACGCAGAAAAATGTGGTTATCATTCTCCTTGTAATCTAAATGGCATAACAGTGAAGCAGCCAATAAAAGAGTTAACTGTTTTAAGTCATTTAGAGCAGGAAAAACTTTATCGATATTTATGTGGTAATTTATCTTATCGAAATTTTGGTATTCTACTTTGTCTTTATACAGGGTTACGACTTGGCGAAATTTGTGCCCTTCAGTGGAATGACATTTCTTTAGAAGAAAAAACTTTATCTGTTCATAATACACTTCAGCGAATACAGACACCAGATGACCCTTATCATAAAACAAAAATCATTCATTCTGTTCCGAAAAGCAAATGTTCTATACGAACGATTCCACTACCATCTAACATCATCGAAATAATAGAATCTCATTTTAAGGGATTGTATGGATATGTTCTAACTAGCTGTGAAGATAAATTTGTTGAGCCAAGAACAATGGAAAATCATTTTAAAAAGGTGCTAAAAGAAAGTAATATAAGGCAGGTTAACTATCATGTATTACGTCATACTTTTGCTACTCGTTGTGTTGAAGTAGGTTTTGATGTAAAGAGCTTGAGTGAAATTCTTGGTCATGCGAATGTTAACATTACAATGAACCGTTATATCCACCCGACTATGGAGCTAAAACAAAAGAATATGGAAAAACTTTCTGAGCTATTCGCCGTCAAAATTCTAGTCAATACGAACAAGTTTCCTTGATAATTCAAGCCTTATCGTCACTTTTTCGTAGAGTAAGATACTCTACGAAAATATATGACATTCAGCACCAATTATCAATGATATTATAGCTTGTTTTTAAAAATTTTTAAATTTGTAGAAACAAATGAATAGGGGGGCGAAAATCTAAACAAATCAAATAACATCGGAAAACATTGGCAGACAGGCGGAAGCAATAGCCATTGTTATCCAGCTTCCTGCCTACTGCCTCAGAAAATGATGAGGGGGCGTAAAATGAAAAAGAAAAGGAAGGCTTTAAGTTTATTACTATCTCTATGCATGGTAACATCTATGTGTTCACCAGCACTAGCAGAAGAACTCTCTAACGAGATGGAAATTTTGGATGAGCAAATAGAGTACATAGAAGATATACAACAAGAACAACAAAAACGTCAAGAACAAATTGATGAAACAGTTACAGAAGAAGAACAAGAAGTGATTTCTAACAAGGAAACTATCAACGAAGAAATTAGAGACGAAGAGCAAAACATAACTCCTAGTGAAGAAGTCAGCAAAGAAGAAGATTCAAATGATGAACAAGAGATTATTTCTAATGAGGACATCAACAACAAAACAGACACAAATGTGGAACAAAAAGTAATCCCTAATGAGAATGATGAAGATGTAAAATTAGAGGAAAATGAAAATCAGGAAACAACTCCTAATGAGGAGAAAGAAAATACTGAAAGCAACAAAGATGATTCAGAAGAGATTTCTAAAGAGGAAAACGACAATGAAGAAAATACAGAAGAAAACATTTTTGAGGAAGAAGATAAGCAAGAAAAGGAAGAAGAAATTACAACAGCCAGTAAAGATGTAGCAAGTGGTACTTGTGGTGAAAACTTAACCTGGACACTGGAAAATGGTACTCTAACAATTTCAGGTACTGGAGATATGTCTGATAACTATAACACATATGACCATTATACACCATGGCATACTTATACCATAAATGAAGTAATAATATCTGATGGTGTTAATAGTATTGCAAATTATGCTTTTTGGCGTACTGATTATTTACGTTATGTGACGATACCAAAGAGTGTTGTTAGTATTGGTAATTTTGCTTTTGAAAATTGTATTAATTTAGAATCTGTAGTAATACCAGATGGTGTTGTCAATATTGGAGGTGGTGCTTTTTCTCGTTGTTACAATTTACATTCTATAACAATACCAGATAGTGTTAATAATATTGGAGGTGGTGCTTTTAGTTCAACAGGTTTAACATCTATAATAATACCAAATGGTGTTACTTCTATTAAGCGTGATACTTTTTCATTTTGTAGCGTCTTACCATCTATAACAATACCAAATAGTGTTATTTCCATTGAAGAGAGTGCTTTTGAACATTGTAGTAGGTTGACATCAATAGAAATACCAGATAGTGTTACTTCTATCGGTGATTATGCATTTGCAGATTGTAGTAATCTAAGTTCCATAAGGATACCAGATAGTGTTACTTCCATTGGTAAATATATTTTTGGTACTAGTGATGAATATTATCATGGAGAGTGTCTTAATCTAACAGACATTTATTATGGTGGAAGTGAAGATCAATGGAAAACTTTGATAAATTCTAACAATCCTCTACCAGATAGTGTCACTGTTCATTACAACAGCACTGAACCAGATGACCCTAACCCAGACAATCCTGAGGCATTAAATGGTTTTGTTAATTTGCTTACAGAATGGAATGAAAGTACTAGAGAAGTTAAATTTGGTAACACCTTTATTACATTAACACGTTATTTTATTGCAGAAGATGCTGTTCTTCCTTCAGATAATTTAACAGATTTTATTGATAAATATATTTGGGTAGAAACGGAACCTGGTGCAACCGAGTCCGAAACAAAAGTGATTCGTATTCAAGCATTAGATTCCAAGTTAGGAACTCTTACAGCGGCTTCTAAATCTAATGTTACAATAGATGGGACAACATATCCATTCATCGGCAGCAATCCTCCACTTTTTATAAGCGAGCCTTATGATATTCTTTATCACAAAATTGGAGACACAGTAGTATCTGTTCAGTCACTCTCTAAAAAAACGGGAACGTTGGAAGAATGGGATGGAACAAAAAATCAGGTCACAATTGGTAGAGAAGTGTTTGATACAAATTATGTAACAGATATGAGCTTCTTAGGAAACCTCAGCCAGATAATTGGTAGTAAAGTCGATTATTTACTTTTGGATAATGTTGTATTTCGTATTACTCCTGTAGGTGATAAGGAAATTGCCAGCGGTAAGTGTGGTGACAATCTAACATGGACTATAAAAGATGGCACTCTAACAATCAGTGGCACTGGAGATATGTATGATTATGAAGAAATGGAAAATGCAACCACTTCTGCTCCTTGGGAAAAACATTATGAAGAAATCTCAAAAATCGTTATTACAGATGAAGTTACTAGTATTGGTGATTATGCTTTTTATTGTCTTACATATACTAAATCAATTTCTATTGGAAAGGATATAAAAAGAGTAGGAAAGTCTACATTCGAAGCAACAGCATCTAAAATTGTTTTTAATGGGAAAGCACCTAATGAAATAGATATTAGTGCTTTTGGAGCTACAGAAGGCAGTAAACCTACAGAAATATATTGTAACTATGATTCTGACAAACAAGGTTGGAATAATGTAATTGCAAAACAATATGCAAATTCCTTTTTATCATGGATTTATTCAGGAGATGCTTCTGATAAATTAGCAGTGGAAGATATGTGGTCTTTTGCAAATGATTTTTGTAAAGAAGAAGATGGATATTATATTACATCAGATGATTTCGATAAACTATTGAAAAACTTAAGTTGGACCGAAAAAATTCATATTATATATGATAATCCTAGCGAAGTAAAAAATAAAATAATTTGGAATGTAGGTAGTGCTTTGTTAGATTTATTACAAAAGAAGGATAAACTTCTTTACAACATTGATGGAAATATAGAAAATCATACAAATTGGGGTGGTTCTTGTAGGGGAATGTCCGCTATTGTTGCCTTAGTAAAAAGTAATATAATTGCTACTTCTGAACTTGATAATTCAAAAACAACACTTTCTGAAGTCCCTATAAATTTACATATACAATCTATAATTAATTTTTATCAAATGCAACAAAAGATTCCAACAATAGCTGATTTACAAGCGGCTTTTATGAAACAAGATCAAGAGGATCAAATTAAAAAAATGGAAGAAATAATTCACTTTGCGGAAGAACATAAGACTGCTGCTCTGATTAGTTTTAAGTATTATGATAGCAGTAAATCTGATGATGGATCTCATGCTATTTTAGGCTATGCTATTGAAAATGGAAGATTCCATTTTAACATTGGAGGTATTGACTATCAATTTGATCATCGAGTATTAACTTATGATCCAAATAGTTCTGGAAAAAATCAAAATCGTTATAATTATTCTATTTATTATAATGATACAACTTGGGCGATACCTGGATATAGTATTGATGGTGTTGTGAGTAAAGATAATAATTTTGATAAAGATTCAAATGACAATACTGCTCAATTTAGAATTGTTATTGCAGATACGAATTTTATCAATGCAGTAGACTATCGCACAGGTAAAAAGAATTTTAATTCTGTGCAAAAAAATGCCTATCTTTATACAAATAGCAAAAAAAGATTTGCAGTTAATACTCCTAATGGAGTAGATAGTGTCCAGAATGGTTTGTTTAATGGGAGAAATACTATTAGTGATAATGGTGGTGTTATTTTAGTAGATGCTGCAAACAGTGATTTTAATGAGAATCAATCTTACTCTATTGCCTATTCAGATTTAGATAGTGATTATGAAATTGTTTCTGAAGAGGAACCAATTAGTTTTTCATTAGGATATGAAAACTATTATTTAAGTGCAAATTCAGACCAACCTGGAAATGTAAAGTTCTCACCAAATGGTAAAGTGGAACTCACTGCCAAAGAAGATAGTTCTAGCAGTTTAAGCATTACAGCAAATGATGGTTATCATCCTTTACCTTGGCATACAATTTCTATAGAGAATCCAGATACTAAAGAGATTTCTCTTGAATTAAATAAGGATGGCGTTTTGCTTGAAGGTGATGACCTCACAAATATTACTATTTATGGTACAGATGAAGAGGAAACACAAGAATTAAAATTCTCTACAGAAGAAAATAAAGTTTTGGTTTCAGAGGAAAAAGAGGAGTTAGTAATCTTAGAGGATAGCAATAAAGATGGTATTTTCGACAAAGTGGTGTATCCAACAGAAAAACCTAAACCAGAAGAACCAGATGACCCTAACAAGCCAGATGAACCTAGCAAACCAAGTACACCAGAAGAGCCTAGCAAGCCAAATAAGCCTAACAAGCCAGTTACACCTAACAAACCAAATGTACCAACTACACCAGATAACCCAACTACACCAGAACAACAATTTACAATTACATTTTCTGGTAATGGCGGAAGGATTGACGATGAAACTTTAAAAACCATTCTAACAAGTAAGGATGGCAAAATAACAAGTTTACCTGTACCAGTTAGAACAGGTTATACTTTTGATGGCTGGTTTACTGAAAGATATGATGGAGAAGAAATCACAGCAGAAACTGTATTTACACAGGATACCACAGTCTATGCTCAATGGACAAATAACAGCTCTAACAACTCTAGCAGTTCCAGTTCTAGTGGTGGTAGTAGCAGCCATAGAGGTAGTAGCAGTTCTTCCTCTAAATCTATAGCAAGCGACCAAAAAGCAAAAGTTTCTTGTACTGCTGGTGGAACTGTCATCGCTAACAATGATGGTACAGCAACCATTACTCCAAATGACGGCTACAAAGTTTTTGCTATTTCCATAAACGGAGAAAAGGCAGATATACCATCAGATGGCAAATTAACCAATCTAAAAAGTGAAGATACTGTTATGGTACGTTTTGACCCAATTTCTGAAATCATCGCAACCTCAGCACCTTCTAACAACTCTAACAAGTTTGAAGATGTTTTACCAAATGCTTGGTACTATGAAGCAGTAAATTATGTTGTAGCACACAATTTATTTTCTGGCATGAGTGTAACAAAATTTGCTCCTAACGATACTATGACTCGTGCCATGCTTATGACAGTATTGGCTCGTATGGACGGACAAGATGTAACAGGTGGTTCTACATGGTACGAAAAAGGTATGAATTGGGCAAAACAAAAACAAATATCTGATGGAACAAATCCACAGTCTGATATTACAAGAGAACAACTTGCTGCTATGTTATATCGCTATGCTGGTTATCCAGCTACAACTGGAAATTTATCTCAATTTTCAGATAACAAACAAACAAGCAATTATGCAAAATCAGCACTTTGTTGGGCAACAGAAAAAGGCATTATTTCTGGCAAAGGAAATAATATACTTGACCCAAAAGGAAAAGCAACTCGTGCAGAAGTCGCAGCAATGCTAATGAAATTCTGTGAAATGAGATAATTCTAATAAGTCTTTGAAGTTAAAAAGGAGAACAACAATTTTTAGTGTTCTCCTTTTTTAATGTAAATATATAAAATAATAAATCACTCAAATTACAGTAAATTTATACTCAATGTAAAATTACTCCTTTTGTTGTAAATTGATTATAGAAAGTATAGTTGATTTGAACTAAAGGAGGTTTCTTATGTCATTGAATACGAAATTTATACCACTTGCAAAACCATATAATCATAAAATCAAAAATATCACGTTTGTTGTTTCCTCATTTGGAAATCAAAATACAACTGCTTGTGCTGAAGATATACTATTTGATATGCTTCAGCATAAGAATCAATAAGAGGCTATATAAACATAAAAAGGACAATCTGTTTTTTGCAGACTGTCCTTTTTTATATGAATACCAATATCTTGAATTACTGTTTTTCCTTCCTATTTTCGTACCACCGCAATAATGTTTCGACACAGTTAATGGCAGGTGGAGGGGTTGTGTTAATTGGTATGAATTTAATCCCTTTACTTGCGAACTTATTTAATGTATGACAGAAAGGAGTTAATTTATGCAGAACATTCTGGAACAGATTGAACAATGGATAAAAGAGTTTTTAATCGACTGTATTACAGGAAATCTGACTGGAATGTTTGACGAAGTCAATTCAAAAGTAGGAGAGATAGCAGCAGAAGTCGGTAAGACACCACAATTATGGAATAGTGGTGTCTTTTCCATGATACAAAATTTATCAGAAGCGATTATCATTCCTATTGCTGGATTGATAGTAACATTCGTTTTGTGTTATGAGTTAATCAGCATGATAATTGAAAAAAACAATCTACATGGTGACTTTGACACATTCCAGTTATTCAAATGGATATTCAAAACATTTGTTGCAACATACATTGTTACTCATACATTTGATATTGTCATAGCAATATTTGAATTATCACAAAATATAGTTAATCAAAGTGCTGGTGTTATCAATGGTAATACAGAAATAGATTTTAATACCATCATAGGCGATTTAACAGAACAGTTAGAAAGTATGGAAGTGGGAGAACTATTTTTACTTTTGATTGAAACATCATTAGTAGGACTGACAATGAATGCTGTTTCTATTTGTGTTACACTTGTACTATTAGGAAGAATGATAGAAATTTATGTTTATTGTTCTATTGGAGCAATTCCCTTTTCTACTATGACAAACAGAGAATGGGGAAGTATGGGAAACAACTATTTAAAAGGTCTTGTAGCATTGGGATTACAAGGCTTTTTTGTTATGGTATGTGTTGCAATTTACACTGTTTTGGTGCAGAGCATAGCAACAGCAGAAAACCTACATATAGCCATATGGACTTGTGCAGGTTATACGATTTTGTTATGTTATTCCCTTTTCAAAACAGGAAGTGTATCCAAATCAATACTCAATGCTCATTAAAAAAAGAAAGGAATGAAAACAGATGAGTCATTTTTATTTACAAGGATTTCATGATGTAGATATTATGAAATCTTTACAGGAAATTGCAGAAAAAAATACTGTTTTTTATCAAACAGATTTTTTAATTGACAAACAAATAGTAAAACAAGCAGCAGAAAGTACATCACTTGATGATAAAAATTTGATATGGATTTCAAGAGAAAAAGGAACACATTGTTTTAATGAAAGAAATTCTTTCATTGCAGATACTCCTGAATACAACAAATTTATGCTTTACAAAAATAACACAGATGTACTTGCCTTTTCTGTAGAAATAAAAGAAGTGCAAAATGAAGTAATAAAAGGAAATATTTATGCAATAGATTATGCAGAGCAATGCTTATTCAGACAAAAAAACTGCTTTCTATTAGAAAGCGTTGCAGTTACATTTGAAAATGGGAATAAAGAAGTGTTTTCAAGTGAGGAATATTTTCAAAATATAGCACAGTTACAACAGAAATATGGACAAATCAAGGAGGTACACTATGAAGCAAAACAAGAATTACAAA
>CAJTZO010000058.1 GCA_910583755.1 uncultured Clostridia bacterium
CATTTTTATATCTGTAGTATTCTCTTATTCACTTATTTGAATACATAACCTAAAAATCCAATAGGAATATATTTACGCTTTTCTGATGATACACGAGGAATAATTAAATAATTTGTTTCTGGTTGTCTATTTTGTGTAAATAAAAATGGCTTATCAGCGGTTTTTTGAATGCGATCAACAGGACTTTTTAATCTATATTCTCGTATATAATTAAAACGCTCTATCAATTCTGGAATATGTTTATATTTATGCGGATTCATATTGACAAACCAAAAACAGTATCTAGTGTATTCAATATCGTTGATAAACTCACGACTTCCAATAAAAGGTTTTATTACTTGTGATAATTCAGGATATTTTTTAAGGAAAAACTCTTTTTCAGCAACACTCATCAGCAAACGTCCATCATCAGCAGGTGGACTTCCTTGAACAACTTTTGCAGCACTTTTATTTATGCTTTTGCTACGATTTTTGATAAATATATCTGGTGCATCTTTTAAATATCCATTAATATGTTCAACTTTTTTATGCTGATTATCAATAAATAGTAATTTTTCTTTTTGTTTTATATAGGAGAATCCAACAATTACACACATAACAGCAGCTTTATTAGTTGATTCACTTATCCACTTGAAAGTTGTATGAGCAAAGTTTATGGAAATACCATTTTTTAAAAGCATTTCCCACAAAAGATTTACAGATTCACCCTGACAAATAGAATTTGTAGAAACAAATGCGGTTTTAATTTTACTGTCTGACATATAATCTGTGGCTTTTTTAAACCATCCTGCTACATAGTCTAATTTACCACCTGCCTTTGATGGAGCAAAAACTGTTTGCATATCTTCTGCTTGTGCCTTTGAACGCATAGCCTGTCCTACAAATGGTGGATTTCCCATAATATAATGCAATTCCTTTTTAGGTACAACACTTTCCCAATCAATTCTTAGTGCGTTGCCTTCTGTAATATTGGCATAACTTTTCAGAGGCAGAAAATCAAGCGACATATGCACAATATCTTCTGTTTCTTTCATCATTTGGCTTTCGGCTATCCACAATGCCGTTTTTGCTACTGTCACTGCAAAGTCATTTATTTCTATACCATAAAACTGGCTAATGGAAACCTTAATCGGATTCGTACTACCCAATATAATTTGTCCCTCTGATGTTCCTTTTTTGCAATCTATCAAAAGCCTAATGACTTCATTTTCAATTCTTCTTAATGAAATATAAGTTTCTGTCAAAAAGTTTCCGCTGCCACAAGCGGGGTCAAGGAATTTCAACTTTGATAGTTTCGTTTGAAAATCATTTAGTTTTTTCTCTTTTGTTTTGATGGTTTGAACTTCTTTTATTTTTTGTAGTTCTTCTTTTAACTCGTCCAAAAAAAGCGGGTCAATGACTTTGTGAATGTTTTCGATAGAAGTGTAGTGCATACCACCTTTCCGCCTTGTTTCTGGATTTAATGTACTTTCAAATACTGCACCAAAAATGGTAGGGCTGATTGCTGACCAGTCAAAATTTTCACTTGCTTTATGTAAAATTAAATCTATAATCGTTTCATTTAGCCTTGGAATGATAATATTTTCATCTGCAAACAATCCACCATTCACATAAGGAAAGGCAAGTAAATCTTCGTCCAAATAAGGGTCCCTGTTGTCTAACTCTGTATCCAAAATTTTAAATAAATTGATAAGAGATTGACGAGCTTCTTTTTCATGAGCCTTTAAATAATTATGAAACATCTTATGATTGCCAAAAATACTTGCGTCTTCTGCATACAAACAAAATACCAATCTAACACAAAGGGCATTCAAATTTTTGAGCGTTTCTGGGTCGTCAGGGTCTTTGTATTCTTTTAAAAAAGCATCATAGAGTGTGCCGACAATTTCCCCTGCTTGTAATGAAATTTCCATTTCTTTTTTAATATTTTCATCACCAGTATCTACCAAAAATTGTAGTCTATAGTATTCTGTACCCAAATTTTCTAAAAGTACAATTTCAGGCTCTCCTGTCGGACGCTCCATATCATAGATATAAAATTCCTTAAAATTACAGGTTACAATCCAGCGAGGACGTTCGGAATAAGGCAGCTCAGCAGAATATCGCTTTGCTTGTTGAAATGGTGTCAAAAGGGTTCCATCTGATTGCTTGATAGGTTTGTTCAAATCCTTTCCTAATCCCTTTTGTTCAATTAAAACATGTGTCGCTGGTATAAATCCGTCAATAAAGCTGGTGTGGTCAAGGTGTACTTGTTCCTCAAAAATAATAAATTTTTCAGGTTGTTCCACACCATATACGTTTCTTAATAAAGCAATCCAGAACGGTTGGCTTTCTCCCTTTTCATAGCCCTTGCCACCCCAGTCCTTGACAAATTGTTTTGCTGCTGCCCTTTGTTCTGTATCCGTCATGCAATCCCCTCCATTAAAAATTACTACATAGTAGTATATCATATTTTGTCATTCATCAGAATATTTTTATATAAAAATTATTAACTGAAATACTTTTAAAACAAAAAATAATTTTTTTAATGTTAATTTCAAAATTAGAAATAATTGTAAATCTCAAAAATCTGTACAAAAAAGGGAGACTGCACCGAGTACAAGCAGGGGAAAGGGATATCCCATCCCACGCTTGTTGCTGTTCCCCCAAACCCCAAATATAAATTTCACAAAAAAAATTCTTTCTCATCAGCCATACTAAAAATTTCACTACTTTGTGTCATGTTTGAACTTTCTGAAAGTTTTCGTAACATTTGTTTTGCCTGTTCTAACTTATTTATTTTAGGGGCAATTCCGCCTAATACTTCATCAGCAGTAATTTCATAATCCCCTAGCCATTCAAATCCTCTTTCGGATAATCGAAATGCTTTGGAATGTCCAAAAGCTGCAATATTATTTTTCTGCTAACATCCCCAACTGCTTTGTTATATTTCTTGCTTCATTTGCTCTATTCATATCTATTCCTCCGCCTAAATATGCCTGTATTGGGTCTAAAATAAGCACCTTTGCATTTGTTTGTATCAGAGCTTTTTCTAATCGTTCATCTGTCATAGATAATAATTTGCTGCTTTCATCAATCACCAATATTTTACTGCAATCTGCTTCTTTCATAAAAAGTCCTCTATTTTTTATAAAATTTTATTGATACAATGAAGAACCTCTTTAAAAAATTCTATGTATCCTCTTATGTATCTATTTGGAAAAAACAGTATGCCTGATGTGGATAATCTTTTGACTTCATTTTATCAATTAGATGATGAAGCAAGGCAAAAAATCGTACAAACAATACAATTCAAACTGCAATATCACAAAAACCCACAAAGAGCAGAACAAGTAAAACAAATAAAAGTCTGGTAAGTATTTTGGCACCGATTTGGCACCATTTTCAAAAAAATATTATATTATACATTAAAAAAAGGACTTTCCGAAATACTCGGAAAGCCCTTAAAATCACCGTTTTTACAAATTACTCAATGATTTCAGTAACAGAACCAGCACCTACTGTTCTACCACCTTCACGTTTTCTTTTTTACAAAATCATTGCTATTTTTGTTGATTTTTCGTCATTTTTATAACCTAAAATGCTTTATTTTATACATATTATACCATATCTCCAAAATTTTTAGAGCCAAATTAGAGCCACATAATTTTTAAAATATATTAATATTTTTAATTTTATGTTATAGTAATAGTTTTTAAAGTCATAATTATTTTATAAACAAAAACTTATTGAAAAATAGATACTTTATATTTATAATTTATATATTAAACATTTATAAATAACGAAACTTATAGCCAAATCATAAGCAATAAAAAGGAGTACATGGTTTTATGTCAAATTTAATAGACCTGAAATCTCATTCAGTAAATACAGTATTAAACCTACTTTTAAAGGATAGAACAACAAATAAAAATATTATTCTTGCTACAGATGTATACAATAATGTTGCGTTTACAACTGAAATTACAAAAAAACTTGTTTTATGTGGGTCTATTGATATTTGCCCACGTGTATTAAAAAGTATAGAAGAACAAACACAGCGAACACGTAAAAAAGCAGAAGTTTTTACACCAGCATGGATTTGTAATAAAATGAATAATCATTGTGATGCAGAGTGGTTTGGTCGAGAAAATATATTTAATATAGAGCAAGACCATGATTGGATACCAACAACTGAAAAAATTACATTTCCAAAGGGAAAATCTTGGAAGGATTACGTAAATTCCAAACGATTAGAAATCACCTGCGGAGAAGCTCCCTATATTGCATCACGGTATGATATGGCTACAGGGAATAGGATTCCGATTGAAAAACGAATTGGAATTTTAGATAGAAAATTACGTGTTATTAATGAAAATGTAAACACATATAAATCATGGAACCAATGGGTATATCAAGCTTTTAAAAGTGTGTATGGGTATGAGTTTCAAGGAGATAATCTATTCATTGCAAGAATTAATCTTCTTGAAACTTTTTGCGAATATACAAGACATAGATGGAATATAGAACCCAGTGATTCATCATTAAAACAGATTGCAAACATTATTAGTTGGAATTTGTGGCAAATGGATGGTATACATGGAATAATTCCATGTATAGGTGCTGTACAAGAAAAGGAACCTTATCAAATGAATTTGTTTGAAATGATGGGAATTGCTGAGGAAACAGAAGATAAACTGACTGAAACGATAGATTGTAATATTTATGATTGGTGTAATAATAAAGTGATTACGTATAAAAGTAAGGAGGGAGAAAGAATGAAATTTGATTTTTGTATTGGAAATCCACCCTATCAAGATAATACCTTAGGTGAAAATGAAACGTTTGCACCACCTGTTTATAATAAATTTTTAGATGCAGCATATGATATTGCAGACAAAGTTGAAATGATACATCCTGCAAGATTTTTAAATAATGCTGGTTCTACACCTAAAGATTGGAACAAAAAAATGTTAAATGATAAACATCTAAAAGTCTTATATTATGAACAAGACAGTAGTAAAGTGTTTACTAATACTGATATTAAAGGTGGATTG
Organism: uncultured Clostridia bacterium; assembly: GCA_910583755.1. Taxonomy (GTDB): domain Bacteria; phylum Bacillota; class Clostridia; order Lachnospirales; family Anaerotignaceae; genus Coprocola. The sequence continues at coordinate 5,037 of CAJTZO010000058.1, forward strand.
TCAATAACATATAGAGACATAACAAAGAATTATGGAGCAATTGATGTCTTTTCACCTTACAATGAATTAAGGTCTATTAATGCAAAAGTACAATCAAACAATACTACAAGTATAATGAATATTATTTACACTCAAAATAGATTTAATCTTGATAAATTATATCAAGTACATCCAGAATATAAATCAGTAATTGGAAGTGAAGGAAAAGATAAACGTTTTAGAAATAATATTTTTGATAAAATTCCATCTTTTTTAGAAAATCCTATTTTATCTAATGATATTGCAGTTATTGGCGTTATTAAGAATAAAAGAAAATGGAGATATATTAACAAACAATTTGTAGACGAGGAACATGAAAATTTAAACAAATGGAAGGTAATTGTACCTAGAGCAAATGGAAAAGGAATATTGGGAGAAACTTTTAGTTCTCCTATTGTGATTAGTCCAAATCAAGGATATACACAAACATTTATAGGGATTGGTGCTTTTAATACAGAAGATGAAGCAAAGAATTTACTTAAATATATTAAATCAAAATTTTTGAGAACTATGCTTAGTATTTTAAAAATAGACCAACATAATGAAAAAGATACATGGGCTAAAGTACCCCTCCAAAATTTCACATCATCATCGGACATTGACTGGTCACAATCTATATCTGATATAGACAAGCAGCTTTACAAAAAGTACAATCTTTCTGATGAAGAAATTAACTTTATTGAAACAAACGTAAAGGAGATGGAATAAATGAAAAAACCCAATATTAACACAGCAAAAAATGTTACACCCATGATTTATGCCTATACCACTCCTGAAATTGCAAGACATAATGGCTGGACAAAAATTGGTTATACAGAACAAGATGTTGAAAAACGGATTAAACAGCAAACTTATACAGCAGATGTAAAATGGAAACTGGAGTGGAAAGGAAATGCCATTTTTGATGATGGTTCTGGTGAACGTTTTACAGATAAAGATTTTCATGCGTACCTTAGAAAATCCGGCGTTGCGCAGGAAGCAGGAAAAAAGAATGAATGGTTTCATATCACTGGACAGGAATCAAAAATAAAATTTTATGATTTTAGAGCAAATCATGGGGTATTGCAAAGCTTATCAACCATTATTCCATATAAACTTCGCCAGGAACAGGAAAATGCAGTCAAGCAGACCATTGCTTATCAAAATAACCATCCAAATGGTGAATTTCTATGGAATGCCAAACCACGTTTTGGAAAAACTTTGTCCGTCTATGATTTTTGCAAAAAGTCAGGTGCAAAAACAGTGTTGATTGTGACAAACAGACCTGCCATTGCAAATAGTTGGTATGAAGATTATATGAAGTTTTTAGGTACAGAATCAGGATATATTTTTGTTAGTGAAGTAGATGCTCTAAAGGGGAAACCTTGTGTATTATCAAGAAAAGAGTATATAGATTATTTAATTTCCAATGATAAAAATGACTCTCAAAAAAATTGTATTGAATTTGTAAGTCTTCAAGATATAAAAGGTTCTAAATATTTCAGCATAAATGGAATTGATAAATTGCAAGAAGTGGCTAAAATGACTTGGGATGTACTAATTGTTGATGAGGCTCACGAGGGTGTTGATACTTATAAAACAGATGTGGCTTTTGAACGCATTAAAAGAAAATTCACACTTCATTTATCAGGAACACCATTCAAAGCATTAGCAAATAACAAATTTGAAGATGATGCAATCTATAATTGGACATATGCAGATGAACAGAAAGCAAAACGTGATTGGGATGTAGCTTCAGAAGAGGAAAACCCATATGAATCTTTGCCAAAATTAAATTTATTTACCTATCAGATGTCAGAAATTATACAAGAGGAATTGCAACAAGGAATTGAAATTAATGGAGAAACAGAAGAATATGCATTTGATTTGAATGAATTTTTCAGCACAAACAATGGGAAATTCAAATATAATTCCTCAGTTGATAAATTTTTAAATGCTATGACATTACAAGAAAAATTCCCGTTTTCAACTCCAGAATTAAGAAATGAACTCAAACATACCTTTTGGTTACTTGACAGGGTGGAGAGTGCAAAAGCATTAGCTAAAAAACTAAAAAATCATACTGTATTTAATGAGTATGAAATTATCCTTGCTGCTGGTGATGGTAAATTAGATAATGACGAAGAAACAAAAAAATCTTACGACAAAGTGATAGATGCAATTAGCAAACATGATAAAACAATTACGTTATCCGTTGGTCAGCTCACAACAGGAATTACAATCCCAGAATGGACAGCTGTATTAATGTTAAGCAATGTAAAAAGTCCATCTTTATATATGCAGGCTGCTTTTCGTGCGCAAAATCCTTGCTTATTTCAAAATGGCTCCTGTTATGCTAGAAAAGAAAATGCATATGTATTTGATTTTGACCCAGCAAGAACGCTGACTATTTTTGAAGAATTTGCAAATGATTTATCTATAAATACATCAGCTGGACGTGGTGATTTAGAAACTCGAAAAGAACATATTAGAGAACTATTGAATTTTTTTCCTGTTATTGGTGAAGACGAGAATGGTGAATTGATAGAACTAGATGCAGAAAAGATATTAGCGATTCCAAGAAAAATCCGCTCTGTAGAAGTTGTTCGTAGAGGATTTATGAGTAATTTTCTGTTTCAAAATATTTCACAGGTATTCGGAGCTCCACAAGCTGTTGTTGATATTATTTCTAATTTTGAAGCAGTAAAAGAACCAAAAAACAAATTAAACTTTTCAAATAGAGAAGTAAAAAAAGATTTGTCATTAAATGAGGATGGAAAAGTTGATATACCAGATGAAATTATCATTGGCGTTACAAATGAGGTATTTGGTGATAAAATTTTTGCACCAATAGAAGATGTTAGCACAACAATAACAAAAATTGTTGCTTCACCAGATAAAGCGTCTTCTACATTGAAAGAATTAAAATCAAATACTCATAATTACATGACAGCAAATCTTTTATCAGAAGCAAAAAATACATATGGTCAAGAAATGAAACCTACAGAAAAGCGTAAACTGGAGTCAAAAATTAATGATGCAGCGGATAATTTGATTGAAAAATCATTTACAAATTATATGATTGAGAAAAATATAATTGAGCAGCAGAGAACAGAGGAGTTACAATCACATCATAACACAAAACGTTCTATTACTGATATTCATCAAGAATTTGATAAAAAGATGGAAAAAGTAACTGAACAGTTTCAGGAAAAATTGAAAACCAGTTTAGAGGAATTGGAAGAAGAAGCAAAAAAGGATATTGTTAAAACAGTGGAAACAAATAAACGTGAACGAGAAAAATCAGTAATGGAAGGAAATATTCGTGACCATTTAAGAGGATTCTCACGAACAATACCATCATTTTTAATGGCGTATGGAAATAATACTGTAACACTTGCAACTTTTGATACAATTATTCCAGATACTGTTTTCAAGGAAGTTACAAGTATTACACTTGACCAGTTTCGTTTCCTTCGTGATGGTGGTTCTTATAAAGACCCTGAAACAGGAGAAGAAAAAGAATTTATTGGTCAATTATTTGACCCAGTGGTATTTGATGATTCTGTAAAAGAATTTCTTGCATTAAAAAAGAAATTAGCAAATTATTTTGATGAAAAAAGTACAGAAGATATTTTTGATTATATTCCTCCTCAAAAGACAAATCAAATTTTTACACCTAAAGTAATAGTTAAAAAGATGGTAGATATGTTAGAACAAGAAAATCCAGGATGTTTTGATTTACCAGAAAAAACATTTATTGATTTGTATATGAAATCAGGTTTGTATATTGCTGAAATTGTAAAGCGTCTATATCAAAGTAATGAAATGAAACGACTTTATCCAAACAAAGAGGATAGATTGAAACATATTTTTGAAAAGCAGGTTTATGGTTTAGCTCCAACAGAAATTATTTATAAAATTGCAACAAACTATATTATAGGTTTTGATGAAGATAACACTATTATACATCATAATTTTAAACAAATAGATACACTTCCTTATGCAAAAGAAGGAACATTACAGCAGAAATTAGACGAAATTTATAATATTTAAATGAGGTAATCTTTTATTAGAGGTTTTATGAATATTGATGTAGAAATAGATAACAATTATAATAGTGTTAATAATAAAAAAATAAGATATAATAAATGACATAGCAAAGAGCCAAAAACTGAACTTTTTTAATTTTTGAAAAAATGTATCAGTTTTCGGCTTTTCTCTTAAAAAAATTCTCAATAAAATTTTACTTAGAAAAAAAATAGTTGTTTCATTGGGGAGTGTAAAATAAAGTGTGTAAGTTAGAAATACAGCAAATCTAACTGCGCAC
>CAJTZO010000059.1 GCA_910583755.1 uncultured Clostridia bacterium
TATTGTACTTTCAATAAGGAGCTGTTGTCTATATCATTTTAACGTAACAGAACCCTATACGAAAATAGGGGGGGAATTATGAAATGAAAAAAGAGAAAAAATCAATAAACTGGAAAGAAGAATTTGAAAAGCTAAAAAATCCTAAAGAGTTCAGAAAGTTAATGATTGCTCTTTTGGTAGAAACTGTTGTTGTGATAATGCTTTTTGTTGCTTGTGACAAGATGCTTTCTACTGAAGATGATTCAGAGCAAGAAATTGTTCAAAAAGAAGAACAAACACAAGTAGAACAGCAAACACAACAAAAGGAAATCAAAAAAGGTATGACAGAAGCAGAACAAGAGTATTTTGCACAAGCACAATCTGATGTACAACAAATGATAAGTGAATTTAATAAAATATGTGATATTGTATTAAGTTCAAATGACATAGATGATTGGAAGGAATCAATACCTTTTGCTGAAAATTGTGTAGTACTTGGTGATAAACTTGAGAAGTTGGAAGGTACAGAAAAAACAGAAGATTTATCAAATTTAGTACGTATATTGGGTATAGATGTAAGTAGTGTAAGTGAAAGTTTTATAGGATATTTAGAAAATAATGATGTAGAAGTATTAAAAGATTGGCGAGAAATAGAAATGTATGATATTATTGTACGTATCTATGAACTATCAGCATATGTACAAGAAGGTAAAACAATAGAACAACAGTTAAAAGAAGAATTAAAAAGTGTAATAAATGATGAAGAGATAGAACATATGGGATATATGCCAGGGGGTAGAGGCATATCTTTTCGTTTAACGGGAAGTTCAACAGAGGAAAGTTTAAAGAAAATATATGATATAATAAAAATGATAAGTATGCAAGAAAAGTACGACTATTTATCAATTAGTTTTAAAGTTGATTACTATGCAAAAGTAGATGGAAAAACATGGACGTTTATGCATGTAGAATTTAATAATTCAAGAAAACAAATTGATTTTGATACAATTCAATGGAGTGATATACCAAAAGTTGCTGACTTTTATCAAAATCGAATGGACTAATGAAAAAGCGTCTATATGACGCTTTTTTTAGTGAAAAGAAAGGGGTGAGAATTTGAGTACCTTTATGGATTTTGCAATAGGATTGTCGCTTGTAAATGGTATCAGCGGGCAGATAAATCAGATTGTAGGAGATTTTCGGCGTTTAGATGGTGTAACAGACGAAGTCATGAAACAGCTTTCTGGATTTAAAAATATCAGTATTGCTGGCGGTTTACTGGCTGGAGCTGGTATCAAGGGATTACAGGCAACAGCAGATATTTTAGAGGATTGTGTCAACGAAGCAGCAACGTTACAGAGCACTTCCCTTGATTTAAAAATTGCTATGTTTGGGGATGATTTATTAGAGCAATCCAAGCTACCAGAAATTGAGGCAAAAATGGCTGAAATAGAAGGAAAGGCAATGGATATTTCCTTGAATACGGTGTTTAATCAAAATGAAATAGAGCAGAGTATGCTTGCACTGTCAAAAGGTGGTATGAGTACAGACTTTATATTGGAATCGGCTGCAGAAGCAAATGCTAAATTTGCAGAAGTGGTAGGAAGCAAGGCAGCTGATACAGCTGACGCTACCGTAAGACTTCAGGCAGGGTTTCAACTTGCAGAAGAACAAATGCAGGAAGGGCTTGACTGGTTAGTAAAATATGCAGACAGTGCACCTATAAAGGCGTTGCCATTGCAGGAACATATTGGTGTACCAGCTGCAACGGCAATGAATTTGTGGGGCAGCAGAGATAATATGACAAATTTGAAAGAAACAATGGAATTGATGGCTGTTACAGCTGGTGTTTCAGGTGGTGGTGAAGATATTACTGCAACGAGAGTTAGAAGCTTTTTAGATGTAATGGGAAAATCAGTCAACGCAATGACAGAAAAACAGGTTCAATGGATGGAAGGTGCTGGCTGGCTAACAGAAAGTGGAGAAAGTATTTTCCTAGACCCTCAGACAGGCTCAGCTATAAACATAGAAACAGCTGAAAAAATATTAGAAAGTGCAAAAGAAAGGTTATCTAACAGTCAATTTAGCAACTTAGTTGATATTATTTTTGGTGAAAGAGGAAAAATTACAGCATCTGCATTGGCAAAAAAAAGTGATGAGTACGATGTTTTAACGGTAAGAGAAAGAGCTGCAAGAAAAAATACCGTTGATACAAGAGCGGCAGAATTAGAGCAAACCGCTTCCTTCCAAATGGGGATATTGGAAGAAAGTATTCATACATTACAGGCAACCATTGGCAAGCCGTTTTTAGAACCCATTGCACAAACATTACAAACTGTTGTCAATCCTGCACTCAAACAGACAGCGGATTTTTTTAGAAATCATCCCGAAATTACAAAGTATATGGCAGCCATTGCAGCAGGTGCTTCTGCCTTTTTGATTTTAGCAGGAAGTATTATGATGGCAATTGGATTGGTTGGAAGTTTTAAGCTGATATGGGCAAAGGCTGGCGCGCAAATCATAGCACATTTTGCCCCGATATTATCTACTTTTGGAGTGGTAACGGCAGTAATCGCAGTCATAGCAGGGCTTGCATTTGTGGTATACAGACATTGGGGAACATTTCAACCAATGTTTGCTAGTATTTGGGAAAATGTCAAACAAATATTAGCTTCAGTAAAAGAATCTTTTATCAATTTTGCAAACTCTGTAAAACCGATTATAAGTGGAGTGTTAGAAGTGTTGGAAGTAGCAGCATTTGCTGTAGCATTAGTGGTATTGCCTGCTATCAATGCTGCATTGATGATATTAGCAGGAATCTTAAACGGAAATGTAGTACAGGCTTTTCAAAATGCTTGGAGTAGTATGGGTATTTTTTCTCAAATGTTATTTGTAGGCGTTTCTGCTCTATTGATTTATAAAGGTGTTATGCTTGCTGTTTCGATTGCTACAAAAATATGGAGTGTTGCACAGGGAATTTTAAATGTCATAATGACAGCAAATCCAATAGGACTTGTCATTGTGGCAATTGCTGGTTTAATTGCAGTAATAGCAGTAATCATAACCCATTTTAAAGAGTTTACAGAATGGGTACAAAAAGGCTGGGACAAACTCAAAAACTTCTTAGGATTTAAAAACGAGCACAAGGAAGAATTAGAAGCTCCTGTTAATGTAGGAGTAGAGCAAACAGAACAAATCAACAAAGTAACAAATATTAGTACCATAGCAGATACTTCCGCAATGGTTGATGTTGATATGACGAAATATGATGTTGCTATGGATGGTGTAATTAATCCTGAAATTACTGTCAGCCCTGATTATCAAGTGGATTATAGTCATATGGAAGAAATGAAAGAACAGCTAAAAGGATTGGGTGAAAATACGTTTGATTTTGGAAGTTTGAATTGTACTATGCCGGATATGACAGGAAATTTAGAAGAAATAAAAAATGCAATGCAGACAGGCGGAACAGAAGCAGGAAATGCTTTTGCAAATGCCTTAGAAGGGACAAGTGGAGCGGTTGCAGCTGCAATGCAAAACATCAATGGCATTATACAAAGCACCCTTTTAAACAGTGAACAAATGTTTTTATGGGGAAGCAATTTAATACAAAGTTTTATCAACGGTATGAACAGTCAAAAAATAATGCTAATGATGACAGCTGCTTCCCTTGCATCCACAGTGGGAGATTATTTAAAAGTACAATCTCCCAGCCGAAAAGGAGAATTAAAAACAAATCATTTGTGGGGCGGAAATTTAATCCAAAGTTTTGCAGAAGGCATGAAAGGCAAACAGGGATTATTAGAAGATACAAGTGCTCTATTAGCAACGCAGACAAGTGCATTAAATGGGATTGAGATAGAAAATTGGAGAAAAAAAGACGAGAAATTTACAATTAAAAACAGAGCAGAAAAAACAGAAGAAAATCAAAAAGAACAAAGACCCATTTACATTGTGATACAGGGGGCAGAAAAACGAGAAAATGAAATTGCACAGGAAGTTGCAAAAGAGTTAGACAAGCGTGGTTATGGCAAAAGAAAACGAGAAAAAAGCCCATCCCTTACGATGAGCCCTTATGGATTTTTAGGAGGTTACTAAAATTTTATTTTTTTAAAAGGAAAAACGCTAGTTTTTCCAGTAAAGTTTTTTGTCAAACTTTTTTTCAAAAAAGTTTGCAGGGTTTTAGGGATGGAATCCCTAAAGTCTTTAAGGAGGGATTTTTTTGCAGATAATGTTAGGAGATTTGATTTTAAGAACAACAGAAAAACCGGATTTTGTACAGCATGGCGGAGGACAGATGTTAGCGGTCAACACTTTTCCAGGCGGAAATGTCAGTATTCAAAATTTTGGTTCTACTTACAGGGAAATTAGCTGGGATGGCTGGTTTGAAGGCGTTGAGGCTATGGACAGAATGTATAAAATAGGCAATATGCGGCAAAAAGGAAATCCGGTTATTTTTCGCACTGAAATGTACAGTCAGCTTGTCGTGATTAAAACATTTGAACCAGACCACAGAACCAATTTTTTTATTCCTTTTTCCATTACTTTGGAAAGAGTGGTGCAGATAACAAAGCAGACACCGAAGGAAGCACTTGACAAAGCAGCGGAAGCAATCAAGGAAGAAACAGAAGCACAGGAAGAACAACAAAGCTACACGGTAAAAGCGGGAGATACCCTCTCTAAAATTGCAAAAAATCATTATGGAGATGCCAATGCCTGGGACAAAATTTATCAGGCAAATCAGGAAATTTTACAGAGTCCCCATAAAATTCAGATTGGACAGGAGTTGATATTACCTTGAATGAGGAATGTAAAAAATATGAATTACTGCCCTCCCCTATTACAATAAATGGTTGTACTGCTTATAAAATAAAAGCATTGCAAAGTTTTGGAAATGTAGCAGTGGGACAAATTGGCGGGGCAATCAGCAGTGAAGCAAATTTATCGCATTTTGGATGCTGTTGGATTTATGATAATGCAGCAGCCGTAGGAAATGCAAAAGTATATGGTAATGCAAAAATCTATGACAATGCAGTGGTTGCTGACAATGCACAGGTTTATGATTGTGCTAAAATTGGAGGAAACAGCGTAATAAAAGGAAATGCGCAAGTTTACGATTGTGCTAGGGTGCTGGAAAATGCAGTTGTTGATGGCAATAGTAAAATACGAGGATTGATGAGAGTTTATGGAGATAGCAAAGTAAAGGAAGAAAACTGGGAATAACAGTTTTTAAAAAGCGTTTAAAAGGCTTTTAAAGGAGATGTAACAGTGTTTCAAAAAATGAGCAAAGGCAATTTTAGGGCTTTTGGAAAGCCTATTGTCAATATCACTATAAATGGTAAAAAAATAGAGGACTGGATTTCCTTTCAAGTAAACTGGAATGGTATGGGAGAAATTGACGATTTTGAAGTGGAGTTTCAATGGGACATTAGCGACAAGCCAAGACACGAATTTTTTTATTCTGGTTCAAAACAATCTTCTGTAGTGGTAAAAGGAAAAGTAGTTGTCAAAATAGAAGCAGGTTTTGAAGGAGAAGAAATTGTGCCACTCATAGAGGGAGAAATGGACTATCCGGAATGGGATTTTTCAGAGGGAGAAACGGTAAAAATTGTGGGCAGAAGTTACGGCGCAAAGCCTTATGACTTTGTAGAAACGGTAAAATATCAAAACAAAACTGCAACAGAAGCGTTTGGGGAAATTTGCCAAACACATGGATTGACACCACTTGTACCACTTACTACAAACAGCATGATTGGAGAATATGTCAATGAAGACCATACAAGTGTTGCGGAAGAAATGAGCCACTGGGATTATGTGTTATATCTTGCGGAACAGGAAGGATTTATTAGTCGAATCAAGGGAACAGAGTGGTATTTTGGTCCCCTTGCTTTGCTAGAAGATTATCAAAAAGAACCGCTTGCTTTTTCTTATGGACACAATATTCGAAATTTAAAAATGAAAAAAGCACCCAATGAAGCAAGAAATTTTACGGTAGAAGTGGTTTCTTGGCAATCTGGAGAAAAAAAGAAAAAAGGAAACAGAATTGTAGAAAAAGAAACTATCGGTAATCCAGAGGGAAATAACATTTATACGATAAGACGAAATATTCCAAATATTACAAGGGCACAGGCACAACAACATTTGAAAAATATTTGCAGTGAATTAACAAAACAACAATTCAGTGGAAGTTTTGAAACGGATTTTTTTCAGGAATTAACCAATGATAGAAGAATTGTACTTTATGGGGTAGGCATGGAGTTAAGCCAGATTTATCATGTAGAAGCGGTAACCATCAGCGGGGACAAAGACAGTGGTTTAGAATGCAGTATAAAATTTAGTAATGCAGTATCGCAGTAAAAGGGTGGAGAGAGATGAACAAAACAGATTATCTGGAAAGTGTTAAGTTAATACAGAAAATGGCGGGAAACAGCCCTTTTGTTTATGGGACTGTAACAGCATTTCAAAAGCAAAACAGAACATTAAAAGTGCAAATGGAACCCACTGGCATTGAAACAGGCTGGTGCAGATGTTTGCAAGGTGCTTTTGCAGATAAAATAGGATTAGAAGTGCTATTAGGACGGGTTGCTATGGGGAAAACACAAAATTATGTTGTGCTGGGAATTTTGGAGTAATAAGGAAGTGACACATTGAAAGATATACTGGTAGTAAACGGGGAGATTGTATGGACGGGTGACGATATTGCTATGGTAGAGGGAGAAGATTGTATTGACCAACAGGCATATTTACAAGCAACTTGTGATTTAGGAGAAAGCATTTTTTATGATGGGTATGGTTCCAAACTTTTTGAATATCTGGGAAAACCGGATAACGAAACAAACAAAGCATTTGTTGAGGCAGAATGTATGGAAGTATTACGAAAAACAGAAGGTATTTCAAATGTAGAAAGTGTTGTTTTGGAATGGGTAGAAATTGATGGACAAAAAAAGCCAAGTTTAAGAGCAAAGTACACGTATCAAAATACGAATAAAACTGTAGAAGCAACCTTTAAATTTGTTGTGTAAAGATTTTGGGACTTTGTCCCAAACCCTACCAACTTTTTTGAAAAAAAGGTTGGACAAAAAACTTTTGTGGAAAAACTAACGTTTTTCCTTATAAAATCAATCTTTTTAAGAAAATTAATATCTTGTGGCATTTCTTCTATCAAATGAACTTTACGATTTGAAAGAGGTGAATAAAATGTTCCCAACGAAAGAAGAATTAACAGAAATTTTAGTCAAAAATATGATGGGAGAAGGAAAAACTTTTGACGATTTACAAGACAGTTGGTTTACCAAGCACCTTATCATTGCACTGAGAGAAGCGATGTGGGTGCTTTTATTAGTGGTCAAAATGGTATATGAAAATTTAACAGTTGTTAGAGCAAGTGGGCAATTTTTAGATGATAAAGGCTATGATTTTGGTGTAGACAGAAAATGTGCTGTTAAGGCAATTCATACTGTAACCTTACATAAAGCAACACCTGTTTTAGTGGATACCCCTATACCAGATGGTTTTTTATTGACAACCACTGCAATAGGAAATAAACCACCGGTCAAATTTCAAGTGATAGCAGGACAGCAAAAGTTCATTGCTTCCGAAAAAAAAGAAGTAACAAATGTTTTAGTAGAATGTTTGGAATTTGGTACCGTTGGAAATGTTTCAAATGGGGCGATTAATTTGATTGCGCAAGCTGGTTTTGACAGTGTGACAGATTCAAAAATCTATTTATATGGCACAGAAATAGAAGCAGATGAACCTTACAGACAACGAATTTTAGAAAGAAAAAGACGTCCAGCAAGGGCAGGTGTTCCGGCTGACTGGGAAAGATGGGCGTTAGAAGTGGAAGGTGTCACAAAAGCAAAATGTTTTCGTTGCGCAAGAGGACCCGGAACCGCAGATATTATCATTTGGGGAAAAGATGGAACGATTCCCGAACAGGGACTGATTGAAAAATGTCAGGAATATCTGGAAAAAAATTATGTTCCGGCTGATTTACATCATGGCGGAATTTTGGTAGTTGCACCAGAATTGGTTACAATTAATATTGAGATACAAAAAGCAGTGTTAAAAAAAGGTTATACTGTAGAAATGGCAAAAGAAATATTACAAAAGGCATTTTCAGAATATTTTAAAAGCGAAAAAACGATTGAAATGGTTTCTGTAGTAGATTGTATTGTGTGCATCAGAACGGCTTATGATGAAAAAGATACAGAAAAAACAGCAATTATAGAGGATTTTGTGTTAGGGAGTCCTTTTGAAAATATTGTATTAAATGCAAAACAATCCCCGGTAATAGGAAATTTGGAAGTGATAGAACATGAATAATTTTCTGGAATTTTTATATGCTCATATACCACACAGGTGGCTGAATAAAAAAGCAGAGGGTACGAAAAAGCTATTTGAAGGAATGGCAAAAAATATCAATTATATTTATGATTTTGTGACTATGATTGACAGAAATAATCATACAAGACAAGCAGAAGAGCTATTAACAGAATTAGAAAATGAATATGGAATTGCTGTCAATCCTTCTTATGATTTGGAATTTAGAAGAGAAAGAATTATTGCTAAAATTCGTATGCAGGACAGCCCTGTTACAGAAAAACAGCTTGTTTCCATATTGGAAATGATGGGATTTTATGAGATAGAAATACACCCAGATATTGGAAAATTTCAAATTAATATTTCTATCAAAGTTCCAGAAGAATATCGCTATAAAGTATATGAAATTCGCCAAATTTTAGAAGAAAGTATCAGAGCACATATAGGCATCTATTGGGAAACGATATCAGAACTATTTTTTAAAAATAATGATTGTTATATAGGTGGTGCTGTGTTTAGACCTATAGCAGAAACGACACTGGCAGAAATAGAATATTCATATCAATTCCCTACAACTATATTTATCGGTGGTGGATTTCAGAATATATTGGAAACAACATTGTCGGAGCTGGAATTTAAAACAGGTGCACAGATGA
>CAJTZO010000060.1:0-8225 GCA_910583755.1 uncultured Clostridia bacterium
TTTTTATTACAATACCAAAATTTCCCTCAATTGTTTAGGTTTACCCTCTAAAATGTTTATTTTACAAGGAGTTAAGAGTGGAAAAACGAAGATGATGTTTATGCCTTTGCCGCTCAAATATGGTTTATTTTAAGAGAATGAAGTTTCCGTTTAAAGTTTAAGATGAAGTCTGAAGGTTTTGAAAGTTTTGAGCTTTTAAAGGAGGTGAACAATATGGGGGTTAGAATTGTTTCAAGTGTTGTGGGTTTACCTATGCTAATTTTTTTTGTAGGATATGGTGGGATACCCTTGCAAGCTGTCATATTGTTGGCGGGTTTTATTGGTATGCATGAATTTTATCATGCTTTTTCTTTAAAAAGTAAAGGAGTGCAATATATTAGCTATTTTTTTGCTGCTATTTATATGATTTTTATAGATGATATTATCAATATGCAAAATATGTTTAATGTTTTTACTTCTTTGTTTTTGCTGATGCTGTTGATTTATACCGTTCTTTTTCATGGGAAAACCAATGCAGAAGAAAGTATGATAGGATTTTTTGGCTTTTTTTATGTCGTTTTTCTTTTGTCCCATGTGTTTTTAATTCGTTCTTATTCCTATGGTAATATTTTTGTATGGCTTGCTTTTATTTCTGCATGGGGCTGTGATACAGGCGCATATTTTACAGGTGTTACGATTGGAAAACATAAACTAATTCCAACCTTAAGCCCCAAAAAAACAATAGAAGGTTCTATAGGAGGGATTGTGACAGCAACAGTTTTAGCATTGTTGTATGGTTGGTTTATGGAAAAAAATTTTCCGATGGAAGAAGTAAATGTATTTCTTCTTTGTGGTTTGACAGGTGTTTTTGGTTCTATCTTGTCACAAATTGGGGATTTAGTGGCATCTGCTATAAAAAGACATACAGGTATCAAAGATTTTGGAAAATTGATACCCGGGCATGGTGGCATATTAGACAGATTTGACAGTGTACTTTTGACAGCACCTGTTGTATACTATATTATGATGTTTTTGATACATGTGGAATGGTAAAATTTCGAGGTGATTTTTTTGAGAACCATAAGTATATTGGGCTCTACAGGTTCAATAGGAACGCAAACATTGGATGTTGTAAAACATTTAGGAAATATTAAAGTTGCGGGTTTGACAGGCAACGAAAATGTAAAATTAATGGAAAAACAATATTATGAGTATCGTCCTTCTAAAATTGCCATGATGGACATTGGAAGGGCATTACAATTAAGAGAACGACTGGTTGCAGAACCAGTTACGGTACTTTGGGGAATAGAAGGGTTGATGGAAATTGCTTCTATGAAAGAAGTGGATATGGTTGTAACATCTGTGGTAGGAAATGTTGGAATTGCACCTACTTTTGAGGCAATTCGACATGGAAAAGATATTGCTTTAGCCAATAAAGAAACACTTGTTTCCGCAGGACAGCTTGTTATGGATGAAATTAAAAATAAAAATGTAACACTTTATCCTGTAGATAGTGAACATTCTGCTATTTTTCAGTGCTTGCAAGGAAATAAAGGGAATCCGGTCAGAAGAATTTTGTTGACAGCTTCAGGGGGTCCTTTTCGAGGAAAAACAAAGCAGGAATTACAAAGTGTAACAGTAGAAGATGCTTTAAAACATCCAAACTGGAATATGGGTAAAAAAATAACAGTGGATTCTGCTACATTAATGAATAAAGGTCTGGAAATGATGGAGGCAAAATGGTTATTTGATGTAGACATTCATCAGATTGAGGTATTGGTACACCCACAAAGTATTATTCATTCTGCTGTAGAATATGAGGATAGTTCTATTATTGCACAGATGGGTGAACCTGATATGAGAGTACCAATACAATATGCCCTTACTTATCCAAAAAGAGGCAAAAATGATTATGCAAAAATAGATTTTGCACAAAGAAATACATTAACCTTTGAAAAGCCAGATTTAGAGACTTTTCCATGTTTATCTTTAGCTTATAAGGCATTAGAAATAGGTGGCACAATGCCAGCAGTGTTGAATAGTGCGAATGAAGTAGCTGTTAGAAAATTTATGCAGAAAAAAATCGGTTTTTTAGACATTCCTGTATTGATAGAACAAACAATGAATGCATATACTGTGAAAAAGAACTATACTTTAGAAGATTTACTTGCTGCGGATAGATGGGCAAGAAATTTTGCAGAAGAACTATAGAAAGGCAGGCGTCACATATGGTTTCTATCATAATATCTATTGTTGTATTAAGTTTGATTGTTATTATACATGAGTTTGGACATTTTATTGTGGCGAAAAAAAGCGGTATTTTGGTAGAGGAATTTGCTGTGGGTATGGGACCAATGATTGCATCAAAGCAAATTGGTGAAACCATTTATTCTTTAAGAGCCTTTCCCATTGGCGGATTCTGTCGTATGATGGGAGAAGATAGTACAGGAGAGATTGCAGAAAGAAGTTTTTCAGATAAAAGTGTATGGGTAAGAATCGCCGTTGTTTTTGCGGGTCCTTTTATGAATTTTGTATTAGCCATGCTGTTAATTGTTTGTATTACATTTACAACAGGTATTGTAGAGCCGGAAGTTTCCGCACTTTCAGAAGGTTATCCTGCAAAAGAAGCAGGTTTACAAGTGGGAGATGTCATTACAAAGATAAATCAAAAAGGTGTTTATATTTATGATGATTTTCAACTGGCAATGGCAGAAAATAAAGGAGAAGCAGTGGATTTGGAAATCAAACGGAATGGAGAAAAGCTTACAAAAACAATAATACCAAAACAAAATGAAACAGGAAGATACTTGTTAGGTTTTTCTCCTTTAGTCAAAGCAGGTATGTTTTCCTCAGATGAATTAGAAGGAAAAAGTTATCCAAAGGCAAATTTATGGGATACCATTTCATACAGTTTTGATACAATGGTATTTTATGTAAGATACACCGCTATGGGGCTTGCAAGAGTATTTACTTTCCAAGCAGGCAAAGAGGAAATTTCTGGTCCGATTGGCATTTTTCAGATTGTAGGAGATAGTTATAAGGAAGGAATAAAGCATAGTGTTGGTGCAGCAGTGCAAAGTATATTGTATATTGGTGCAGTATTAAGTGCAAACTTAGGAGTATTAAATTTATTTCCTATTCCAGCAGTAGATGGTGGACGACTATTGTTTTTAATAATAGAAGCAATCCGTAGAAAACCGGTCAACCCTGAAATGGAGGGAAAAGTACATTTTGCTGGATTTGTTTTTTTGATGTTATTTATGGTGTTTGTTATGTATAATGATATTACAAAAATTTTAATTGGATAAGCTGAAAAAGACACTTGCATGTGATATAATGTAAGTGTTTTTTATATTTTGTAGAATTTATTTTTTTAAAGGGGTTTTTTTAATGATACGAAAAAAAACAAGAGAGGTAAAAGTTGGAAATGTTACAATAGGAGGAAATTATCCTGTTGCAATACAATCTATGTGCAACACAGATACAAGAGACATTGAAAAAACAGTAGCACAAATATTAGAATTAGAGCAGGCGGGTTGTCAAATTGTAAGGGTTGCAGTGCCAGATATGCAAGCAGCGAAAGCAGTAGGGGAAATCAAAAAAAGAATTTCTATTCCATTGGTGGCAGATATTCATTATGATTATCAGCTTGCCTTGACAGTAATGGAATTAGGGGTGGATAAAGTACGAATTAATCCGGGTAATATTGGAGAAGAGAGAAGGATTCAGGCAGTCATAGAAAAAGCAAAACAAAAAAAAATACCAATACGAATTGGTGTAAATAGTGGTTCTTTGGAAAAGGATTTACTAGAAAAATATGGAAGTGTAACACCAGAGGCTTTAGTAGAAAGTGCTTTACGCCATGTTCACATTTTAGAAAAATATCAGTTTTATGATATTATAGTTTCGATTAAAGCATCAAATGTCCCTTTTAGTATAGAGGCATATACCTTGCTTTCTGAAAAAATAGATTATCCTATCCATGTAGGTATTACAGAGGCGGGGACAGTTTATAGTGGCTCAATTAAGTCTGCTGTAGGGATTGGCTCGATTCTTTCCAAAGGAATTGGCGATACCATTAGAGTTTCACTAACTGGAAATCCTGTAGAAGAAATTAAGGTTGCGAAAGAAATCTTAAAAAGTATGGGAATGTTACAGCAAGGAATTGAATTAATTTCTTGTCCAACTTGTGGTAGGACACAAATTGATTTAATTTCTATTGCAAATAAAGTAGAGAAAAGATGCCAAGGAATCCATAAAAATTTAAAAGTTGCAGTAATGGGTTGTGCTGTCAATGGACCTGGTGAAGCAAGAGAAGCAGATATTGGTATTGCTGGAGGAAAAGGGGAAGGACTATTATTTAAAAAAGGCAAAATTATAAAAAAGATACCAGAAAAAGAATTAGTGGAAGAATTGATAAAAGAAATAATGCTTTCTTAAGGGGAAAAATAGGATATTAACTTATTAAGATTAATATAAAACTTGTTTGTAAGGTAACAAAATATAAAAATAAAGTAAAAAATGGCATAAGAAAAAAGCTAATAAGTTTATCTACCATAATTACAGTAGGTGATTTTATTGGCTTTTCAAATTTTATCCTTTTTGAGAAAAAAATTTTAGAATTTTTTTGAAAAAAAACTTGAACATTTTGAATAAAATGTGATATATTATATCTATAAAAAACTATAAAATTTGTCTTATTTATGGAAAAAGAGATTTTTTCTCAAAAAGGATACTTTAAAAAAAAGAAATAAGATAAGTTTTTTAGTTTTAAATTCCAAAAAAAGTGGGAGCTTTTTACAGAAAGGGAATATATTTCATAAGTATTTACAGTGAAAATTTTTTTACTGTAAGAATCAAAGGAGGAAAATAAAAAATGAAAAAGAAACAAGCAATCGCATTTTTGTTGTCAGCAGCTATGACAACAGGGACAGCAATACCAGCATTTGGTGCTTCTAGCGACATCAGCGGTCATTGGGCACAAGCAACCATTACAAAATGGCAAGACGCTGGAAGAATCGGTGGCTATGAAGATGGCACTTTTAAACCAGATAGAACCATTACAAGAGCAGAGTTTGTACGTCTTTTAAATAGTGCAACTTCTACTTCTTTTACCTCTAGTGCAAGTGTTAACTTTAGTGATGTAAAAGAAAGTGACTGGTTCTATGCAGACGTTGCAAAAGCAGTTGGCGCAAAAATTACAAGTGGTTTTGAAGATGGTACTTTCCGTCCAAGCGAAACCGTAACCAGAATGCAAGCAGCAGTGTTTATTTGTAATGCAAAAGGTCTTGCAGCAAATGAAGCAGGTGCAAACTTATTAACAGATGCAGCACAAATCCCAGCATGGGCAAAAGGCGCTGTTGGTGCAGTGATTAGCGCAGGTTATATGTCTGGCTATCCAGATGGAAGCTTTGGTGGCGCTAAAGGCATGACAAGAGCAGAAGCAGTTTCTACCTTAGATAGAGTTTTAGGTGGTGGTGTAACAACTCCAGCTCCAGATAATCAAGGCGTTTCTACTCCAGACACTAGCCAAGATACTACCATTGCTGATGCAAAACAAGAAGGTAACATGGTTTGGAGAAGCGGCGGCGGTGGTGGCGGCTCCAGCTCCAAAAAAAATAATAATGGAGATAAAAAACATGATGACGAAGATGTTAAAATTGCTTCCGCAGCAGATGCGAGAGAACATAAGGGTCACACCTTAACCGGAACCACCACCATCGAATTAACAGAAAATTTAGAATTAAATGACATTACATTTAATGGTCCTGTTAAAATTATTTCTAAGGAAGCAAGTTCTGCTACAGCAGCAGCTTACATAGGCGATGATGCAGTCGTTGCAGCAGCAAATAGCAGAATCGCTGACGATAAGTTTACCATTACATTAACCAATGGTACAAAATTTATTGAAAGTGTTACCGTAAAAGAAGGCGTAACCAATGCAAAACCTGTTGAAATTTTCACAGAAACGACAGAAGAAGCTGAAAAAACAATCAGTACATTGATTGCTGAAGTTGCTACAAGAATTGTTGGTTTTAAGACAGGAATTCTTGAAGCTAGTGCACCTGTTGAAGTAGCAAAAGGTTCTGTTACAACAGTAACTGCTGAAAGTGATATTACAGTTGAAGGGGATGCAACGGTTGGAACAGTTACTGTTACTGGTAATGCTACAGTAACAGTACAAGATGGAGCAAGTGTTACTAAAGTTGCTGTTGGTGGCAATGTAAATGCCACTGTTACTTTAGAAGGTACTGCAACAGTATCTGAAGTAACAGTAGAAGATAAAGCAGCTGCAACTATAGAGGTTCCAGAAGGTGCAAAAGTAGATAAAATCACTGTTACTTCTAAAAATTCTGAACCAGCAACAATTATTGGTAATGGTGAAATCAAAGAAATTGAAGCATTAGATCCAGATGCAGTTAATACTGATGGCGCTCCAAATGCTCCTGACGTAAAACCTATAGAAGAAGCAAAAGTAACAGGTATCTCTGTAGCACCAGAGACAGCAACAGTAGCTGTTGGAGCTACAGCAAAATTGACAGCAACAGTAGAAGGTTCTGGAACAGGATATGAAGCAGTAAAATGGACTACAAGTGATGAAACAATTGCAACTGTTACAGAAGATGGTACTGTTACAGGTGTGAAAGCTGGCGAAGCAACCATTACAGTTACTTCTACAGTAGATAATACAAAGACAGCAACAGCAACTATCACTGTAACAGCAACAGAAGGCGAATACACAGTAACAGCAACAAAAGATGTAGATGGTACAGCGACAAAGGTAGCGAAAGATGCTGAAGTAAAACAAGGTGATGTTATTACTTTCAAATTACAAGACAAAGATGGTAAAGATGTAGCAAATGCAACATGGTCTGTAAGTGGGGCAATTACTACTGGTATGGCTGATAATGTGTTGACAGTACCTGAAATTGCAACAGCAGGAACAATTACCGTTACAGCTACAGTAGATGAAAAAGAAGTTGCTACATTTACTTTAAAAGGAGTAGAAACAGAAGTTCCTCAAACAGTAGGCAGCATTGAAATGGCAGATGGCAATATAGATACTGTACAAACAACAAAAACATTAACATTAACAGCGGTTGTAAAAGATAATAGTGCAGATAAAAAATTAATGGCTGCAGGAAGTAAAGTTAATGTAACATGTACAGTAACTCCTACAGAAGCAGGTACATTTGCTAATGATGGAATTGCAGAATTGACTGTAGGCGAAAATGGAGAAATTACTCTTCCTGTATTTACAGCAGGAGCTACAGTACCAGAAGGAACAACAACAATATCAGTTGCTGTAGAAGGTGTAGATACTCCAGCAACATTTGATATTACAATAACAGATAAAGCAATAGCAACAGTGACTGGTAAGACAGATGGCTATACTGTAGAAAGAACTACAATTAAAGTACCAAAAGATGCAACAGTTGCAGATATTAGTAAAACTAATTTAAGTGTTAAGAATGGCGAAAACACAGAAATTGAAGATGTTGAATTTGAAGTAACAGACTCAGAAGGTACAGTTAAAGAGGCATCAGCTAAATTGGCAACTGGTGATAAAGTAACGATAACCTCAGCAACTGCTACAGAAGTTATGTTCTTAGAATATACAATTGAAGCACCAGTGGCAGTAACAGGAATTACTGTAACAGCTGAAAAAGAAGATGGTACTACTGTAGAGAACAATGGAACAGTAGCAAAAGGAGATGTATTAACATTGACAGCAAATATAACTCCAGAAGAAGCAACAAATAAAAATGTAACATGGGATTTGTCCGTTGACAAAGAAGATAGTGAAAAGAGTATTAAACTTAGTTCAGAGGGTGTATTAACTATAGGTTCAGGTGCAATTACAGGTGCAAAAATTACTGTAACAGCAACAGCAGCAGATGGTTCTGGTGTAACAGGAACATATGAAGTTACAGTTGCAGATACACCTTCAACGAATAAAATCACAATAACAGCAGATAAAACAACAATTACAGTTGGTGGAACAGCAACTTTAACACCATCTGAAACAGTAACGACATGGGAATCAAGTGATGAAGCAGTGGCAACAGTAGCAGATGGAGTAGTTACAGGTGTAACAGCAGGTACAGTAACAATTACAGGTACAACTGCAGATGGTAAAACAGGAACTATAGAAATTACTGTTGAAGCAGAAAATGGAATCACAATAGAGGCAGATAAAACAACAATTACAGTTGGTGGAACAGCAACTTTAACACCATCTGAAA
>CAJTZO010000060.1:8325-8954 GCA_910583755.1 uncultured Clostridia bacterium
CAGTAACAATTACAGGTACAACTGCAGATGGTAAAACAGGAACTATAGAAATTACCATTGAAGCAGCATGAAACTAAAAACAGCACCTGCTCACAGGTCGAACATTGTGGCAGGCAGCTATTTTCCTTAACTAAATAATAAAAATGTAACTTAAATTAGCTTGATATTTTTTCATTTTATTTTTTGAGACGCACCTATTGCTTGGGGTGCGTCTCTTTTGATGTAATTTTGTTTATTTTGAAGAAAAATTTTGAGAAAAATAAAAAGAAAATGTGAAAAAAGTAAAATAATTTGATAGGATTTTGTTATTTTTATAGTATTATTTTGGGAAAATTAGAACTTTTTTATGCAGAAATGAAATTTTAAGAAAAATTATTTTAATATAGTAACCTTTTTGAGAAAAAGTTTTTATTGTTTTTTTGAAAAAAAACTTGAACAGATTGAATAAAATGTGGTATATTATACTTGTAAAAAACTATTCAATTTGTCTTATTTATGATAAAAAAACTTTTTCTCAAAAAGATTAATTTTTAAAAATGAGATAATTTTATAGTTTTAGATTCCAAAAAAGGAGGGGAGCTTTTTACAGAAAGGGAATATATTTCATAAGTATTTACAGTGAAAATTTT
>CAJTZO010000061.1 GCA_910583755.1 uncultured Clostridia bacterium
TTTTTATTACAATACCAAAATTTCCCTCAATTGTTTAGGTTTACCCTCTAAAATGAATATCTGGATATTGTTCATTTAACATTTTTGCTGCTTTTGCAATAAAACGAACACCATTTGTTTCTCCTGTTCCTATAAAAATATCACCACATATCAAATTAGAAAGTGTAATTTCATTTTCTGTTTTTTGAACTAAATCAAGTATTTCTTCTGCACGTTTTCTTAATATCATACCTTCTTCTGTGAGTGTAATTTTTCTGCTTCCTCTTATAAAAAGCTGTTTTCCAAGTTCCTCCTCCATATCCTTAATTTGTCTAGAAAGTGTTGGTTGAGAAAGATGTAAACTTTCTGCTGCAGCTAAAATATTTTGTTCTCTTGCAATCGCTATAAAATATTTTAAAACTCTAATCTCCATAATATCACCCCTTTTAATATTGTATCATATTTTAATATAGCTATAAAGCATAAATATCTATTTAATATAAGTATTTGTTATTATATGTTTGATATGATAAAATAATCTAAAAGAAAGGAGAAAGCAAATGAAAAGAAAAATAGCTATATTATTATCATTATTCTTTACAATGTCAACACTAACAGCTTGCTCAGCAAATCAACAACAAAATATAGGTGAATATACCATGAATAACACAATAAATACAACTTCTGAAATAAAATTACTTGAAAATGGTTTGTCGACAATACAATTTGAAGGAGATTATTATTTTGATAAATATATTGAACAAGGAGGAGCTTCTTCAGATAAAGAAGTCATACAATTTTTAAAGGACAATATATTGTCAAATATTGATATAGAATTTCAATCAAATACATTTGGCTGTAGTACAATATCTTCATTAGGTACAAATAAACTATTTGGCAGAAATTTTGACTGGAACCACTGTAATGCTCTGATAGTAAAATCAAAACCACCTACAGGATATGCTTCTATTTCCACTGTAAATATGGATTTTATACAAACTAGTGCAGGTTTTTCATTAGATTTACTACCTGATGATATGAAAACGATTGCTGCATTATATGCCCCTTTGGACGGTATGAATGAAAAAGGATTATGCATTGCAGTTAATATGATTAGCGACAATATAACGATTGAACAAAACAGCAGTAAACCAGATATTACAACAACAACTGCAATCAGATTACTGCTTGACAAGGCTGCAAATGTTGAGGAAGCGATTGCGCTTTTACAACAATATGATATGCACGCCTCTATGGGTATGATGGTTCATTTTGCAATATCAGACACAAGCGGAAAAAGTGTTGCAGTAGAATATATCAATGATGAAATGGTCGTCACAGAAACCCCTATATTAACAAATTTTTATGTAAGTGAAGGTGAAAAGTATGGTATTGGTTCTAAACAGTCCCATGAACGATATGACATATTAACAAAAGCACTTTCTGAGAATCACAATATGACAATAGAACAAATGAAAAATGCTTTAGACAGTGTTAGCAAAGACAATTTTAATGAATATGAATCTACTGAATGGAGTATTGTTTTTAACCAAACAAGTGGTGAAGTGACATATTATCACAGAGAAAATTACCAAAACGGATATAGTTTCGATGTAAAGGGTGGTGATTAAATGAATTATATAAACTTACTTTTGCAACTATATCAATTAAAAAGAAATACAACTATGACGAGAAAAGACATGATAGCATTACAGCAGAAAAAACTCAGAAAAATATTAAAGTATGCCTATCATCATTCAGAATATTATCACAGAACATTTACAAAAGCCGGTATTACAGCAAAAAATATAAATAGGATACCATTATCAAAATTTCCAACAATAAACAAAACAACATTCATTCAAAATTTTGATAATATCATCACACAAAGAGAGTTATCACAGCAAGAATTAATTGATTTTGATAGCGACAGCAACAGAGATAAAAAAACGTTCAAAAAGAAATATCATATTGTCCATTCTTCTGGAAGTACAGGGAAACCTGCTTATTTTGTATATGATAATCAAGCGTGGGAAACAATGTTAGTCGGTGTGATTAGAGCAGCATTATGGGATATGTCAATGCCTCAAATTTTAAAATATCTTTTTCAAAAACCTCGTATTCTCTATATTGCAGCAACAGACGGGCGTTATGGTGGTGCTATGGCAGTAGGGGATGGTATTGAAGGAGTAAAAGGAAATCAGCTTTTTATAGATATCAATATGCCCTTAAAAGAGTGGATAAAAAAAATAAAACAATTTCAGCCAGATATGATTGTAGGTTACCCTTCTGCTATTAAAATATTAGGAGAACTTGTAGAAAATGGAAAATTAAATGTTAATGTTTTTAGAGTGATTTCCTGCGGAGAGCCTTTAAATGATAATTTAAGACAATATTTTAAAAAAATATTTCATTCTGATGTCATTAACTTTTATGGTGCAAGTGAATCTCTTATATTAGGGGTGGAATCTGATTTCAATGAAGGTATGTATTTGTTTGATGATATGAATTATATTGAAGTGGAAAACGGCAATATGTATCTCACTTCACTTTATAATTATGTACAACCTTTAATTCGTTATCAAATTACAGACAGACTAAAAATAAAAAAGAATAATGAAAAGTATCCCTTTACAAGAGCAGAAAATATTGTTGGCAGAGCAGAAGATATATTATGGTTTGAAAACAAAGGAAAAAAAGAATTTTTACATCCTCTTGCTGTAGAAGGTTTTTGCATTGAAGGATTACTTGATTATCAGTTTAGGCAGCTTTCTGATAACTCTTTTGAAATGCTTGCACAAACATCAAATAATAGCAAAAATGCTAATATTAAAACAGAAATGTTAGCTCAAATGAAAAAAATATTAAAAGAAAAGCATTTAGAGTATGTAAATTTTTATGTTCAATTTATAGAAGAAATATTACCAGATAAAAAAACAGGAAAGAAAAAGTTGATTATAAAAGGAGAGTAAAGGTATGAGAAGAAAAGTTTTATTATTTGTTGCTTTTGTATTATCATTTACTGCAATATTGTCAGCTTGTGCTTCATCAAAAGAAAAAGTAAATGAAAATATTACAAGCAATGCTGCTATAGAAAATGCTGAGGAAACAATAGAAGAACTTCAGGTTCGTTTTGGAGATATGGGAACACCTTTTACACTACATTTATATGAGAATGATACTGCAAAAACAATAACAAGTTTTGTTGGTTTAGGAGACTTACGATTGCCTATTTATCACTATGATGACTATGATAATTGGGAAGTTATGCAATATTATGATATTCCATCAAAATATGAAATTCCTCAAAATCCAGAAACAATTACATCGCAAAAAGCAGGAGAAGTTTATTTTGAAGAAGGAAATAGGATTGTATTATTTTATAAAGATGCAGAAATCAGCGGAGAATATACAAAATTAGGTTATTTTGATGCTTCGGAAGATTTTATATCAGCAGTAGAAAATAATCCAGTATTAGAAGGTTGGGGCAATAAAATTGTAGTTATCAGTGCTGATAAGGAATAAAGGGAGGATATAAAAATGAATACAAGTGAATTTTTAAATCATGTAAATGCAGGATTGCTTGTAAAAGGCGGCTCTGAAATACATCAATATATGAGTGAATTAAGTCAAGAAGCAATAAAAATTACAACAGAATTAAATTGTTCTTATCATACACCAGAAGAAATATGTGAGATTTTTTCAAAACTAATTGGAAAACCTGTTGATAATACTTTTAGAATGTTTCCACCATTTTATACAGACTGTGGGAAAAATATCAACATTGGAAAAAATGTATTTATCAATTCTTGCTGTTGTTTCCAAGACCAAGGTAGTATTACCATAGGAGATGGTGCGTTAATAGGACACAAAGTTGTTTTCGCCACACTTGACCATGATTTTGACCCTCAAAAAAGACAGGGCATGACGCCAAAGCCGATTTTATTGGGTAAAAATGTATGGATAGGTGCAAATGTAACTGTTTTAGGTGGTGTAACAATAGGAGAAAATGCTATTGTTGCAGCAGGTGCAGTTGTGACGAAAGATGTATCAGCAAATAGTATTGTAGCTGGTGTACCGGCAAAATTTGTAAAATGGATAGATAGTAAATTGGAGGAGTCTGCATGAAAATTTTTTTACTTGCACTTACTGCTACAGCATTGGGTGCTATGGGCTGTACTACGAATGAAACAATAAATTTAACACAAGAACCAACACAACAATATGCAGTAGAAAATACTCAAGAAAATACACAGGAGAATACTATGATAACTATGAAAATTGGCAACACAGATTTTAGTGCAGTATTATATGATAATGTCACAACACAAGAACTTGTAAAACAATTTCCAGCTACCTATACGATGTCAGAACTGCATGGTAATGAAAAGTATTATGATATGCCAACATCATTGCCTACGAATAGTGAACGTCCTGCTACAATAAACAAAGGAGATATTATGCTTTATGGCAACAATTGTATTGTAGTGTTTTATGACACTTTCCCTAATTCTTATAGTTATACAAAACTAGGGTATATTGAAGATACAACAGAACTGGAAGAAGCTGTTGGAAAAGGAAGTATTGATGTTTATTTTGAACTGAAATAATACAAATGATAGTTAAAAAAGAGAAAAGTATGAAAGTTGCTAAAGAAGGAAAAAAGCTAAAACGTTGTTATTACTATCACATCATAGAACAATAAATTGATTTAACATAGTAAGAGAATTTAAAAAAAGGAGGAAAAATATTATGAAAAAACGAATTTTTTTAACAGTTGTTGCTACTATGCTTGCTTTATCTGCAACAGCGTGCAGTACACAAACACAAGCAACAACGCAACAACCTACACAATTAGAAAGTTCAGAAAGTGATACATCTAAATTGGAGGCGACAAATTTGATTAATTATGGCGAAATAAAAGATAGAACAATTCATACAGAAGAAATTGCAATGACAGAAGAATGGGACAAAGTTTTCCCGCTTAGCGATGAAGTAAATCATAAAAAAGTAACATTTACAAATCATTTTGGTATTACATTAGCTGCTGATATGTATGAACCGAAAGAATACACAGGAAAGCTCTCAGCGATTGCTGTTTGTGGTCCATTTGGTGCTGTAAAAGAACAAAGTTCTGGACTATATGCACAGGAAATGGCAAAAAAAGGATTTTTAACCATTGCTTTTGACCCTTCTTTTACAGGAGAAAGCAGCGGTTATCCAAGAGCGTTTAACTCTCCTGATATTAATGTAGAAGATTATCAAGCTGCGATTGATTTCCTTTCTACACAGGAAAATGTTGACCCAGAAAAAATAGGAATTATTGGAATTTGTGGCTGGGGCGGCATGGCAGTACAAACTGCTGCACTAGATACCAGAATAAAAGCAACTGCTGCAATCACGATGTATGACATGAGTCGTAACACAGCACTTGGGTATTTTGATTCTATTGACGAAAATGGAAGATATGAAACACGTGTTGCATATAATAATCAAAGAACAGAAGCATATAAAAATGGTGTATATACTGCTGGTGGAGGATTACCAGAACAAGCACCAAAAGATGCCCCTCAATATTTAAAAGATTATATTGACTATTATAAAACAGAAAGAGGGTATCACCCTCGCTGTAGTAATTCCAATGACGGTTGGACAGCTACCGCAAGTGGTTCTCTTATGAATATGCGATTGTTTGAATATGCTCCAGAAATTAGGAGTGCAGTTCTTTTGGTACATGGAGAAAAAGCACACTCTTTGATGTATAGCCAAGAGGCATATAAACTTTTAAAGGGAGATAATAAAGAACTTATGATAATTCCTGAAGCTTCTCATACCGATTTGTATGACCAAATAGATGTGATTCCTTTTAATAAATTAGAAACATTTTTTAAAGATGCCTTTCAATAAATAAAATAAAAATCACTGAATTATGGATGATTCAGTGGTTTTTTGCTTTTATACAATACAAAAAGCAGTAGAAATGTTTTCTACTACTTTAAAAAATATTTATTTTCTGCGAATAGAAATTACTTTATTTCCCCAGCCTTCTACAACAGGATTTTGTTTTACTGCTGTTTGTAATCCTGTAGTATCTTCTATTGTTCCTATTTTAATATAATTTTCGTCAATATTTGCATCTTGATAGAATAATATCACTTTATTATCAGCATAATATACTTCTCCAGCCTTTGCGGAAGTTACTCTTGTTAATTTAGCAGGAATTTCATAACGGCTGGGAATTTGATAATACTGCATATATTCATAACCGTCAAAATCATCAAAATGATATACTGGAAGATTCATTTCAGATGTTTCGGCAAATGCAGCAAGATAAGAAGCTGTTTCATTATTTTCAAGTATTAATGTAAAAGTATCTGCTCCAAATCCGACTAATAATGCTGTTATATTTCCTTGTTCATTATTTGACTGTTCTGTATTTGTATTTTCTATTGTTAGTTCTTGTTCAGCAGTTTCTTGTTTTGTAATCGTGACTGTTTGATTGTCCCATACAACATCAAAATGAAAACTTTCGGCTATAAATCGAATAGGAAGCATTGTTCTTCCGTTTATAATCATTGGTGCTGTATCTATTGTGATTGCTGTATCATTTAAATAAGCAGTTGTACTATCAATCACAAGACGAATAGTATTTCCTTGATAGGTCAATATAATTTCTTGTGTTTCTTTATTCCAGTCCACTGTTCCACCAATTTCTTCTATGATTGTTCTAATAGGAAGTAGTGTACGCTGATTAATGATTACAGGTTCTGAATCTATTTCTTTTTCTATTCCATTTGCTGTCATAATTTTATTGTTAATTTGAAGAATAAGCGGTGTTTGAGCATATGTGGGTATTGCCGAAAAAAGCATAGTTGATGATAGTACTGCTAATAATATTTTTGATTTCATTATGTATCACTCCTATTTTATTTTTATATTTTTATTCTATCATAGCTGTTTTTTAATGTCTATTACTTATATTGAATAGATTTTTATGTCTTTTAATTATAAATAGATTTTTTTATTATGCTTTAAAACTATAAATATATATTCAATATAAGTATTTGCTATTTTAACACTTTTTATATAAAATAAAAACATAGAAAAAAGCAAATAGAAAATAAATAATTGTAGAAAGGAAAGATTATTATGACAATATATGCAAACGAAACACATGACGAAGAAAGAGCTTTCTATGGAATAAATGATGCTAAGATTATAAATTGTACCTTTCAAGGTATCGCTGATGGAGAATCTGCTTTAAAAGAAACCTCTAATATTATGGTAGAAAATTGTAATTTTTTATTAAGATATCCTTTTTGGCACACTACAAAGGCAAATATAAATCAAATCAAAATGACAGAAACTTGTCGTGCAGCACTTTGGTATGATAAAGAAATTCAAATTAAAAATTCAGAATTAGGCGGTGTAAAAGCATTACGTGAGTGTAACGATGTTACAATTTCAGACTGCAATATCAATTCTATAGAATTTGGTTGGTTTTGCCATAATGTAACAATGCACAATTGCAAACTTGTATCAGAGTATCCTTTTTTACATTCTTCAGAAATGGAATTTAACAGACTACATATGACTGCAAAATATTCTTTTCAATATACAGAAAATGTGATTTTTCGCAATTGTGAGTTGAATACAAAAGATGCTTTCTGGCACAGTAAAAATGTAACAGTTTATGATAGTGTAATAAAAGGAGAGTATTTAGGCTGGTATTCTGAAAATCTTCATTTAATACGCTGTAAAATTATTGGTACACAACCTCTATGCTATGCAAAAGGTCTTGTATTAGAAGAATGTGAAATGATAGACTGTGATTTATCTTTTGAAAAGAGTGATGTAAAAGCCACAATAAATGGAGAAATTGCAAGTGTAAAAAATCCACTTTCTGGAGAAATTATTGCAGATTGTATTGGAAAAATCATAATTGAAAATGATTGTGATTGCAATATTGTAACAAAATTAGCGGACTGCTGTTGCTTATGATAAATTATTTTGCAAATGGATTGTTAATTGGTATAATATTTGGTATTCCTGTTGGTGTTGTAGGAATATTTACTATAAAAAGAAGTATTACATATGGTGCAGTAGCAGGATTTTTATCAGGTATTGGTTGTAGTGTTGCAGATTTGTTTTATTCTTGTATTAGTATTTTTTCATTTACATTGATTTCTAATTTTATGCTTCAATATCAAAATATAATTCGTTTTGTAGGTAGTATGTTAGTTATTGCAATGGGGATTGGTATTGTAAATAAAAAGCAACAAATCATTTATAAAAAAGCCGATGTATCAAAAATAATATCTTTTTTTACATCTTCCTTTTTGATTGCAATAACTAACCCTACAACGATATTATCTTTTTTGATTGCATTTTCTATATTTGATATTGGAACAATTTTGAATAAAATACAAGGAATTGTATTAGCAGTAGGAATATTTTGTGGTACTTGTATTTGGTGGTTTATTATTGCTATATTTACTCAAATTTTTAGAAAATATATTACTACTACATGGATGAAATATATCAATTATATATTGGGAATATTGGTTATATTACTTGGTATTATTATAATGATACAAACTATAATAATATTATTAGATAATATTTTTTATTACAAATGACAGAAGCGTTGATACGTTTCTGTTTTTTATTTGAGAAAGAGAAAATTTTTCTAAAAAATTTCAAGAGTATAATAAATATTTTCTTTCTTTTTTTATCAAATTTTTGCATGAAAAATGAGTTTATTTTCATAGCAATATTTATGTATAGTATAATAAAAATAGCATTCTAAAAAGGGAAAAGCCACACTGAAAGCGTCTTGCAAATTTCAAAAAAATTTGCATTAGGGGTTTGGGGGAACACCAACAAGCAAGGAAAGGGATATCCCTTTCCCCTGCTTG
>CAJTZO010000062.1 GCA_910583755.1 uncultured Clostridia bacterium
CACGCCGAAGGCGTTTTGCAAATTTCAAAAAAATTTGCATTTGGGGTTTGGGGTCACCCCAACAAGCGTGGAAAGGGATATCCCTTTCCACTGCTTGCATTTGTTACAGGCATAGCTTTGTATACAATTTTTTTGTTGTTTCTATTTATTTACTAATTGCTTGTTTCATTCAAAAAAGTATTTTAAATATTTTTGTTATATTGCTAAAAATAGATTTTTGAGTGATAAAAAGTTAGGATAATTTTATGAAAAATATTATAGAAAAAAATTGATATTATAGAATTTTATGTATTTATTTTTTTACAAAAAATATATGATATTTAAATTAATTTAATGTAAAAACAGAAAATAAAATGATACTTTTTAGTAAAAATTTTGCTTTTAAAATTTTGCACGTTTGTTCTGTATCTATTCAAAAATAATATAGACAATCTATTTTATTTATGTTATTATAATAAACAAGTTTGTTATTACGTAAAGGTAAGCAAGACTGTTTATAGTATTTCTTATAAAGAAAAACTATAAGCAGTCTTTTTTTATAGATATGGAAGGAAATGGAAAAATGAAAATCATTAGAGTTTTGAATACAAACGCAGTTGTAACAGTAGATAAAGAAAAAAGAGAGATTATTGTTACTGGTGCAGGCATTGGCTTTCGTAAAAAGAAAGGAGAATTTTTAGATAAATCTTTAATTGACAGAATATATTGTCTGCAAAGTGATGAGGGTAGCAAAAAACTTCAAGAATATGTGCAGACTGTTTCTGAAGAATATTTAGATATTGCTGAAAAAGTGGTGCAGACAGCAATACAAGAGGAAAAATTAGAGGTGAATGATATACTTTATGTTACGCTTGCTGACCACATCAATTCTGTTTTAGAACGAGCAAAATCTGGTATTATGCTAAAAAATATTATTAAAACAGATATTCAAAATTTTTATCCAAAAGAATTTTCAATAGGTAAAAAAGCAATACAATGGATAGAAGAAAAAACGGGGATAGATTTAAAAGAAGATGAAGCAGCTTTTATTGCAATGCACATTATTGCTTCTGAATTAGGGGATAATTCTCCATCTGATGTACGAAAAATTACAGAGTTAATTACAGCAATCCTTCATATTATACGACTGCATTTTAAAATTGTATTTCATGAAGATTCTTTTTCCTATCAACGATTTATTACGCATTTAAAATTTTTTGCTGCAAGAATATTTAACCAAACAGATTACCACGACAGTATGCAGGAAATTTATGATGTACTTGTTACACAAAATCAAGCTATTTTCTCTGGTGTACAAAAAATTGCCGAATTAATTCAAAAACAGTATGGATATACTTTGAGTATAGATGAGTCATTATATCTTTTGATTCATTTAAAAAGAATATTAGATGAAGAACAAGAGCAAAGGGAAAAAGAACAAAAATTATAAAAAATAAAAAAAGAGAGAAGGGAATACTATGGACTATGAAAATATTGCAAAACAAATATTACAACATATTGGCGGAAAAGAAAATGTTGTTACGGTTATTCATTGTATGACAAGGCTTCGTTTTACTTTAAAAAATGAAGCAGTAGCAAATGATGAAGCAGTGAAAAATACAAAAGGTGTTGTAGGAGTGATGAAAAAAGCAGGACAATATCAAATTATTATCGGCAATGATGTTGGCAATGTATATGATGAACTATGCAAATTGGGGGATTTTTCAAATTCTATTCCTACTCCTAAAAAACAAGAAGTATTAGAAAAGAAAAATACTATGGCACAATTTATGGAAATTATATCAAGTATTATGGCGCCAGTAATTCCTGCTATTATGGGTACCGCAATGATTCGTATATTAACCAATTTACTACATATGCTTGGTATTTTGGATATAAATGGAACAACTTATTATATTCTTAATATTATGGGGGATAGTGCATTTTTCTTTTTTCCAGTGTTAATTGCTATTTCAACAGCAAAGCGTTTTTGTGTAAATGTTTATTATGCTGTTACAGTAGCCCTTATTATAATGCACCCTAATTTTATTGCTATGATGGATAAAGGAGAAAATTTATATTTTATGAAGTATATACCGCTTCCTTCTATCTCTTATGCTTATTCCATTATCCCTATTATATTTGCAGTATGGATTTTAAAATATGTAGAACGATTAGCAGAAAAAATAATACCAACTATATTAAAAAATCTTTTACAGTCATTATTTGTTTTGTTAGTAGAAGTTCTAATTGTGTTGTTGGTGTTGGCTCCTTTGGGTTCTCTATTAGAACATATTTTGTACAGTATTATTGATTTGATACATAATCAATTAGGTTTTATTGCTGTTGGTATAATTGCAGGCATTTACCCTTTTATTGTAATGGCAGGTATGCATCATGCTCTTACGCCAGTTAAATTAGGTATGATTGCCTCTGTAGGATTTGAAAATTTTATTTGTATAGGAGAACTTTGTTCCAATATAGCACAAGGTGCTGCTTCTGCTGCGGTTGCAGCAAAAAGTAAAAACAAATTATTCAAAAAAAATGCGGCAACAGCGGCAATTTCTGCATTGTTTACAGGCGTTACAGAACCAGCACTTTATGGTGTAACGCTTCGCTTAAAACGTCCCATGATTGGTGCTTGTATTGGCGCTGCAATCGGTGGTTTGTTTGGTGCTTTTTTTCAACTAAAATGTTTTGCGATTGCCATTCCTGCTATTTTAAGCATTGTACAATATGTAGAAACAACACGCCCAATTAGTTTTTTGATTGCAGTATTGACGGTTTTGGTAACGACAGTAGCAACTTTTTTGATAACAATGCTAATTGGTTTTGAAGATATTTCAGAAAATAACACAAAAGAAAAAATAAAAGTAGAACATTTTTCTAATAAAACACTTTTTGTTCCAACACCAGCAAAAGGAAAAATAATTCCTTTGACAGAAGTAAAAGATGTCACTTTTGCTTCCGAAATATTAGGAAAAGGTGCTGCAATGATACCAGAAGATAATAAAATTGTTGCTCCATTTAATGGGAAAGTTGCAGTTGTATTTGAAACAGGACACGCTATTGCATTGCAAAGTGATGAGGGAATAGAGCTTTTGATTCATGTAGGAATTGATACAGTAAATTTAAAGGGGAAATTTTTTCACCCTTGTGTAGAAAATGGAACAATTGTCAAAAAAGGAGATGTTTTATTAAATTTTGATAGAAAGGAAATTGAAAAAGAAGGATATGATTTATCTACTCCTGTGATTATTACAAATACGGAAAACTATACAGATATTATATTACTAAATCAGTCAGAACATTGCGAATTACTGCAAGATTTTCTTTCCGTTCAATAAAATAAAAATTGTTTTTGCTTTTTATACAATGCTTTTTTATAGGGACTGTCATTTATTACAAAATTTTTTTTATAAAAATGTTGAAATCTCCAAAAAAAATTTTAGATATAGACAAAAGTATCTGTTTGTGTTATGCTAAATATAGAAATAAATAGCAACCAGTTTGTTATTACGTAAAGGTAAGCAAGACTGTTTATAGAATTTCTTTTATAGGGAAGTTCTGTGAGCAGTCTTATTTTTTTTCATCAAGAAAATAAATATAAGGATGTGATAAAATGAAAAAACAAATCATTCCTGAAGGCTTTCTTTGGGGAGGTGCTGTTGCTGCACACCAGCTAGAAGGGGGATATAACAAACAAGGAAAGGGAATTTCTATTGCTGATGTTATGACAGCAGGAGCAAATGGTGTGGAACGTCAAATTACAGATGGTATTTTACCAAACTGCAATTATCCTAATCATGAAGCAATAGATTTTTATTCTCATTACAAAGAAGATATTAAACTATTTGCTGAAATGGGATTTAAGTGTTTTAGAACTTCTATTGCATGGACACGAATTTTCCCAAATGGAGATGAAACGACTCCAAATGAACAAGGATTACAATTTTATGATGATTTATTTGACGAATTACTTCACTATGGTATTGAACCAGTTATTACATTAAGTCATTTTGAAATGCCATATCATCTAGTAAAAGAATATGGCGGATGGAGAAATCGTAAATTGATTGATTTCTTTGTACGATTTGCAAAAACGGTAATGGAACGTTATAAAGACAAAGTAAAATATTGGATGACTTTTAATGAAATCAATAATCAAGGTTCAACGGAACATCTCTGGGCAGCATGGACAAATTCTGGCATATTATATCGTCCAGAAGAAGATATACAAACTGTGTTGCATCAAGCAGTTCATTATGAAATAGTAGCAAGTGCAAAAGCAGTAAAATTGGGACATGAAATCAATCCAGATTTTAAAATTGGCTGTATGTTGGCAATGGTTCCTTTTTATCCTTTATCTTGTGCTCCAGATGATATGCTTGCAGCACAATATGCAATGGAACAAAGATTATATTATTATGGTGATATTCATGTATTTGGGGAATATCCAAACTACATAAAGGCTTTTGAAAAAAATCATGGGATGAATTTAGATGTTACAGCAGAAGATTTACAAAGTCTAAAAGAGGGTTGTGTCGATTATATAGGCATTAGTTATTATATGAGTGAAGCAGTAAGTGCTTCTGCGGAAAATGCAAAACAAAAATTTAATGACCATTGTTATGTTACAAAAAATCCTTATGTAGAAGCAAGTGAATGGGGTTGGCAAATTGACCCAAAAGGATTACGTTATTCTTTGAATTTACTACATCAAAGATATCATTTGCCAATATTTATTGTAGAAAATGGTTTGGGTGCTTATGATAAAGTGGAACAAGATGGCATTCATGACCCTTATCGCATCAATTATTTGCGTCAGCACATTGAACAGATGAAAGAAGCTATTTCACAAGATGGTGTTCCAGTAATGGGCTATACACCTTGGGGCTGTATTGATTTAGTGAGTGCTGGTACTGGTGAAATGGAAAAACGATATGGATTTATCCATGTTGATAAAGATAATCAAGGAAAAGGCTCTTTAAAAAGAAGTAAAAAAGATTCTTTTTATTGGTATCAAAAAGTAATTCAAACAAATGGAGAGGAAATTTAAGGAGGTTATATTTATGGTAATTCGTTTATTTTGTGCAGCAGGTATGTCTACTAGTGTGTTGGTAAATAAAATGAAAGAAGCAGCTGTAGAAAAAGGAAAAGATGCTGAAATTGAAGCATTCCCTATTGCGGAAATGGAAATGCGTACTGATGGAATTGATATTGCTCTTTTAGGTCCTCAAGTAGGTTTTCAACTTGACAAAGCAAAAAAAATCTGTGAACCAAAAGGAATTCCTGTTGCTGTTATCCCTATGGCAGACTATGGTATGTGTAATGGTATGAATGTGTTAAAATTTGCATATAAACTGGTATCTTCTAAATAAAATTTTTTTGTAATACCGCATAATTTCATATAGATTTGTTATGCGGTATTCTTTCAAACATTGACATTATTTTTTTATTTTTTAATTATGGAACAAAACAAGAGAGGGTGATATTATGGGTGAATGGTTTAATAAAAATGTAATTCCAAAAATTCTTGCATTCGTCAATACAAAAGCAGTTCAAGCAATTAAAGATGGTATGGTATATACAATGCCCCTTTTGATTGTTGGTTCTATATTTTTAATTCTTGCTAATCTGCCAATTAAAGCGGCAGCAGATGCACTTGCTAATGCAGGAATTACAGATATATTTAATCAAGCTTATGGTGCTACATTTAGCATTAGTGCTATTATTGCAGTTGTAGGTATTTCGTATACCTATGCAAAATTAGAAGGGCAAGAACCGCTAAGCGGTGCGATGATTGCATTAGCTGTTTTTTTCCTGCTTCAGCCATCTTCTATCACATCAGAGAACGGTGATATTGTTGGAAATATTATACAAAAGGATTGGACAGCTGGAAAGGGTATGATTGGAGCAATTTTAATTGGACTGATTGTTGGTTGGGCATACTCTTGGTTTTTGAAAAAGAATATTAAAATTAAAATGCCAGAAGGTGTTCCTACTGGTGTTGCAAATGCTTTTTCTGGTTTAATTCCTGCTGTTGTTATTGTTGTGGTTGCTACAATTATTCATGGAATTTTCAGTATTGGTTTACATACAACAGCAATCGAATTGATTTATAAAGTGATTCAAATACCATTGCAAGGTATGACAGATTCTTTAGGCGGTGCAATATTGATGTGTTTTGCAGGACCATTTTTGTGGATTTTTGGTGTTCATGGTTCTACGATTGTTGGCGGTATTATGAGTGGACTTTTACAAGCAAATAGTTTGGAAAATCAAGCAATATTGGATAAAGGAATGGAACTTACTGTCGCAAATGGAGGACATATTGTAACAGCACAGTTTTATGACCAATTTATTAATGTAACTGGTGCAGGTTTAACAATCGGATTAGTTATTTATTTGGTTGCATTTGCAAAATCAAAACAATTAAAAACATTGGGGAATTTAGAGTTAGTTCCTGCACTTTTTAATATCAATGAACCAATTTTGTTCGGGCTACCTGTTGTAATGAATCCTATGCTTGCTGTTCCATTTATTGCAATGCCAGTGATTTCTTGTGTAATACAATATGCTGCACTTGCAACAGGTTTGTGTCCTCTTTATGGAGGTGTTATGGTTCCTTGGACTTGTCCACCTATTATTTCAGGATTTTTAGTAGGTGGTTGGAGAAGCGCAGTATTACAACTTGTCATTTTTATTATTTCATTTTTTGTTTATATGCCATTTGTTCGTCGCCTTGATAAAGATGCTTTGATAGCAGAACAAAATGCTGCTACAAATGCTGATGATGATGACTGGTAATAGCAAAAAGAAATCTATTGAAAATATAGAAAGGGGAATTTAATATGTCTGAAGAATTGAGTGTTACTTGTTTTGAAATTATTACTTATGTAGGTACTGCACGTTCTTGTTTTATCAATGCCATACAGTGTGCAAAAAAAGGTGAGTTTGAACAGGCTGAACAAATGATAAAACAGGGAGATGAAGCATTTTCACAAGGACATGATGCTCATGCAGATTTGCTTACAAAAGATGCAGAAGGTACTTTGTCTGATGTTGGTTTGTTGTTGCTTCATGCAGAAGATCAGTTGATGAGTGCAGAAGGATTTCGTATTATTGCAGAAGAATTTATTGATGTTTACAAACAGTTGTTAAATAAATAAAGAGAAGATAAAATATATTTTTATAACTCACAATAGTAATCTGCTGTTGTGAGTTCTTTTTTGTCACAAAAATAATCTTTTCTATGTTTTATTTAAAATAATTTGAAAAAATAGTTGACAATATGTTATTTAAGTGTTATCATATACATATACTTGTTAATGTATTAAAGCTTGGAGAGAATGTTATGAAAAAATGTATGGAAAATGAAAATGAAAAATTACACCATAGACTGAAAAGAATTATAGGACAGGTACAAGCAGTTGATAGAATGATTGAAGAAGATGTAGCTTGTGAAGATGTTTTGTCACAAATTAATGCGGCAAAATCTGCTTTGCATAAGGCAGGACAAGCTATTTTAGAAAGCCATTTAAAATATTGTATTTCTGAAGGCATGGAAAATGGCGATGTAGAGGAAATAATGAAAAGCTTCTCAAAGGCAATGGAAAGATTTGCAAATATGAAATAAAAAAAATAGAGTGATAACACTTGATTGATAACAAATTGATAACATTATTTGGAATAGACCATAGATAGAGAATAATAGAAAACAAATGAAGTCAAATAAAACCAAATGCTCTATACAAAACCGTATAGAACTAAATTTCAATTTGAGAGTGGGAGTAGTACCCAAAATTCAGAGAAGCCTTGAAATATAAGGGTTTTTTGAACTGTTTTACTCTCTCTGATATTAAAATGATATTAAATTTTAGATAGACCTTTTCGTTGATTTGTATAAAACGAAAGGGTCTATTTTTGTTTTAAGAATTTCTCCATTGTACAGATGGTATAAATTTTCCACCACCATCACAAGTATAAGGAAAGTTTAACTTCCATTCAAAATAATCCTTTTTGGTAATTTGTCCATTTTTCAGCTCTGTTTTTCGAGTGAGCCATTCTGCTAAAAATTGGTTTACAAGATTGTAGTTGAGAAAAATACCTACTGGTGCGAGAGTAGTCCAATTATCAGAATTTTTGTATTCTACTTCTGTGATGAGTTCTGTGTTTTCGGTCATTTGAAATAGGTTGACTGTATTGGGATTTAATTCGTCCATCCAGAAAAAGGTTTGCATGATGTCTTCTGCACTTCCAGAAATTTCTACATAGAAATTTAAGGAATTTACATGAAGTGCTTCAGCAATTTGATTCAAAAGTTCTTTTTTAGGGGTTCGATAGTTTGTTTCATATTGAGCAATGCGGTTTTCAGTCAAACCAACTGCAATACCTAGCTCCCTTTGGGTCATTTCCCTAAAAATACGAATTCGCTTTATTTTTTCTCCAACAGTCATAGTATTTACCACCTTTTATAAATATTTTTGTATTTATTATAACTGATATTTAGGAAATAGTAAATAAAAAATTAACAAATATGTGAAATAAGATAATCTGTGGGAAGTCCGAAACGGCGCTCTACAAGGGGCTGAAAAAGCGTATCACCGAAAAGGACAAGTGGGTCGTGATACCAGATGCCCATCCGTCCATCGTTTCAGCCTCGGATTTTGAGGCGGTGGAGCGGCAGATGCAAAAGGACAGTTCCCACCGGGAGACCGCTATGGAGTGGTCGGCGGACATCCGGGCGGGCATGATCG
>CAJTZO010000063.1 GCA_910583755.1 uncultured Clostridia bacterium
TATTTAATCTTTTTATCTATATTTTTTCTTTCACTTAATATATTACATGACCATTTTTTCCAAGGCACTGTTATAACACGTCTCCGTACTGTTGTTGCTTTTGTGGTTTTGCTGGAGCTGCATTTGCTCCATAACTTGCATGATTTTCTGCATAATTTCTTCCTCCTCTATCTTGTTCTTTTGCCAGCCAAGCATTAATAAATCTCAATATTCCTGTTTTTGTTTTTCTTTTTGTAGGATTGCTGTTTAGCCAACCCTTGATATTACGCAAACATTGCATAACATCAACTGCTGGATACAGTTCTGCCCATTCTTCCACATTTTTTTGTGTAATGGGATATTCTTCTTTTGTATTTAACTTCAGCATAATGACTGCCGGCTGCTGCTCGGAGCAATTTTGCTCAGAGCATATATTTGGATTCTGATTCTTATTTGGATTGGATTCGGATTGGATTGGATTACGGGAACAATTGTTTTCATCTGCAAGCAATTGCATACAATTGTTTTCAATTGCTTGCAATTGCTCGTAATCATTTTCTATTGTCTGCGATTCTTTTTTTGGCACCTGTAAATTTGATGGACACGCTGGATATTTGCTTTTTTGATTACGGATTGTTTGATGGGCACTCCAAGTTACCAGTTGCAGATACGGTCTTCCTTGTATTTCATATACTCGAACCAAACCTGCCGCCGATAACTTACCAAGCGCCTTATCAATATCTTTTTCCGTTACACTCTTCAAAGGAAAGCAAGAAGCTTTTATAATCTTTGTTCTTCCATCAAATCTCCCA
Source organism: uncultured Clostridia bacterium (assembly GCA_910583755.1). GTDB lineage: Bacteria > Bacillota > Clostridia > Lachnospirales > Anaerotignaceae > Coprocola. The sequence goes on from CAJTZO010000063.1 coordinate 792, forward strand.
AAGTCATCACATACTACAATCAATCTATAAAACAATACCTCTTGAAACCAGGACAAAGAATCAATTTCCTCACTTCGGAAGATACTTTCTTTTAGTATCCTATTTGGCATCTTTGTTCCTTCTTTCTATTTTATTTTCAAGGTGCAAAATTTCTGCTGCTGCATATTTATTCGTTTATGACCTATGCAGCAGCCTTTTTTTCTTTTATTCTATCCTTGTTAAACTCTCAAAAAGTCTCAACTTTTAAAAGGGTAATTCTTCTTCCTCTGATGCTGGATAAAGTTCTTTTGGCGTATCAGAGTTTGTTTCTTGTTTTTTGCTGCCTGCAAAATATTGTTCTTCCACCACAACTTCTGTATTCCATTGTCTTTGCCCGGATTCATTTTCCCAGGAACGAATTTGCAATCTGCCTGTTATCGCAATTTGCTGTCCTTTTGAAAAATATTTTTCTGCAAACTGTGCTGTCTTTCCAAAAGCAATACAAGGGATAAAATCTACTTCTGTCTGTCCCTGCTGCTGAAACCTTCTATTGACTGCAAGAGTATATCTTGCAACTGCCAGATGTTCTTGTGTATAACGAATTTCCGGGTCTTTGGTCAAACGTCCCATTAAAATAACCTTATTCATTGATAACTCCTCCTTTTTCCATCCCTTGAAAAAATTCCTCATTTGACATTATTTGCTGCACACTATCCTGATGTTCCTGCACATATTCCATTTCCGGTTCTGGCTCTGTTGTTTCTTCTTCTGTTACTGGCTGTGTACTATCTGGATATTCTACTTTCCCATCTTCATGGATAAGTGACATATCTTTTTCGTATGCCTCCTGCAATTCAATGGACATAATGCCCCATTTGGAAATAAGCTGTCTTAACATGGTCTTGCAAGCCATTGCGTCAAAATTTTTATACCAGAAACTGGAACACTTATCTTTTTCCCATTGTGAAAGCTCTCCATGATTCAGTTTTTCTCTTGTTTCCAAGCTAAATGCTTTGGAGTAGGTATCTGCATGGGTTTCCATTTTCTTTTTGCTCCAATAGATAGCTTTTTTAAAGCCGTTCAGATATTCAAACATGGCATAATATCCCATAGTATCCGCATTTTCTCTGACCTCTTCATCCTCAATCATATGTACCTTAATTTGTTCTTCTAAAGGGTCAAAATACTCCAATTCCCCCACTTTAATGGGTAAAACATTGATTTTTTTATAGTATCCTGAACGGATTGCTAATTGCAAATAGCCTTTATATCCCAACTGAAACTGTGCAACATACACTTCTGTACCATTTTGCTTTTTTGGATAAGGGATTAAATAACACTGACCAAGCTGTGGAGAAAGAGATAAATTCAAGCTTTCCCCTAACAGTGCCGCACGAATAATACTGCCTGCATCACACTGTTGTAACTTTGGATTATTTGCCACTGCGGTAGATACTGCTGCAATAAATTGAATCCCTCTTTGTTCTCCTAATGTGTTATAAATCAGCTTTTGATAGATTTCTTTTTGAATTGCAACACTAAATTTTGGTTGTTGCATGGAATTGATTTGATTTTCGACTGCCATAGTTATTCCACCCTTCCACATTTAATATGATTTCTAATTAAAAATTCTTTTAAAAGCCGCATTTGCTCTGGCGTTACCCATACTCTAAAATCTAATACCTGTAAATGGACTTCCTGTTGTTTTTGTTCTGCCTGCTTTTGTTCTGCCTGTCTTTGTTGTTTTTCCTCCAAAAACTTTTTTACCTGCTTTGTTTTTTGTTCTTCTATGGCTCGCTGTTTTTCTCTGAACGCTTTTAATCTGGTGTTTTCTAATAAAGCTTTGGAAATATCCAAGGTTTCCAAAAATTTATCTTTGATTTCCTGTTCAAATTCGCTGTTCAAGCCTTCAATTATCTGTAAACCATTGTTTAATGTCGTCTGTATTTCTTGCATTTCTAAAGCAATATCGCTTAATTTAGAAGTAGAATTTAACCACTTACTGTTATATATCTTTTCAAAAGGAATCAAATCCTTAAAAATGCCGATACTATCCTGATAAAGCTTTTGAATTTCTTTTAATTTTTCTTCTTTCTTTTTACTGTCAATTTCTTTTAATTGGCTGTCGATTGCTTGAATGGGTTCCTCTATCAACGCAATTAGCTCTTTGATGTTTTTTTCAAAGCTTTCATAAGGCTGTAAACATTGCTTTTTGATTTCCTTTCTTTTGTCCTCTAATACTGCTTTTAGGCGGTTTAATTTTGCCTTGTCTGCTTTTGATTCTTTTACCGTGTCCTCTGTTACAACAATACTGTTATATTTTTCAACTTGCTTTTTTAATTCTGCTTTCAATTCCTCATGATTATATTCAATCATGGCTGGAAATGCCTGTAAATCTGTTTGGATTATAAATTCCATAAAAATCCTCCTTAAATATCTGGTAATAGTAAATTTGGCTTTCTTTTTTCTGTGACACATTGCCAAAATGCAATTTCTTTTTGCAATAAAAATTTCATATCCTGTAAAACTTCCTCTCTTTCAATGGTGTAATGCCTTGTTTCTAGGCGTACACCATTAAAAGAAAATTTTATCTGTGCCTTGACAATCACAAAATCATAACCGGTTGCCAAAAGCTGATGCAATACCTGAACATAATAATTATCTGGAATACGGTTTTTCCATTTTAAAAGCTGGATGCTGTTTAAAATCTCTGTTGTTTTGATTTCCAGTACTCCTTTTCTTCCTGTTTGTTTTTCCAATAAAACCCCATCTAGGGTAGCGAATAAAAAGGGATACCGCTTTAAATTCGCAATTCTGGCGTACTGGTCGTAGCTTACTTCATACTGTGGAAAATCCAGCCGGAATAATTCTCTTAAATGTTGTTCTGCTTCTGTGCCATATTTGACATAAGGTTTTTCGGAAATATCCTCCGCCTGCCGTAATCCTGTTTTTTCTTCCCATAAAGCAACATTAGTTTTGTAGGGATTGCAACCAAGAATTGCAGCAGCATCGCTGGCACCGATTCCCTTTTTTCTTTCCTCTAACCAATTTTTTCTTTGCGTTTCTATTGCAATCCCTCCTGTTTTGTGCTATAATTCAAATACGTTTTTTTGTAAGCCCCTTTTGGAAAGCCGTTTCCTTAGGGGCTGTTTTTTATGCTGTTTGCATTGCACCATAAAGCTTGTCTACTGCACAACTTTCACATAACAAATGGAAATCATTTTCAAAATACACATCTCCTTCTAAAATTTCCCTATCACAACACTCACATACCAAATTATTCTCATATTCCGGCGGTGTTAAATAGTTTTCCTCTGCTCTTAAAAAATTTGTTTCTATCATCTTTTTTTCTCCTTTTATTTTTTAAAAATAATTCCTGTCAGCTAATAAATAAAGATGGCTGCTAATATCGCAAATAGGTATTCTCCGCCTATCGCCATATATCCCCGGCACGCATAGGCATATTGGACTGCCCATACCAGCACGCTGCTTCCAAAAGCCAATCCTGCTAGTATTTGAAACATTCGCTTCATAATTTCCCTTCTTTTTTATTCTTTTTGTTTTTTGGTTAGTTCTGCAACACCTCCTTCTAACTGCTTTAATAACTCTTGCAAATTTTGGTCGCTGATGTTCGCTGCAACCAAAATATCTTCTGCGGTGTAAATCCCAGTACCAGTATTTAACCTGTCCAAGATTGCTTGTGTAATCAATTTGTTTCTGTTCATTTTATTGTGTTCCCCTTTTTTACTCATCTGCTCTCAGCTAATTCAATTTTACATTCCATGTTTATTAAATCTCTTTCACTGCAATGTAATGCCTTTGCGATACAAGATTGAGTTTGTGGTGAGAGAGGTTTTTTCCCTCTCTCAATTTGGCTCAACATAGATGCTGTAATGCTTACCTGTTCCGCTAAATCCTGCTGTTTGATTCCTTCTTTGATTCTTCTTAATCTGATGTTCTCCCCTACATTCATTTTTTCCACCTTCTTACAATATAGAGAATAAGAGCAACATCTACAATCATTGTGATTCCATCAATTGCAATGCTAAACATCTGAAATCCTGTCATATTTTTTCCTCCTTTTTTGGTAATTGTTAGCATTGACAATAAGCAAGAAAAAAGGTATTCTTTTTATATGGGGGAGTTTTCTCCCCCTTCAACTTATAACAATTTTTCAATGAAACTAATGGCTGATGTAATAAGTTGAATTACTGCGGCAACAAGAAGTATTTTTGCGGTAGATAATTCTTTGTTGTCGTTTTTGTTATTCTTGCTCATTGTCTTTGCCTCCTTTCTGGTTAGTGATGAGTTTGCTTTATTCCTCCTTTCATGTTATAATTTAAGTTAATTTCTTAACTTGATTATATTATACTACATGATGTCATGTACTTCAATAAGCATAATTTATAAATATGATGTCATGTATTTGTAAAATATGTACATGATGTCATGAAGGAGACTGATGATTATGGCAAGTGAAGCAAAATTAAAAGCTAATGAAAAATATCTAAAAGAAAAAGTTGATACTTTTCAAATTCGTGTTCCGAAAGGTCAAAAGGCAATGATTCAAGAACATGCAAAATCTTTAGGCAAAAGCTTAAATGCTTATGTTGTTGACCTGATTACTTTTGATATGCAATCTAATAACCTCAACTCACACAAGTCTTAATGTATTGGCTGTCCTTTGGCAGCCTTTTTCACGCTATTTCCTCCAAATAAGCTATGCACTTAAATTGTTCTATTCTTTCTTTACAAGATTTATATATCTCTTTATAATGGTCTTGTCTTCCTAATCCTTCTTTTATAACATGACTAATCATATTTTCAATCAAAATTAAGTTATTAAGCTGGTTTGTAGTCGCTGTACTTCTTTGATTGCTGTCCAATCCTACTGCCTTATTTGCTAATTTACTGAAAGTAATATAGTATTTTTCAGCGTTTTTACTGCCATTTTCTTTAGCATATGTAATCAATGCCTTTATCTCATCTGTTTCCTTCAATCTATTTGCTTTTGATTCTATTCTTGTGTTTTGCCATAGAGTGGTTTGCTTTTCTAATAATAGTTGTTTCATGTGATAAAACTGTTTTACAAGTTCAACCTTAAATTCAATAACAATTTCTGAATTATCTAAAAATGTCATAAGCAATGTTGCTCATTTAAGTAATATACTTTTGTTGGACGTCCTCCTTGTAGGTTTGTCGATTTCAAATCGCTAAACCTAATATTTCCAAATCTCTTAAAATACTCCATATGCTTTTTCACTAATGCCACAACAGATTTATGTTGATTCCTTGTTCCTTCTGCAATCACTAAACTTGTTGTAAATACATCATTATTTTTCAACAGGATTAATTCATTCATCTGTTATCCTCCATTTCTTTCCTTTTATGCTGTTTCTTCCTTTTTTCTTCGGTATCTTTCCCGCCGTTTTGCCTTTATTTCTTCCTTGTGCTACTGATAGTATTTTCTTTTGTAGATTCTTTGTTTTTCTATTGCATTATCAACGATACAGTCATCATAAATACAATGAAAACAATCCTCGTTGCATATTGGAGATTTTCCCTGTTTTCGGGTTATTGTTAATTCATTCATCTGCATCCCCCATTTCTTTTTGCTCCACCAAAAACTCTGCAACGTTTAACATGGTTTTTGCAACTCTGCAACGCTTTCTTACAGGCAGATAAGCATTTTGAAAAAGCTTGCGAAGTTCCATAAATACATCCTCCATATCCTCTATTACATCATTTTTGCTTATGTTTCTTTTCACCTCATTACACTCCTTTCCATCCGTCCTTTTTACGTAAAACCGCTTCTGTATGCCTTCTTGCGATTAACTTCATGTCATTCTGTACCCTTTTTTTGCTATCCATATAAAGCATTAGGACATGAAGTACAATCAGTAATTCTGCTATTTTGTCTATCACCTTAGCTTCAAAAGTTTTTACATCAAAGCCATTACTATAATCATCTCTGTAATATTCGTCATTACATTCTTCATCATCAAGTAATAAATTATAATATTTTGATAGCATTGTAATTAAAGTGCTACTTTTTTCGATTACTTTTCTCATCACCTGATATTCTGAAAAAGAATCCTTTAAGGTTTCAATATCTTTTTTTAATGTTTTCTTCATTTGCTGTCCTCCTCTAATTTCCAACAAAGCCCTAAACCGCCATTTTCTCGTGGTAATCTCTGAAACCTATTTTGGTATGGGCAAAGTGCTTCATACTCGCATAAATAACATTCACAAAGCCTGTCTCTGTTGTCGTAGCTTCTTTCTTTGAAAATACCTTCCCTGTCAAGCTTGATAAGCCATTCCTCAGATTTTCCATTTTTTATAATAATTCCAAAAAAATCATGTGTTTTTTTAATTGCGATTTCCTTTTTATAAAACTGTTGAAACATATCACGATAAATTGCAATTTGTTCTTTGCACTGCTGTATACGCTCTTTATTATCCTGATAAGTAGCTTCATTCAAACGGATTACAATGATTTCCAGTTTAGCTCCTAAATCAGAATCTAAAAATGTATCCATATGAAACTTCATTTACTATCCTTCCTTTCTGTTTCCACTATAAAAGTCACAATGACTATAAACATAATTGACATACAACATTTTTATCCTGCAACATTTCCCACCGGAAAGTATTTCCAACAGGAATAAGCCCTTTTTCTTCCAATGCAAACCTTTTTTCAAAATCATGTACCGTATGCTTGATTGTAAAGGTTGTTGGGCTATCTGCATCCCATTGTAAAAGGATTTTCCATAATTGAGGGTAGTTTTTTCTTAATATCCTCAATTGTTCCACCGATTGATTATGACAAAACCAACAACCGCCTCTTGCACTGGTTTGATAGATGGGTGAAAGAAGATTGTTTTTCTTACACCATTGGAAGCAGTCTGCTTCACTCCAATTTATTTCTACTAAGGGTAAAGAAAAATTTTCTTTTTTTGACCAACGCTCTATTCTTTTTTCCTCATCTACTGCAATGCCAATATAGTTTATTGCATTTTTTACGTTCTTTTTTGCGTAATTTAAGGTGCTTCTTTTTAAACTGTTGCACCAGGCTCCACGTTGAAATGGAAAGCCATATATCCGTTTTTTTCGGGAATTCGTAGTATAAAATTGTTTTTCATATGTCCATTTTTCCTCTTTTTTCCTATAAGAAATATGTTCCACCTTGATGCCATACCGCTTTTTAATAATGACATCTGCTTGTTTTTTAAACGCTACCATAGATGGTAAATCTGCTGATATAGTATCTGTTGCCCATAGTTCTGCATGTATAATCCGGTCTAAAGGCAAATCTAACTGTTTTATAGCTTCAATACAGGCTATAGAATCCTTCCCATAAGAAAGACTTAATACATACTCCATCACTTTTTCCTTTCTAATTTTTCTTTGTATTTTTTCATCTCATAGTGAAAGATAATTTCCGCTACGATGCACATAACAGCCATACTAACTGCAAAAACAATAAAATATTTCATGGGTTCACCTCATCTAATTTTAAATAACCAAAAATCTTTTTCATCTGCAATTCCACATTGTTTTTCATCTCTTACCACTTTATAGGTTGTTCCAGTAAAAAATTTTAATGCGTGTAGCATTGCTTTACAATAATTAAAATAGTAGTTAATCAATGCTAAATTATCATCTTTTGTACTATCAAATTTTTCTAATTCGCATATCAGGTTTATACCAGCTTCTGATTTAAAAAATTCATTTTTATCAAAATTTTCAGATGATTTTTTTTCATTCTCTATTTTTTTAGCAACTTCTTCTAATTCCAATAGATTGTCCACTAATTGATTGACGCACTTCAGCAATACTATTTGTGTGTCTGAAATTACTGACTGTTGCTTGATTGCGTCTAATGTAAGGGGGCATGAAGAGTGGCAAAAAGTTGCATCAAGAATGACAATTTTTATG
>CAJTZO010000064.1:0-820 GCA_910583755.1 uncultured Clostridia bacterium
GCTTCTGTTCTTTTAATTCCAAATAAAAAATAATATCTGTAATGCTCCTACTTGTCTTTTTGCCTTCATATCTACAGTTATATTCTGAATATTCGCTTATATCTCTCACCGCTATATCTAATACATACTTTTTAAATTCTATTATTTGTTTGAATTTATTCTCACATTCTAAGTATTCTCTTAAGGCTTGTACTGAAAAATTATATTCCATTTTTTTCCTTCTATCCTCTCCCACACTCAACTTTAACAACTCATACAACCGAATAGAATAAAAAGACTTCATAGCAAGGATATTTTTAAGTTGATATTGTGTAAACCATGCGTTTAATTGTAACAAATAGGGAGCTATTTGGTTAGATAACATAAGCGTAATTGTTCCCTGTCCATCATATTTGGCAAGCTGTAACCATTGAAATATTTCCCATTCTTTCCCTTTTTGTATTTTTATGGTTCTAGTCATTAAGGATTGACAAATTTCACGGATTTCTCTATATAAATTACTAGAATCCACTTCTAAAAATTCTGCTAATTCTTGAATATTCACCTTATAAGTTTTGAAATCTTTATCATTTTTTGCTATCTGTGTAATTAATAATCTTATCAATCTAGCTTCTTGTAAAGACATAGTTTGTTTGCCTTTAATAATTGCATTTGCCATAACGGCATAATGATTTTTATTATAGTTTATAACATTTGTATCTTTGACTTTCATATTTATATTTTCCTTTCTTTTGTATTTTTTATATAACACATAGTTAATATAGATTATTCAACTTAGATTTTTTATTTAGTATATCATAAATAAATATAATTGTAAATA
>CAJTZO010000064.1:920-8601 GCA_910583755.1 uncultured Clostridia bacterium
AACTCTTTTTTAACTGTGAAAAACTCTTTTTTAACTGTGAAAAACTCTTTTTTAACTGTGAAAAACTCTTTTTTAAATTCTACAAACCCTTATAAATACTGGATTTCTTCCCTCCCTAAACGTATATAAAACGATCTTAAACGTATAAAAAACAACAACAAGGAAAAAAACGATATATTTTAATTTTATCGTTTTTTAAAAACATTTGTTGTTGTTTTCTTAAAAGGAAAATTTTTTTCTATAGATTTATAAATGAATAGGATTATTTCCGAAAAAGGAAGTACTTTTTTATTCAGAGAGAAAATAACACGCCTTTTCTGCTCCATATCGTTTAATAATGCCTTTAAGGGTGCAAAGGTGCAATCTTTGTTTCTGAATTTTTATTGTAGTGGGTGCATTTAGCGAATCAAATTTCTCTTTCCAATTCGGCAAATTATTTCAGAAACTATGAATTTAACCGAATTTCTACTTTTAACGCACGAACGCATGAAAAATTTTTCTAAGGAATTAGAAAGTGTTTAGGGTTCATTCTGTTCCCTCATCTTTTTTCATCCTAAAAGAACCTACTATCTTGTAAATGGAAATAGATTGAATAAATAAAAGAAACCTGTTATAATTCAACTGTCAGGTTAGAACAAAAAGGATAGTTATTTAGTAGCCCTCACTTTACTAAAGAAGGGAGGGCGGCGCGTATGGGAACTTTAGAGATATTGACTTTATTTTTAGTATTATTTGCATTTGGGAGCTTCTTGACGGGACTTATCGCCCTGATTATTGAAATAATTAGACTAAAAAAATAAGTATCCTTTTCTGTCGGCGTTAAGGATACTCATTTTTCATACATAATATACCGGAGGGCGCTTACTGAATAGCTGCCCTTTCTAGCCTGATTATATCAGAGAGTTCTTGAGAAATCAAGTTATCTTTTTTTATCGGTTATGCAATCATAAATCATAAGGGGAATAAAGAAAAAGATTGTAAAAATAAAGGAATGGTGTTAAAATAAAGAAAAATATGATATTCAAAAAGGTTTTGATATAGATATTGATTGTACTAGCGTAGTCTGGTACAAAACTAAATAAGGCAACTAACGCGACAGTATGCGACTACTGCCGCGTTGGTGGGCATGAAGTACGGGCAAGGTACTCATGTCCAGCATAGATTTCTCTATAGCTGCCACTTTAATTATAACTTGTGCATGATATTTTCGCAATAGGTTTATTATATTTAGTGGTAGTTGTAGGGATAGGAAGAGTATGCGGTAAGTTCGCATACTCTTTAATTTTATCAAAAGAGGTGACAGAATTTTCATTAACGGTAAATTGAAAAGCAGTAAAAATTCTTTATTTTCTAGCTTGTGCAAGCGTTTTCATGTAGAAAAAAAGCAGAGAAAAAATTTTAAGCATTGGTTATTGTACGATACAACCATAGATCCTTTTCTCCTGTCTGGGGGGAATCTAGGGAAAGAGGACATTCAGAAAATAGAGGATTGGCTAAAAGAAAAGCAAAAGGAATTATTGAAGAGAGAAAAAGAAAGCGGTAGCAGGGTATAAAATGCTATCGCTTTCTTTAGATGAGGGTGTATATTTTTTTCTTTTGTTTTTAAATTTTTATAGTAGCAGGTGCAACGAATCAGGAAAAAGGGTTTTAAGCGTCAAATCGTTTGAAAAGGTGAGTTTAAAACGATTTTCATACCTAACGCACGAACGCATAGAAAAATTTTCTAAGGAACTAGAAAGCGTTTGGGGTTCACTCTGCCCCTTACACGTTTTTTTCTTGAAAGAACCTATCATTTATCTTCATATGCTTTTGGAATACCACTTGTAAAAACTTTTGTTACTTCTTCTTTACAGTTCGGACACCATACCTCTTCCATTTCTCTACAACCAGGCATATAATCATTTTCTTCAATCCTTAGTTTGATTCCACAATGGGGACAAGTACAATTCATATTTCTATCTCCTTTCTTTTTATTTCAGCTTAAACATATCAAATAAATTTAATATTGTAAATATGAATTATAAAATTCGTGCGCTCTTTTTCATTTTTTCATTTCTGCCTTTTTAAATGATTTTTATATCAATATAATATAAATTATCATAGATAGAATAAAAATTGAAATTTGGGCACGCTGGAGGGCTTAGAGAGGGTATTTTTTTTCATTTATCTTTTCAACAAATTTCTTTTGTCTTTCTTTAACTTCTTTTTGTTGTTTATAAAAATACAGTATACAATATACAAACGTTTTAACTTCCCAAAATGAGGGTTGTCGGAAATTAAAATTGATACATATGTTCGATAAGAAGTGCTTCAAAATTTTTCCAGAAAAACTAGAAAAGAATATATGTTCTCACTAAAAATCTAAAATAGAACTTGTGTTCTGGAACTAGATATTTTTGTATATTGTATACAAAAAAAGTGAAGAGAGAAGGAAGAGAGAAAAAGACCAGACAGGAAGAAAATTTTTCTATGGTAGCAGGTCAACTGCTGCCATCTTCTGACACTTTTACTATAACATATGATAATTTTATCTCTTTACAATACTTTTTTTATTTGATATAATCTATGTAATACTTGTGTAATACTATGTATTACTAATATATTACATAAAATAAGAATAAGAAAGGAAGAAAAAAATGGGAATAAAAAGTTTTAGAATTGATGACCAGACATCTGAAAAATTTAAAGAAATCTCTAATGAAATATCAGGAAATCAACAAGAAACTATGGCTAAACTAATAGAAGCATATGAATTTCAAAAAGGAAAAATGGTATTGGTAGAGAAAAGAAATGATATAGATCAATTTGAAAAATATATCAGTTGTCTTACTAATATGTATATGCAATGTTTAGAAGATAATCAAAATGTCACTGCAACGGTAAGGACAGAATTTCAATCTCAATTACAAGTAAAAGATAATCTTATCAGTGAGCTACAAAAGCAGCTTGGGGAAAATAAAAATGTTGTAGCAGCAGCCACGCAAGAAGCAAAACAGGAAAAACAGCAAAGCGAAATCTTAAAAGCTGAATTAGAGCGTTTGAAAGAAATGCTGAAAGAGAAAGAGAAATTAAATATAGCTCTTGAAGATAATTGCAAAGATTTAAAAGCAAAGAATGAGCGACTACCACATTTGGAGCAGGAACTCAAAGATATAAAAAATAATTATCATCAAATATCACAGGAAAAGGCAGAGTTAGAGAAAGAGCTTGGTAGTGCAGCCTTAGAAAAAGAACGCATGAAATTAAATCTTAAAGAAGATTATCAAAATCAGTTACAAGAAATCCTGAAACAAAAACAAGAAGAAATTGACGATTATCAAAAAAAATACTTCCAGTTGTTAGAAGGAAAAGAGAAACCGGCGAAAAAAAGTAGAACTTCAAAAGAAAAAGAGAATCCATAAATAATTTTATTAGATGGTAGCAGTTTGAACCGCTGCCATTTTTCTTTTGCTCTTCCTGTAAAGATATAACATATGCTAGTAAAAAGATAAGAAAAAGGAAGAATGAAAAATTTTTATTTATTATTTAATGTATGTAATACATTTATATAGTAATACAAATGTATTACATACAAAATCTAAAAATTATTCCATTTTTAACAGCTTCATTTTCTGTTTCACAAAGGTACAGGCTTTGCCTGTACGGTGTTTGTTTGGTTTCGTTCACAACCCTATTCCTGCCTTAAAAGTAATATGCCCATAAATACCTTTGTTTTCTATCAATGCTAGAACTTCTGCTGAAATCAGCAGAAGTAGTAGAACCCCCCAATTTTTGTGACTTTCTTGCCTATCAAAACATTTTGTGTGCGAAATGGGAGGAAACTGCTACCATCTTCTTTTACTTTGTCTGTAAAGAAATTAATTTGTTGACACGATAGGTTTAAAAATATGGGGATCGTTATACGCACGAAACAAATGGTTGCCTAATTTGGCAATACATGAAATGATTTGCTTACATGGTTACGCACGTATAAGAATATCAAATTTGATACCCCATCTTCGACCATTTACGGGCGATAGTCTAATAAATGACTAAAAAAATGACTATTTTAGACTACTTTTTGACAATTAAAATTTATCAAAAACTTTAGAAATTCTTGCTTTTTTCCTGCTTCCATCTACATTTATAGACTAAAAATCATAAAATTCCATTTAGGGAATTTTTGCACAAAAAATGAGGGGTTGCAGTCTGGTTTCTCGATAGATAAAACTTTTTTCCAGCTCCCTACCCCTGCCATATGTTCCGCCCTTTGTAGTTTTCTGTAGTAAGAGAATTGTTCAGAAAAAAAAGAACATCACATGACGCCTCTTAATTCTTTTTGGTCTTCTCGTTCTCTTTGATCTGCTTGCTCTTCTTCACGGATTGTTTTTAGAAGAACAAGCAGATTAGATTAAAATAAAAAGAGCGGTAGCAGAATGATAGATGAGAATTATTTCTTGCTTCTCTATCTTTCTACTATTCGCTCTTCTTTTTTCCTTCTTTTCGTTCTTAACTGGTAGCACAATAAAGAAATACTTTTTATTTTTAACCTGATAATGTTAGGATTTACTCCATTTTTAAAAATTTAAAACTTAAACAACTTAATTTAATTATAACTTTTTTTATGTATTTACTCCCCTCTTCCTGTTTTATCTGTTGATATAATCATAAAACCATTACTATATCAAATCAAGCCCATTAATCAACCTCTCTCATTTTTCCTTCTAACCATTCTTCAAAATTTCCTTTTGGATTCCAGTCTGTATAGGTCAATTTCATATTTTCATAAACAATTTGCGTATATGGATAGTTGAAATCAAACTTTAAAATTAGAATTTTATATGATTTAAAGAAATAATCTAATGCTATTTTATATTCTCCCTGCCTTTCATACACTCCCGCCAGATTATTATAGCTTGTTGCGGTATCAGGGTGATTTTCTCCCAACACTTCTTCCCTTATCCTCAAACTTTTTTCATAGAGTACTTTCGCTTTTTCGTATTCTCCCTGCCTTTCATACACTCCCGCCAGATTATTATAGCTATTTGCGGTATCAGGGTGATTTTCTCCCAACACTTCTTCCCTTATCCTCAAACTTTTTTCATAAAGTACTTTCGCTTTTTCGTATTCTCCCTGCCTTTTATACGCTACCGCCAGATTATTATAGCTACTTGCAGTATCAGGGCGATTTTCTCCAAACAATTTTTCACTTATCCCCAAAACTTCCTTATACCATTTCTCTGCTTTTTTGTATTCCCCTATGTAGTATAATACATATCCCAGTGTAGCTAAAAAGTTTTTCTGTTCTAGTTCTTTTTCCATCCCTACCTTTTTGGCAATACTTTCTCCAAAAGGAATGTATTTTTGACATTCTAACGCTACTCCATTTTCAGGAATTTCTAAACTTTTCTTACATCCTTCGATTAAGCCTTTATGCTTTTCTAATCGCGGTTTACATTTTTCATAAATAAATTGAGAAAACACCGGATGCAACAGATAACTTTCTTGCTCTTCCTGTAACCAGCCTTTTCGGTATAATCTTTTGAAAATATCTTCCTGTTCTTTTTCTCCTATATCAGGAAGTAACCATTCTTTACATACTTCACTTGATAATGGTAAGTAAGGAAATACACTAAATGCTTCTAAAACATTTTTCTCTTCCTCTGTCAATTCAGATAAGTTATATAAGATTTCATACGATTTTTGAATATTTATTAATTCCTCTTCCTCATTTTCATATTCTAGTTGAAACCCTTTTTCCTCTAATTCTTCTTTCAGTCTTTTTACTGTCCAGTCTTTCGTTTGGGCTAAATGGGCTAACAATTCTACTGTAAGGGTATGCCTTGCTGCTAAGTGTTCTATGATATATTCTAAATCTGAAACTTCTCCCTCTTTTACCTTTTGTCCTCTCTTTTCAAATCGAATGTTCTCATAAATCTCTTTACATTCTTCTGTGGTAAGAAATCCAATTCGATATGGTTCAAATTCTTTACTAAAAGACGTTCGTCTGGAAGTCAAAAGGATTGCTCCTGGAAGACTGTTTAAGTGTTTTAAACCGGGATCTTGACGGATTGACACATTCACATTATCCACAAAAAGTAGAAGTTTTCCATCTGAGGCTAAATATTCTAGTTCTCTCCATGCTGCTTCCAGATTTTGTTCTGCTTTTTCTTGCTCCTTATACTTTAAACACTCTACTAAACTACTCCCCATATCCCCATTATATTCTATATATCCGATATGCTCAAAAGGTATCATTTCCTTGTTTTTATGCTTCAAGGAATATTCTTCAAAAAGTTTTCTACAGATATGCGTCTTTCCTATTCCTCCCATCCCACTTACTAGGATAGACTTTTGTCCTTGTTCTACTCTTTGTCGTAACTCTTTCAGTTCTTGTTCTCTCCCTACAAAATAAGATACAGGCTTAATATTAACCTTATGAGTAACCATAAACTCTCTTTCCTTATCTTGAAACATAAGTATATATTGATTTCCACCTATATAATCCCTCATAGTACAATTACTAACCTGATTATGAATATCTTGACTTTTCTCCATAGTCATTCTCTTTTCTTATTGGTTATTTTGGATTACCTTTTCTATTTGAATTTCTACTTCTTGAATATTCGGGTTATTTTTATCTACAACTATCTTTAAAAATTCCCCCATAGAAGCTGCTATACTTTTATATTTCTTTAAATCTTCTGATAATTCACTAGCATTTGCTGGGTCTAGCTCCTTAATCATTTCCTCCAAATTTTTATATTCCTTTTCCCAATACTTGATATAGTTTGCTCTCTCTATCGAATTATAAATCCCTCGTTCCACTACCGCGGGAAAGATTTTATCCTGATATTCTTTCTCTTTCATCATTTCCATTACTTCAAACATACAATTCTTTGATTTCAAGTAACTATCACTCACAATGAAAATCGCATAATCTTGTTGGCGGATACTCTTCATAAACTCCGAAATACTTTTCCATGCCCCTATATCTCGTATATCTCGTTTGACTGTTATATTGGGTAAGCTTGATAGGTGACTATCTATTTTATTTGCTATTTCTCCATCATGCCAGTTATAAGAAAGAAATATTGTTCTATCTTTGGCAGTACCCTTTTCTTCTAATTTTTCTTTTCCCTCTGAATGAGAAGCATGAATTACTATCTGATTTCCCCCTATATAGTCCCGACCTATATTCACGTTATGTAAATCATTTTTTACTTCTTCTACCATTGTCTTCACCCTTTCTTTTGTCTTTATATTTTTATTCTACATAATAACTTATCTTTTATCAATATATTAAAAATATTTTTTTATGTAGATTGATAGAAGGGTAACAACATTCTAAAAAATAAGTCTTATCGTAAATCAAAAAGGAAAAAGGGACTTTTTATAAGTGGTTAGCTGTTTCCTCCTCATTTTTTTGAATGATTGGTGCGTTTATGAATACTTCCTATAGGTTTCCTTTTCTAAAGGTTTCTTTCAAAGTTCAATAGTTGTCTTTCCAGTTCCTCATAATTATATTTTCTTCCTTCTATCTTATTAAATTGCCCTTGTTTTTGTTTTCTCACGGGTTCGGTATAGCCGTTTTCTATCGCTTTGATAAGCCATCCTACCAAATTTTCTATATTTTTCTGCTTTTTCGATAATTCATATTTTTCTTGAATAAGCTCTATATCATTATTAGCTGCTTGCAAAA
>CAJTZO010000065.1 GCA_910583755.1 uncultured Clostridia bacterium
TCTATTTAATCTTTTTATCTATATTTTTTCTTTCACTTAATATATTACATGACCCAATATCTTAAAAGAGTAAAGGAGGGCAAGTATGAGTATTTACAGCAAGTTATTTGAAATACAGCAAAATCTCAAAGCACCCAAAGGACAATATAACAAATTTGGAAATTTTCACTATAGAAGTTGTGAGGATATTTTAGAGGCAGTAAAGCCGATTCTTGCCCAACAAAAGGCAGTGGTTACACTATATGATGAACTAGTATACAATGGACAACGCTATTACATAAAAGCAACCGCTTGTCTACTGGATATTGAAACGGGCGAGCAGATAAAAAGTGAAGCATATGCAAGGGAAGAAGAAGGAAAAAAAGGTATGGATTCTAGCCAAGTGACAGGCGCAAGCAGTTCTTATGCAAGAAAATATGCTTTAAATGGCTTATTTTGTATTGATGACAATAAAGATAGTGATACCACAAATACCTATGGAAAAGAGAATCCACAACAAAATAAATATTGTTGTGAAAGGTGCGGAAAAGAATTTAAAGGATTCAAGACCAAAAACAAGGCATATTCTCCATTGCAAGAATATGAAGAAAGAAAAAGAAAATATAAAAAGGCACTTTGCAATGATTGTTTAGTACAAGGAGGGTATAAAAATGAATAAGGTAATGTTAATGGGACGCTTGACCAAAGACCCGGAAATGCGTTATACACAAGAACATCTGGCGGTTGCAAGATATACCCTAGCCGTAAACAAAAAGGTGCAGCAAGGACAAGCAGAGGCGGATTTTATCCCTTGCATTGCTTTTGGAAAAGCGGCACAGGTTGCACAAAATTATTTTAACAAAGGTCGACAGATTGCGATTGTTGGCAGGCTGCAAATTCGTTCTTGGGAAAATGAATCCGGTCAAAGACAATGGAATACAGAAGTTGTGGTGGAAGAACAATATTTTGCAGATAGCAAAAAACAAGAAAGCAATCACCAACAAACTTACAGTTATGGAAATTCCGGTGATGGCAGTTATCATAATCCTACCACACCAAAAGGATTTTATCCAGTATCAGAAGATGAGCAAGATTTACCCTTTTAAAAGTTGAGACTTTTTGAGAGTTTATAAACGATAGAATAAAACAAAAAAAGCTGCTGTATACGTATAAATATGCAGCAGCATGAACCTTGAAAATAAAATAAAGAAAGAAGGAAAAATAATGAATTATCTTTTAGAGATAAAAGCATTTTACGATTGGCTCGAAGTAAATCAACTGTCAACGTCAGGGATTGTATTATGGCATGCTTTAATGCATATAGCAAATAAGACTGGCTGGCAGGATACCTTTACGGTAGCTACCGTGGTGCTATCTACTAAAACAGGGTTAAAAAGAGATGCCTTTTACAATGCAAGAACTGCATTGCAAAATAAAGGTTTAATTTCTTTTAAAGTAAGAACGGGAAATCAAACAGCAGTCTATAAAATCAATTCCTTTGTGTCTGTTACGCCGACACAAACCCCGACACAAGTACCGACACAAACCCCGACTATTAATAAACAAAACAAAACGAAACAAAACAAAAAAGAGAGAAAACCCCCTAACCCCCTTGCGGGGGAAGTGCAGCCAGCTGCACAGGGGGAGGTGAAAAAAACAAAACAGGAAGAATTGAGAGAAATCCGAAACAGTTTTGTTTTTCCACCAGCTTTAGAGAAAAAAGTAAATGAGTGGTTACGGTACAAGCAGGAAAAACAGCAATCTTATCAACCGACAGGCTTGCACCGTTTACTTGCACAAATCAAAAATAAATGTGCAGAATATGGGGAACAGGCAGTCATACAGGTGATTGACATGGCTATCGCAAACAATTATCAAGGGATTTTATGGACCAAAATAACAGAAAGAAAGAGGGGACAAGGGTATGGAACGGGTTACGGAAATTATGGAGCAAATGCAGCTCCAGCAAAACCACAAAAGCAACAACAGTACGGAGACATGTTATAACAGTACCTTGGAAAAAATCAACAGTATGGGAATCATCAAGGCTATTCACCCAGATAAGCCTATCAAAGAAGGAGATTGTCCCATTTGCAGAGGAGACAAGATTGTAAAAGTCTTAATGCCAGATGGCAAAGAACATTTTGACAGTTGTGTTTGCTGCAAAGATAAAGCTATCATCCAGCAAATTTTAAAAACAGTGGAACGAATCCAAAAACTGCAAAAAGAAAATGAAGTCCAACAAGAAAGCAGCGAAAAAGAAACAGAAGAAGTCCAATGGATGGCATTTCATCCCAATTCTCCTATCAAAGAAGGGGATTGTCCCATTTGCAGGGGAAAAGGTATGTTAAGAGCGTTTATTCATGGCTGCGAATATATGAAAAATTGTGTTTGCACAGAAAGGCAAATTGCTATGGAGCAACTGCAAAAAACCGGACTTGCAGAAAGCATTAAAAAATATACCTTTGATAGCTTTCAAACACCGGAAGAATGGCAAAAACGGTTGAAACAAAAATCCCTTCAATTCCTTGAAGAAAAGGGAAAATGGTTTTTTGCAGGCGGACAAGTGGGATGCGGAAAAACACACATCTGTACTGCAATCTGTGCAGAATTTATCAACAGAGGGATTTCTGTCAGATACGTTATTTGGCCCAATGAGATTGTCAAACTCAAGGCTAACAAAATGGAAGATGAAACCTATCAAAGACTGATAAATCCCTTATTGACGGCGCCAGTGCTTTACATAGACGATTTTTTTAAAACCGAAAAAGGCAAACATCCCAGCGAAGCAGATATTCGGACGGCCTTTGAAATCATCAATTACAGGTATGTTAACAGAAACCGGATAACAATTTTTTCCACAGAAAAAACGGTAGATGAATTGATTGAAATTGATGAGGCAATCGGTAGCAGAATCCATGAAAAAACAAAGGGCTACCGCAATGTTATTTTAGAGGAGGAAAATCGAAATTGGAGATTGAAAAAGGAACCATAGAATTTATCGTACTAGGAGAACCACAAGGCAAACAAAGACCAAAGTTTGCAAGAATAGGAAAATATGTTTCTGTAAGAACACCAGAAAAAACAAAGGCTTATGAGAAAACAATACAAGCTGCTTTTTGGGAACAATGCAGAAATATAAAGTTTTCCGAGGGCAGCCAGCTAGAATTAAAGGTACTTGCATTTTTTAAAATTCCCAAAAGTACCAGCAAAAAGAAACAGGCAGCTATGCTATCAAAAGAAATCAGACCCACAAAAAAGCCGGATATAGACAATGTTTTAAAGGCTGTAGCAGACGCTTTAAACGGTGTTTGCTACAAAGATGATAGTTGTATTATAAAAATGAGTGGGGAAAAATTTTACAGTGATAACCCTAGAATTATCGTCATGTTAAAAATTTGTAGGAATGAAATAGAAAAGAAGGGATAACATGGATGGGAAATGGAAACAAAAGTGTTTGTTAGATGTTACATGTCCAAAATATAAGGATTCTATTTGTTGCGCAGATTGCAGATACAAAGCAGATTGCAGATACAAAGCAGATTGCAGATACAAAGCAGATTGCAAAATGGCTTGTAAAAATCAGCCGGACAAATGTGGAATGGTAAAAAGTAGAAAGAGGGTCAAAAAATGAGTCAAAATAAAATTGTAAAAGGTTATAAAGTGTTTGGTCCAGATTGGACTTGTAAAGGTTTTCAATATGAAGTAGGAAAAAGTTATGAAATGGATGAGAAACCAGTTGTTTGTGAAAGAGGATTTCATTTTTGTGAAAAATTAATGGATTGTTTTTGTTATTATAAGTTTAATGCAGAAAATAAAGTCGCAGAAGTCATAGCATACGGTGAAATAGCGGAAACTGGAATACTGGAAACCTGAATGCTGGAAACCTGAATGCTGGAAACCTGAATGCTGGAAACCTGAATGCTGGAAACCTGAATGCTGGAAACCGAAATACTGGAGACTGGAATACTGGAAACTGGAATACTGGAGATTGTAACAATAGCAATTATAATAACGGCTGTTTTAATACAAAACCTACAAAGATTTATATGTTTAATAAGGAATCAAATTGGACAATGAACAATTGGCTA
Source organism: uncultured Clostridia bacterium (assembly GCA_910583755.1). Classification (GTDB taxonomy): domain Bacteria; phylum Bacillota; class Clostridia; order Lachnospirales; family Anaerotignaceae; genus Coprocola. The sequence continues at coordinate 4,071 of CAJTZO010000065.1, forward strand.
ACTAGCGAAACAAGAAAAATATTAATAAATAAGGTTTTAGTACCTCCTATAGCTTGGGTAAAAGAATGTGATATGACAGATGGTAAAAAAAAACATCATCCAGAATACGTCATAACAGAAGGGTATTTAAAAAAGTTATCTTCAGAGGAAATTTTTTATGAACAACAAAAAAACTGGAGTTGTTTAAGTCAGAAAGAAAAAGAAATTGTTATGGCATTGCCAAATTTTGATAAGGTGATTTTTAAAGAAATAACAGGCATTGATGTAGAAAAATAAAAAAGGGCTTCTGCCCTCTCACCCACTAATAAAAGTATAGCATAGTATAAGTTGATAAACAATAGGGGGCGGAAGTTTTGATAAACAAAAAAGAAATGGAAGCGGTCAAAAAAAAAATTGAACAATATTATTATAATGAAAAGGTGATGGTATGGAATCAAAAAGAGTTAGAACGTTTGACAAGACGATTACAAGAAATTGAACAGGACAGAAACAGCCCCTTGTTGCCTGCTTCACTGAATACAGATTTACAGGGCGTACGTTATGACAGAATTGGTGGAAAGGCTGGAATTGTACAAAGTCCCATAGAGCGAAATATAGAAGCGATTTACAGCAGGCTGGACAAGAATTATGAGGAAACACAACAAAAAATACTGGAGTTAAAAATAAAAATAGTAAGGCAGGAGGATGAGCGAAAAGAAACAGAGTTTTACCTTCATCTTTTGAATGAGGAAAACAAAAGGCTTTTACAATACAAGTTTAAAGATAAAAAAAGTGTAACAGAAATTGCGTTGCTACTACATTTATCAAAGTCAACCGTATGCCGCAGCTTTTATGAGGTATACAAATGGCTTTACAAAATAATGGAATATCATGGGGTGTTTGAAAAAACATGAAACAAAATGAAACTTTTTTGCAACAAAATGAAACAAACTTGCAACAAAATGAGACAAAGTTGAGACTTTTTTGATGGAAAAGTGTGTTATGATAAGAACATGGAAATTTAGAAACTCCCAAACTTTTTTAAAAAGAATAGTCAGAAATGGCTATCTTTTTTTTTATAAAAAATCATTGTAAAGAAGGTGTGATGTAATGGGGAAAACAACAACAGAAATGCAACTTGTACAGATTTCAAAATTGATACCTTATATCAATAATGCTAGAACACACTCCAAAGAACAAATTATAAAACTTCGTTCTTCTTTGAGAGAATTTGGTTTTATTAATCCTGTCATTATTGATAAAGATTACAATGTGATAGCAGGACATGGCAGAATTGAAGCAGCAAAACTGGAGAATATTTCAGAAGTACCTTGTGTTTTTGTAGATTATCTTACACCAGCACAAAAAAAGGCCTATATTATTGCAGATAATCGCATGGCATTAGATGCAGGTTGGGATGAAGAACTTTTAAGAATAGAAATTGAATCATTACAGGCAGAGGCGTTTCATATAGATTTAACAGGATTGGAAGAACAAGAAATTGCTGATTTATTTGATACTGACGAAGAAGTGCAAGAAGATGATTTTGATATTGATGATGAATTATCAAAACCAACAATAACAAAAAGTGGTGATATATGGCTATTGGGAAACCACAGACTTGTTTGTGGTGATAGTACAAAGGAAGATACTTACACGCTTCTGATGGATGGAAAAAAAGCAAATCTTGTGGTGACGGACCCACCTTATAACGTAAACTATGAAGGTTCTGCAGGCAAAATTAAAAATGACAATATGAGTCAGGATAAATTTTATCAATTTCTATTTGATGCATTTGCAAATATAGAAAAGAAAATGGAGAATGATGCAAGTATTTATGTATTCCATGCAGATACAGAAGGATTAAATTTTAGAAAAGCATTTGCAGATGCAGGGTTTTATTTATCTGGTACTTGTATTTGGAAAAAACAAAGCCTTGTACTTGGCAGAAGTCCCTATCAATGGCAGCATGAACCTTGTTTGTTTGGATGGAAAAAGAACGGAAAACATCAATGGTATTCCGACAGAAAACAAACGACTATATGGGAATTTGACAGACCAAAAAGAAATAATGACCATCCTACAATGAAACCTGTTCCGTTGATTGCTTATGTAATTAAAAATTCAAGTCTTTCAAACTGTATTATACTGGACCCATTTGCAGGAAGTGGTTCAACACTCATTGCCTGTGAACAGACAAATCGTATTTGTTATACAATTGAATTGGATGAAAAATACTGTGATGTAATTGTAAAAAGGTACATAGAGCAGGCTGGCTGCTCTGGGAATGTATCTGTTATACGAAATGGAGTTAATATCCCATTTACTGAGATAAATAAACAAAATACATAGAAGAATATTGTGTAAGTATGGTTTAAAGTTGTATCAAGCACAAACAAACAAAATAAATTGTAAAATGATTGTGTAGTATGTAGCTTGCTATCTTGCCAAAGAAACGGTAATATGTGTACTGCCAAAAGGAAAACAGACAAAATAGAAGGTGGGTATACATTATGAATGAAAAAATAAAAAAACAAATTGAAGAAATGAAAAAGCAAACAATAGGCATTGAAGTGGAAATGAATCACATTACAAGAAGAAATGCAGCAAAAATAGCAGCAAAGTTTTTTGAAACACACAATTTTAAAGATACATCAGATAAAAATGGTTATTGCACTTGGTCAGCCTGGGACAAAAAAGGGAGAGAATGGAAATTTCAAAAAGATAGTAGCATTCATGGAGAAGAGGAAGAACAATGTGAAATGGTAACACCAATATTACAATATGAAGACATGGAAGTATTACAGGAGTTAATCCGAAGACTAAGACATGCTGGAGCAAAAAGTGATGCCACAAGAGGCTGTGGAATTCATTGTCACATAGGAGCAAATGAACATACAGCACAAACTCTTAGAAACCTTGCAAATATTATGGCAAGTCACGAAAAATTATTAATTGATGCATTAAACATTGACAGTAACAGAATAGACCACTATTGTAAAACTGTTTCTCCTGAGTTTTTAAAGCAGGTCAATGAAAATAAACCCAAAACCATGGCAGAATTTAAAGATATTTGGTATAAGACAAACAATGCAGAATGCAGCAGGTATCAGCATTATAACAGTAGCAGATACCATATGCTCAATTACCACGCGACATTTACAAAAGGAACAATTGAATTTCGATTATTTCAATTTGATGCTCCTGCAAATGGAAAACAAAATGGACTTCACGCAGGACAACTGAAAAGTTACATTCAGCTTTGCTTAGCACTCAGCCAAATGGCAAAAACAGTGAAAACAGCAAGTCCAAAACCACAACAAAATGAAAATCCCAAATATGCTATGAGAACCTGGCTTCTCCGATTAGGGTTTATAGGAGATGAATTTAAAACAGCAAGAGAAGTGCTTACAAAAAGATTGACAGGAGATACCGCTTTTAGAAATGGCAGAACTGCCTGAAAACAAGTGCAGGAGCCAGTCTCCTGCCACCACTTTAGCGGTTAGAATAATATATAGCATAATAGATTTTCAGAAAGGAATTATATAATGAAAAAGAGATATTATATTGCATATGGTAGTAATTTAAATGTAAATCAAATGAAAAAGAGGTGTCCATCTGCACAAATAGCAGGAACATCTGTAATTAAAGATTATGAATTGATTTTTAAAGGAAGTAAAACAGGTTCTTATCTTACGATTGAACCTAAAATAGGAGAAAGTGTTCCTGTTGCTGTATGGGAA
>CAJTZO010000066.1 GCA_910583755.1 uncultured Clostridia bacterium
TCCTAATATTTATTTGATTACTTTTAAAATCAATATCTTGTAATGTTAAAGCAAGCAGCTCCCCTATTCTGCAACCTGTCCAAAATAAAATTTCAAATATAACATAATATTTGCTGTCTTTTTCGATTGTAGCAATAAATTTGTCATATTCTTCTTTTGTCCAAAAATCCAATCTATCTGCATCAGACTTTCCCATTTTCTTTACTTTTTTGCAAGGATTGCTTACTAAATTGTAAATATTACACGCATGAGTAAATAATGCTGTCATCTGATTTTGAATCATTCTCAAATAAGTTTGAGAATATCCTTTTTCTCTCATCGTATTTTGCCATTGTATCAAATCTGCTGGAGTAATACTATTCATTGCCTTATTTCCGAAGTATGGAACAATATGTGCTTTTATCATGTACTTTTTATTTCTAATACTTCTTTCTTTTAGCTCACACTTTTTATCTTCAAAATAAATATCTATAAAATCAGATACTTTCATATTCATATCAGCATGAGCTTTGTTTAAAAATTTCCTTTCCCATTCCTGTCCCTCTTTTTTTGTGGCAAATCCTCTTTTCTTTTTATGCTTTTTTTCTCCTGTCCAATCAGTATAATAAAACTGTACTGTCCAAGTATGCGTTTTGTTGTCTTTTGTTATTGACATTTACATCTCTCCTTGTTCGCCATATGTTTTTTCTTCCCAATAAGGTCTTGGTACTTTTCCAGCTACAATAATATAGCCATTTTGTAAAAGTTCCTTGTTCATCTGTCGTACTAATTTGTAGGCATGAGCTTTTGAAATACATAATTTTTCTGCAATTTCTTCTGCAGAAACCATATATTTGTTTTTATTCATAATATCATCTTCTTCAATATTATTTATATTTATTATTTATAATGATATATTACCATTTTAAATAATAAAAGTCAACACTTTTTATTCTTATTTGTTATAGTTATCATTCTTGATAATATTTTCTAGCTATGCTATACTGTAATTATCATAAAATTTAGAAAAGAGGTGCTATATGGAAAATTCTAATACAATAGGTTCTCGTATTAAATCATTAAGACAATCTATGAAATTAAATCAAATAGAATTTGCTAAGACACTAGGAATTAAACAATCTACTTTATCCAGTTATGAAAATGGTGTTGTTTCTCCTTCTAGTGACATATTGCTTACTATTGCTGAAAATTATCATATTTCATTAGATTGGTTATTTGGACTATCTGATAATCAAGTCAATATGTCTTCTATTGCTGATTTTGCTTCTTCTTTATTTCAGCTTAATGACAAAAATGAAGTTAGATTTGAATTAGATATCAATGAACATCTTCCTAATGATTTAGAAACAGAAAATAATCGTTGGACTGCCTCTATTACATTTTATGGAAATGATAAAGAGCATGATTATAATGCTGTTATTTGTCAATTTTTATCTTCTTTTAAAGAAAACAGAGATTCATTTGAGCATTATTTTACAACAAAAGAATTGTTTGACTTATGGAAAGAAAAAGAACTGCAATATTATAAAGAATTAGGTTTTACTCAAAAAAAATATAAAGAATTAGATAATAAAACTCGTCTTCAATTACAGAAAGAATATCTTTTAAAAGAAGTATTACAACATCAGCAAGAAACAAAAAAGAAACCATAAAATAAATGGTTTCTTTTTTATAATAATGAATAGAGCTATATTAGTCTTTTTCATTATTTTCAATATTAAATTCTTCTAAAATTCCATTTTTTATAACATCATAATACAATCTATTTTGCAATAATAATAAAAGAAATTCTGAAAAAGATTTTAGAGATTTTTGCACTGCCTCCTCAAATAATTGCTCTACATTATGGGGCATATTATTCTTTTCAGTGAAAATTTTTTTTGCCTGATAATAAAGCAATTCCATAAAAAAATAGTCTGTATTTTTTAAAGAAATATCATTTTGTTTCAGTTGCTTCATTATTTTTTTATACCATAAGTTTTTTCTTTCCATATATTTTACATCTGAATTTCCTATCAAATAATCTACAGATACATCAAATATATTTGCTATTCTTATAATATCTTTTAAACTAGGGTGGTTTCTTCCATTTTCATAATTTGCAATAGTTGTATATCCATAATTCAGCATACTTCCTAATTCTACTTGTGTTAGATTTTTTTCTTTTCTTAATTCTTTGAGTCTTTGTGAAAACTTCAATCAAAACATCTCCAACTCTTTTTATTAAAATAATCTATTTTTTTCTAAAAATATTATATCATATTATGAATATAATCACAATGATAAATACATAATGTTTATAATCATTCTGTTGTACTTCTCCATTTTAGCTAATAATAAAACAATGGAGATGATGATAAATGATAGATTTTAGTCCTATGTGGAAGTTAATGCAAGAAAAAGGAATATCTCAATATTACTTATTGAAAAAAGTTGGTATTGATAATAAAACACTATATAGTATAAAGAACAATGGAAATATAACTTTATTAACTTTAGAAAAACTATGTCGTGCAATGCAATGTACTCCTAATGATATTGTGAGATTTATAGATGATTAATTAAATAATCAATACTTTAAACGAAAATAATAAAAAATAGAGCCAAATTAGAGCCATGCCCCATCTTTTGTGATAATATTTTTTTATTTTATTCTTTGTTTCTATTACTATTATCATAAATTATAAAAAAATAAAACCCCTGAAAGCCTTATACTTTCAAGGGTTTTTCCGTTTTTACACAAACTATCTATTGACTAGATAAATATTACTCAATGATTTCAGTAACAGAACCAGCACCTACTGTTCTACCACCTTCACGGATAGCAAAACGAAGACCAGGAGCCATAGCTACTTTTGTAATCAATTCGATTGTCATTTCAACATTATCGCCAGGCATACACATTTCTGTACCTTCTGGAAGATTGATAATACCTGTAACGTCTGTTGTTCTAAAATAGAACTGTGGTCTATAGTTATTGAAGAAAGGAGTATGACGTCCACCTTCTTCTTTGCTCAATACATAAACCTGTGCTTTAAATTTGTGGTGAGGTGTAATAGAACCTGGTTTTGCAAGAACCTGTCCTCTTTCAATTTCACTTCTTTGTACACCACGAAGAAGAACACCAATATTGTCACCTGCTTCTGCTTGGTCAAGAAGTTTTCTGAACATTTCAACGCCAGTTACAACAACTTTTCTAATTTCTTCTGTCAAACCAACGATTTCAACTTCATCTTGTACTTTAACAACACCGCTTTCTACTCTACCTGTAGCAACTGTACCACGTCCTGTAATGGAGAATACGTCTTCTACTGGCATCAAGAAAGGTTTATCTGTATCACGTTCTGGTTCAGGAATATAAGCTTCAATTTCGTTCATTAATTCAACAATTTTGTCGCCCCATTCACCTGCAGAATCTTGCAATGCTTGGTAAGCAGAACCTCTAATAATAGGAATATCATCACCAGGGAATTCATATTCAGAAAGAAGTTCTCTAATTTCCATTTCAACTAAGTCAAGAAGTTCTTCATCATCTACCATATCACATTTGTTCATAAATACAACGATATAAGGAACGCCTACCTGACGAGAAAGCAAGATATGCTCTCTTGTCTGAGCCATAGGACCATCTGTTGCAGCAACAACAAGGATAGCACCATCCATCTGAGCAGCACCAGTAATCATATTTTTAACATAGTCAGCATGTCCTGGGCAGTCAACGTGTGCGTAGTGTCTTGTAGGTGTTTCATATTCAACGTGAGCTGTAGAAATTGTAATACCACGTTCTCTTTCTTCTGGAGCTTTGTCAATGTTTTCAAACGCAACTGCTTCACCAATTTGATATCTTTCATGAAGTGTTTTTGTAATTGCAGCTGTTAAAGTTGTTTTACCATGGTCAACGTGTCCAATGGTACCAATATTCATATGGGGTTTTGTTCTTTCAAATTTTTGCTTAGCCATTTTTAAATATCCTCCTTTAAATTGTCTAAGAGTATCTTTTTCATTCATTATATAGAATATTGCCAGTATTTGCAAGCAAATATTCCATTTTTACAGTGTTTTATATTAAAATTTTATGCATCTGCTTTTCTGCCTTCTAAAACTTTTTCCTGTACAGATTTAGGACAAGGTTCATAATGGTCAACTTCCATAACGTAAGTACCACGACCTTGAGATTTTGAACGAAGGTCTGTAGAATAACCAAACATTTCAGCCAATGGTACATAAGAATGAATTACTTGTACACCACTTCTTGCCTCCATACCTTCAATTCTACCACGACGAGAGTTAATGTCACCAATAACATCACCCATGTAATCTTCTGGTACGGATACAGTAACTTTCATAATAGGCTCCAGCAATACTGCATCGCCTTTTCTCATAGCTTCTTTAAAAGCCATAGAACCTGCTACCTGATAAGCCATTTCAGAGGAGTCAACATCATGGTAAGAACCATCATATACTTCTGCTTTTACACCAAGTACAGGATAGCCGCCTAAGATACCACTTTGCATTGCCTCTTGAATACCTTTATCAATTGCTGGAATATATTCTTTTGGAATAGAACCACCAACGGTACTATTTACAAATTCATAATTGTGTTCTGCGTCTGTGCCAATAGGATAGAATCTTACCTTACAGTGTCCATACTGTCCACGACCACCAGACTGACGAACAAATTTACCTTCTACATCAACCGCTTTTCTAAAGGTTTCTTTATAAGAAACTTGAGGTGCACCAACGTTTGCCTCTACTTTAAATTCTCTTAATAAACGGTCAACAATAATTTCTAAGTGAAGCTCACCCATACCTGCGATAATGGTATCACCTGTATCTTGGTTGGTATAAGTTTTAAAAGTTGGGTCTTCTTCTGCAAGTTTTGCCAAAGCAATTCCCATTTTATCTCTGCCAGCTTTTGTCTTTGGTTCAATAGCAACCTCAATAACTGGTTCTGGGAACACCATAGATTCCAAAATAACTTCATGGTCTTCATCACAGATAGTATCACCAGTTGTTGTCAATTTAAAACCAACAGCTGCAGCAATATCACCAGAATATACTTTATCAATTTCTTCTCTATGGTTTGCGTGCATCTGTAAAATACGTCCTACACGTTCTTTTTTCCCCTTTGTAGAGTTATGCACATAGGTACCAGAATTTAAAGTACCAGAGTACACACGGAAGAATGCTAATTTTCCAACAAATGGGTCATTCATAATTTTAAATGCTAAAGCAGAGAAAGGTTCTTCATCAGAAGCATGTCTTTCTACTTCTTCACCACTGTCTGGGTCAATTCCTTTAATCGCAGGAATATCTGTAGGAGCTGGCATATAATCAATAACACCATCCAACAATTTTTGAACCCCTTTATTTCTATAAGCAGAACCACAGAATACAGGAACTAATTCACAATTGATACAAGCCTTTCTCATCGCAATTTTTAATTCTTCCTCTGTAATTTCTTCTTCTGCAAGATATTTATCCATTAAATCTTCGTCTGTCTCTGCAACCGCTTCTATCATAAGCTGATGATATTCTTCTGCTTTTTCTTTCATATCAGCAGGAATTTCTTCTTCATCTACTTCTTTGCCTAAATCATCTTCATAAATAAAAGCTTTCATTTTCAGCAAATCAATAACGCCTACAAAATCGCTTTCTGCACCAATTGGCAAAAACATAGCGACTGGTTTACAGCCTAATCTATCTTTCATCATTTGCAGTACATTATAAAAATCTGCACCCATAATGTCCATTTTGTTGACAAAAGCCATTCTAGGTACGTTATAGTTATCTGCCTGTCTCCAAACAGTTTCAGACTGTGGTTCTACACCACCCTTTGCACAGAATACACAAACTGCGCCGTCCAATACACGTAAAGAACGCTCAACTTCTACAGTAAAGTCAACGTGTCCTGGTGTATCAATAATATTTACTCTATTTTCATTCCACTGACAAGTTGTTGCAGCAGATGTAATTGTAATTCCTCTTTCTTGCTCTTGTTCCATCCAGTCCATAGTAGCAGTACCCTCATGAGTATCACCAATTTTATAATTACGTCCTGTATAGAACAAAATACGCTCTGTAAGAGTTGTTTTACCAGCATCAATATGCGCCATGATACCGATATTTCTAGTTTTAGCAAGTGGAAACGCTCTGTTTGCCACGCTGAACTCCTCCTTTATGGTAAAAACCTTGAAACTCTGTTTCAAACTTTTTGCAAAAACGAACATTTTTGTTCTTTGTTAATATTTCAAAAAAACGAACAGGTAATAAACAAGGTTTCTTTAAGTGTTAAAAATTCTTTTTTAATTACCATTTGTAATGTGAAAAAGCTTTGTTTGCTTCTGCCATTTTATGGGTTTCATCTTTTTTCTTAACAGCACCGCCTGCATTATTTAAAGCGTCCATAATTTCACCTGCAAGACGGTCAATCATTGTTTTTTCGCCACGTTTTCTACTATAAATAGTTAACCAACGAAGACCTAATGTTCTTCTTCTTTCTGGTCTAATGTCCATTGGCACCTGATAAGTTGCACCACCAACACGACGAGCTTTTACTTCCAATACTGGCATAATATTGTTCAATGCTTCTTCAAAAGCCTCTAAAGGTTCTTTTCCTGTTTTTTCAGCTACTTTTTCAAATGCACCATAAACAATTTTTTCAGCAACACCTTTTTTGCCGTCTAACATAATGCTGTTAATCAACTTTGTAACCAATTTACTGTTATATAAAGGGTCAGCTAAAACTTCTCTCTTTGCGACATGTCCTTTTCTTGGCACGATTCTTCCCTCCTTAATGAATAAATCTATTCTCGGTACTTCACGATAATTTCGTGTTTTCATGCCTTCATACAATTTATCTTTAAGCAATTTGCAGATGTTATTATTTTGTATAAGGCATTACTTTTGATTATTTTTTCGCTTTTGGACGTTTTGCACCATATTTGGAACGAGCTTGCATTCTGTTTGCAACGCCTGCGGTATCCAAAGTACCTCTTACAATATGGTAACGCACACCAGGTAAATCTTTTACCCTTCCGCCTCTGATAAGAACAACGCTATGTTCTTGTAAATTGTGACCTTCACCTGGAATATAAGCAGTTACTTCAATTCCATTAGAAAGACGAACTCTGGCAATTTTTCTCAAAGCAGAGTTAGGCTTTTTAGGGGTAGAAGTTTTTACTGCTGTACAAACGCCACGTCTTTGAGGAGAAGAAACGTCAGTTGTTTTCTTCTTTAAAGAGTTGAGACCTTTTTGTAACGCTGGGGCAGTAGATTTCTTTTCAACAGTCTGTCTGCCTTTTCTTACTAACTGATTAAATGTTGGCATTTTGTTGCACCTCCTTACAAAATAAATACATTCTGCCATTGCAATTATCATTGTTCTATAAAAATAAGCAAGAAAAAAAGTCTTATTTTCAAGACACTGCAATATTTTATCATTTCATATCTAAAAAGTCAATAACTTTTTAAAAAAAGTTCCAGCTTGTCCATAAAGTCTTTTTTTTGTGGGTTTCACCCACACCCACCAACTTTTTTTTTAAAAAAGTTGGACAAAAAACTTTCATGGAAAAACTAGTGTTTTTCCTTATCAAAT
>CAJTZO010000067.1 GCA_910583755.1 uncultured Clostridia bacterium
TCCTAATATTTATTTGATTACTTTTAAAATCAATATCTTGTAATGTTAAAGCAAGTAGTTCTCCTATTCTGCAACCTGTCCAGAACAAAATTTCAAATATAACATAATATCTGCTGTTTTTTTCAATAGTAGCGATAAATCTATCATATTCTTCTTTTGTCCAAAAATCTAATCTATCTGCATCAGACTTTCCCATTTTCTTTACTTTTCTGCAAGGATTGCTTGCTAAATTATAAATATTACAAGCATGGGTAAATAATGCTGTCATCTGATTTTGAATCATTCTCAAATAGGTTTGAGAATATCCTTTTTCTCTCATCGTATTTTGCCATTGTATCAAATCTGCTGGAGTAATACTATTCATTGCCTTATTTCCGAAGTATGGAACAATATGTGCTTTTATCATGTACTTTTTATTTCTAATACTTCTTTCTTTTAGCTCACACTTTTTATCTTCAAAATAAATATCTATAAAATCAGATACTTTCATATTCATATCAGCATGAGCTTTGTTTAAAAATCTTCTTTCCCATTCCTGTCCCTCTTTTTTTGTGACAAATCCTCTTTTCTTTTTATGCTTTTTTTCTCCTGTCCAATCAGTGTAATAAAACTGTACTGTCCAAGTATGCGTTTTGTTATCTTTCGTTATCGACATTTACATCTCTCCTTCTGTAAATTATTATTTTAAAAACAACTATTTATTTGTTATATCAATATAATAGCAAACAAAATTTTCTTTGTCAATGATTATATTGATATTTTCTATATTATTATTTATATTGTCAATAATTATTTAAAATGTTATACTATATTATAGTAAAGGAGGGCTATTATGGACATTGCAACCATGGGACAACGTATTAAATTATTACGCAGCCAGTTAAAATTAAATCAAACTACATTTGCTGAATCTATTGGTATTACACAATCTACATTATCCAGTTACGAAAATGGAAATGCTGTACCTTCAACTGATGTACTATTGACAATTGCAACAAAATATTGTATTTCTTTAGATTGGCTTTTTGGTTTATCCGCAGAAAAAAATAACATCTCTACAATGGGAGATGTTGCTAGAATATTATTTCAGTTAGACGAAATTAAAGAATTACGTTTTGAATTAGAAATCAATGACCATTTACCAAATGATATAGAAGATAATGAAAATCATTGGTATACTGCTATAAAATTTTATGGCAATGATAAAGAGCATACAGAAAATGCTGATATGTGCGAGTTTCTTAGTTCATTTGAAGAAAATCGTAATGGCTTTGAGTCTTATTTTACAAGCAAAGAAATGTATGATATATGGAAAAGAGAAAAAGCAGATGCTTATTCTCAAATATCACTTCATAAAAAAGTGTATCCAAAACTAGATTCTATGACTAGAACAAAATTAAGAAATGAATATTTAGAAAAACAGTTTAAAAATAATAAAAAATAGAGCCAAATTAGAGCCATTCTTCATTTTTTGTGATAATATTTTCTATTTCATTTTTTATTTTTATTACGATTTTCATAAATTATAAAAAATAAAACCCCTGAAAGCCTTATACTTTCAAGGGTTTTTCCGTTTTTACACAAACTATCTATTGACTAGATAAATATTACTCAATGATTTCAGTAACAGAACCAGCACCTACTGTTCTACCACCTTCACGTTTTCTCTTTTGTAAAATCATTGTTATTTTTATTGATTTTTCTTCATTTCTATACTTTAAAGTGCTTTGTTTTGCACATATTATACCATATATCCAAAATTTTTAGAGCCAAATTAGAGCCAGAATCTAAAATCAATATATTTTTTATTTTCCAAATACCTCATTCAACATTTCATTAACTTCTTCATCTGTTGCCATCATATCTTCTAAATTGGGATGTAATATATTCATTGTTAATGGTGTTTCTTCAATCTGAATAGTTCCAATATTAGGATATCTATTAATATTATCACAACTTAAAGCGAATTGGTCTATCAATTTTGCAGTAGATGTAAAAGAATATTTTTGCTCTCCATTTCCATCAAATACACTTTGATACATAAGCCCTGTTGTTAGTAATCCTTGAACGCATAAATTCCACGAAAATTCAGTTTTATTTATGTTCTGCTTTAAAAATTGCAAATCTTCTTCTAAAGTATGTACTATTGCATAACAAATACGAAAATAAGTTGATAAATCAATAAAATCTATAAGCAAACAGTGTGTTGCATTAATTAAATACTTTATTTTTTTCTGTGTTTCTGCTTTATCTATATACGACAATAATCGCTGAGAATTATCTTTCTTTTCTCCATCTTTTGTCAATTTATCATATAATTTGTTACAATCATCTTTAGATAAATATATGCCATTTAGAAACATTTCAAATTTTGACCAAAGTAATTTTTCATGAATAAGAGTAGGAAATTTTGCAAGAAAAATAATAATCTTGCCAGTAGATATAGGATTACCTAATAGTGCTTTAATAATATCTTCAAAAAAATCAGTAGATTCCTCTTGAATTTCTTTTTTTGATATAAGCTCATTTACTGTTTCTATAAATTTCATTTTCTTATCCTTTCTATATCTAATAAATTTAATTTTTTTATTATATTACCTGTATTGAAACAGAAAATATAATTAAAATAAATTCTTTTTTTGCAACCATTTCGTTTCGTTTGGTGTAATTACTAATATATCTACATCCCCACCAACAGTTTCAACAACATTTTTGAATCTCATTGTTTGAATAGTTGTCTCAACAGCATACCGAGCAAAATCAACAGCATCTTGTAAAGTAAAAAATTCAAATAATATATTTTCAACAGGTAAATCTTCATAAGTACCATCTTCAATTTTCAAAGCTACATTCTTAATTAACCGAGTAAATGTAGAAGTCTCTCCTTGCCATGTAGCTCCTTGTAATGTTGTATCTATGTTTTCCACCTTTTTAGTTTGCACATTTAATTTATATATCAATTGCCTTTTCTTGTATTTTATGTCATAACCAGCAACAATAAAATCTGTGTCAGGTATTTCTTCTAAAGCATTAAAATAATTAATAATAATTTGAGGAATATCCTCAATTTCACATGTCTCACTTATTTTTGTTCGTATCATGTCTAAAATAAATCCTGTTATTGGTTTATTTAATAGTGTAGCATTTCCACAAACTGATATTCCTGCACCATTTGGACATATAAAAGTTTTATCTGTAGAATTATTATTATGTATTCCAATCCTTTTAACTAAATTTCCATTAATAATTTGTGTATCTGTATATGTAATACGTCTGTCACTTGCTAAAACAATTCCTTCATTTACAAATACTGAAATCAAAAATGACATTTTTATTCCTCACTTTCTAAATATAAACAAATGCTCATGTTTAATAAGTAAAAAATTATATTTTTCACTATTTATTTCCCAATAGGCTGTTGATTGACAATTATGTTGCTCTTTAATAATTAATTCTTTGAGCTTAAAACCTATGTTCTCAAAAACTTTCATAATATCAAATGACAGTGGTACCATATAACCTTTTTGTCTAGTATCGCCCATAAGAATAGCACAAAATTTATCTTCTTTTAAAACACGATAGCTTTCCTCTGCAACTTTTTTCATTTCTTGTATAAAATCTTGAATTTTTAATTGTGATAAATCTTCATCAATATTCTCACTATATTTGATAATATTTGCATATGGTGGATGTGTACATATTAAATCAATACTTTCATTAGGAATAAAATGAAGATTTCTGGCATCTGCTTTTTTGATATAGACTTTTCCCTTTGCTGGTTCATAGTTAAAAGAAGTTTTTTCTCTACATACTTTAAGAGCATTTTGATTAATATCAATGCCAATAATATCTCTGTTTAAAAGTTTTGCTTCAACAAGCGTGGTTCCTCCACCTACAAATTGGTCAAGAAGCAAATCTCCTTCTTGTGAATATTTTAATATGATATTTCTTGGTATATATGGTGACCAATTTCCTCGCCATTTTGAATCATGAGTTGCCCAATCTCCATGTTGTGGAAAGGACCAAATTGTTGTCATTTCTGGTTTAAAATTTTCAGGTTCCCATCTTTTTACTTTCTTTTTTATCATTTTTAAATCCTTTATACTAAAAAATACATTTCTCACTTATAGAAAATCATTTTTCAGTTTTAAATACAAATTTTATCTATAATACCATTTTCCATATCTTTGATATTGTAAATATGCTCCATAACATCAAATGTTTCTTCAAGATTATGACGAGCATTTGTCCAGCCTTTTCCATCAGTAAACCACACAAATGTAAAACCATCAATATTATCTGCTTCTAATGCAAGCGTTTTATAACTTCTAGCTGTTTCATTCAATTTAGAACCACCACTACTATAAAAATTTGTTTCTATTCCATATATCATACTATCTGTTTTTATAACAAAATCAAAGCGTTTTTCTGTTTTTCCTTCATTTGAAATAGCTGATAAATCAATATTCCACTTCTCTACTATTTGGTGAATATACATTTCTTTAAAATAAGTCTTATCTCTTGTAAAACCTGACTTCTTAATAAAACTTTCTACTAAATTTTCCATCAAATGACCACCACGATTTTTTCTGGCATTAGAATCCAAACCTGTTTCAACACCTGTAACATAGTCTATAATATTATTGATAATATGATTTTGAATTAAGTCAAATAATCCTGTTTTTCTCATAAATATTTTATATTGCTCTATAGAAAGGTTAGGAGTTCTAAATTGATATGTAAATTCGCCATCACCATCAATAGCATATATTTCATTTGTTCTAACTGCTAAAAGCAAAGGAATACATTTTAAAACTTCTGGATATTTTTTAATAAGTACTTCAAAATCACTTTCTATATTTTTTGAGCCTATCAATGAATTTAATATGTTTAATTCTATTTTTATATTATCAATATTACGATATATTTTTTTAAAATCAACATAATATCCATAATCAGCAATACTGTTACGAAATTCTGACAGCCATGCTTTAAAATCTCTATTCTTCATATATGAAACCTCATTTCACTTTACAGTGGTATCCTGCTTTGCAACCAGCAGAACGATATTTTTTGCAATAAGATTGTGGAATAATCCTCCCATCTCCCATGTCACGATAACCAAACTTTTTTTCAATATTATCTTTTCCATAAGCTGTTTTTCCACAACAAGGACATTGTGCATATTCTCCATATGGCATAATTAGTCCCTCCTAAAATTTGATATTAAAAGTTCTTTTATTTTGTTTCTTGACTTGCCATTGCAGTTAATCATACGAGCAGCTTCTACTCTTTTTATATTATAATCTTTGTATATCGTATCAAAAAAATCATCATTCTCATTCACATTCTTAGGGTCCGAATTACTAACAAGTACTTTTGCACCTTTTTGATGAATAGTATGAATAAAATTTGCAAGTTCTTTCTGTTTTTCATCATTAAATAAATCTGTTGTATAAGCTGTAAAATTCGATGTATCTGTAAGAGGTCTATATGGTGGGTCTATGTAAACAAAAGTATATTCATCAATAAAATCTACCGACTTTTTGTAATCTTCACAAACAATATTTACATTTTTTAATTTTTCTGATACCACATAAATATTTTCTTTATCACATATTAATGGATTCTTATATGCTCCCATCGGAACATTGAATAATCCTTTTTTATTTACCCTAAATAAGCCATTAAAACAAGTTTTGTTTAAAAAAATCATTAATGCCGCTTTTTCTATTGCCTCATTATCATTCACTTTTAAAAAATTAAATCTTTCTCTTTTTTGTAAATAGTAGTTTTTTCTATCATTTATCGTAAGAGAAATAAATTCCATTTGCATATTAAAAAGAATTTTTACTAGCTTATTTGGATTATCGCGTATGATTTTATAAGTATTTATCAATTCTCCATTAATATCACTAATATAAATTTCTTCTAAATCGTATTTTGAAAGTATATCAAAAAGCACGGCTCCACCACCTACAAAAGGTTCTGCATACTTTGTTATACTTTTATTCATAAATGGATAATACTTTCTAATTTCTTCTAAAAGTTGAGTTTTTCCACCTGCCCATTTTAAAAATGGCTTCACGTTTTTTGCATTAATCAAACGATTAGAAGCATTAGAAATCAATTTTACATTATCTGTTATCGTATCTATAGTTTGATTTTTAAAATTATCTATTTTTTTTGTAGGTATTAATGCCATATAGACACCCCTTTATCTTTATAAATATTGTTATACACTAAATTAGAAATAAAAGCAACATTTTTCATCAAAATATATATAATATTACCAATTAATATAACAAGCCTTCATTACTTAAAATCAAAAGTTCTTTTTTATCTGACTATCTCTCTATGTCTTTATGTTGTTCTATAGTTTGTTCATATACATTCGCTTTTCGTTCTAATTCTTTCAGCTTCTCTATAATACTCTCTTTTTTAGCATATTTTTCTTTTTTCCATTGTTCCACAACTTTTTTGCTTTCAGAATACAATTTTAAAAATGTTTCTACATCTTTATAACCTTGTTGGTAAACCATTTCTTGTAAATTTTCTTTGCTAACATTAATATTCTCTTTGCAATCTTATATTTTCTGCTGAAGTAATCTTTTTTGTTTTCCTTTAAAAAATCCTCTTATATTTTTCAGTTCTTTTTCTAATTTTGGTAATTCTACATTTTCTAATTTTTGTATTTCTTCCACTTGTCTATGTAATTTTAAATTTAAAGTTTCCATTTTCTTAAATTCTTCAATGTCAACGTTTAAAGTAGGTTTTAACTGCATTTTATGTTTTTGAATGACATCTTTTAAAATACCATTTGCATTTACCATAATCTGATAAAATAGTTCAGGTTTCCAGCCTTCCATTTCCACAGACCGTTGTATTTTTGTCGTTATTTCATTCTTTTTTATTACCTTTATCTTTTTATCACTAATACCAACCACAAGAGCCACATCAGCGATTTTATTCCACTCTTGCCTAATGGCATTATCTTTTTTTATTTGTTCAGCTTTGGGATTGTTTTTGCCGATTTTTTTG
>CAJTZO010000068.1:0-2480 GCA_910583755.1 uncultured Clostridia bacterium
AAACAAATGAATTTTACAGGGAAAATAAAAAATAGTTAAAAACCTTGAGAGCTTTGCTCTCAAACTCTTACTTCTTTCTTGAAAGAAAGAAGCAAAGAACTTTAGAGCGAAACTATCGTTTCGCTAAAGGAAAAATATTATTTTAAAAGATATTTAAAAAGGATTTAAAAGCACTTAAAAGGTATTTAAAAAAATTGAAAGAAAGGATTAGACAGATATGCCAATTTTAAGAGGATTTACGGGGGACATTCGGACAATGCCACCTGATATTTATGTGAATGAGATGCCAGTACCACAAGAGGAAAATTTTACAATGCCTGATTTTGTATTAGGGTTTGTGGGGGAATTTGACAGAGGACCTATTAATGAATACATTTATTGCAGTGAAACACCTACCAAGCGAATGACAGAATTATTGCGTCCTGTCTTGGGAGAAATGAGTGATAAGGGGTGTAAAGGCAATCAACTTTTAACACATTTACATATGGCAAGAGCGAAAAAAGCAGTTTTTGTTAGAATTTTAGGGAATGGATATGCAACAGCAGGCTTGACACTGATGGATAGCCAAGAAATGCCTACACCAACACTAAAAGTAAGTGCAAAATATCCTGGAGAATATGCCAATCTATTTACAGCAGAGGTGATTGCAGAAAAAGAGGATACATTTACTTTAAAATTATATTCGGACTTAGACAGTTATGAAACATACAAAGGCTTAACAATGGAGGAAGAAAGTGAAAACTATGCTATAAAAGTGGTCAATGAAAAAAGCTATCATTTTGTGTTAGAAGATTTAAAAAGTACAGCGGAAACCATGCAGGAAAAAAAGCCTGCTGTGATAGAACAGACGCAACTTTACGGAGGGTCTAACGGTGCAAGACTTACAGAAAGGGATTATATTGGGACATTTGACAGTGGTACAGGGATACGAACAGGATTGAAATTATTGGAACTTGCAGGAAAACAAGTAACAGACAGTAGTTATATTGGATTTAGCAGTTCAGCAGCAGACAAAGCATTATATGCTTTTGGAGAAAAATATAACAATATGACATATTGCGGTACAAACAGCTTAAAAGTGGGAGAAACAGGAGAAGAAACTATCGCCTACCGAAAAACCTATGATACAGATTTTTGTCAAATGGTAACGGGAAGTTATAAAGCAAATACAGGTGCAGAAATCAGTGGAGCATGTTTATCAGCAATCGTACACGCTACAGGAGCGATTGAAAATAGTGGGCTTGCTTTAGAATGTACTTGGCTTAGTGGTAGTGATGAATTGTTTGATTTTGACCAGTTGACTTTTTTATATGAAAATCAAATTGCTTGTTTTACGCTAAAACCTTCTGAAACAGGACAGGGAAAATTAGGTTGGAGAATGGGAAACGACTATACTTTAGCCATTAAGGATGTTTCTGGAGAAGTTTTAACGGACAACGAAAATAGAAAAGTCAACCGGAGACGGCTCAACAGTTGGATAGAAAATTCCTTGTTTTTTGTGGCGGCAAAATGGCAGGGCAGAGCTATGACAACCAAAATGAAACGAGACGCGGAAGTACGAATCAGAACCTTTTTTGACCAGTTAAAGCAACCATTGAACCCATTAGACAGTCCTAAAATTGACGATTATTCTATTACCTTTGATGAAAGTGCAAACAACATTGATGTATTTTTGCAAAATATCAATGTCAAACACTTCAACACAGCAGAGTGGGTACTTTTGAATTTTGCTGGCGGAACCAATGCGGAGATAGAATGACAAGACCTTGGGGACTTTGTCCCCAAACCCCTATCCGCTTTCTTGAAAGAAAGCGGAGCAAAGAACTTTTAAGCAAAAACTAGCGTTTTTGCAAAATAGAGGGGAAACATTAAGGGGGGTGAAAATAACGAAAATAAAAAACAAAATGTTAGAAAACTTTTTAGCAAGATTTAAAAAGAAAGACAACAAACAAAGCATTAGTTTTGTGGAAATCCCTACGCAATATGAAACAGAATTATTTCGCACTGCGCAGGACAGATACCACATTGTAAAAGAAGTCAATGAATTATGTGGAGAAAACGGAGATATTCGGTTTCAAAGAGCAAATGCCCTGATTGGGGAAGATGCCACAAAAGGCGGTTTTTCTATTATTGTCAACGCTTCTGAAAAAGATAAAAAGAGAAAACAAAAGCAATTAAAACAAACAACAGAGGTTTGTGCAGAAAGTGAAAGAGTGCAAAAAATAGTAGATGATTTTTTAGAAAGAACAAAATTATATATTCTTTGCACCGAACATGCAAGAGCATTACTCCGAGATGGAGATTTATTTTTAAATATCATACTGGATAAAAAAAGTGGTTTGATTACGGAAATTAAAAGGGCACCAGCCTTAACTATCAAGCGCAATGTAGACGAATACGGAAATTTTATAGACAATCAAAAAGCATTTTCGCAAATAGATATTTCACAAATCTATCAAATGGCTGGAGAAAAAGCACCA
>CAJTZO010000068.1:2580-6897 GCA_910583755.1 uncultured Clostridia bacterium
AAAAGGGCAAATGCTATGGTAGATGAAAACGGAACGCCTACCTCAAATGCACATATGTTGACAGATTATATTGGCAATGTAGAAGTCAGTGCGCTACATGATGAAGCAAATCTGGATGAAATCAAAGATGTGGAAATGATAGAAAATATGTTATGGATAAATTTGTTGGTGCCAAAAGCAATTATTACAGGGGGGCAAGGCATTAACCGTGATGTGTTAAAAGTACAGTATCCACACTATTTACAGACACTGGAAAATATTACAGACCGGTTGGAATATGGAGATAACAATATTTATTCCGGATACAGAGCGATTATTGATTTCCAGCTTTTATTACAGGGAATCAATCCGGAAAATGTTTCTTATGATATTGTTTGGAGCAGAAAAACAGAGGAAAGTACCACAGAAAGAGTGGAAAGTATTCAAAATGCACTGGCAAAAGGCGGCGGGAAACAGCTTATCAGCCATGAAAAAGCAATCCAGCTTATTGCAGATGACTTTGATATTGAAGACCCCAGCAGAATGTATCAGAAAATATTGGAAGAAAATGGAGAACAACAAAAACTGGAAAATAACATCCAACAGTTAAAAGAAGTAAAAAAAAAGAATATAACTTCTGAAGAAGAAGTGTTGACAGATGAACACGAAAAAGATTTTGAAAAAATAGAAAGACTTTCCAATGAATTTACAAAAAAATGGAGGTCTTTTTTTGATGGGATTTGGGAACAAACCAAAGAAAGTACGGCAGAAACAATAGAAAGCAACATCAAAAAGGCATGGCAGAACCAAGACAAAGGGTTTTATATCAACTATATTAAAAAGGCTTATGATTTGGGAGCAAAAAGAGCACAAGCCATAGTAGAACAAGTTTTTATGGATGATGAAAAGGATGATGAAAATATCCATATTCGTATTGGCATAGAAAAACAGGATATTGCAGAAGAACTGTTAAACAATAGCCTTTTAAGGGTATCTAAAATGCAGCAGACAACCATAGAAGAAATACGAAAAATACTGGTAAAAGGCTATGAACAGGGAGAAAGCTGGAAAGAGCAAAAAAAGAAAATAGAAAATAAAATTAAAAACCCTGTCAGAGCCGAAATGATAGCCATTACAGAATTGGGACACGCCTACAATGAAAGCACAAAAAATACCTACAGAGGAGCAGGTGCAAGCAAAGTTGTGTGGCACGCTTCCCTTGACTTAAAGACTTGTGATATTTGCCGTAGTTTACATGGACAAGTGTTTACTATTAATGAGGCACCAGATAACCCGCTGCATCCACGGTGTAGATGTACTTGGTTACCTGTTTTTTCGGAAAGAAAAAGCAGAAGTTTTGATAATATACCAAAAACCATTGATAAAAAAGATAATTCAAACTATAATAAAATTAGAACACAAGAGGAATTGCAAAGGGCTGCTGAAAAGATGAAAGTAGTAGCGGAAGAATATTCTGTAAATCCTTCCAAATGGAGCGGTAAAATTCTTGTTAACAAAGATATTGAATTTGCTAGAAAAGAATGGAATTGTGATATTACAGTAGCAAACTATGCAGATGATGGAATGATATTGCATGAAATGCTACATTCTTGTTCCTGTAGCCATTATGATGTGTTAACCTATGCTCATAATCAATTTATAGAAGAAGGGTCTGTTGAATTTTTAAAGCAACAAATTTGTAAAGAAAAAGGTATCAAAGGTATAGAAGGCTATGAAGATTTTGTAGAGGCATTAAAAAATATTAATAAAAATGCCCGTCTGGGTACAGACTTAGAATTTGCAAAAAAATTATTTCATGTTCCATTACCAAATAGATATGAATGGTTAGAAGATAAAATAACTGAAATTTTAATAAAAGAAAATGTTTCTTTACAAGATTATGAAAAAACAATGAATGACTTAATAGTATTAAGGAATGGTGAAATATGACAAAAGGTGAAGAATTGATACAGCGTTACTTAAAAGGTGGCATGAGCACAAATGAAATATTTCAATTTGAAAAGGATGTAGAGCAATTCCTTTTATCAAATGCACCAGAAAAAGATAAAACAAAACTTAGATATTATGCAGAATCAATCTATATGCTTTGTAGCGGTTTGAGAAAGTTACAAGAAGAAGGTAAAATAAAAGAAGAAATTTTGAATTAATAATTATCTTTCTGAAAAATTAAGTATGCTGATGTTTATATTGACCTGAACAAGTCATTAAACGGTTCTTTTTTTAATACTGAAAAAACATTTTAAAATCGGTTTAAAATGTTCAGCTTGTCAAAAAAGTGGTTTATACTAAATTTGATAAAAATCAGAAGTTTCTGGAGGAACTTTTTTCACTTGTGAAAAGTTCCTCCAGACCACTTTAAAAACACGCTTGCAAGCAGAAAAAGCTTGGGCTTTGCCCAAACCCACTCACTTTTTTGAAAAAAAGTGAGACAAAAAACTTTCGGGGAAAACTTCGTTTTCCCATTCGCAAACAGAAGTTTATTGACGAACTGAGCATTTTAAAATCGGTTTAAAATGTTTTCAACTATTTTTCAAGAACCTTTTTTTCCTCTCAAAAAAGGGCAAAAAAAGAGGAAAAAGAAGGAACAAAAAAGAGCGTAATATTTTAGATACCTTTTAAAAGCCATTTATGGGCATTTTAAACGTGTCTTTTTTTTATGGATAAAAAAATATCAAGGAAAAAAAGTTAAACGAGGAGAAAAAGAGTTAAACGGGTTTTAAAGATGGTCTGGAAACAATGAGGTGATGATTTTGGAAAAAGATACAGATTTTTATATAGAAAAGGCAGAAGCACTTCTGGATGAACAAGGGCAAAAAAGCGGCTGGTACAAGCAAATTGTGGCAATAGTGGACAATATCAACGGAAATAACAGATTATACCCAAAACAAGTATATCAAGATGCGCTGGAAGAACTAAAAAAACAAGAGTTTCCTTATGCAGGAGAACACCCACACCCTACTCCCTACAGGGGAGCAGATGGCAAAATTTATTTTACAACTTCCATTCCGCACAGTGCTGTCAAATTCAGAGATGCCTATATTGATGAGCAAAATAATGTTTGGGCAGAATACAAACCGCTGGATACCGAAATGGGAAAACAAGTAAAAACATTTTTGGACAACGGTTTACCGATTGGATTTTCCAACAGAATGAGAGGAAGCTCCAAAAGAGAAAAAAGAAACGGAAAAACAGTGCAGATAGCAAAAAAATTAAAATTATATACTTGGGACGTGGTATTGAATCCAGCGGAAAAAAGTGCTTTACAACTGCCCATTGTATTAGATGAGATAGAGGAGGAAACTATGAATTTTTTTGATATGAGTTTACAAGAACTGGAAAACTGGAAAGAACAAAACAAAGAGGCACAGGAAGCAGAGATTTCACTTTGCGACAGTGTGATTGCACTCAAAAAACAGGCGGAACAGGCAGAGCAAAAAGTGCAGGCAATGACGGCTGAAGCAAAAGCCAAAAAACAAAAAGAACAGGCACAGCAATTTCTTTTAGATGAAGTGGAAAAACTGAACTATACAAAAAATGTAAAAGAAGCAATCTTGAAAAAAGGTGCTACTTTTTCTGAAAAAGAGGACATCAGAAACTTTTTAAAACAAGAAAAAGAATTTTTAGATGCCTTAGAAATAGAAAATAAATTGAAGGAATTAGGGATGACAAAAGAGGAAGGCAAAACAAAGGCAATCGTAACAGAAGGAAAAGAATATTCCATTATCGACAGCATGATGGAAGAAATGGACAAGGTATTGCAGAAAAAAGACAATAGTTTTTGCATGGATAAAGAATTGAGAAAAGCCAACAATGCGATTGTAGACAGTGTGTTAAAAAGCATGGAAAGAAAAAAAGACAAAGACACGAAAGCATTTTTAGATGCGCTGCAAAAAGAAAAAGGTGTGTTTTTAGATGAAACTGTTCCTGCAATTGCTTCTACAGGGGCATTTGCACAGTCTGCAAATATTTCTCTTGCAATACTCAAACAGGCATGGCAGGATATTCAATTTTTACAATTATGTATGGTAGAAGGATTCAGTGGAAGTACCTACAAAATGCCGGTAGAATTTCAGAGCCACGATTTATACAGTGAAGACGATTTTGCTGTTGGAGAATTGGACAGCATCCCAACGGAAAATGTACAGACATTTTTATTGGAATTTGGGGCACAGTGGCTAAAAAAAGGCTTTATTGTTACCAAAGAGGCACAAAAGGAATTATTAAGCGGCCCTATGCGCTATGATGTAATTGCAGCAAATGCCGCAAGCATTGCAAACAGATTTCAAAGAGTGATTGACAGAATGATTTCTACGGAAA
>CAJTZO010000069.1 GCA_910583755.1 uncultured Clostridia bacterium
AGCGAAACGCTAGTTTCGCATTAAAGTTCTTTGATTCTTTCTTTCAAGAAAGAATCAGGAGTTTGAGGGCTAGCCCTCAAGGTTTTTTGACAAGCTGGAATCTCCCCAGAGTGGGAGATTTTTGTTATTTTAAACTTAATTAAGGGAAAAAACTTTTTTTAATCCATTCATTTTCCAATAATTACAACTGAAAATTCTATCTGATTTATAATTTTTTGTTGCATTGAAAGAGATTATATATTATTATTTCTATTAGTATGTTTTAATTTTAAAATTTAATGATTGAATATAAGGAGTGGCGAATAATGACATTATATGAAAATTGGATGAACAAAGCATTTAGTAAAGATGGTAAAAGTATGGAAGAAGTATGGGATGACTTTTTACCAAAGGAGCAAAAGATTTATGAATATATTTTAGGGGAAAAAGTAAGTGTATTACAGGGCGCTGTTTCTGAACTAGCATTACGTTTTGGAGTAACCTCAGAAGAAATTGTTGCATTTATAGATGGCATTAATGAGGTATTGCCAAAACCATATGAGATGAATGAATTGGAAGAGAACAGCCCTATCAAATTAGAAATTGATTTTGAAAAATTATATAAAAAAATGGTGGAATATAAAGCAGAACATCTTTATAAACTACCACAATGGGACAACATTTATACAGAAGAGGAAAGAAAGAATTTTACAAAAGAACAGAAAAAATCCCGTACGATTGTAAAAGCGAAAAAAATCGGCAGAAATGACCCTTGTCCTTGTGGCAGTGGCAAAAAATATAAAAAATGCTGTGGGGCGAACTTATAATTATGAAGACAATCCTGGTGACAGTAGAAAGACAAGCACCAAAAGAAGAAGTAATACAGCAGGCAGCAGAGATTTTAAAAAATGGTGGTTTGGTTGCCTTTCCAACGGAAACCGTATACGGTTTGGGCGCAAATGGTTTAGATGCAGTAGCTTGTAAAAAGATATATGAGGCAAAGGGACGTCCTTCGGACAACCCTTTGATACTTCATATTGCAGAAAAAAAAGCATTGTATGATATTGTTAAAAAAGTTTCTAAAAAGGCAGAAAAATTGATAGATGCTTTTTGGCCTGGACCTTTGACTATTATTTTTGAAAAAGCAGACTGTGTACCATTAGAAATTACAGGAGGATTTTCTACAGTAGCAGTACGATTTCCTTCTCATGCAGTAGCACAGGCTTTGATTCAGGCGGCTCATTTACCCATTGCAGCACCTAGTGCAAATTCTTCTGGAAAACCGAGTCCTACAAAAGCTTCCCATGTAATATTTGACTTAGAGGGTAAAATTGATATGATTATTGATGGTGGAGATGCAGAAGTAGGTTTGGAATCTACAATTGTGGATGTTTCTGGTGAAATTCCTATGCTTTTACGTCCGGGTGCAGTTACAAAAGAAATGATAGAATCTGTAATCGGAAAAATTGAAATAGACCCAACTGTTTTAGCAAAACCAAGTCAAAATTTAATTCCAAAAGCACCAGGAATGAAATATACGCATTATTCTCCAAAAGCAGATGTCATATTGATACAGGGGAATGATTTGCAAAAGGTACAGGAAAAGATACAAGAACTGGCAAGAAATTCTACGAAAAAAATTGGTATTTTGGCAACAGACCAAACAAAAGACAGTTATGACTGTGAAATTGTGCTTTCTTTGGGAGATAGGCAGAATTTAGAGCAAATTGGTGCAAATTTGTTTAAACATCTTAGAAAGTTTGACTTTTTAGGTGTGGAAGTGGTTTATTCTGAAACAGTACCACAAGAAGGAGAGGGGCTTGCCATTATGAACCGCCTGCAAAAGGCGGCTGGCTATAAAATGATTACGCTTTTTTAAAAAAACGATAATAAATTCCTAAAGTTTTTTTTAAAGTTTGTAAAGTTTGAGACAACATGTCTTTTGACAGACTGAGCAAAAATATTATGAAAATGGGGGAAAGAAATAAATGTGTAGAAAAGAGGAAACAATATGATAGCATTAGGTTGTGATCATGGCGGATATGCTTTAATGCAGGAAGTGATTGCTTATTTAGAAAAAGAAAAAATAGCATACAAAAATTTTGGAACCAATTCAGAGGAATCTTGTGATTATCCTGTGTATGCTAAAAAAGTGGCACATACAGTTGCAGATGGAGAATGTGACAAGGGAATTTTAATCTGTGGCACAGGAATTGGTGTTTCTATCACAGCAAATAAAATCAAAGGGATTCGTGCGGCACTCTGTGGAGATTGTTTTTCTGCAAAGGCAACAAGAGAACATAATGATGCAAATATTTTAGCATTGGGTGCAAGAGTAGTTGGTGTTGGTCTTGCACTGGAAATTGTAAAAGTATTTTTGGAAACACCTTTTTCCAATGAGGAACGACATAGCAGAAGAATTGAACAAATAGAGCAGTAAACGGAAAGGAAGGATACGTATGGGTAAATTATTTATATCAGAACATCCATTGATTCAACATAAAATTGCAATGCTCCGTAGTCGTGATACTGGCTCAAAAGAATTTAGAGAGTTGATTGAAGAAGTAGCAATGCTTCTTTCTTATGAAGCAACAAGAGATTTACCTTTAGTAGAAACAACAGTAGAAACGCCTATTACAACAGCAGATTGTAAAATGATTGATACAAAGTTAGCGATTGTACCTATTTTAAGAGCGGGAATTGGTATGACAGATGGACTTTTGGCATTGATGCCTACTGCAAAAGTGGGGCATATTGGGTTATATCGTGACCCAGAAACCTTATTACCAGTAGAATATTACTGTAAATTACCTTCTGATATAGAGGAAAGAACTGTGTTTTTAACAGACCCTATGCTTGCAACAGGAGGAACAGCAGAGGCGGCAATTGGATTTTTAAAAGAAAAAGGCGCAAAAAAAATCAATCTTCTTTGTGTCTTAAGTGCACCACAAGGTGTGCAAAAAGTGCAACGTATGCATCCTGATGTAGATATCTATACAGCTGCATATGATAATATGTTAAATGCGCATGGCTATATTGTGCCAGGTCTTGGAGATGCGGGAGACAGAATTTTTGGTACAAAATAATGCCTCAAACTGTTAAAACCTTGAGACGCCATCTTAAACTCTAAAAAAGTTTGTAGAGTGCAGAATGTCCACTGGACATTCGTCCTGCACCAACCGGAATGAAACATAGACTGGATGGAGTCCATAAAAAAAGACTTTGTTGACAGAATGATATAATGTTTTTAAGTTTTTAACAGCTTATGACATAAAATAGTGCCTATCTGTATCTAAGGAGAGGATAATATTGGATTATAATTGGCTTTTATATATTGCAGCTTTTGCAAGTGCTTTTGCAATTACCTTAGTAACAACTCCTTTAGCAAAAAAAATTTCTGTGAAAATGGGTGCTATTGATGTTCCAAAGGATAGAGGAATGCATAAAAAACCAATGCCTCGTATGGGGGGAATTGCGATTGTAATGGGCTTTATGATAACAGTGCTAGTGTTATATCGTTTTAATCCGGAAATGAATGTGAAACAATTTACAGGTTTTGTAGTGGGTGCAAGCATAATTGTAGTGCTTGGTATGGTAGATGATGTCAAAAATTTAAGAGCAAGATTAAAATTTTGTATTCAAATTGTGGCAGCATTGATTGTTATTTATTCAGGAACGCGGATTAATGTGGTTATGTGGCCAGTTACTACTTATTTGCAAACATTGAGTGTTCCCATTACATTAGTATGGATTGTTGGTGTTACAAATGCAGTTAATTTGATTGATGGTTTAGATGGCTTAGCTGCTGGAGTATCTTCGATTGCAGCACTTTGTTTAATGATACTATGTATTATGACAGGTAGCACAACAGCTGTTATGTTAACTGCATCTTTAGCAGGGGCTTGTCTTGGCTTTTTGCCTCGAAATTTTAATCCAGCAGAGATTTTTATGGGAGATACAGGTTCTACCTTTTTAGGATTTGTGTTGGCTGTAACAAGTATATTGGGCGTATTTAAAGGATATGCTATATTAGCCTTGATTGTCAGTATGCTTTGCTTAGGATTGCCTATTTTTGATACTTTATTTGCGATGTTGCGCCGTATGGCAAAACATCAGCCCATCATGAAAGCAGACAGGGGACATTTACACCATCGTTTGATTGATAGGGGCTTTTCTCAACGTCAAGCAGTGTTAATATTGTATATTGTCAGTTTGCTTTGTGGACTTTTAGCAATTTTTATTTCTTTTAAAGATTCTCGTATTTTTGTAGTAGTTATTTTGACGATTATTTTATTAAGCCTTTTAATTTATTATTTTAATGTACACATCAAAAATAAAAATCAATAATGGTTACATAAGCGTTATTCTGGTAAAGAATAATGCTTTTTATTTATCAATTCACTTTTATTTGTAACTGGAAAAATGAGGTTTTTCAAAAAATTTTTGGTCAATATGTTTTAATTTTTATATGGAAAAAAATTTTATTTTCCAAACTGAAATAACACCATCCCTATCAATATCATTGTGCCTCCAATAAAAGTACCCATGGAAGGAATTTCTTTTAAAAGTAGAAAACCTAATATTGTTGATAGAAGGGGGGTCAAAAACATAAAATTAGTTACATCACTTGTTTTTTCTGCGATTGCTAACGCCTTTCCCCACAAAATATAGGCGATTGCACTGGAAAAAATCCCTAAGGAAAGTATTACAAACATTTGCATCGATGGAGCAGTTACAAATTCAGAAATGCCTTTTGGTAAAAAAAATAATAATAAAATAGTGCCACAAATCATGCTGTAGGTTACAATCTCATTTGGTTGATAGCCCAAAGCAGAAAGTTTTCTTTGATAAAGATTGTAAATACAAAATACAGCAGCAGCGCATAAGGTCCATAGGATTCCAAAATTTAAGGAAAAGATTCCATTCCATAAGGATAAAACAATAATTCCTATAAATTCAATAAAAATTGCAATCCAACCAAGCCATTTTATTTTTTCTTGATACAAAAAAGTTGAAACAATAGATGTCATAATGGGTGTCGTTGCAATAATAATACTAGAGGTTGCAGAAGTAAGGGACTGTAACCCAGTATTAAAAAAAACAAGATATAAAAAGAATCCAAATAACCCGGAAATAAAAAACTTTGGAATATCTTGTTTTTTGGGGAGAGAAATTTTTTTATATCCCAAAAGACATAAAAAAATGGAAGCAATTCCACATCTTAAAACAGCAACACTGTTAATATTAAAATGACTAATTGTAATTTTGGAAAAAGGAAAAGCCATCGCCCAAAACAATACGGTTAAAAATCCTAATAAATTTACTTTTACTTTTGTTGACATAAGTTTCAATCCTTTCTCAAAAATGATTTTTATTAATAATATATCATTTTTTATCATTTGTAAAATTCATAGTTTTAATAGAATAGATTATTATTTTTAATATGAGGGGTTTTAATGGAATTTAGAAATTTAATGACTTTTTTAAAAGTTGTAGAAGTGCAAAATTTTACAAAAGCAGCAGAACAATTAGGCTATTCCCAATCTACTGTTACAGTACAAATACAACAATTAGAACAAGAATTAAACCTTACATTATTTGAAAGAGTAGGAAAAAGGATATCTGTAACAGAAAAAGGATGGGAGGTGTTTGAATATGCGAAAGAAATCAGAAATTTAATGAAAAAAATGCTGTATGGTACAAAAGAAAATCATATCAAAGGAAAAATTTGTATTGGTGTGATAGAATCATTATTGTATAGTGAAATGACAGAAATATTGTATCAGTTTCATAAGAAATATCCAGAAGTAGAAATTATTGTAAAAACAAACTATGTAGATAAATTGATTGAAATGATGATGCATAATGAAGTAGATTTTATATTTATTATTGATAGAGAATTATATCATAAAGAATGGATAAAGCCGTATCTAGCAAAAGAGGAAATTTCCTTTTTTACTTATTTTGAGCATGATTTTGCGAAAAAAGAAAAGGTTTACATTGAAGAAGTATTAAAGGAGGATTTTATTTTAACAGAAAAAGGAATTAGTTATAGGAAAGAATTAGATGAATATGTAGAAAAGAATCATATTAATTTTCAACCATTTTTAGAAATAGGAGATACAAAAATTATTGTTGAGCTTATCAAAAGAGGGGAAGGAGTTTCTTTTTTACCTAAAATTGCTGTTTTAGAAGAAATAGAAAAGAAAAAGATTAAAAAAATTAATGTGGAAAATTGGGATATTGTGATGTGGAAACAAGTTATTTATCATAGAAATAAATATCTAACACCTCAAATGAATGTATTTATTAAAATGTTAATAGAGATGCAGCAAAAGAAATCAGAATATTAAATTTTGGAAATAAGGTTAATTTATTTTATTTTTTTCCGATAATAATAATAAGCAATATGATTAAAATAAAGAAGGAGTTGATACTATGGATATAGCAGCAATGAGCACAGGATTAAGTTTAGCAAGTATACAGATGCAAGCAGGTTTATCTATGACAAAAGGTGCTATGGAATCAGCAGAATCCCAAGCAACACAATTATTAGAGGGTATGATAGCAGCAAATCCACCATCTTCCCACAAAATTGACATGTTAGTATAAAAAAAAGACCGAGAAAAATAGTTTTTCTCGGTTTGTTTGGGTTTGTCAAGAAAAATGTGTAAGTTTTATAAAATTTTCTTACCGGCAGTT
>CAJTZO010000070.1 GCA_910583755.1 uncultured Clostridia bacterium
TATCGCCTTGTGCTTGATTGAGCATATAAATGAAATCTGAATTTTCAAATATATTTGCAATTTCCCTTGACGCTAATAAATCCTTAACATTTTGCGTTAAACCTGTCGGGATACCACCCCATTTTCTAAATCTTTTCCATATCTCAACAGTATAAGCAGAAGTCTGTTCTTCTTTCAAAAGAAGGTGCATTTCATCAATGTAAAAGCGTGTAGATTTATGTGCAGCTCTATTTTCTGTCACACGTCCCCAAACTTGGTCTTGTATTATCAACATTCCTATTTTTTTCAACTGTTTTCCTAATTCTTTGATGTCATAACAAACCAATCTGTTGTGAATGTCTACATTTGTTCTATGATTAAATATGTTTAAAGAGCCATTGACATAAATTTCAAGTGCTGTTGCCAAATGTTGTGCTTCTGGTTCTTTCTGTTCTCTCATACTGTCATATAAATCGCCTAATATAGGCATATTGGACTGTTTTGGTTCAATCATATAGTTTTGATAAATCATTCTCACACATCTATCAATAATTGTTTTTTCTACAGGTTGTAGCCCTTCTTTTCCTCCTACTATCAGCTCACAAAGAGAAAGTATAAAATCAGATTTCAATGACAAAGGGTTATCATCTTCTGAATAGTTTAAATTGATGTCCATAGGATTGATATAATGGTTACTGGAAGGGGATATTTTTACTACCTGTCCGCCAAGCCTTGAAACAAGAGGAAAATATTCCGATTCTGGGTCAACAATAGCAATATCATCATTTGTCAACAAAAAAGCATTTGTAATTTCTCTTTTTGCTGAAAAACTTTTACCACTTCCTGGTGTTCCCAATATCAAGCCATTCGGATTTTTTAAACGTTTTCTGTCAGCCATAATTAAGTTGTTAGAAAGGGCATTTAAACCATAATACAATGCTTCTCCTTCTTGAAACAATTCTTGCGTAGTAAATGGCACAAATATTGCGGTACTGCTTGTTGTCAGCACTCTTTGTATTTCAATTTGATTTTGTGCAAGAGGTAAACTGCTCATTAACGCTTGTTCCTGCTGATAATCTAACGGACGTAAAGAGCAGTTATATTTCTGTGCAATGCCTTGTGCTTGAAATAAATCTGTAGACAGTTTTTGTTTTGTTTCTGCTGTGTTCATTACAAGCACTGTCACAAGAAACATTCTTTCGTTTCTGTTTTGTAAATCTTCTAATAATGATTGAGCCTGTTCACCATATGTCACAATATCTGGTGATAATATATCCATGTCGTAACCGCTCATTACTGCTTTTTTCTGTTCTTCCAGTTTCATTTTGTTGATGTCAGAAAGTTTTCTTTTTATTCTTTTAATCGCTACGGCTTGGTCAACAGATTGTATATGAATACTCACTACAATGTTACTGTCTAAATCCAAAAAATCCGCTAACATTCTGTCTGTCAGTTCTGAAGCGGTGATGTGCAAAAAAGATACTACACCATAAGTTTTACCAATTTGAAATTTATTTTTGTACTGAAAGTTAAAACTATCTGGTGCAATAAAATCTTTTGTAGTCATACCTGTTTCTACAATATCTTTCCAACTAAATATGAATTTTTGCTCGTCTTGAGCATGAAACAAGCTATGTAATATATGAAGTCTTTCTTTGCCATTTAAAGGCTGTGCCTTTACACCTAATACTTTAAAATTAGAAAGAATATCTGCTTCTATTCTTTCTAGTCGTGGCTTTGCTGCTTTTAACGTTTCTGCTTCAATAGAAAAAGTAATGTATTTTGTTTTTATCAAACCATTGTTGCCTTTGGAAAGCTGATTTTTCAACATAGCAACATATTCTTTGCGAATACCGTTAAAATCGTCTTGCTGTTCGGGTATTTCAATAGATTTTTGATATTCTGAAATATCAATACTTTGATTTAAAAAAGAAAGCTGAAACTGTATAGAAGAATCAAAATAATTTAAAAAATCGCAGTAGTTTTCAAATATCAGCGTTTTGTCCTCATTCTGTGCTAACTGATAGTTAATGTCATAAAACTGTATTGTTTTGCTGTATCTTCCGTTTTCCAACTTGCATATCCCATCAGAAAATAGTTCTTGATAGGGGATTGTCTGCTGAGCAGTGGTTGGTACTGGTTTTTTACGGAATATATCCAAAAAAGAAAAAATATTATTCTTGTGTGTTTTGCTTTTTTCGTTTTTTAGTTCTCTTTTTATTCTTTTTTGTTTTTGTTTTATCTTTTGTAATTTCATTTCTTGTCGGATTTGTTTTTTTGTTCTCATAGATTCCCTCCTTTGAAAGAACAGAATACAGATTATTTGTACTGTATGGACGGGTTCGAGGGTAAAGTATTTGAGAACGAATGATATTCCATAATATCTTTTCCATAGGCAAACCATCTTTTTCATACATGGCAATAAAGAAAAATGGTAACATTACTGCTACCATACACAATACTGCTGTTTCATTACCGATTGCTTTTTTGGAACAAAAATATAATGGTATTCCTATCACTGCCGCCATACTAAAGCACACTAATTGTCTTTTGGTTAAATTGAATGCTATTTTTGTTTTTACTTTGTCTAAATCTTTTGGTACAGATACAAAAGGCATAGTTATCTCGCTTCCTCTCTTTTGATATTATTTTTTTGATTCTCTTTTTGTGCTTGTTTTTTTGCATTTTTCTGAGCATTCTGCTGCAACTGCTGTTGAATAGAAGGTTTTTTTATGTTCTGGAACGAGGGCGATATTGTTTCTTTTTCAAAACTAACGCTTTTGTTTTCCAATTCTTGTATGTATTGTTTGATGTCCCCTCTTTGAGTAGCTTCTTTTTGTTTTTGCAATGTTTCCAATACTCTTTTTGTTTGTAATTCTTGTTTTGCTTCATAGTGTACCTCCTTGATTTGTCCATATTTCTGCTGTAACTGTGCTGTATTTTGAAAATACTCCTCACTTGAAAACAGTTCTTTATTCCCATTTTCAAATGTAACTGCAACGCTTTTTAATAAAGAGCAATTTTTTTGTCTGAATAAGCATTGCTCTGCATAATCTATTTCATAAATATTTCCTTTTATCACATTGTCTTGCATTTCTTTTATTTCTACTGAAAAAGCAAGTACATCTTGATTTTTGTAAAACATAAATTTATTGTATTCAGGAGTATCTGCAATCAAAGAATTTCTTTCATTAAAACAATGTGTGCCTTTTTCTCTTGAAATCCATATCAAATTTTTATCATCAAGTGATGTACTTTCTGCTGCTTGTTTTACTATTTGTTTGTCAATTAAAAAATCTGTTTGATAAAAAACAGTATTTTTTTCTGCAATTTCCTGTAAAGATTTCATAATATCTACATCATGAAATCCTTGTAAATAAAAATGACTCATCTGTTTTCATTCCTTTCTTTTTTTAATGAGCATTGAGTATTGATTTGGATACACTTCCTGTTTTGAAAAGGGAATAACATAACAAAATCGTATAACCTGCACAAGTCCATATGGCTATATGTAGGTTTTCTGCTGTTGCTATGCTCTGCACCAAAACAGTGTAAATTGCAACACATACCATAACAAAAAAGCCTTGTAATCCCAATGCTACAAGACCTTTTAAATAGTTGTTTCCCATACTTCCCCATTCTCTGTTTGTCATAGTAGAAAAGGGAATTGCTCCAATCGAACAATAAACGTAAATTTCTATCATCCTGCCTAATAGTACAAGCGTAACACAAATAGAAACAGCGTTCATTGTTAGTCCTACTAATGATGTTTCAATCAAAAGTAAAAATAGTTCTCCTACTTCCATACTTTCTAGCTGTTCCGTCAAATCGCCTATGATGGTATTAAAATCTATTGCCGTATTACCATGGATAACCGTAGCACTTTGATTGACTATATTTTGTGATAACTCAAATACTGCTATGACAATATCAAATGTATGAGTAACAATATATGTTGCAACAAATGTTTTGAATATCCATTTGAATAACTGGAATGTGTCAAAGTCACCATGTAGATTGTTTTTTTCAATTACTATGCTAATTAACTCATAACACAAAACGAATGTTAATATCAATCCAGCAATAGGAATGATAACCGTTTCTGATAAATTTTGTATCATGGAAAAGACACCACTGTTCCATGATTGTGGTGTCTTTCCAACTTCTGTTGCTATCTCTCCTACTTTAGAATTCACTTCGTCAAACATTCCAGTCAGATTTCCTGTGATGCAGTCGATTAAAAACTCTTTTATCCATTCTTCAATCTGTTCCAGAATGTTCTGCATAGATTAACTCCTTTCTGTCATACTGTAAATAGGTTGGCAAGTAAAGGAATGAGGTTCATACCAATTAAAACAACCCCTCCCCCTGCCATTAACTGCTTCATACCTTGTGACTTAGCACCAGGATTATCATTACCATATCCTTCCAGTAAGTTAATAATTCCCCATACGCCAAGCCCTGCACCTAACGCCATTACTAATACTTTCAATGTTGCGATTGCCTGTGTAAAAAATTCCATAAAATAACCTCGCTTTCTGTCGCTTATGCGACCATCACATATTAAAAATTTTTGTATATATAAAAAGACCACTATCATTTGACAGCAGTCTTGTTGTTGTTTTATTCTATTATTAATTCTTTTTTGTTTTTTCAATTATTGTTGTAATACCTGTTTTTTCTGCAAAATAAAGTTGTTTATGGAGCAGTTCTTTTTGCTTTTCTTTTGATAAATGCTGAAACATATCTTTCAATTCCATATCTTCCATTGGTGTTCCTTTTGCTAATCTAAGAAGTTGTATATTGAACCATTCTTTCCAAAGAACAGAAAATAATTTTTCACTGCTTGTATAAAGTGCAACTTCTTCAAAACAATCTGGACGAACATAATATTGTAATCTAGCAAAGCCATATTTTCCAGCATTTACAACGATAATATCACTACATTCATACAGCTCTGCAAAAGCATCTGCTACTTTTTGACAATTCTCTCTTTCTTCATCAGTAATATATATTTGATTGTTTCGCATTTGACGACATTCCAATTCAAATACATTACCATTTCTCAAAAGAATTTGAAATGTATTTTCTTTGTCATTTGCTTCAATATCTCTTATGTCCATATTGTCTGTTTCATTCAATAAATCAAAAAGTTTGTCTTTAAAATAGTTTAATTCCATTTTATTGTCCTCCTCTTTATAAAAAATATTTTTTATTTTGTGACTATATAGTCCCAATTATAACATTTTAGTTTGCTACAATCAAGCAAAAAATGTGACTAATAAGGCACAAGAAAAGAGGAATGTTATGCAATATTTTCTACAAGACATCAACATAGGCAATAATCTCAAAACATTACGAAAAAGATTTGGATACTCACAATCAGAATTAGTTGCTAAATTACAACTTATGGGTAGTAATATGTCACGCAGTACCTATTCCAAAATAGAAACAGGTACTCGCAACATAAGGATTAGTGATTTTATTGCTTTAAAACAAATATATGATGTAGATTTTTCAGAATTTTTTATTGGATTGCTGTTAAAATAACAACAATATATAAAAGACTGCTGTCATTTTGGCAGTAGTCTTTTTAATACTACACGATATTTGTTTCATGCACTTCAAATATATCATCTGATTTTACTTTTAGCTGATGTTTGAGATATTTTTGTACATCAAATTTATTTTTTTCATCATAGTCAGATAGTTTTTTATACTGTGGGTGTTTTGTAATATCATATTTATTGGAAAAGAAAGGGCGAACACCTTGTACTTGTAAGATACATTTTCCCCCGTCCATGACTGCAAGTTCATCTGTAGTCATCAATTCTTTTCCTAATTTTTGATAGTTTAAACCATAGCTTTTTTGATTGCTCCTTGTTTCACTTTCATTGCAAATATCTATTGTTTCTTTTCCCAGTGTTTCGGAAATTTCTTTTAATGTACTCCTTTCTTTTCCGCCTAAAAACAGTACACAAGAACAGTTTCCGATAATGGTTTCTGCGTGGTCTTTGTAAATTGCTTTGAGCTGGCTTTGTGTTTGTACAATAATATGTGCTGAAATTTCTCTACTTCTTATCACAGATATTAGATGTTGAAAGTTAGGGATTTTTTGGTTTGCGAACTCGTCAAACAAACAAGTTACATGAATCGGCAATGCACCGCCATGCTCTAATGCTTTATCACATAATGTATTAAACATTTGAGTGTATACCATTGCAGAAATGAAATTAAAAGTCGTGTCTGTATCAGAAACAATAACAAATAGTGCTGTTTTTTGTTCTCCTAACTTATCAAGCTCTAATTCATCTGTTGTCATTAAATTTCTAACTTCCTCAATATCAAAACAAGCAAGTCTAGCACCGCATGAAATCAATATTGATTTTGCTGTTTTTCCTGCTGCAAGTTTATATTTTTTGT
>CAJTZO010000071.1 GCA_910583755.1 uncultured Clostridia bacterium
TTGTTTTTGTTCTATAGACTGTACAACAGCAGTTTTTCCCAGACATTTTTGTTTTGCTTTTTCAGCGTCTGTTTTACTTTCTATTTTTTCACTAATGGCACAAAAATCACCACAGTCAATTTCTACTTGATAAAATTTTTGTTTTTGAAAACTACTGATTTCTTTTTCTCTTTCTGTTAAAAAGGCTAGAGTAGGGGTCATGACCCTACCAACATTTAAAGTTTTGTGATAAAGACATGAAAAAAGTCGACTTGCGTTCATACCAATTAACCAGTCGGCTTTTGCTCTGCATAATGCAGCATCATATAAACTATCATATTTTTGACTATTTTCTAATTCAGCCATACCTTTTACTATGGCACTGTCCTCTAGTGATGAAATCCAAAGTCTTTTGACAGGCTTCTTACAGTTGCATTTTTGATATACTAATCTAAATATCAATTCTCCTTCTCTACCTGCGTCTGTAGCACAAATCAATTCTGTGACTTCTTTTTTTGCTATCAGCTCTTTTAATATTTCAAACTGTTTTTTTGTATTAATATTTACAGTATACTGCCACTCTTGCGGAATAATAGGTAAATCCTGATAATTCCATTTTGAGTATTTTGCATGGTAGGTATCTGCTGACGCAAGCGACACCAAATGTCCTACACACCATGATATAATGTAATCCTTTGCTATGATATAACCGTTTTTTTTGCTTGTAATGCCTAACACTTTTGCAATACTTTCTGCAACGCTCGGTTTTTCTGCAATAATCAATCTCATAGTATCCCCCCTTATTTTTTTAATTATCTATGTATTCATCTGGAATATCATCATAATATTCTACATCAGAAGTTTTATTATCTGTAATATTGTTTTTTTCTTCTGCAATATCATCTTCATTTACAAAAATTTCTTCTTTGCTTTCCTGCTCGTCCCCATTTATTGTTTCTTCTGTTTCTTCATCATCATCGTCAATATATTCTTGTTTTGGTCTGTAAACTTTAAAATAATAACCAGCAACGATAGCAATTACAATGCCTACTATTGAAAATATCATTGTTCCTTTTTCATTTTGTGCATTTGACTGTTCTTTTTTCTCTTTTTCTTCTGTATTTTCAATGTCTGCTCCAATACATTTTTTTAAATTGACACTACATAATTCACACTGTGTATTTACCATACCTACAGCACACTTTTGCGTACAAGTACAAATGGGTTCTTTTTGTTCTGGAAGTGCTGTTTCTTTTGGTTTTTCTGTATTTGTCAATGAAAATAAATCTTGTTCTGTAACCTCATTTAAAAAATAAACATTTTCACTTTCTCTTGCTCTATCTACAATTAAATAAAATATATTTTCATTGGGTGTAGAAATCGTAAAAAATTCTTTTTCATTTTCTGTTTTGACATCATCTACTATAGTGGCATTTCCTTTGGGTGTAAATCCTCTGGGAGTGGTATCTGGCTTGTTTTCGCTGTCCATGCTTGCGGATGCAGGAGTTGTTGTTTGTGGCTGTACCATAGCAATCGCCTGTGTTGGTAAAAATACAATAAAAAAACAAAAAAACAAAATAATTATGCTATTCTTTTTCATCGCTAATGACCTCCTTTTTCATTTTCTCAATGATTGCTTTCACATTCATGTTTTGAATTGCCTTCAAAACATATTTCAATTCTTCTGGCTGTACTTTTATACTTCTGACTGCTTGTACAATTTCATCATTTTCAGCTTGTGTTTTTTGCTTTTCCAAATCTTCAAGCTGTATTTGTAATTCGAGCATTTTTTCTTTTAATTTTTCAATATTTTTTGCAATTTTTTCTGATTTTATCATAGTATTTTTTCTCCTTTTTTATATTCATACTTTGTTCTTCATTTCAAATAATAATTTTCCCACAGTCTACCACTAGCATAATATATCATTCTGTTGTTTGCCCATCTTTGTAAATCTTTTGTGATTTTAGGTGCAGACTTTTTGTTGCATATCATAATGTAAGGGCGATAACCTAGTTCCTGCACTATTTTCACTCTATATAAATCTTGTTCATGAGTGGTATTGAAGTTTGTTAATAGGTAAATACCTGTTTTGTATTCTGGGATATTCGCTATCTCTTTGTAAAGTTTCAGTCCCTTTACAATGCTTTTTTCTTGTTTGATGTCATCAAAAGCAAAATGTATCATTTTTACTTTTATTTTTGCAAGAAGTTCAGCATTTTTCTCATTGATACATCTAGCGTCAAGTCCCTGCGTAAAATCTACATATGATTTACTGTCTATTAACTGCTGTAGAAGTTCTACATGGTCTTTGCAAGCTAATAAATTAGGGTCTAACAACTTGATTGTTTTTTGTTCTCTCCAAAATTCTAATAAATCAGCTACTTTTATAGATTGCTTTCCTTCTTTTTGAGAAACAATACAAAAAGGGCAATCTCTTGGACAGCCCCTTGTTAAAAATCCATATGCCGTATTTTTAGTTAACTCTGGATATAAACTATAATCTGGATAACAATGTTCTATTTCATAGGGCAATTTGTTTTCTAAATCATAACCTGTACCACCTCCTATCACTTTATCAGCATGGATAACTGTATTTTCTTCTGTTGTATATTCTTCTGTGAATACCTTACTTTTGTATACAATATCGTACCTTTCTAAACCATTCCACCATTCTACTGTATCGCCTTTTGCCTTGTGATATGCTGATAATTTCATCAAACATAAATTAGGGAAGTGGTGACTATCTACATCTATCAATCCAATTTTCATTTTTTTATATCTCCTTATCATGAAAGTCTACCAAAACCATATAGATGTTTTTGCCAATAATTACTGTTGATATTTGCATAGGAAATCGGATCTCCGGCGTGCAACATTTGTCCATTACCTACATAAATTCCAATATGACTTACGGGGTTTGCACTATCATAAGTACCTGTAAAAAATATTAAATCGCCAGGTTTTGCATTTTCTGTAGAAACAGGGGTACATTGATTATAAATACCTTGTGCGGTTGTTCTTGGTAAGTTGTGAACGCCTGATTGTGTATATACCCAGCATATAAAACCGCTACAATCAAATGAAGTATTAGGATTACTACCTCCCCAAACATAAGGATAACCAAGATATTTTTCAGCTTCTGTCATCAACACCCCAAAACTACCATCGCCCATAGCTGCACCTGGATATTCTGGTATCACAATACCGCCTTCTGTTCCTGGTAATGCACCTTTGCCATCATCGCCGTTGTCTACAAAATACATAGGATTTAGATATTGCCCATTATGTGTTACTTCTAAATGAAAAGAGTTAGCACTTGTAAAAGCAATTTCTTCTCCTTTTTTTACTTCTTGCCCTACAGAAACATTACACCTTTCC
Organism: uncultured Clostridia bacterium; assembly: GCA_910583755.1. GTDB lineage: Bacteria > Bacillota > Clostridia > Lachnospirales > Anaerotignaceae > Coprocola. Next base: position 3,359 of record CAJTZO010000071.1, read on the forward strand.
CAGCCAGCGTATTTACTTTGATATGCCTTGTTATCCTCCATCACAATATAATTTCCTAACATCATATCACTGCTGATTTCTGAAATTATGCCATCGTGTATTGCTAAAATGCTTGTATTTTGTGGTAGTTTTAAGTCAATTCCTCTATGTAATTCTTTTTCTCCTTGCTCATTTAAACGATAGCCATATTGTCCTGAAATATAGCTTAACCAGGAAAAGGAAAAAGGATTTCCAAAGTTTTGACGATTTCCGTATGTTTCCATATAAACATCATATTTATATTTACAGTCACATTGATTCATAAGTGGTATTGTAGTTTGTTCCATAGGTTTTACAGTAAGTGTCACTTCTAAAACGTGCCAGTCAGAAGCATTGCCATCACTGTCATAACGGACTTCTGTTTTAGGAATAATTTGCAGATTATATTGACTATGAAATAAATTTTCTATATCTGTTTTGATTTCCTCAAATGTAAAAAAGTCATACATCGCTGACAAATACGCCATGAGTTTATAAGGATTGTGTCCAATTTCACCAATATTGTAACGATATTCATCATAACCTGTATAAGTTTGCTCTATATGATTTATGGTATATTGTAAATTTGTTTCTAATTCTGTATAATACAAATCTGCTGCATTGATTTCCTCATCATTTGCTGTATAAGCTGCTACAAATGTAGACGTTGCTACACCTGAAAACATAGCAGAACACGACCCAATCAAAGAACTTGACAATATAAAAAGCACACCCATCACAGCAATAATACCGATAACTGTTTTGTGTGTGCCTGCAACATGAGAAATTGCTCTCACTATCTGTACAAAAACATCTTTTGCTGTTCTAATGGTTTCTTGATTTTGTTTTTGTCTTACCATTTGAGCATATTTCTTTTTGATATTGTGTTTCTGAAGCCATTTTTTATTTGTTTCATCTGTTTTTGATTTTTGGTTTTCAACAGAAAATTTTGTCATATGATATTTTGTATTTGCTTTTTGTAATCGTTTTTCCATTTTTGTTAAAGTACGATAAGGCTTGTTTTTTCTATTATAACTCCACTTTCTGTAGCCATTTTTTAATAAAAACTCTGCTCTTTGCTCATTTTTGTGAGTTGCTTCTACAGCAGTATTTTCTTTTTCCGTTTCTGATATTTTTTGATGTCCCTTGTGCCATAATAAACTAGGAGGAGTGAAAGTAGCTCTTTTAACAGCACTCCTAATCGGCTTTACTTGATATTGTGGTTTCACTTCCTTTTCTATATGAAATTTTGTTTTGCTTGTTTTTGTTTTTTCGTCAAAACTTTTTTCAAATTTGATTTTTGTTTTTTTAGGCAGTTTTTTTTCTGCTTTTTCTAGTTTTTGTTGTGCTTTTTGCACTTTGTTTTCCAGCTTTTCTAATTTTAATTTATCTTTTGTAGAAATTTCTTTTTTTGTTTCTTTGCCAAGTGAAATATCTTTTTCATTTTTTATATTTTTTTGTTCTATTGTTCCATTTGTATCATTGTTTTGTTCTTGTTTTTCATTAGCATAGTATTGTAATTTCTTAGCTTTTTGTTTTTTTCGTTCTTCATTAGAATTTTTATCAAAAGAATGATATTTTATTTCTTCCTTTCTATTAAAATCATTTTTTGATATTTCATCAGTAAAATTATGTTGTACTTCTGTATTTTTGTTAAAATCATTCTTTGTTGCTTCATCAGAAAAATCACTTTCTGATACTGCCTTAAAATTTTGTTGTTCTCTTTTAGAAAACTGAATTTTGTTGTTTTTTTGCTTTTTGTAATTGTTTTCTTTTATAATTTCTTGCTTATTTTGTATATTGTATTGTTGTTTTTGAAATTTTAATTTTTTTGGTTTTTGTTGCTGTTTTTTATGCTCAAACTCTAAATTATTCCTTTGTTCTCTATTTTCGTTACTCTGAAACTCATTTTTATTTTGTTCTTTTTTTGATTGTTGAAGTGAGAAATCATTTTTTCTAATCATTTCTGCTGATTTTCTTTGTTGCTTTTTAATATCATACTTTTTTTCTTTTGATATTCTAAAATGATTGTTTTCAGTATGGAACTGTTGATTTTCTGCTGTTTCTGATTCTTTTACAGTAACATCATATAATTTTTGTTTTATTTTTCTGTCATTGCTTTTTTCAGTTTTTTTATCAGAGTTTTTTTCGTTATTATAATTATAATGTAAAGTTGAGTTCACTCCATAATTCTGCAAAACTGTTTTTGTTTCAGCTACTCCTTGCAGTTTTGTATTTTTTTTATTCTTTGTAATCGCTTTTTTAGCAATTCTTTTTTTAAAATCTGATTGTGCATTGTTTTTTGTTGGCTGATATTGTTGCTCTTGCTGATTTTTTTCATTTGATAGTGCTACATCTGTTGTAGTATTGTTTTCTACTGATAAAAAATTTTGTTCATAAAGTGGAATATCGCTTTTTATTTCATTCTCTAGTTGTGCTTTTTGAATCCTTTTTCTTTGTTGTTTCTTTTTAAATGAAGCAAGGCGAGCTGTACGCCCGCCTTGTTTTTCTTCTTTTGTTTCTTCTGTATTTTGCTCTTTCCATTGTTTTTTATCTAATGAAAAATCAGAAACTTTATTACTGATATTGCTTTGTTTTCCTGTTTCTTGGCTTTTTTCCATTAAGCCATATTTTGTTATTTTCTGTGTTTTTTTCTCTTTTGCTT
>CAJTZO010000072.1 GCA_910583755.1 uncultured Clostridia bacterium
AATCTCCAGACGGTTACTTGTTAGATGAAACACCGAAAACGGTAGAAATCAAAACCAATACTCCTACGATTGTTACTTTTACAAATAAAAAATTGACTGCTTTACAAATTAAAAAAGTAGACGAAAAATCTGGAGAACCATTAAGCGGTGCGAAATTTGTAATTGAAAGACAAAATGGAGAACAAATAGGAGAATATACTACAGATAAATCTGGTAGTATCAATATTCCAGAACTTTCCCCAGATTGGTATGTGGTAAAAGAAGTGAAATCCCCAGACGGTTACTTATTAGATGAAACGCCTAAAACAGTGGAAATTAAAACAAATACTCCTACGGTTGTTACTTTTACAAATAAAAAACTAACTGCTTTACAAATTAAAAAAGTAGACGAAAAATCTGGAGAACCATTAAGCGGTGCGAAATTCAAAGTGACAAAGCAAAGCGGTGATGTCATTGGTGAATATACCACTGATAAAGACGGTTTTATCAATATACCAACATTAGAGCCTGGTTATTATGCTGTATCAGAAATGAAATCTCCTAATGGTTATTTGTTAGATGAAACACCGAAAACCGTGGAAGTCAAAACCGATGTGCCAACACTCGTTACATTCACAAACAAAAAATTGACGGCTTTACAAATTAAAAAGGTGGATGAAAAATCTGGAGAACCTTTAAGTGGTGCAAAATTTAAAGTGGTAAAGCAAAGCGGTGATGTTATTGGTGAATACACCACTGATAAAGATGGCTTTATCAATGTGCCAACATTAGAGCCAGGTTACTATGCTGTATCAGAAATGAAATCTCCTGATGGTTATTTGTTAGATGAAACGCCTAAAACAGTAGAAATTAAAACCGATATGCCAACACTTGTTACATTTACAAACAAAAAATTGACGGCTTTACAAATTAAAAAAGTTGACGAAAAAAGTGGAGAACCTTTGAGTGGTGCAAAATTTAAAGTGGCAAAACAAAGTGGCGATGTCATCGGTGAATATACCACTGATAAAGATGGCTTTATCAATGTGCCAACATTAGAGCCTGGTTATTATGCTATATCAGAAATGAAATCTCCTGATGGTTATTTGTTAGATGAAACGCCTAAAACAGTAGAAATTAAAACCGATATGCCAACACTTGTTACATTTACAAACAAAAAATTGACGGCTTTACAAATTAAAAAGGTTGACGAAAAAAGTGGAGAACCTTTGAGTGGTGCAAAATTTAAAGTAACAAAACAAAGCGGTGATGTCATTGGTGAATACACCACTGATAAAGATGGTTTTATCAATGTGCCAACATTAGAACCTGGTTATTATGCTGTATCAGAAATGAAATCTCCAGACGGTTACTTGTTAGATGAAACACCGAAAACGGTAGAAATCAAAACAAATACTCCTACGATTGTTACTTTTACAAATAAAAAATTGACTGCTTTAGAAATTAAAAAAGTGGATGAAAAATCAAACGAACCTCTAAGTGGTGCGAAATTTGTGGTTACAAAACAAAATGGAGAACAAATAGGAGAATATACTACAGATAAAGCTGGTAGCATTAGTATTCCAGAACTTTCTCCAGATTGGTATGTCGTAAAAGAAGTAAAATCCCCTGATGGCTATTTATTAGATGAAACACCAAAAACAGTAGAAGTCAAAACAGATATTCCTACGATTGTTACTTTTACAAACAAAAAATTAACGGCATTAGAAATCAAAAAAGTAAGTGACAGCACAGGTGAGCCATTAAGCGGTGCAAAATTTGTAGTAGAAAAACAAAATGGAGAACAAATAGGAGAATATACTACAGATAAATCTGGTAGTATTAGTATTCCAGAGCTTTCTCCAGATTGGTATGTGGTAAAAGAAGTAAAAGCTCCCGAAGGTTATTTATTAGACGAAACACCAAAAACCGTTGAGGTAAAAACAAATATTCCTACTGTTGTAACATTTGTAAATAAACCATTAGCAGCATTACAAATTAAAAAAGTGGATGCACAAAACAATGCTCCATTAGCAGGTGCAGTATTTAAAGTTACAAAACATAATGGAGAATTAGTGGGAGAATATAAAACAGCAACAGACGGCTTTATCAATGTGCCAACATTACAGCCTGGTTACTACACCATATCAGAAATGAAAGCCCCTGATGGTTATATATTAGATGAAACACCAAAAACAATAGAAATTAAAACAAATACACCTACACTTGTTACATTTACAAACAAACCACTCTCTGGTTTAAAAATTATAAAATTGGATTCTGTGACAAGAGAGCCATTAAAAGGTGTAGAATTTACCATTGCTAAAATGAATGGTGAAAAAGTAGGTAGCTACAAAACAGATGCTACAGGTATGATTGCTGTTACCAACTTGGAAGATGGTTATTATACTGTAACAGAAACAAAAGCATTAGAAGGTTATATTTCTGATAAAGAGCCTAAAACAGTTGAAATCAAATCTGGCAAACCTACTATATTAGAAGTAATGAATGAGCCTTATCCCTCATTAGTAATATACAAAAAGGCAGGTAATACAGGAAAACCATTAGAAGGTGTCAGCTTTTTGGTAACAAAATTCAATGGAGAACAGATAGGCACTTACAAAACAGACAAAAGCGGTATGATTGTCATAGAAGGATTGGAGGAAGGAAAATATTTAGTAAAAGAAACTGAAACAGTAAAAGGCTATGAATTAGACACAGAAGCAAAAGAAGTGGATGTAAAATATGGTAAAAGAACCACATTAGAAGTAGTAAATAATCCATTATCTTCTGTTATCATCAGAAAAATTGATTCTGTCACAAAAGAAGGTATTTATGGTGTTACATTTTTACTTTATGATGAACATGATAATCCACTTGGACAGTTTGTAAGTGATAATGAAGGTTATGTTTGGTTAGATAGAGAACTGGAAGAAGGCAAATATAAATTAAGAGAACTCCAACCAGCAGATGGTTATTTGCCCGATGATGTACCAAGAACAATATATGTCAAAGCAGGACAGACTACAGAAATTACTTGGGAAAACACACCACAAAAAGGACAGATTGTGATTACAAAGCGTTCCGCTGATTATAATGCTTTAACAGGATTGCCAGCAGGTTCTCCATTAGCAGGGGCAAGTTTTGAAGTCTACAATATGACAGGCAATTTAATGGACAAAATGGTATCTGCTGAAAACGGTGTTGCAGCCTCCAAACCATTACCAACAGGTGTTTATATGGTTAAAGAAGTATCTGCACCAAGATATTATGCTGTCAATACCAAAGAATTGTATGCAGAAATTAGACACAATGGCGATATTGTAAAATTTGAATTTTTAGACAGTAGCATTGATTTGAACCTAACAATAGATAAAAAAGGTGCTAATCAAATTTCACCAGGACAAACTATTGCTTACGAGTTATACAATATCAAAAATCAATCTTCTGCTGTACTGGAAAACTTCTATATTCATGACAGAATACCAACAGATGCAGCAAGAGTAACGAAAATTGTAACAGGTACTTATTCTGAAAGATTGTATTACAATATTACATACAAAACAAACTACAAGGATTACAGAACATTAGCTGAAAACTTACTTACTAAAAACAGTTATGAATATAGTCTACACCCTAATGCACTTGGTTTAGTAGCAGGAGAATATGTTACAGATGTACGATTAGAGTTTACAAAAGCAAGTCCAGGATTTCAGTCATTAGAAAATATGACTGTATTCTGTGAGGTTATGCCAACCATACCAAAAGATTATAAAGTAGTAAATAGAGCAGATTGCGGAGGCAGATATGGTAATGAATGGGAATCTGCTAATACAAGTTGGACAACGATTGTATGGAAGCAAGATACTCCAAAAACACCATTGCCAAAAACAGGTTGGTAATGAAAAAAATTTAAAAGCAGTTTAAAAATAGTTTAAAAGCGATTTAAAACAAATTTTTCATTGTTTAACGACTTTACGTCCAAGTGATACTTGGGCGTTTTTCTATTTAAAAGAGAAATTCAAATAAAACAAGGAGTGAAACTATGAATAAAAATATCATTATTAATGGAAATTGCCTTGATGAAATGAAAGCAATACCATCAAACAGTATTGATTTGATATTTGCCGACCCACCTTATTATATGAGAACAACAGGAAAACTACTTCGCCCAGATGGAACAGTATTTCAAGGCTGTGATGACGATTGGGACAAATTTGAAACATTAGAAGAATATAAGAAATTTACTTTTGAGTGGTTAAATACTTGTTATCGCATATTAAAACCAAACGGTTCTATGTGGGTCATAGGCGGAATGCAATGTATTTATACCATAGGCTATATTATGCAGAAAGTTGGTTTTTATTTGATTAACAATATTGTATGGCAGAAAAACAATCCTACTCCTAATTTTATGGGGACACGACTTTGCAACAGTCATGAAACTTTATTATGGGCAGTAAAAGACAAAAATACTAAATTTACATTTCATTATCATTTGGCAAAAGAATTGAATACAGATACTGTAAAGGAGCAAGATTATAAAAATGGTGTTCGTAAACAAATGGGAACTGTATGGCATTTTTCAGTCTGTTCTGGAAAAGAACGCCTCAAAGATGAAAGTGGGGAAAAATTACATAGTACACAGAAACCGCAAAAACTTTTAGAAAGAATTATTTTAATATCTTCTTGTAAAGGAGATACCATACTTGACCCTTTTGGAGGAACAATGACTACCGCTGCTGCTGCAAAAAAGTTAGGGCGAAACTATATTATGATAGAACAAAATAAAAAATATTGTCATTTTGGTGAAAAAAGACTTTCTCAAATTTCTTGTGAGGAGGATATAGACAGATGCAAGAGGAAGTAAGAGATAAATCGATTGCTTTTGTTATCAACATGAGTAAAAAAGGAGAAAAATTAACTGCTGATATGCTGAAATGGGCAATACAGCAATATTTTAAAAAATCAACTGTAAAACATGGCAAACAAAGTATCAAAGATATTGTAAAACAAAATGCAAGTATACAAAATATTGAAATTACAGACAAAAACATCAAATCATTTGAATCTGTGGCAAGAAAATATGGTGTAGATTATGCACTCAAAAAAGATACTTTTTCTCAACCACCTAAATATATTGTGTTTTTTAAGGCAAAGGACGCTGATGTATTGATGTGTGCATTAAAGGAATTCACAAACAAAACACTGGCAAAAGACAAAAAACCTTCTATATTAAAGCAGATGGTACAGTATCAGCAGAAAATAAAAAACATAGCAAAGGATAAAGTGAAAAATAGAAACAAAGGAGGATATGAGCTGTAATGAGCAAAAGTAAAAATGTTGAAGAAAAAGAAACAAAACAAAAATGAAAATAGAAAACAAAATAAAAAGAGAAAAAGATTGAAATTTAATATTAAAACAATAGATTTCACAAAACAATTACAAAAAAATTTTCCTTATGCTTTTGTTTTTTGGATTTCAAACAGA
>CAJTZO010000073.1 GCA_910583755.1 uncultured Clostridia bacterium
CAACGGTGATGAGCGGGCATTGAGAGTGCTGCAATCGAAGCGACCTAAAATCAATCCGTATAAAAATGAATTATGGACTGCTTTTATCAAAGACCAGCAGCAGGCAATGCACATGGCACGGCTTGACATGAAAGGCAAAGTCCTTACTCCGGAACAAAGAAGCGAAGAATTGCAGACTATCGCAACCGATTATGCCGTAACAGAACAGAATTTCATGCATTATCTCAAAACGGAAGCTGACAATGGAAATAATAAAGCCATATCATTGCTAAAGCTGGAAGAAAAACAGGAAGTACCGCAAGTTGAAACTGTCAGGGAAATCCTATGGCAAGCTTTTGAAAAAGACCAAGCCATTGCTTTCAAGCTTGCAAAAGAAGACTTGAAAGGAAAAATCTTACCTGCTGCACAGTTTATTGAGGAAGTCCAAGACCTCAAAAATAATTATGAAGTAAACCAGGAAAACTTTATCCGTTACTTGCGTTCTGAACTCAAAAACGGCAATAAGGAAGTTTCCTTAATTTTGCGATTTGAACAGCAGGACTATAAGGATAAGCACCTGACTTCCAAATATCAGCAGTCGCTTATAAACCGGGATGTTCAAATCAAGGTTAAGCAAGATATTTTACAGTCAAACAATTCCCATCAAGTAAAAAAGAAACTGCTGGATATTCAAATTATGGAGCAAATCCTCAAAAAAACGGTTGATTATAAAATAAGCCGAACCGGAGCGATTATTTACAATACCCCAAAAGGAAAAATCATAGACGAAGGCAAACGCATTGTTTTTACCGACAAAGCCAAAGACTTGGCTGCGGAATACTTCTCAGTAAAAAGCGGCTTGCAGAATATTACCCTTAAACAAGATAAAGGGATTAATAAGAATGTTATCAATACAAAATCAGCACAGTATATAAGGAAAACTCAAGGACTTACACGATAAAAAAAGCAGTACACTGAGAACTGCGTTTTTACTATTTTTAGGCAAATAACATTTCTTGAATGGATGGTGTAATTATTGAACCTTGTAAAAATTCTCTTTTATTTTTCCAAAATAAATTTGCTTTATGGATAATTTCATCACTTGGAATAACATAGTTTCCAGTTGATAATGAAATTTTCCCATTAGTTGAAAAATCAAAAGTCATAAAACGATATTTTGAATCACCTGATTTAATAAGTAAATCAATTAATACTTTTTTTCCCTTTGAATTTTCAATATTACAAAGACAAATATTCTGTAATAAAGTTGTTACAGGAGGTTCATAATCAAGAACAGTTATAATGCCTATGTATTCTTTATTAATAATGTTGTTATACATTATTTGTTCCATATATTACCTCCTTTTTAGTTTTTAAAAATTAATATAAAATTTATTTATTAATTCAATACCTTCTCGTAATATTTTTTGGGCAGTTTCAATGTTATCAATGACTGCTGTATCCATTGAATTTGCTGACCAATGAGAATATTGATGTCTAATACTATTATATTGATTATAAAGCAAGCTCAAATAATCAAATTGATTTTTTGATAATTTAGAAGTCGCAGGGTTAGTACATTCATATAAACTTCCAATTTTGTTAAAATATGAAAAATTATTTTTCCCATTTAGATTTGAGGTAGATAATCCCATATAATCACCTAAAATTCGATGCAAACAATACTCAAATCCTCTGAAAACTGGAGTTACTAAACAAGTATAATCAGGCATATATCCTGTAAACATTGTATTATAGCATGATGATAATAATGTATTATATATTTTATCGTCTCCTGTATTTTTATAATTTGGGAAAAATTCTTTAAATTTGTCTTCTACATTTTCAGGTGTAATCTCTAATCCATGATATTTATTTAATGTAGCAATAGCTACATCACTTGTTAACATTTCAATAGCAATTGAAATTATTTTATTAAATAAAGCGGTTTTTTTACCTTGCACATATGAGTTCATACCATGGTAACAATTAATTGTTACATCGGTGTTTCCTTGCTTAATTTTTATTATTTCTTTTGATTGAATTCTTTTTTGAATTTCAATTTGAACCACTTCAACATCACTTGTTTCATCAAGAGTTTCTTGATTAATTATATTAACAATATTTTTCCATTTATTAAAATCATAGCCAACAAAATATACTGAACCATCATTACAAGTTTTATAACCTTGTTCTGATAATGCTTTCTTGGCTAATAAATCAGCTTGTTCATTATATGTTATTCCAGAGTGAGCAGGAACTTTTGAAAAAATAATTTTTATTTTATGTTCTTTTTCTTTAATAAAAGCAACGTATTTTTGTGTAATTACATTGTTGGCTTCCCATTCATTATTAGCCCATTTTTCAATTCCTTCATAATCATAATAAATTTGAATTTGCTTTTTATTATACTTTAATGCCCATTCAATAGCAGCTTTTACTCCCTCAAGCTCTGCACCAACATTTCTTGTTTTTATAAATTCATCTCCATATTCTTTAGGAAAAGCTTTATAAAGAATTTCTTTATGACTTTTATTATCAAAAATAATTACTCCAAAGGCAGATTTTTTCTCTTCATCTGAATAACTGCCATCTACAAAAGCAATAACTTCATTTTCTGATAAATGAGAAATTGCTTCATCGATTTTTATATTATAATCCACAATAGAAATAATTTCTTTATTATTATCTATTTTTTCTGTCTTATTATTATAAAAATCTTCAGCATCTTTTAAAGTCGGAACCCCTTTAAAAATTGCTCCTGAAAATCCTTTTATTTGCTCTTCACATTCAGCCCAAGTTTCAAATATGCCTGTTTTTCGTCCATTTGTTACAACATAAAATTTATTTTTTGCCATTTTTATATTTCCTTATTTTTATCTTGTCTAAATTTTATTTTTTATTCCAACAACATTATAAAACTATTCAGAGAAAAATTTTCTTTTTGGAAAAGGCAGAGGAGGATTGATATTTAACCGTTTATTCCATAATTCCCATATATGCTCATACATTATTATTCCTGGTTCTGCATTATACAGGGCTTGGCGAAAATCATCATCTGTATAACCATAATGCTTTTTAGCATGTAAGTATGCTAAATTTTGAGGGGTACGCATTATATAAAGTAAAAATCTATCAGGATGATTGATTGTATACTCAGGAGATTGAAACCATATAATAGTTGAAGCAAAACTTTTTATATCAATTGGATATGGGTCATACTCCATATCATCAATGACATCTATCGTTTTAGACATTGACATAATACTTGACAAATTAAAAATTATCGAGATAACCCTTTTGATTTTGATAATCCTAAATATTCATTTATCATTTTTGTGTGTTCTTTTTCAACAAACCGTAAAGCTTCTTGTCTTTTTTTATAAAATAAATCTTCAGCAGGTGTTTTATTCGCTCCAGCAATATTTGAAATCTTTTTGCATTGGGATTGAATATTGTTTTTCATAATAGGGTCATTAATGGGTTTAGTTGCCCATCCGATGCCACTATGAGCCTTTTTAAATTGTTGAATAACAAAATTTTTATCTTGGCAACGTTCCCAATAATCATACAACATTTGCAGTGCCGATAAAGAATCACGTCTTTTATCTTCTGGTTTAGCCATAATATAATCATATTCTTGGGCGTCTTTTTCCAATGCAAAAATAAGCTTTATGTCATTATTTTTAATGGCTTTGTCAATTTCATTGCTATATTCAATCAAAAACTTTGAATACTTAATTCTATCTTGTGAACGTTTTTCAGCTGCATTATAGGCAAGATTTGCTAATGAAAGCAATGAACCAACTTCGGTATTAAGATTTAAGCCATTCTTTTCCATAATATTTTACAGCCTCTGATAAATTTATACCTGTAGCAATAAGATTTTCAATTCCAAATCGTTCCTTATAATTATTTGCAATACCAGGAATGAGAGGAATTTCTAATCTTATTTTTTCCGCTTCTTCGAATTTACCTTGTTCTTTAAGCTCAAACCATTTATAACCTAAATCCGCGGCTTCCAATACCGTATATTCCCGTAAATTTGGTTCCATAATTTCCTCCTGTATTTTTATAAAAATTATCTTAACTAACATAAAAAGTAAAGCCAACATAACTTACTTTTTATAAATGATATTGCTTTATTAGTTTATACACGCTTGACGTTGACACGTCAAATTTTTCGGCAATAAAACCCGGAGTGCAGCCGTCTTTATGCATTTCAATGATGAGCTTTTTATCTTCATCGGAGATTTTTTTCGGTCTGCCAAGGTATTTGCCCTGACGTTTGGCATTGTTTATGCCCTCCTGCTGGCGTTCTCGGATCAGCTTCCGCTCGAACTGAGCGAACGCACCAAGAACTTGCAGCATGAGCTCCTGCATGGGCGAACTGCCTTTTGAAAAGGTCAAATTCTCCGTATAAAACCGAACTTCCACGCCTTTATCCACCAAAGAACTGACAATGCTTTGCAGCTCGATGAGGTTTCTTGCCAATCTGTCTATGGAGTGGACATAAAAAATATCCCCCTCCCGCAAATAGTTCAGACATTCGGCTAGTATCGGTCTGTTCGGTGTAGCAGAACTGATTTTTTCCTCAAAAACCTTATCAAGAACAACTGTATCCAGCTGCCTTCCTGTTTCCTGCTCAACAGTGCTAACTCTAATATAACCAATACTAGCCATCTATAACTCCTTATCTGGTTAATCCCTTATTCTGCCGAATAAAAACCTGTTCTTTCGCCTTGTTTGCCCTGTGTTCTTCAACAGTTAACGGCTTGAACTTAGACACATAATCCTTGTCATCACTCATATAATTGAGTTCACGAAGCACGGCATTATGATTATGTCTTGCAACTTCAAGTTCGTCCATTTGCTCGAACTTCACAGTCCGTAAAGATTGTTGGACTGCTGCAAGCTCTTTCTTTTCATTTTCAAAAATCGCTTTTTCCGTTTGAAATTCCTCATCAAGTCCTTTTTCAAGAAAATTGTCCAAACGGGTAAAAAATCCTGATAACGAAAATGTATCCTTTTCCTTATACGTCAGATTTTGCGGACTGTATTCGCTCCCATCAGGTATGGAAAGAACAAACTTAAATCCTTTTTCGCCATTGCAAGGGGCATTTTGCATTTTCACTTCAAAGCCTCTGTAAACTCCGATTGTCGGTTTTGAAGTAAATAAAGCCTGAGTTTCCTGAACGCCTGCTTTGATAGCTGTTGCCAGGACTGAGGAATTTTCAGCTGTTACAAGCTGCCCATTAACCACAATTTCAGGCTGTTCGATTTTATTTTTATCACGCACGATACAAGCTTTATCATGC
>CAJTZO010000074.1 GCA_910583755.1 uncultured Clostridia bacterium
CAACGGTGATGAGCGGGCATTGAGAGTGCTGCAATCGAAGCGACCTAAAATCAATTCGTATAAAAATGAATTATGGACTGCTTTTATCAAGGACCAACAGCGGGCAATGCACATGGCACGGCTTGACATGAAAGGCAAAGTCTTTACTCCGGAACAAAGAAACGAAGAATTGCAGGCTATTGCAAATGATTATGCCATAACAGAACAGAATTTTATGCGTTATCTCAAAACAGAAGCTGACAATGGAAATAATAAAGCCATATCATTGCTAAAGTCGGAAGAAAAACAAGAAGTACCGCAAGTTGAAACTGCCAGGGAAATCCTATGGCAAGCTTTTGAAAAAGACCAAGCCATTGCTTTCAAGCTTGCAAAAGAAGACTTGAAAGGAAAAATCTTACCTGCTGCACAGTTTATTGAGGAAGTCCAAGACCTCAAAAATAATTATGAAGTAAACCAGGAAAACTTTATCCGTTACTTGCGTTCTGAACTCAAAAACGGCAATAAGGAAGTTTCCTTAATTTTGCGATTTGAACAGCAGGACTATAAGGATAAGCACCTGACTTCCAAATATCAGCAGTCGCTTATAAACCGGGATGTTCAAATCAAGGTTAAGCAAGATATTTTACAGTCAAACAATTCCCATCAAGTAAAAAAGAAACTGCTGGATATTCAAATTATGGAGCAAATCCTCAAAAAAACGGTTGATTATAAAATAAGCCGAACCGGAGCGATTATTTACAATACCCCAAAAGGAAAAATCATAGACGAAGGCAAACGCATTGTTTTTACCGACAAAGCCAAAGACTTGGCTGCGGAATACTTTTCTGTCAAAAGCGGTTTGCAGAATATTACATTAAAACAAGATAATGGTATCAATAAAAACATTATCAATACCAAAATCGCACAGTATATAAGAAAAACCCAAGGATTAAGCAGATAAAAAAAGCAGTTCATTGAGAACTGCTTTTTACTCTTTATTTATTTATTTTAAAAATCAAAATTTAATATTAGAGAAGCTATTTTTTCTTTTTCAATTTTTTTCTGAATTATCAAATAGAAATTATTCAACTGTTTTTTTACTGATTTCTTTTCTAGTATTTTAGTATAAATTCCAATTAATAATAAAACGAAAAAAATTGGCAAATTCATATAATAGAGAGAAATTATTGCACCTAAAAAGTTAAATCCAGAAAAGAAATTTAAAATTGTTTCTTTCTTTGAGTAAAATATACGTTTATCTTTTTCATAAAATTTATGGCAACGAGTATAATCCTTATTACCAGAAAACAAAAATTTTATAATTGGTATTACATCGTTTTGAAAATTGTTTTGAATTTGATAAGATATAAATGTTAAAATATCTTCTTCATGAAAAGGTATAAAGTTATCACTTATATCAATGTATTCTTTTTCATTATTCTCCTTTAAAATACAGACTATTCGTTTCTTAACATTTTTACCATCAATAAATTGATACCATTCTGCTATTGATAATATTTTACCTGTATAAAAATAAAACGTAACAGTATAATCGTTGATATCAACTACTTCAGTAAAAGAAAACTGAGAAACTGATGTTTCATGTTCTAAGCTACTCATAACTTATTTCCTTCTATACGATTTCTATTCATAGTAATACCTAATCAAATTATTGATTAAATAATTTCAAAGTTTCTTTAGCAAATTTATTACCTTTTTCAACTGCTTCTAATAATAAATTAAATGCTATTTTTTTATCTTGTTTTATATCGTATTCATCACTCCCATTTAAATATAATAACGCAAGATGATATAAAGCATCTTTATTGCCATCATCTGCTTTTAATTTTAATTTTTCAAATTTTAATTTTTTCTTTTGAATATTATAATTTTCAATTTGCTGCTGCCTTTCAATGATAGTAAGTTTTTTCTTTTCTAAGTGAGGTTCAATTCCTTTTGCAAGCAACAGCCTTAATTCATCACGCTTTTTACGTGCATCATTTAAACTTACTTCAGGATAAGAACCAAGTGACATTCTATTTTGTTTTCCTTTATATGTATAACGAAATCTCCATAATTTATTACCTGAAGATGCAATTTCAAGGTAAAGCCCTCTGCCGTCTCCAACAACATAGTTTTTATCTTTTGGAGTTAAATTTTTAATTTGGTTATTGCTTAACATTTTTCAATCCAACATATTGAAATATATAATTAAATCTATGTTAATTGTATACAGTTATTTCATTTTATAAAATATACTTTTTATGTACATTATAATGTACTTTTTTGTTTGTCAAGCTATAAAAAAAGCAGTTTAAAAACTGCTTTTTATTATTTAGTTGAATTAGACAGACAGTGTCTGGAAAATTTAATTATCGAGATAAACCTTGAGATTTTGATAAGCCAAGATGTTGATTAATCATTAAATTATGTTGCTTACCAATAAATTTTAAACAATCTTGTCTTATTTTATAAAATGATTTTTCAGCGGGAGAAGCTAACCCACTTCCTAATACTGCTAACTTTTTACATTGTGATTGAATATTTGTATCCATAGCTGTATCTTTTACAGGTTTTGTAGCCATTCCAATTCCACTATGAGCTTTGGAAAAATGGCGGCGTACAAAATTGGGATTTTGACAGTTTATCCAATTATTGCGTATTGTTTCTAATGCAGTTAAAGAATTTCTTCTTTTTTCAGCATCCAATGTTCTTTGATAATCAAACTCTTGGGCTGTTTTTTCTAATTCAAATAATTGTTCTATATCTTGCTCTTGTAATGCTTTTGTAAAAATATTAGTAGCATCAATTAAGTTTTTATAATACGCTTGGATAGATTTATTTTTTTGACTTTCACAAAAAAGGCTATAAGCAGCTGTTACTTTTAAAATTAATTTATTATTATGAATTGAGCCACTCATAACCATACTCTTTTATCGCACTTGATAAATTATATTGCTTATCAATGAGATATTGTATTCCATTTTCATGTTTTAAATTATCAGCTATTCCTGGAAGAATAGGAAGTTGCATTAAAAGATTTTCTGCTTCCTCAAATTTCCCTAATTCTTCTAACTCTGTTGCTTTTAAAGCTAATTCAGCGGCTTCACTCGTACTCATTTCTCGTAAATTGGGTTCCATAATTTCCTCCTTTTAGGGTTTATAAATTATAAAATACCTAAATAAAAATGTAAAGTTAAGCATTATTGTTTGGTAGAATTCCAAACAATATTTTGAGGGCATTTTTAGCTTTTTCATTACCTTTTTCCAAAGAATCGAGGAATAATTCCAAAGCGGTATTGATATTTTTTTTAGCTCCTTTACCAGTTAAATATAATTGTCCTAATTCATATAAAGCTTCTGAACTTCCTTGAGCTGCTGCTTTTGAAAACCATTTTAAAGCTTTATTATAATCAGCTTCTACATCTATACCTTTTAAATATATTTGTGCTAACTGTTCTTGGGATTTTAAATGCTCATTGTCTTCTGCAAGACGTTCATAATCTTCAATAGCTCTATTAATATCTTTTACATAAATAAGTCCATGTTGAAAGCAGTAAGCTAATTCAAACTCTGCATCTGGATTATCATATTCAGAAGCCCACTCAAAATAATCTTCGCATGCTGAAAAAATATCTTGGCGTGTTCCTAAACCATAACGATATAAGTACCCTAATTCATAAAAATATCGTAATTTGTACCAAAATTCTTCTTCATTACTTATCTCCTCATAAAATTTATTAAATTCAATTAGTAAATCAAATGCTTTTTTATAATCTACTTTAATTCCAAGCCCATAAAAATACATTTGTCCCAATTTACACTTGGCATGAATATTTCCATTATGTTCTGCCAATATAAACCATTTAAACGCTTCACTATAATCAATTTCTGTTATCAATCCTTCAAGATGAAAAAATCCAATCATAAATTGGCTAAAAGCATGGTTATTTTTTGCAGGAATTAAGTATAATTCATATGCAATTTTTAATTCATTTTTTTTAAAACAAGTATCTGCCATTGATAATAATGAGTCTAAATCACCACTTTTAATAACATCATTTATTTCTTTACTAATATTATCCATTATAATTACCTCTTTTTATTGTTTTATAAACGGATGAAGTGCATACGTTAAATTTTTCGGCAATAAAACCCGGAGTGCAGCCGTCTTTATGCATTTCAATGATGAGCTTTTTATCTTCATCGGAGATTTTTTTCGGTCTGCCAAGGTATTTGCCCTGACGTTTGGCATTGTTTATGCCCTCCTGCTGGCGTTCTCGGATCAGCTTCCGCTCGAACTGAGCGAACGCACCAAGAACTTGCAGCATGAGCTCCTGCATAGGAGAACTGCCTTTTGAAAACGTTAAATTCTCCGTATAAAAACGCACTTCCACGCCTTTATCCACCAAAGAACTGACAATGCTTTGCAGTTCTATGAGATTTCGGGCAAGCCTGTCTATGGAGTGAACCCAAAAAACATCGCCTTCACGCAAATAGTTCAGACATTCGGCTAGTATTGGTCTTTGGGGTACGGCAGAACTGATTTTTTCCTCAAATACTTTATCAAGGACAATGTTATCAAGCTGCCTGCCTGTTTCCTGCTCAACTGTACTCACTCTAATATAACCAATACTAGCCATTTATAACTCCTTATCTGCTTATACCTATATTCTGGCGAATAAAAACCTGTTCTTTCGCCTTATTTGCCCTGTGTTCTTCAACAGTCAACGGCTTGAACTTAGACACATAATTTTTATCGTCACTCATATAATTGAGTTCACGAAGCACGGCATTATGATTATGTCTTGTAACTTCAAGTTCGTCCATTTGCTCGAACTTCACAGTCCGTAAAGATTGTTGGACTGCTGCAAGCTCTTTCTTTTCATTTTCAAAAATCGCTTTTTCCGTTTGAAATTCCTCATCAAGTCCTTTTTCAAGAAAATTGTCCAAACGGGTAAAAAATCCTGATAATGAAAACGTATCCTTTTCCTTATACGCCAGGTTTTGCGGACTGTATTCGCCCCCATCAGGCATGGAAAGGACAAACTTAAACCCTTTTTCGCCATTGTTCGGAGCATTCTGCATTTTCACTTCAAAACCTCTGTAAATGCCAATTGTCGGTTTTGCTGTAAACAAAGCCTGAGTTTCCTGGACGCCTGCTTTGATTGCTGTTGCCAGGACTGAGGAATTTTCAGCTGTTACAAGCTGCCCATTAACCATAATTTCAGGCTGTTCGATTTTATTTTTATCACGCACGATACAAGCTTTATCATGC
>CAJTZO010000075.1 GCA_910583755.1 uncultured Clostridia bacterium
ATTCGTTTCGATTTCTGCAATTTAGTCCTATCTCCTTCCTGCTTTTATCGCTGTAAATAAACATTAAATATAATACTTAATTTTGACTCATACTAATTTCTTTTAAATTACATCTTTTAGCTGGCAAGCTATATTTCTTATATTTATATAAAATATATCCTGCAAAACTATTTTCATGTGTAGAGATTAGTAATTGTATATCCGGGAACTCTGTTCTCATCAACTCAACAAACGAAACTATATTTAAATCATCCATACATTGAACCGGATCATCAATAAGCATTATGTTCAATCCTTCATTTACGAAAATTTTGTGTAATGCCAACGAAAATGCTAACAAAATACCTGATAATTGTCCAGAACTCATAGTATATAATACATCATGTTCCTCATTAGGAGTCGTAAATCTAATAGAATTCAATTCCTCTTTTCCATCTTTATCTCGAATGAGGATACCTTGACCTCCTTGATAAGATTGTAAAATTCTAGCACTGTAAATGTAAAAAGGAATTTCAATCTGCGAAATTATATTTCCTTGATACTTATCAATACTAGCCTTCCAATCTTTCATATATTGATTAAGTTTTTTACTAACTTCTTTTTCAAGACATTCCTTTTGACGTTTTAACCGTTCAACTTGCTTTGTCTTTTCCCTCTCTTGCAAAGCAAATTTGTATTTTAGAAATATCGCTTTTTCTGATATATCCGTTTCCTTTAGTTCTGCAATATCTCCTATTGAGAAGAAATAATCTGTTAAAATAGTGTCGAATTGATATTGAGTCTTCTTCTGATAATATTCTTCTGGAAGAATACATATCGTTTCTTTTATAATATCTTGAATTTGTTGAATATCATTTTCAATACTATCTACAGAATTTTCTTTCGACATATTAATTTCAAAAGCATTATTCTTTAAAAATTGTTCTATGTATTTATGTTTTTCAATAATATCACTTTCTTCAAATTCCATAAAAGAGCTAAGCAAAACATCTTTCTCCAACTCGGAAATCAGTAACTCTGCATTACTCCAAACGTTTTTCATAAATATTTCACGAATCTCATCAATAGTATCCTTCATTTGTTTTCCCGCTGTTCCAAGCAGAGAATTCACGTCTTCGGTTGTTTTTTCAATATTCTTTGATAGTTGTTCCTTTTCTTTCCAATCATAACCACAATAAGGGCATATCCCCTCCCCTAAAATCGTTTCATCATCGGAAATTTTAATTAACTGTTCACGCATTCTAATTAATTCGTTTATTGATTGTTGTGTTTCATGAATATTCTTTTCAATCTGCCGATACTCTAAAACCTTTTGAACTAAGTTTTCACAAACCTCTGGTTTATCTACATACCCTCCTAATTGTCGATATTCTATATTTATAAAATCTAATTTCTTTACTTTTTTAGCTTCATCTTTTAAAAACAATAGCTTTTGCTTTTTTTCTATATATTTTTCTATATCAGCCTGTATCTTCTCAACAATAATATATGCCTTTAATCGTGTTTTTAGCATTGCATCATTTAAAAAGTTATTATATTTAATATTTTTGAAATCATTTTCTAAATTTTCTCTGTTTAAGACAATTTCTCTAATTCCGTTTAATATATGTAATATCTGATCCAATGATTCTTTTGTCGAAATAACCGGATTCTCAACATCCCATACAATATCCTTTTTAAACATTTTTTTATATTTTGCTTGTGCGCCTGGAATATTTTCCAAATCCTTACATAAACTACTTTCTATTTCTTTTATCTGTTTTTCCAAATAATCTGTTAATTCTCCTACTCTTTTTCTTGCCTGTCTTATATTTACAAGCTTTTGTTTTTCATCCTCAATTTGAAATAATGAATTAATACTGCCCATTCGACCAGATTCATTATTTTTAAAATAATCAAGCCTATCTTCCTGCTGAATATAATATAGCAAAGTATATAACGTCTGAGATGTATCCCCAAAGAATTTTTTTTGCATTTCTTCTAATTCTTTTAAATCAATCAAATTATCATCTGTATACTCCACATCTTCAAAATCTGTGATTAAATACGTTTTCGTAACCTCTTTTATTTTTTTAGGATTGTTTTCAGTAGAACTATTCGCTTCCTCATGCCCCTCTATTTTTTTTACCAATACAAATGTCTCACTATTTTTTATAAACTCGGCTTTTATAATTACATCTTTTTTATAATCCTTAGCAAAGAACACCTTTTGATACTTGTATTTTCCATCTAAAACCTCACATGTTGTCACTCGCTTAATATCACCTGTAATTAAAAATTCAATTGCATCGAAAAGACTCGTTTTTCCATATCCATTAGGTCCATCAAATATATTTAATCCCTTGTTAAATTCTAAGGTAAAGTTTTCAAACAGTTTATAATTATCTAAAAAAATTCTACTAATAGCTATTGTGTTATTCATTTTCATCCTCCAAACTAACAAAACCCCAATCTTCCAATATTATATCAATAAGCTCAGGCTGTTCTAAATTCCTTTCAGAATCACACAATGTTTGAATAATACGATCTAGCTTTCCTACTTCATCATCATTGCATTTCTGTATCTCTTGCAAAAAATCAGGTACACTTTTTATTTGTCCCTGTGTTTTAAACTTTATTGGAATAACTGGAATTTTAATGAGTAATTCCGAAACCAATCTATATACCTTTTCGTTACTTGCATTCTTTTTAAATCTGCTAAAATTATTTGTATCCAGAATATATGTTTGAACAAGTTCATTAGGAGTTTGTCTGTGCTGTTTACATAACTTTTTTAATTCATCCGCTTCTGCTTCACTATAGGAAAATACATATTTTTTAAAATAAAATGGATCATCTTCTATCTTTACTTTTAATGCATCTAATTTTTCTGAATTAATGTCATTTTTAACACAAAAAACCAACGATGTGTTTTTATCCATATCCGGTAAATATATATCACTTTCTCTAAAAAAATTAGCGATTTCAATTATGAAATCTTTAATACTAGACAAAGAAACTAATTGGGATTCTAAAGTCTGTAAAACAATAAAAACCTGACTTCCAACATCTTCATTTTTGAATATATCTATTTTATATTCTAATTTTTCAAATTCTATTTCTGTTTGAACAACATCCTCATATCCACAATCAAACAGTACACTTTTAATGATATTTATCATTCCACTATTCCTCCATCAAATTTGCTATTGCGTTCTCTAAAGATGTCATTTTAAGATTTTTACAATGGTATATATGATTATCTTCAATTTTAAAGTCCTTTAGATAATCCCCAGCCCCTTCGTATATTGAATTTACTTCTAAATCTTTGCTTATCAAGCAATCATAATCCATTAATATCTCATACAAATCCGGATTTGTCACAATAGCTCCACACGCTCGCATCAATGCCTTTTTACTTCCCTCATTATTTCCAACAGTAGTTAATAGGTTCATTTTTTTATCTTTATCAATATATGAAATATAATCCTTATCTTTTTCATAAAGAGTATCTATCTCCCTTAATCCTTTAAAAAACGGATTTCTATATCGATCTTCATTGCAATAATCTCCCCAATTCATATCATCTATTTTCTTTAGAATATTTGGATTGATAGCATGTATTAGATCTCGAATTTTATCTTCTGACATTTGGGATACTTTTTCATAGAAAGCATGTACTTCACATTTTTTACAGTAAACTTCTCTTTCTTCCTCGGTATCCCATTCATCAACACAAAAATTATGGTATTCTTCGCACAAAATTAATAGTTTTTCTTTAATACTATACAAATAATATTCCTCACATCTTGTTATAGAATCATCACTATCCAGCATTTCTTTAATGCAACTAAATTCTATACTTCGCTTATCCGTTTTATTATAATGAACATGCCTTTGAGTAATATGTTTGTCTATCAAACCTTGTAAACACAAAAAAATCATATTGCAGAAATTCTGATCTACACATTTCCAAGTTTCTATTCCTATACTTCTCCAATATTCAACAATTTGTTCTTTTATTAAATCATCAATTTCTTTCAACCCACAATATAAATTATGATTCGGATATGTAAACATTTCAATTTTTTTAACATCTTCATCCTTTATTCCTTTTTCACACAACTCTATTTCACCCTGTAAATCAATAAGAATCTTGTCCAAAATTTCATCCACGTTATCTACAGTGATTTTCCTATTATGAAAATATTTCTCATTATATTCTTTTATCAGCTTATTTATATCTGACTTTCTTCCCGGCTTATATATCTTTTCAATCTCTTCTTTTTTATACAAGCTACCTTTATAACTTACAAGACTATTTTGTATCCCCTTTATGTGATTGCAATTTATTATTAATTCTTTAACTCTATCATTCCATTCTGCATTTTTATAATCTGTTGGCTTACATACATGTAAATATGCCCTCTCAATAGTTCTCCATTTAGCAACTTTATAATAAAGTTTTGATAAAGCATCCTCATAATCACTTATATTTTGTTTGTCCTTTGCTTTTACTTGATGAATAGTTCTATATTGTACACCTTCATCGCTTTTATATAATATCGAAAAATCCTCTAACCACTCTAACTCAACACAATATTTTTCTATTTCATCAATTTTGTTTTTGCTAATCAAATCATTAATTTTTTGCAATACTACAAACAAGGCTATTTTACCTTGATAATTATAACCACTCCAGCTATTAGTTGCATCCCAATTTTCTTTTTCTAATGCAAAATTTATGCACATGTTACCCCTTCTTTCTTAACTTCCATCCATAACATATGCTTTATTATACCAAATCCACAAATATAAATAAATCATATTTTCCACATATTACCGATATTGTGTTCATTTAAGGGCAGCCAACTTTTGACTGCCCTTCATTATTGCCTACAAACTTTCCTCTTTGCCTTTACCTTTTGAAATATCCGGTTTTTCCGGCGCTTTCTGCCCGTATGCCTTCTGGCGCATCTCGGCA
>CAJTZO010000076.1 GCA_910583755.1 uncultured Clostridia bacterium
CATTAGAAGATACGATAACCACTAAAATCAGTAAAACACCTTATTTATGGAAAATGGAACAAAGACATCATGAAAATGTACTTGCTATGTTGGAACAATATGAAGGCAATACAGAACAAAAAGACATAGCAAAAAGGCTTATGGAAATAGCAGTTTCTATGGTAGACACGCATACCAGCCAATATTTTAAAAATATGTTACTGAATTTAGAAGATACCTATTTAGGAGCATTAGACCAACAGCAGGCACAAAATATTTTTAGAGAGGTTTGTATAGCAAGTATGCAGTATATATTACTGCATAGATGTGGCATTGATATAAGCAAATATATTTCTGATGAAGATTTACAAAATATTATGATGTTTACCACTCCTGAAATGCTGCACTATTTGGGAACGGCTGTGAATGAAATTTCAAATGATGTATTAAGAAATATAGAAAAAACAATCAAAACAGTCGAAAAATCTATTGCAATATCTCAAAAAAAAGAATATAATCAATATAAAGAATAATTTAACACTTTAAAGCGTGAAACTGAATTAAAAGAAGGGAGTTTTGAAAATGGCAGAACTGAATTATATCAAAGTGGGAGATTACCTCATACCAGATTTGGAGATGAACAACGAGGAGGACGACAGGGAGCTGGGCAAATACGGCTTGATGAGGGGAGAATATCTCAAAAAGACAAACAGGGGCAAATACAACTCCATGCTTCTAATGGACAAACTTTGGAATCACCTTCTGGAAGTGGACGAAACAGCACAGCAGTACGAGGACAATCTGATAGAAGAAATGATGAAAACAGAGGGCGTAACAGAGAAATTGAAAGCCGACAATCAAATGAAATGGGTGCAGAAAATGAACAACATTCGTCAGAGAGCGGAGGAAATCGTCAGACAGGAAATGATATACATTTAGAACAATCTAAAAATAGAAAGGAACAAAGAGGAAGCCAAAAACTTCCTCAATTTATACAAAGTTATCCCAAAGAATTTGTATTAGGCTGTTTAGAACAGAGAGTGTTTTTAAAAAAAGACTGGCAAGAAATTGTAGATTATTTTCAATATCATATAGACGAAAGCGAAAGAGCGGAATTTTTAAAAACAGCATACAAAAATGAAACATTACAAACAGACATCAATGGTGTACAGATTGGTTTTGAATATCATCAAAATGGGCTATTCTATTGGAGTGAAAACAAAAACAATAAAATTTCTCAATCTCTTTTGCCATGGGATTTTATACAAAAGGCAGTTTCACTCATATTAAAATATCAAATAAAAAATCGTGATATTACTAACATAGAACAGCAAACAAAAAATATAGAAAAAGCAGAACAACAACAAAGTTCTGCTTTTTTTGTTGCAGAAAAAAATGTAGAACAACTTTCACTTGATTTACAGCAATCACAAGAACATAAAATACCTTATGAAGAAACAGAGCAATCACAAACATTGTATATACAACCGCAGGAAGAAAAAAACGAGCCTTTACAACAATCTAATATAGAAGAAAACAATAAAAATAATGATATTTTAGAATTACAGCCATTGCAAGTAGATAAAATGCCCACTGAAGAAAAAGAGCAATCACAAACATTGTATGTACAACAGCAACAAGAAAAAAATGAGCCTTTACAACAGTCTGATACAGAAGAAAACAATAAAAATAATGATATTTCAGAATTACAACCATTGCAAGTGGATAAAATATCCTCTGAAGAAAATGAACAATCGCAAGCATTGTATATACAACCACTACAGCAAAAGTCGGAGGAGTTATTGCGATATGATGACTTAAAACAAAAATATACTGATTATTTCATTGGTGTGGATATAGAAGGATTTTATCAATTTTATGGAAAAGATGCTGAAAGTATTGCTGAACAGCTAGGCAGAGAAACCATTCAAAATATGGGAGAAAGTATTGCTTTAAAAACACCTTTATCATTAGACGAAGTAAAAATAGTATTGAGAAAACAAAAAATACTTTTGACAGATAAAAAAGAATATATTCCTTTGACAAATACAATAAAATTAGAAAATAGACCATTTCGACTTGATGGCATAAACTTTGATACGGGAAATGTTGTACTACGTGATTTAGAAATGAGTGGCATATTTCCGCTATTTCGAAAAGAAAAAATTTCTTTTGTGAAAAGACAAATAGAAAAACAACTACAAGAAAAACAAGAAATAATTGTAAAACAAGGTATTGATGTTGCAGAAATACAACAAAAAACAGAAAAGATAAATTTTCATATTACTGATGATTTTAGCATTTCAGGAGGTAAAAAAACAAAATATCAGCAAAATGTAGCAGCAATTCGTTTATTGAAAGAATTAGAAACAGAAAATAAACTTGCAAATACAGAACAACAACAAATTCTCTCTAAGTATGTTGGATGGGGAGGACTTGCAGAAGCATTTGACAGTCAAAATGGAAAATGGGCAAAAGAATATGCAGAATTAAAAGAGTTACTTTCACCAGAAGAATATAAACTAGCAAAAGCAAGTACATTAAATGCCCATTATACCAATACTGTTGTAATAAAAGCAATGTATCAAGCCATTGAAAATATGGATTTACCATTCAAAAATGTGTTAGAACCTTCTTGTGGTATTGGTAACTTTTTTGGGCTTGCTCCTCAAAGTTTGAAAGATGTTCCTATGTATGGTGTAGAGTTGGACAGTATAACAGGCAGAATTGCAAAACAACTTTATCAAAAGGCAAATATTACAATAAATGGTTTTGAAAAAACAAATTTTAAAGATAACTTTTTTGATATAGCAATAGGTAATGTACCTTTTGGCAGTTATAAAGTCATGGATAAAAAGTATGATAAACACAATTTTTTGATACATGACTATTTTTTTGCCAAAACATTAGACAAAGTAAAAACAGGTGGTATTATTGCATTTATCACAAGTAAAGGAACATTAGACAAAGAAAATGATAGTGTACGAAAGTATTTATCAGAAAGAGCAGATTTGTTAGGGGCAATTAGATTGCCTAACAATGCTTTTTTTGAAAATGCAGGTACAGAAGTGACAACAGACATATTATTTTTGCAAAAAAGAGAAACACCGCTAGAAAAACAACCAAGTTGGGTACAGATAGGAACATTGGAAAATGGTATTGCAGTGAACAATTACTTTGTAGAAAATCCCCATATGATATTAGGAAAAATGGCTTACTGGAATAATATGTATGGCAATGAAAAAGAAACCGCTTGTTTGCCACTGGAAGGTGCAGTATTAGAGAAGCAATTACAAAAAGTCATTACAAGTATTGTTTTGCCAAATAGAACATTATTTCAAACAGTTGAAATAGAAGAATTAGAAGAAGAAATTGAAGTATTACCTGCTGATGAAACTGTTAAAAATTTTAGTTATACAATCGTGGAAGGAAAAGAGGATATTTTTTTCAGAGAAAATGATTTGATGTATGCTGTTACCATGAAAGATACAGAGAAAGAAAGAGTCAAAGGCATGATTGACATTCGTGACAGCACAAGACAACTTATTCATTTACAGCTAAACAGCGAAAACGAACAGGAAATTCAATCAGAACAACAGCATTTAAACCATATTTACGATATTTTTTATAAAAAATATGGTGTTATCAATGGCAAGGTAAATAAAAAATTATTTCAAAAAGACTCCTCTTATCCCCTACTCTGTTCTTTGGAAATCATTGACGAATATGGAAAACTGGAAAGAAAAGCAGATATGTTTACCAAAAGAACTATACAAAAATATGAGCCAATTACTCATGTAGATACTGCCATAGACGCACTTGCAGTATCTATATCAGAAAAGGCTTGTATAGATATTGGTTTCATGGCGAGTTTGATGGGTGGAAGTGAAAAAATAGAACAAGTAATAAACGATTTAAAGGGAATTATATTTAAAACACCTCAAAGTGGTACAATATCAGAAAATAAATATGTTGGCTGGCAAACAGCAGATGAATATTTGTCTGGCAATGTCAGAAGGAAATTAAAGCAGGCACAAAAAATGGCTGAATTATATCCCGAATTTGAAAGCAATGTGACAGCATTGGAAAAAGTACAACCAAAAGATTTAGAAGTGTCAGAAATTGAAGTGCGTATTGCTACATCATGGATAGAGCCAGAATATTATAAACAGTTCTTATTTGAATTGCTTGAAACACCCATGTACAAAACGTTTGATATTGATGTAATGTATTCTAGTATTACAAATACGTGGAATATCAAAGGAAAAAGTGTAGATTCTAACAATACTCATGCTACTGTAACCTATGGCACAGCTAGAATGAGTGCCTATACCATATTTGAAAAAACACTCAATCAACAGGATATTAAAATATATGACACCATAAAAGAGGAGGATGGAGAGAAAAGAGTATTAAATACCAAAGAAACTACCATTGCCCAACAAAAACAGGAAGCAATAGAGCAAGCATTTCAAGAATGGATATGGAATGACCCTCAAAGACGAAGAACACTTTGTGAAAAATATAATAGAATATTCAATTCTACTGTACCACGAGAATATGATGGCAATCATATTACTTTTGTAGGAATGAACCCTGAAATTACATTGCAGCCACACCAAAAAAATGGTGTGGCTCGTGTACTTTATGGACAAAATACACTACTCGCCTACTGTGTAGGAGCAGGGAAAACGTACACGATGGCAGCGGCAGCAATGGAAAGCAAAAGATTGGGGCTTTGTCAAAAAAGTATGTTTGTTGTACCTAATCATTTAACAGAACAATGGGGCAGAGAATTTTTACAACTCTACACAGGAGCAAATATATTAG
>CAJTZO010000077.1 GCA_910583755.1 uncultured Clostridia bacterium
ACTCAAAATTTAAAAATAAAAATTTGCAAAATAAAAGAACAAGAAATACAAAATAGATGATAGCATTTCTTGTTCCAATATTTAATTTAAAAGTTCAATTTCTTTTTCAGATAAACCAGTTATAGAAGAAATAAATACAATGTCCATATTTTGATGTAACAGTTTTTTTGCGATTTCAACACGTTCTTCTTGTCTGCCTTCTTGTTTTCCTTCTGCACGTTCTAACAATCTTTCTTCTTCACTCAAACGAACCATATACTTATCCTCCTCACTCAAACAATCTAATACAGACGGGTCAGAAACAGCGTCATCATACGCTTCCAAAAGTAATGCCCCTAACTGCGTTTGGGCATAAGACGAAACAAATTTTTGATAACTTGTTTCGGTATCTATTTCAAAAAACTGTCTTAATATTTGAAGTTCTTGACTATGTTTTTTTGAAATATGTCTGATATTAATTTCGTGTATTGTTAGCAAATCACTATAAACTTCTCCTGTCGTTTGGTCTACTAATTTAATTTTTCTATTAAAAGTAGTATGCTTCAATGGTGCCTCAGTCAACACAAAAGTAACAATCACATTTTTTAAGTTTTCGTATTTACTTTTTTCTACTTTTTGAGAAGCAATTTCTCTACAAGCATAAAATATTGTTCTGTTTCTAATTCTATCTTTGCTATAAACTCTTTGTAAATCCAGTGTAACAATACGCCCGTCTACTGCTCTTGTTTTGATGTCAAAATAAATAGAATTTAATGCAGCCTTGTGTAAATCATTTTTGTATTCTGCTGCAATATCAATCAATTCTATTTGCTCTCCTGTAATAGCCTCTAATGTTTTTTCGCATAGTTCTTTCTTTAAAAACATCACTGTAAAAACAACATCTGATTTTGGTAAATAGTTAGCATTGAAACTCATTTGTAATTACACATCCTTTACTATAAATATAACATAGTATAGAAAGTGACACAAGTTAATTTATAAAAATAATTTTTTTGCTCGTTCCATATTAGCAATGGTATTCAAATTTCTGATATTTTGATTGTTAATTTTTAAAGGGATGCATCGTTCTAATATTCTGTCATAAATTCTTGTATGAGCTAAATTACTTAGTGTTTTTAATTCCTTTAGCGTTAGATTTGTTGTGACAATAAGTGGTTTTTTGTTTCGATATCGGCTATCAATCACATGGAATACCTGTTCCTGTGCAAATTCAGAATTGCGTTCTACACCTAAATCATCAATAATCAATAGACTATATTGATTTAAGCTATCAATAAATTTATTGCGGTCATCAGAATACATACCAGTCAAAGTATTTAGTATTCTTGCAAAATTTGTCATTAGTACTGGAATCCCTTTTTCTAACAGTGCATTTGCAATACAGCCAGCAAAAAAAGATTTTCCTGTTCCTACATTTCCCCAAATTAAAAGACCTGTCGCATTCTTTTTCATTTCTTCCCATTTCTCAACATAAGTATAGGCATGGCGTATTTCTGGATTAATACCACTATCGTTTGCAAAATTGTAATCGTATAATGCTTTCTCTTGTAAACCACTTGCTTTCATGCGGCTAATTTTACTTAAAAATTCACGCTGTTTTCTTTCTTCTTCTATTTTATTGTATTCTTTCTGCTGACATTTGCATTTGAAATAAGGCGTAATGATTTTTCCTTCAAATTCATATTTGCCTTGTCTTGGTGTATGGCATTTCATACAGTAAACCAGACCATCTTTTTCATTGATGTATTCATCTTCTTGTAATTCATGTCTGCTAAAAATACGTTGTAATTCTTCTGCAATTTGTTTCATAGACTTTCCTCCTCTTTACATTCATATTCTCTTTGATAGGTAACTATTTTGTCTTTTAGTTGCCAATTTTTTATAGTAGCAGCATGATTTTGATATTGTTTTCCTGTGGAAGCAATATAGCTTGATAATTTTTCAATATACTGCGACCAATCAACAACAGTCTTTTTCAAATCTTTCAACTCTATATCTGTTAAAAATACATTATGATAACTTCCATAAGCAGTGAGGGGTTCTTTGCTTCCTCTTTTTTGCTGATTTGTTTTTATTCCTCATTATTACTAGTGGACAGTTTTTTGTCTATTCGACAGACAGTTTTCTGTCCATCAGTAGGACAATTTGCTGTCTGTTCAATAGACAGTTTTTTGTCTGTCTGACAAAAATTGCTCTCTGGTATTTTTACATAAATTTGATTAGGAAGCCCTGCTCCTTGTCTTTTACGGACAATTAATCCACTGTTTTCTAAAGCTGTTAGGCAATTTTTTATTGTCATTTCCCCTTTGTGGAGTGTGTTTGCTAGATTTGAGATAGTGAAGTAAATAAATACATGACCTTGTTTATCTGTCCAGCCCTCATTTTTGATAGAAAGTCTTGTACGGTCAAGCAAAATCATATAAAGTAGTTTGGCAGTTTCAGATAATTCACTATCTAACAAAAACTTAGGAAACACCATATAAGATGGTAATTCTGTATTTCTGGTCAAAAATTTAGTCATGTTTCTTCTTTATTTTCCTTTATTTGTCTTTTATAGCAGAAAAATATCCAGCTAAAAATGTTGATAAAACTTTTTGCATTGCCATTTCAACAGCTTTCATAATCTGATTGACAAACTGTTCTTCTCTTTCTCTTGTTTCTAAATAAGGGTCATCTTTTACAGCATAATAGTGGTCAAAATAATCTACTAATGAGATACAAATTGCTTGACTATATGATTTGAATTTTTGCTTATTCATAGATTGGAGATAATTCCATGCTTTTCGTTGTATGTCTTTGTTTAGATTAAATCTAATATTGGTGTTTTTTATATTTTGCTTCATATTTCCTCCTTTTGTAGTACCTATTTTGGTAAATTTGGTGTTACTGTGGTGTTAATTTATTGTAGTTTTAGTATATAAAAAATAGATATAGAAAACATTGATTGTAAATTGAGCATAAATTGAATAAAAACAAAGAGGCATCAACAGATTTTGTTAACACCTCTTTTATATGTTATAGCATTTGTTTTGCTCTAGCAATACCACCTTGAGGATACATTTGTTGTATTTCTTGATATTTTGTTTCTATCCATTCTGGCTCATTTTCCCAGATTATTTCATAAATCTGAATTGCTTTATCTTTCTTTTTTTCGCAAGCAGCACGATAATCTAACAGCAAAGCCTTGTCTTTTAGCTCTCCAAAAGATTTTTCTAAAATTTGCCTTATTTCATTTAATACTGTTTTCATTCCTATTTCATAATGATATTTTTCCATATAAGGAAATACATTTTCTAAAAAACGCAAATAATATGACATATCATCTTTTTCAACCGATAAAATAATATTTTCAATCGTTTGAAACATCATTTTGTAATAGAAAACATCTTGTCCATGAAGTAAACAAATCTCTTGTAAACTTTGGCAAAGTATTTGACATTTTTTGATAGATGGCTTTGTATCTGCAACTGCAATTTCTTGTATCATAGAGTGCAACGAAATAGACTGTCCTGGTTTTGGTACAATAAATCCTGTTTCTATCAAGTCATTTATAATATTTAGATTAGACAATTTTAACCATTTTGCAAATAATCTTGTGGAAATTCCAGTAAATGGTATCATAGTCATGCTGCACATCATATTTTGTTCTTGTTCTGAAAGCTGGTACAATGAAAATAATGTATGAATATGTCCATAGTAAGTATCTTTTACTGATTTTCCGTCTTTGGTAATATCTATTTTATCATCAGTATGAAGTGCAGCTTTTTCTTCTTTCAACTTTATCAATAATTCAGAAGGTTCTAAAATCCCTTTTTCTAATAATCTAGCAGCAAGTTCTACCGCTAATGTATGACTATGCACTATATCAATTATTTGTGATAATTCAAAATGATATTTTTCAGCATAGGAATAATAGCAACTCATTAACTGCAATAATATTTCCTTTTCTGTGATTTTCTCCAACTTCATGCAAACATAGTTATCAAACCTGCTTCGAGTTGTAAATACAACCCTACAACGATATTTCATAACAATAGGCAATAAAAGTATCCCTTTCCGCAGTTACGTTGAAATTATCAATGATAAGCAAGGTATCCTCTTTTAAAGACCTCATAAAACGATTATGTTTGCGAAAACGTTCTTCCTCACTATCCTCTTGCAAATCGTCAGCAAAATCCAAATCTATAATATCCTGTTTTAAATTTCCAGAATAGGCAATATAAAGAATGTTTAGGTAGCCCTTTTTATACTTTTTTGCATATGCCTTTACCAGTTCACTTTTTCCAATACCTGCAATACCATGCAAAAACACTTTTCTTTCTTTTACAAGTAATTCATGTAATTGCTCTATTTCTTTTTCTCGTCCCCAAAAATAACGACAAGGTTTTGGTACATTGCCTTCCATAATAAAATCTGAAATCATGGGAGAAAAATTTCCGCTTGACAGCAGTTTTTTATTTTCTGTTAAATGTTCTGGTCATACCAAAACAAAGTGCTTCAGCAATCAATTCTGCTTCATCGTATGTATTTTCACAAGGATAACATTCTATTAGTTTTTTCTTCTGTTTTTTTGAAATATCATTATCATATAAAATTAAATCATAAATTTTTTGACAAGCCATATTG
>CAJTZO010000078.1 GCA_910583755.1 uncultured Clostridia bacterium
TGTGCTAATATCTCTTTTATATGCAATATGTATCACCTCTTAAATACCAATTCTTTTTGCAATTTCATAAATAACATTAACTGTTACGCTATTTCCAGCTTGTTTATAAAGTTGAAAATTAGAATTGACTGCTTTTACTTTTTCAAAACAGTCATCTGAAAAGCCCTGCAGTCTGAAACATTCTTTGGGTGTAAGCCTTCTGACGGTTTTCTCTTTTTCATTCAGTACTCTTATGTTATATTTTCCACTACTATGTGTCATAATTGTAGGGCTGATACCATTTTTATCAAATACCCTATATCCTATATGCCGAATCGTTCCAGATTGTGTTTTGGGTGGAACAGGAAATATTTTTATATTGGATTTTCCTCTAAGATGTCCGATAATGTAGAGCCTTTCTCTATGTTGTGGTACTCCAAAGGTTGCACTGTCCAGCACCTGCCATTCTGCATCATACCCAACTTTGTCCAATGCAATGGGTATCCCTGCGAAATCAAATCCTTTTTCGATTGACAGCAAATTTCTAACATTTTCAAGGAACAGCCATTCAGGTTTGTTTTCTTCTTTTGTTTCTGTAAGAAGCCTGATAACTTCAAAGAATAATCTTGATTGCTTCCCTTGCAGTCCTTCCTTTGCTCCTGCAACGCTGATATTTTGGCATGGGAATCCAAAACACCAGCAGTCGACTTTTGGCAATTCTTCTGCTCTGATTTTTGTAATATCTTCTGCATACCATTCTCCTTTTTTCATATTGTGCATTGCTCTGTAGCTTTTTTCTGCAAATTTATCTATTTCGCAATGTCCCAGACAAATATGTCCTGCTTTTTCCATGCCTAAGCGAAAGCCACCAATTCCAGAAAATAAGTCTATAAATGTTAATTTCTTTTGTTTTTCGTTCATACATTCCCCTTTTTTTCTATGTTAATCCTTTTTCGGTTTACTGTAAAGCAACGCCTGTTTACTATCTGCAATTCCTTGTGTGGTAGGGTCATTGATATAGCCCACAACTGCCACAACAACGCATCCCAGCGCAAACGGATTCCCCAGCAGATTTTTCACTTGTGCAATTAAGATTGTCCAGCTGGTAAACATTTCCGGCTTTGCGCCGACAGCTGCTAAAATAATCGCTATCAGCCCAAACCAAAAATACGGGTTTTTAATTCTTACTTTCCAGTTAATTTTCATGCTTTTCCTTCCTTTCTTCTAAAATACTGATTCTGTTTTCATGGTCTGCTAACTGTTCATCTTGTTCGTTATTATGATTCCACAATCTTACATGGCTGTCATGATTATGATTTTCAAATTTCTCCATTTTCACTTCCAAATGTTCACAGGTATCATTTAATTTTGTAATCGTGTTTGTTAGCTTCATAATTGGCTTTGTTACGGTTGTCAAAAGCCCCACCAAGGCAATTATCACTGTAATAACTTCCCACTGCATACCCCTTCACCTCTTTTCTTTTTTGAATTGTACCATAGCTAAAATCTCAAAAAGTCTCAATAAAAAAAGAGCCTTTAAAACTGTTTTAAAACTCTTTTTCTTTTACAATTTTTTCATATTCTTCCTGTGTGATTTTCTTTAATACAACATATCTTTGCAGCTGGTCTTTTCGGACAAACTTTCTTTCATATCTCTGTTTTAATCTCTCAAACATCTGTATTTCCTCCTTCCAGCATTGTCAATTCCAAATCTGCCATTTGTTGTGCTAACATTTGTCTTTCTTGTTGTGCCTGCTGTTCCAGCTGTAAAAGTGTTTCTACCATATTTTCCGTTTCTTTCTTTTTTCTGTCTTTTTCTTTTGCCTCTAAAATACTATCTACCTTTCTTGTTATCATTTAAAATTCCCCCCTACAGAACTCATATAAATTTCACCTGTTGCTGTATTTCTTCTAACCGTTATTTTAAAGCTAAAGCCCCATTTTGAAGCTGTTTTTTGTTCATTTAACAGGATAAAATTTCTGTTTTCTTTTACAAATCGTGTCACATCTTCCCAGGTAGGGCTTGTATCATAGGCATTATTGCAAGCTTCTATAGTAAAATCTGCTCCTTCTGGTATTTGTCTTACGACATTCATAATCCCTACACTTGCAGCTGCATCCGTTTCAAAAGGCGTTTTTAATGTAAAAGCAATTTCATTTTCCCGTTTTTGAAAGGTGATATTTTTTGTTGTGACACCACCGTCTGTATCTGTTACTGTAATAGAAAGGGTATTTGTACCATTTAATATACAAATAAATTCCTGCTGTGTAATTTGAAATGTGTATGTACTGCCAGAAGTGGCGGTAAAGCTTTTTTTCTGTACCCCATTGATTTTTTCTACTACAGTCAACCTATTGCTTTCCTGGTCTGAAACCGTATAATGAAAAGAAAATGCGCCTGTTTTTAATCCTAAA
This sequence comes from uncultured Clostridia bacterium, assembly GCA_910583755.1. Lineage (GTDB taxonomy): Bacteria > Bacillota > Clostridia > Lachnospirales > Anaerotignaceae > Coprocola. The sequence goes on from CAJTZO010000078.1 coordinate 2,395, forward strand.
TTGGTGCTGTTTGTGGTAATTACTGGCAGCTCGTTATTGATAACATTTCTAACTTGTGCTGTTTTGTAAGTACCTTTTTCATTATAGCTATCATAAGCACAAACTCTGTATTGTACTGTATTCCAGCCTTTTGTAATGCTATCGCTGTAACTCTTATTTGTACCTTTATAAATTTGGGTGTAACTTCCACTGTTTACAGAACGTTCCAATAGATAACCAGATAAATTATTGTCACTATCTGTTGCTGCTGTCCAGGTAATTACTGCTGTTTTTCCACCATAAATATTTAACGGAACCGTAATACTTTGTGGTGCAGTGGGTGCCTTATTATTTACAACAGTGCTGGAACTGCTTGCTTTATATCCGCTGTGAGCACTGCTACTGTCATAGGCTCTTACACGAAACATCACTTGTGTTGCTGTTCCAAATTCCAGCGTTATGGTGGTACTTGTCCCACTGCCTTGATATACCTGTGTCCAAGTGCTTCCGCCATTGATGGATTGTTCCAGTTTATACCCCGACAAATTTCCATCACTGTCAGTTGCTTTTCCCCAGCTTACTGTAAATGCTTTGCCTCCATAAACTGTAGCAGGTACTGTGATGCTTGCTGGTACCGTTGGCGCAACATTTGGCTTACTATAATATACTGTTGCAACGTAACCTGTTTTATAGCTACTGCTACCTCCACTATTTACTGCTTTTACTCTATACTGTACTTTTGTCGTACTAGAATTTAAACCATAGTCTGTATAACTGGTAGATGTTCCAGAATATACTTGGCTAAAAGAACCGCCATTTGTCGCTCTTTCCAATACGTAACTTGTTGCTTCTGATACACTGCTCCAAGTTATTTTTGTAGAATTGTAGGAATTGATAGAACTACTATAACTGATAGAAGATGGTGCAGAGGGTTTTTTAATATATTTTGTAGCCAATATCATTCCATTCCAGACAAGGTCTAATTTTACCACATCATCTGTTGTATGGGTTGTATCTACAGATACCCAACCTGTGTTAGATGTTGCTTCTGCATTATTTATACGATTTATACGAGTTTTTCCATCTGTAAAAGTAAGTCTTATTTCATAACTTTCTCCAATTGTAAGACCATAAGTAGTAACCTTAATCTGCCTCTCATTCATTATTGTTGCTGTTCCAAAATAAGCTGCCATGTTTTTCTCTCCCTTTTAACATTCTAATCGTTTTTTCTCTTTATTCCATACACCTTTTATCAATGTTATACCATTTAAGGTATCAAATTTCATTAAAAATGGATTTTCTTTTATATTATAAAATAGTGCATTTTCTAGTCTTTCTATTCTTGATTTTAAATCTGCATCTAACAATATTTTTAGTTTAGGATGTGCGTTTTCATCCTCATTGTGTTTTTTAATTAATTTTTCCATATCTAATAAAAACTCTGGCAATAAATTGATAGTTAAAAATCTTCTGACTTCCTCTGCTGTCATAAAAGAAAGTGCCGGATAGGCAAGTACAACTTCTACCGTATCAGACACCATAATACTTACAGGATACCTTCTGACATCAACAGCACCATTGTTTTTATAAGCCATCACATACTGGGGAAAATCTCCTAAAGTAGCATAATAAAGCAATATTTCTTCCTCTCCATCTCTTGCAAATACCCCAAATTCATTTATCCAAAATCCTTTTTGTAATCCTCCATTTAAGTCACTTCTATACTCCACTACAAAGGAAACAACATCCTCTTGTGCAATAGGTATGGTGGAGGTTGCCTGTGCCACCGGTTGTATCAAATCATCAAAATAGGCTGGACTTTCTTCCCCCAGATTTCCACTGCCTACCATTACCCTTGTAATTTCTAATTGTTCCCCTGCTACCAGTTTTGCAAGCAATTTCCTGCCTTTTACTGTTATCATAAATCCCGGCTGTATTCCTTCTGTCTGTTCCAATTCTTCGCTTTTAAAATCCATTTCCATACTACCACCTCTTTACAATACCAATACCTTAACATGGTTTTTATCCAATCTTTTCATGACTCTGAATTTTGTTTGTGTTTCTGATTTTACGGCAATCCCGCCTTCTCCTGCGGTACACCAGCCATTTTCTTCACAACTGCCATCATCTATCACAACCAGTTTTCCCATCATGCCAACAACTGCCCA
>CAJTZO010000079.1 GCA_910583755.1 uncultured Clostridia bacterium
TTTTGGACTGTTACCGGTGTTACTGTGTTACCTTGTCCAATATTTATTTTATTTCATTTTCTCTCAAAGTTGATTTCTCTAGTAACCTTTTCTAAATCTAAAAAACCTAGTATTTATGCGGGGTTCAACATATTTTTATTCCAAAAGGTTACTAAGGTTACTTATTTTTCTTATATTTACCTTTTTCTATTTTTTATTTTTTCTACTCTTATTTAACTCTTTTTTAGTAACCTTAGTAACCTTTTAACTAAAATCCAGTAAAATCAAGGGTTTTAAGAGATTAAAAAGGTTACTAGCATGGTTACTAGGGGTTACTAGCTAAAAAATTAGTAACCTTTCTTTAAAATTCTTGATTACATGAACTAAACCCATTTATATCTTTTATTCTCTCATAACAAATTTGTTTACTAGAAGAAACTAGAGTTTTTAATAACATTTTTAATTATTTCCATTCAATAATTGCTTCTCTAACTCATAATAATCATATTTTCTTCCTTCTATATTGTTAAATTGTCCTGCTTTCTTCTTTCTAATCGGTTCTGAATAGTTGCCTTCTATTGCTTTGATGAGCCACCCTACTAAATTTTCTATGTTTTGCTGCTTTTTTGATAATTCATATTTTTCTTGAATAAGCTCTATATCATTATTAGCTGCTTGCAAAAGTGCTCTATATTCTCTTGTTTTTAACTCTTCCTGAATAATTTTTCGTAACTGGTCTACTAAATCATCTACATCTAATTCTTTTTGTTCCTGTTCCTTCTCTCCCGCTCCCTCTTCTTCCTTTTCCTGCTTCTGTTCTTTTAATTCCAAATAAAAAATAATATCTGTAATGCTCCTACTTGTTTTTTTACACTCATATGTACAATTATATTCCGAATATTCGCTTATATCCCTTATGGCTATATCTAAAACTTTTTTCTTTAGTTCTATAATTTGCTTAAATTTATTCTCACATTCTAAATATTCTCTTAAGGCTTGTATAGAAAAAGTATATTCCATTTTTTTCTTTCTATCTTCTCCTATTGTCAATTTTAGCAACTCATACAACCGAATAGAATAAAAGGATTTCATAGCAAGAATATTTTTAAGTTGATATTGTGTAAACCATGCGTTTAATTGTAACAAATAGGGAGCTATTTGATTAGATAACATAAGCGTAATTGTTCCATGCCCATCATATTCCGCCAGTTGTAACCACTGAAATATTTTCCACGGTTTTGTAGGATCATCTGTATTTATTCTGACAATTCTAGTTAACAATTTATCACAAATATTTTTAATATCTCTATATAGATTACTATCAGGAACTTCTAAAAACTTAGCTAATTCTTTAATATTTACTCGATAAGTTTTGAAATCTTTATCATTCTTTGCTATTTGTGTAATTAATAATCTTATCAATTTCGCTTCTTGTAAAGACATGGTTTGTTTGCCTTTAATAATTGCATTTGCCATGACCGCATAATGATTTTTATTATAGTCTATAACTTTTGTATCTTTCATATTGACATTTTCCTTTCTTTTGTTTTTATTAATATATCACAAATAAATACTTTTGTAAATATCGTCTTTTTTAACTATCAAAAGGTCTTTTTTAACTATCAAAAGGTCTTTTTTAACTATCAAAAGGTCTTTTTTAAATCTCGCAAACCCTTATAAATACTGGATTTTTTGCCCCCCTAAACGTATTTAAAAGATTATTAAAAGAAATTTTAAACGTATAAAAAACAACAACAAGGAAAAAAACGATATATTTTATTTTTGTCTTTTTTAAAAAGAATTTGTTGTTGTTTTCTTAAAAGAAAAATTTCTTTCTATAAATTTATAAATGAATAGAATTATTTCCGAAAAAGGAAGTACTTTTTTATTTTATTCAAAGAGAAAATAACACGCCTTCCCTACTCTATATCATTTAGTAATGCTTTTAAGGATGCAAAGGTGCAATATTTGTTTCTGAATTTTTATCGTAGTGGGTGCATTTGGCAAATCAAATTTCTCTTTCCAATTCGGCAAATTATTTCAGAAACTATGAATTTAACCGAATTTCTACTTTTAACGAACCAACACATGAAAAATTTTTCTAAGGAATTAGAAAGGTTTTAGGGTTCATTCTGCTCCCTCATCTTTTTTCATCCTAAAAGAACCTACTATCTTGTAAATGGAAATGGATTGAATAAATAAAAAAAACCTGCTATAATCAGATTGTCAGGTTAGAACAAAAAGGATAGTTATTTAGTAGCCCTCACTTTACAAAAGAAGGGAGGGCGGCGCGTATGGGAACTTTAGAGATATTGACTTTATTTTTAGTATTATTTGCATTTGGGAGCTTCTTGACGGGACTTATCGCCCTGATTATTGAAATAATTAGACTAAAAAAATAAGTATCCTTTTCTGTCGGCGTTAAGGATACTTATTTTTTATACATAATATACCGGAGGGCGTTGCTGAATAGCTGCCCTTTCTAGCCTGATTATAACAAAAGGAAGTTGAAAAATCAAGGTATCTTTTTAATGGGTCATAAGGGGAATAAAGAAAAAGATTGTAAAAATTGAAAGATAGTGTTAAAATAATCATAAAATATGATATTTAGAAAAGTTTTTGATATAGATATTAGATATTCCTTGTACTAGAAGAGGTCTGGTACACAACTAAATAAGGCAGCCACTCGCTCGTGCGCCAACACCAGCGAGTTTGGAGGGTGGTTAGAACACCCATGCAAATAGATTTCTCTACGACTGCCCACACTATTATTATAACTTGTGTGTAGTATTTTCGCAATAACTTTATCAAGTATAATTTTAAGTGGCGACTGTAGAGAAACGGAAAGAGTATGCTTTTTGTGGCATACTCTTTAATTTTTTATCGGAAGAGGTGACGGAATTTTAACTAACGGTAAATTAAAAAGCAGTAAAAATTCTTTATTTTCTAGGTTATGCAAAAATTTTCATGTAGAAGAGAAACAGCAAAAAAAATTTAGAGAGTGGTTATTGTATGATACAACCATAGATCCATTTTTATTGTTTCTGGAGAAAAAAGACATTCAGGAAATAGAGGATTGGCTGAAAAAGAAACAAAAAGAATTATTAAAGCAGGAAAAAGAAGATGGTAGCAGTTTATAAGTTGCTACCATCTTCTTTCATACGCGCGTAACCATGCAAGCAAATTATTTCATTGTCCCCATATTTTTGAACTTATCGTGTCAACAAATTAATTTCTTTACAGAAAGAGTAAAAGAAGATAGTGGCAGTTGTCTCCCATTTCGCACACAAAATATTTTGATAGGCAAGAAAGTCACAAAAATTAGGGGGTTCTACTACTTCTGCTGATTTCAGCAGAAGTTCTACCGCTTATGAAAAACAAAGGTATTTATGAGAATATCACTTTTAAGGCAGGAATAGGTTTGTGAACGAAACCAGACAAAAACCGTACAGGCAAAGCCTGTCCCTTTGTGAAGTAGAGAATGAAGCAGTTAAAAATTGAATAACTTTTAGATTTTGTATGTAATACATTTATATTACTATGTAAATGAATATATTACATACATTAAATAATAAATAAAAATTTTTCATTCTTCCTTTGATACTGATAATCATAATAAAATAATAGTAAAATATTGGATAGGAGATTATAAAATTGATTGTACTATAGATGCAAAAAATATTACATTGATTTGCAAAGAGGTCGAGGGTTTAGCTTTCTTTCCAGAAAGACCGCTACCAAACCAAATTAAAGCGTGAAAGAAGCAAGTGGCATTTATAAAGTTTTTTCTGCTACTATTTAAAATAATTAATTTGTTTACACTTAAAAACAAATTTTTTTTAATTTTCTGTTTTCTACTGTCGAAATTTGTCTGTTTTTGCGTTATTTTATGTTGAAAAAAAAAAATATATATGATAAAATAATAAAAAAAGAACAACCATCTTAGAAATGATTGTTTTATAGAACTATTAAACGTGTCCGTGCCTCGCCAAAGTCATAGGACACATTTTTATATAATATTATACAAATTGTAATATAAATGTCAGTAGAGTCAGAATAAACATTCCAAATGTTATTATATCATTAAAACTAAAGTTATTATTATTCCTGTTCATCTGCCTCACCTCCAATCATAGGAAATTATAAAAAAATAAACAATTCATCCTTTGATTGGTTGTTCTTTATATAATATTATCATAAATATATTCTTTTTACAAGTTATAATAAACAGTTAAAATATAATATCCGTCATATTTGGTTTCGAACACAAGTTCTATTTTTGTCCCCTTTTAAGAACGTATGTTCTTTCTGGAGTTCATCGGTTCATCATTTCCAAAAAATTTGAAGCACTTCTTGTCGAACATATGTATTGATTTTAACTTTCCACAACCCTCATTTTGGGAAGTTGAAAAGACAAAAGAAATTTGCTAAAAGAATAAA
>CAJTZO010000080.1 GCA_910583755.1 uncultured Clostridia bacterium
CATTTTTATATCTGTAGTATTCTCTTATTCACTTATTTGAATACATAACCAGATATTGTATACAGTTGTCTAGTTCTGTTTTTATCTGTTCTTCATACTTTACTGCTTCTTCTTCAAATCCCTCTAATTCCTGAAAAAAATTGTATAAATAAATTTGAAATGCTCTTTCTTGCTCTTTTTCTTTCTCCCAGCCTGTTTCAAACACTCGAATAGCAAGCCCTGCTACATGCCCTGAAAAATCAAAAAATACGGTCGGTTTACTGCCTGTGATACTTCTTTGTCTGTCCTCAAATCCATTGATTTCCATACATAACTGAAAAATTTCGTTTACCTTTTTCATTTTTTCTACTTCTTGCTCCATTTTTTTAAAATCCATAAAAACATCTCCCATTTATCGTATTCTTAAATTCGTTCCTTTTTCTTCCAAATGTGCCCAAGTTAAAGTTCCGTTTGTTAAAAGTGTCTTTCTAATTGCATCTATATCGGGCTTGGGAGGCTGTGGAATCGTATATTCCTCTGGAATATCCTTGACATCTACATCAATTTTTACTGGCTGTGTTCCGCCATTTTGACAGACAGAAAATGTATACAAAGCCGTTTCAAACTTCGTTTTTCCTATGATTTCCAAGCTTTCTTTTAAATGTTCTTTTATCTTTTTGCATTTTTCTTCTAACATTTTTTCTCTTTTGTAAAGTCTTTCTCTTTCCTTTTTTAGAATGGAAATTTGACCCTCCACATAATTTATCATTTTTGCATAATTATCTGCTTTTTTCTTCTATCATGCCATCAATACAATCCAAGGTATTTAGGATTGTTTCGGTGTCAATTTCATCATCAAACAGCATTTCTTGCGCTGTCAAAAAATCTTCTGTTAATTCATATAAACTAGACATTGACTTCTCTCCTGTCGTGTGCTACAATTCAATTAGGTTGTTAGCCCCTTGCAGAACTCCGGTTCCGTAGGGGCTTGTTTTTATGCTGTTTGCATTGCACCATACAGCTTATCTACTGCACAACTTTCATATAACAAATAAAATTCATTTTCAAAGTATACATCACCTTCTGAAATCTTTCTGTCACAGCATTCGCATGTCTTTTCATCCTCATATTCTGGTGGTGTCAAATAACCTTCCTCTGCTCTTAAAAAACTTGTTTCTACCATCTTTTTTCCTCCTTTTATACCTTTCCTATCAGCCAAAACATAACTATGGCTGCTAATCCTGCAAATAAATATTCTCCGCCTATCGCCATGTATCCCCGGTATTCATAGGCATATTGGACTGCCCAGACTAGCACGCTGCTTCCAAAAGCCAGTCCTGCCAGTATTTGAAACATTTGTTTCATAATTTCCCTTCTTTTTGTTTTTTTGCTAGTTCTGCAACATTTCCTTCTAATTGCTTTAATAACTCTTGTAAATTTTGGTCGCTGATATTTGCTGTAACCAGAATGTCTTCTGCGGTGTAAATTCCTGTACCAGTGTTTAACTTGTCTAGGATTGCCTGTGTAATTAACTGATTCCTTTTTTTATCCATTGCTTTTTCCACCTTTTTTAAACTCACTATTTCATTAATTGTATTGTGCCTAAATACAGTAAACGGAATGCTTCCCTTCCTTTCGGTGTGATAAGTGTTTGTGTACCACTCCAGTTTGTTTTTTCGTTGTAGGTTTCTTTTGTTGCAAATAAGCCATTATTTTTGTTTGCATAAGGTACTAATTTTCCTTTTTTATCTTTGTAAATATATTTTTTGTCAATCAAAAAATTGATAAATTCTCTTTCTTTGACATCAAATAACTTTGCTGTTTCCCTGAAATTGGTTAATGTCTCTCTGTCTACTAGCTCGTCAAAATAGTCTGCTTTTGGTTTCATAATTTGATTGTCAACCGTTAATTCAGCATTGACAATCTGTAACTGTTTTAATTGTCTTTCTGCCATTTTTAACGCTCTGGACATTATCATTTCCGGTGTATTCCAAGCTTTTTCAAGCTGTATAAAATACTGTCTTGCAATTTTGCCTTTTTCGCTTCTTTGTAACATACAAATTTCTTTTGCCATGTCAATGGTAAGTTGATGGTCTTGGCTTGGTCTACCGCCTTGGGGTTTCGTACAAATTTGTTCAAAACCTATAAAATCAACATTTTCTACAAATCCATATTCGCACATTCTAGGGAACCATATTCTATAAGGTGTATCTACTTCTAAAAACTCATGCAAATCTCTGCCTAATATGGTTGGTCTGTCGCTGTCATAATTTACCTTAATCAATTCATTCATGTGTTTTCCTCCCTTCAATCATCACATATTATTATCATCATTATCAATAATCTTCTGGTAAAGCTGAACCTTCCTTTTTAAATCGCTCACACGCTTTACTAATAGCCTTTTTACTCCTAATATGTGCTTTGGTACAATATCCTGCATTGCAAAGAAAAAGTTTATTCTTTTCTTGATTCAAAACATAGACATAGTGTTGTTCAAAATATCTGCAGTTGCAGCAAACTTTTTCATAGTCTGCAACTCTAATTGAAGTTTCGATAATTTTCATAATAACCACTCCTAAATTTGACTTTTTGTTTTTTTGTTGTACAATAGTAATAAGTTAATTTTTTAAGCCTGCTTGTTGCTAGGCTTGTCCTCTCCAGTCTTTGCAGACGCTGGGAGAGGAAATAATTTTTCTACTGGTTCATGTAATACTTGAGCTATCAACTGGGCTGTGTAAACGTCTGGGACACGTTCACCATATTCATAACGCTGATAGCTTCGTTTTGTTATATTGGATTTTTTTGCAATTTCTATTTGCGTTAATCCTTTTGTTTCACGTATTTTTTTTAACTTAGTTTCTATATTCACCGTCCCCTTTTATTATTTAACACGACCATTTAGTCATGTTCCGCTATTATAATAACACGTCTATACGGTCATGTCAATACTTTTTTTTAATATTTTTTAATTTTATTTTGGAGTGATTGATATGATAAATCTAGCTACACGTTTAATTGAATTAAAAGAGAAAAACAATGTTCTTCAAAAAGATATAGCTAAATCAGTTGGCTTATCTTTACGCAGTTATCAAAGGTATGAATATGGAGAACGCAATCCAACATCAGATATTTTAATTAAACTAGCTGACTATTTTGATGTATCCCTTGATTACCTTGTTGGGCGCTCAGACAATCCCAACTCTCACAAACTATAATCATATACATTTTTTATATTTTTTCTAAATATTATTTACAATGTAATCAATATTTGATACAATGTAATTATAAAATATAAGTGAGGTGCAAGCTATGGCTCAAACAAATGTGAATATCCGAATGGATGATAGTTTAAAACAACAATTTGATACTCTCTGTAGTGAGCTTGGTCTTACAATGTCTACTGCTATTAATATTTTTGCAAAAACAATGGTTCGCCAGCAAGGAATCCCTTTTGAAGTTTCTCTTGACCCATTTTATTCTGAAAGCAACATGGCACACTTGCGTCGTGGTATTGCCGCACTTAATACTGGTAAAGGCATAGAGCATGATATTATTGAGGTAACAGAACCATGAAAAAAATCTGGTTTGATGAAGCTTGGGAAGACTATGTTTATTGGCAAACGCAAGATAAAAAAACAATCAAACGTATTAATTCTTTGCTAAAAGATATTGAACGTAACTATTTTGCTGGAATAGGAAAGCCAGAACCATTAAAAGGTGAATTAAGTGGTTTCTGGAGTCGTCGTATTGATGACAGTAATCGATTAATTTATCGAATCAATAATCATACTTTAGAAATTTTGTCCTGTCGTGCACACTATGATGATAAATAAATATCATTTACTTTCACAGTTCTTAATACACACATTGGCTGTCATTTGACAGCCTTTTCCTCACAGAGCTGTTTGATTACTTCTACAGCCTTTTGATTATATCGAAAGGCTTCTACTTCCTTATTACAATTTTTTGCCTTGTCCAATACAATTACGCCATATTCCGCTGTTTTTAGTTCATATGTATTTGCAATTCTGCCAACCTTGTTTGCAGAAATCCCTAGTAATTCGCCGACTTCTTTTGCTGTATATGTTTTTTCTATCTCTGGCAAATATTTACTGACATCTGCACCGAAGGCACTTTCTAATGCTTTCAGACCGAAAACCTCCGCTGCAATCGGTGATAACTTTTTATTCTCTATGGATTTCATCAGTGTTTTGAATGTCCTATTTTTGGCATTCAATAACATTGCTTCTGCTCGTATTTTTTGTAGCCCTAGTTTTTCCGCTTGTTCCTTTTCTGTAAGGGGGCATGAAGAGTGGCAAAAAGTTGCATCAAGAATGACAATTTTTATG
>CAJTZO010000081.1 GCA_910583755.1 uncultured Clostridia bacterium
TTGTACTTTCAATAAGGAGCTGTTGTCTATATCATTTTAACGTAACAGAACCAATAAATAGGAAAGGAGACGATTGTATGATGAACGGAATCGGTAATTATTATAACAATTACAGTAATTCAGTAAATGCAATGAATCAATTAAAATTGCAGCAAGCATTAAACAAATTAGAATCTAAAAATCAAAATTCTAATAATGTTTCTAGTAGCAGTTCAACTTCTTCTTTAAATAGTGGTTCTGCAACATTTTTACGTAACTATAACAGTGCAATGTCAGATTTAATGTCCTCAGCAAATTCCTTACGTGATGTTAATTCTGCTGGAGTAAATAATACACTTACCGTAAATAGTTCTGATAAAGATGTTTTAACAGCAACGAAAAACTACACCCTTAGAAAAGAAGAATCTTTTGACGTTTCTGTACAACAATTAGCTACTGCACAGCAAAATGTATCCGATGCACTTGCAAACAATGGATTAGCAACACAGGATGCTAAATTTTCCATTGAAACTGGTAAGGGCAGTGCAAACATTAATGTCAGTGCTGTTGGTACGAATGGCGCAAGAAAAACAAACCGTCAAATGTTAAATGATGTTGCAAAAGAAATCAACCGTCAAAACATTGGTGTAAGGGCATCTGTAGAAGTAAAAGATGGCAAAAGCACTTTAAAATTGACAGCAAAAGAAACAGGAACAGATAATTCATTTACTGTAAGCGGACAATTTGCTGAAGAGAATGGATTAAACAACGTAAGTAATGCTGCACAAAATGCACAATATTCTGTAACAGATGAATCTGGAAACAAACGTGAATTTACTTCCAGTTCCAACAATGTTAGTCTGGATTATGGCAAAGCAAGCATGACCTTAAAGAGTGTTGGTGACGCTACTGTAAAAATTGGTGTAAGCAACGATACCATTGCTGATGCAGTAAAAGACCTTGTTGACAAATACAACAAAGCATTATCTGTAGTTTCTGCAAATGAAGGTAGAGGTTCTGGTGTAAAAAATCAATTAAATCAGATGTTAAGAGGTCCTATGCCAGAAAAATCTATGGAATTGATTGGTATTACTAAGAACTCTGACGGCTCTTTATCTTTGGACAGAGATAAACTTATGGAACAATTAGAAGAGGACCCAGATTTCACAAAAGACCTTATCAGTGGTACACATGGTTTTGCACAAGGTGCTTACAGAGCTGCTGAAACTGCATTTTCTCGTTCCGCAAATTCATTAATTGGTTCTGATTTAAAACAAATGCAAGAAGATTCTAGTGCAGACACAATGAACTTAATGCATCGTTTTTCACGTTCTGGCGCTTACAATTTAACAAATTTCTATAGCGTTGGTTTATTAATGAATATGTTAGTATAAACAAATGTTCCCCTTGCCATAGCAAGGGGACTTTTTTAAGACCTTGAAGCTTTATCTCAAGCTCCATAAGTTTTTTTCTTTTTAAAATTGTCTTAATTTTATTCTCATTCTGTCAAATATTCCTCTTTTCCTTCCCTTTCAAAAAAGGAAGTAGCTGTTAATATTGTATTGGTAAGGGCATAATTTTCTTTTTGCTCTGTATCAAATAATTCTGTAATGACTTCTTTTAGGGTATGAATTGGCTTTACCTCAATTTCCATATTTTCATACTTTGCTTGCCAATTATCTGCTGGTATCAAAACTTTTGTTGCGCCTGCCTCTTTTGCCCCCTCTATTTTTGCAGAAACACCACCCACAGGCAATACATCGCCATAAATGCTTACTTCTCCTGTCATTGCTATTTTATTATCCATTTTGATACGAAATAATGCAGAATAGATAGCACAAAAAATTGCAATGCCAGCAGAAGGACCATCAACAGGGGCTCCTCCTGTAAAATTAACATGTATATCATATTCTTTCATAGAAAGGCTTGTTATTTGCTCCAAAGCTGTCAAAACATTTTCTACAGAAGCCTTTGCATTGCTTTTTCTTTTACTTTCACTTTGTCTTGTTTTTAAAATTTCCTGTTCTATAATTCCTGTTACTGTTAAAGTTCCCTTTTCCTCTTTTGCCTTTTGTACAAATGCCTCTAAAGTTAACAAAATTCCTTTATTTCCATAAACCGCCAAACCATTTACAACACCAACTTTTTGCTTTTTAGGAATCATTTTAAATGGCAAAGGTTGATATTTTCCTGTTTCTACTACCCAGTTAATATCACTTTCATTGATATGCGTTCTTCCTTCTAAAATTGCCAAAGAAATGGCAGCTTGTACCATATTCACCGTATCTCTACCATTTGAGGCATAGTTAGAAATCTTTTTACATAAGGCAGTATTTTTTTCAAATCCTGCATTAAAAATTGCATTTTCTGCAATTTTTACTACAGATTCTGGTTTTAATTCTTCAAAATAAATTTCCATACAGCGCGAACGTAATGCAGGTGGAATTTCGTCTGGTGTTCTAGTTGTTGCACCCACCAGACGAAAATCAGCAGGGATTCCATTTAAAAAAATATCATGAATATAAGATGGTATATTTCTATTAGATTCATTATAATAAGCGCTTTGAAACCTTGCAACTCTATCTTCTAAGACCTTCAGTAGTTTATTCATCTGCATAGGATGTAATTCTCCAATTTCGTCAATAAATAATATTCCTCCATGTGCTTCTGAAACAGCGCCAGGTTTTGGTTGCGGGATTCCAGCGATTCCACAGGCTCCTGCCCCCTGATAAATAGGGTCATGAACAGAACCAATTAATGGGTCTGCAATGCTTCTTTCATCAAAACGCAAGGTCGTTGCATCTAGTTCTACAAATTTGGCTTTGCTACTAAAAGGGGAAAGCGGATTTTTTTTTGCTTCTTCCAATATCAATCTTGCAGCAGCAGTTTTTCCCACACCGGGAGGGCCATAAATCAAAACGTGTTGCGGATTAGGACTACAAAGTGCTGTTTTTAATGCTTTCATACCTTCTTTTTGTCCAATAATTTCCTCTAATGTTTGGGGTCTTGTTTGCTCTGACAATGGGGTTGTCAAATGAATTTCCCGCATTTTTTTGAGTTTTTCTTGTTCTTTTTTAAATTCAAATTGATTGATAGATTGCACAGATTCCTTTTCTTTTAGACTTCTATAAAAATAAATGGCTGCAATACAAGAAAAAAGTATCTGTACTATAGTGAGTAATAAAAAAAGACGATTCATATATTTTCGCTCCTCTACAAATCTTTTCTTATGTATTTTTCACCATTTTAGTAATTTTATACCAATGAATTTCGTTCCATTTCTATACAGTTCCAAACTTCTCCCATACATTTATAAGATTCTATATTTTTCAGTTTTACTTCTTGAAATCCACAAGATTTATAACAACAAATTGCTGCCATATTATTTTCAAAAACACCTAGTGATATTTTACTTGCTTTTATGGAATCAAAAGCATATTGAATTGCTAATTGAATCAATTCTTTTCCATACCCTTTTCCTCTTTTTTTGTCATCTATAATAACAAATCCTAATCTTACTTCTTGTATCTCTTTTTTTGGAAAACGTAATGTAAAATGTCCCACAATACTGCTTTCATCATATGCTGACATTATCCACATTTGATTTTTACTTTGTTCTCTATTATAATAATCATTCATATCCTTAGCACTAATCGGGTAATTTTTATATCGGTCTGCACTCCACTGTCGAAAATTATATTCATTTTTTACCCATGATATAATCGTTTCTGCATCACAAGCTTTATATGGTCTTAATTTTAACATCATGATACCCCCTTAATATATTCACACACTACATCATGCAATTTACATCATGCAATTCTATAGATGGGTTTTCTTTTAATGTTTGTCCTGTATTTTTACATATAAAATCCAATTTTCCATATCCATCTATGCTTTCCATGATTGCAATGATAACATCCGCAGTAACATCATATAGTACATCTTCTGGACAATCTTTTTTTTGGCACAATGCAATTTGCACACAAGTATCTTGAATTTCTGCCAACATTTCCATAAATTCCTTTTGAAATTCATTCAATCTTTCCATGATAATCCCCTCTATTATTATTTTTGTATTATAATACCTATTATTCATTTGGAATAAAAAAAGCCCTAATACTTAGGTTTCTAAATATCAAGACTCTTTAAAAAGGCGCTGATCGGATTTGAACCGATGCGTAGAGGTGTTGCAGACCTTTGCCTTACCGCTTGGCTACAGCGCCATATAAAATTAAGTGACCCGACCGGGAATCGAACCCGGGTTACAGCCGTGAAAGGGCCGTGTCTTAAC
>CAJTZO010000082.1 GCA_910583755.1 uncultured Clostridia bacterium
GGGTCTGCACAAACCTGCTTTAGCAATAAAGTAAGGCGGTGCTTTCCTACTCTACATTTTAGAACAAGTTTTTCCCTTGTATCATGTCCGATTTATTTCTGTCACTGAAAATTATGATAGTGATAAAAGCAAAAATAATACTGGAGGAATACCAGTTACCATACAATTTCTGAAGAATGAATATTACAGCAGAGATTTATCACAAAAATCAAAAAGTGCAAAATATTCTAAAATGCAGAAAGGAGAGTATATTCAAAAAAATTGCTGCTATGGTTACAAAAAAGAAAATAATACATTGAAAATGGACGAACCAGCAGCAAATACAGTAAAATTGATATTTCAGCTTGCATTACAAGGAAACAATTATACACAAATGATAAAAGAATTATATCACAGAAAAATAGTAACGCCTAAAATATATAAGGAAGGCAGAAAAAGTCAAAAAGATTTACCATATCACTCTTACATTTGGTCTACAACAACAATAAAAAGAATACTTTCCGATGAACAATATATCGGAACATATGTAATGAGAAAAACTGCTGTAAAAGAATTAGGGGAAAGAGCTACAAAAAGAGAAGAAAAAGACTGGATAAAAATTTCGGGTCACCATGAAGCGATTATTAAGAAAGAAATTTTTGAACAAGTACAAAAACAATTATTTCATTTTAAAATAAAAGATATAAAACAAAGGGAATATTCTTTAAAAGGGAAAGTATGTTGTGGCTATTGTTATCATAATATGGATAGACGTCCTAAAAAAAGAGCTGTGTTTTTATGCAGACACTCTGAAATAGATGCTGCTTTTCCTTGCCATAATCTGTCAATACTAGAAAAAGAGTTAGAAAAAATTGTATTTCAAATGATTTTGAAACAAATTGAAATTATAATGAATACAAAACAAGTAAGTAATATTGACGTACAAAGGACTCAAAAAATAGAATTACAAAAACAAGTAAAGCTGCATCAACAAAAAAAGAAAATATTTTATGAAGAATATGTTCAAGAAAAAATAACAGAAGAACAGTATAGGAAAATAAATTTAGAATTGACAAAAGAATTAGAATCAATACAGAATAAACTGGAAGAAATTAATTTGCAATTACAACACTCTCAAAGTAGAAATAATTTGCAAAATCAAATCGAAAAAATAACAGAAAATACACCATTTCTTTTAACAAAAGAATTAGTAGATTTTTTTATTGATAAAATTTATGTTTTTAAAGAAAACCGCATAGAGGTTAAATGGAAAATAGAAGATTTTTTGTAAAAAAGATAACAAAATTTTTGTCTTGGACTTGACTTTTGGTTGTCGCAAATCGTGAATTCTTATCCTTTTTACATTAGCCATTCGAGAACCTCTATCCATTTCATGATGTAAATAATGTTTCGTGACTGGAAAAATCCTGTCATTTGCTCTCAAGCTATAAAATAACTTAAAACAGTCTTTCATCTCATCTGCTAAAAATTGTGGTATTTTAATTACTCTGTTGCTCTTTTTTGTTTTCGGAACAGTCACAACATCTTTTCCTTTTAGCCTTTGATAAGACTTGTTAATCGTTACTGTTCTGTTTTCAAAATCAAAGTCAGCAGGCGTTAAAGCAAGCAATTCTCCCTCTCGAATACCACACCAGTAAAGCATTTCAAAAGCGTAAAATGAAAGTGGCTTATCCATCATGACATCAGCAAACTTTAAATATTCCTCTTTTGTCCAAAACAACATTTCTTTACTTTCCTCCATCCCCATTGTTCCCGCTTTTCTCGCTGGATTGATGGCTAAGTCATAGTAACGAATGGCATGATTAAATATGGAACTTAACTGTGCGTGAATTGTTTTTAAATAAGTAGGAGAAACTTCTTTTCCTGTTTTTCCCTTTTGATTTCTCATTTCATTTTGCCAATCAATGACATCTTTCGCAGTAATTTCTGACAGCCTGCGTTGTCCTAAATAGGGTAATATTTTGCTTTGTATGATACTTTCTTTTGTTAGCCAAGTATTCTCCTTCAAACGAGGACGAATATCCTTTTCATACAATTTGCAAAAACTTTCTAATGTCATATTCACATCAGCTTTCTTTTGTAGCTGAAACTGACGTTCCCAATTTTGTGCCTTTTGTTTTGTGTCAAAGCCTCTTTGACATTTTTGCTTACGTTCGCCTTTCCAGTCATTGTAGCGAACCATGACATACCAAGTATTATTTTTTTCGTTTTTATAAACTGACATTTAATCCCTCCTTTTTTGTGTTCCATAAAAATGTTCATAGAAAAATTGACGGTCAATACGTCCAGCCATTACAAAACAGCCTTTCTTTTCCAGTTCTTTGTTCAGTTTTCTTATCAATTTGTAGGCATAAGACTCTGAAACATCTAACACTTTCATCACATCGGATACTTTTAAAAACATTTTTTCCATTACCATCCATCCTTTCCCTACTATTCACTATACTAATTTGTATAACGGTATAATACTATACTTTTTTGTATTTGTAAAGTGGTTTTCAAAAATTTCTATACTTTTTTGTATTGTTTTTTTATTGATTATTGCCACACTTTTATGTTATACTGAATTATCAACATTTGTTAGGAGATAGAATTATGGCAATCGGAGAAAGAATACACCATTTTAGATTATTACATGGCTTTACGCAAAAATATTTAGGAAAATTGCTCGGCTTTAACGATATGCAGGCAGATGTCCGCATTGCTCAATATGAAAAAGGGGTTCGTAGTCCTAAAGAAAAATACTTGAACGCACTTGCAGAAGTTTTTGAGGTATCCCCTCAGGCACTTGCTGTTCCTGATATTGACAGCTACATCGGACTTCTGCACACACTTTTTGCAATAGAAGATATTTATGGTCTATACGCTGATGAAATCAATGGAGAAATCTGTATTCGCCTTGATAAAAGCAAAGGGACAACTTACCTTTCCATGTTTGATATGATTTCTGCTTGGCAATCACAAAGGGCAAAATTAGCTTCTGGTGAAATCACAAAAGAACAGTACGACCAATGGCGATACAACTATCCTAATATGGGAAAAGATAACAAATAACTTTTGACAACAAAAAAAGTCTTACCAAATTAATTACAATTATTTGGTAAGACCAATTATTCTTTCTTATAGACACTCGACAGCCACTCGCTTACGAATGAGTAAATGCCTTTTTACAAATGTTATCAAATTGTTATCAAACGCCCTTTTAAAATTTCTGAAATCCGCTGTTTATGCGGGGTTCAAAAAAATTTTAATTATTCCCACTCAACTCACTGGAGTTTTATTACATTGTTTTCACTTTATTTCTATAATTATATTATTCTTATTTCATATTTTTATCTGATATATTTTTATTTTCAAATTTTTTTGTACTCAAATTGCACTCAATACAATTTTGATAATGTAGTAATAATCATTTTTATGATACTTTTTGATATTTCTCGTACTTTATCAAGATTTAATATTCTTTTTAATCTCCTTCCTCTTTACAAGTCAAATTATAAACTATATAATATAGTAAATAATATAATATATTGTATTTTATATGTTATAATAATATATCTCTTATAATATATTGTCAATAGAAAAGGAGAAATTTTTTTGGATACGATGAATTTAATTGTTTCAAAGAACATTAAACACTTACGAGAACAAAATAAATTAAGTATGGACGAGCTTGCTAAATTAAGTGGTGTTAGTAAAAGTATGTTGGCACAAATTGAACGTGGAGCTGGAAATCCAACGGTTTCTACACTTTGGAAATTAGCAAATGGTATGAAAATTCCATTTGAAGCATTAACAGTACAACCAAAAACTTCCTATGAAATTGTAAAAACATCTGAAATTCAGCCATTTTTTAGAGACGGGGATAGAGTTAAAGTCTATTCTCTTTTCCCAGATAATGAAAATCGCAGATTTGCAGTCTATTATTTGGAATTAGAACCAGGAAGCTATTGGCAATCAGAACCTCATTTGCGAGGAACAAAAGAATTTATAACAATTTTTGGTGGTATTCTTGAGATAGAGGTAGATGATAAAGTTTTTACCATTTCAAAAGGAGAAAGTATCCGTTTTCGCGGAGATTGTATTCATTCCTATCAGAATACCAGCAGAGAAACAGCTATTTTGCACATGATTTTATACAATCCGTAGAAAATTTTCTTATAATTTCGCTTATGAGAAGTTTGCAGATGGCAGTGAGAAATGTATTGCAGAAGA
>CAJTZO010000083.1 GCA_910583755.1 uncultured Clostridia bacterium
TAAAATTGACTTGCTGTGTTTAAATAGCTTTTCCAATTTTCAACATTACTTGTTATCATATCGCTTGTTTCTTGCGACAGTTCTATCATTTTTTTGGTTTTGTTGAATTTTTCCCACATAGTCATGCTCCTTTCTTGATTTTATGTACAACAAAAAAAGCGAATGAATTACTTCAATCATAACTGTAGTAATTTCATTCGCTTATTGTTTTTATTTTTTTCTCATTTTTCATATTCTTTTTTGTTTTAAATAATTTGAAACTTAAAATTATTTAAAAAAGATTTATTGTCATTATTTATGTAGTAATTGTTTTAGATTCATTAATAATTACAAAATGAAAAGCTTCTAATTTTGTAAAATAATTACTTCTATATATACTATTAATTCCTTTTTCAATTCCTTTCATAATATTACATCTGTATATTCCTTTTCCGATTGCAATATAACCTTCTCCATAAGAATCTCTATCACCATCTTCAATATTATATTGTATTATAAAATGTCTTTTTGTTGATTCCTTAGGAAAAGGTTGCCGAATAGCAATTCCTCCAATAGCAGATTTTATATTAAACATTACTAAATTTGAATCAGAATTGATTACTTTAGTATATTTCCTTTCATTTATATTGTAAGTATACAAAAAAGAAACATCTTCTAATAACCAATTATCATAGTCTATTGCTAATAAAATATCATTTAATTTAATATCATCATAAAATGCTATATCTATTAAATGGTGACCCTGTTTATTAGTAGTAGAAGAATATTGATATTGCAATTCAAATTTTTCTTCTTTTATAAATTGATTTTGTTTTATAAAACCAAGTTTTTTCACAAATATATGAGAATTAAAAATTGAAAATATAAATATAAATAATATAATCCAACTCGGATTTTTGATAATCTTTTTTATATGTAACATAATTAAGACCTTGCACCATAGGAATAATGTTTCGTTTTGTTATCTATTAAAAAACTGTCAAACAAATGGAGTTGATATACAAATAGTCAAAACTAAAGCAATTGACATAAATTTTTTTACTATCATAAAATCACTTCTACTTTAATAAAAATTAAAAACTTTAAAACTTTCTCTTCTATCCTCCTTGTTATTATTTTTTTATTAATTATAATATTTTTGAAAAAGTGTGTCAATTGGTGAAATTATTACAAATTTTACCAATATATAAAGATATTTTTGTCGTTTTTGTCTTATTATGATGTAGTTGATATTAGTACGAGGGTATGTCGCTATTTTTTTTCATACAGTGATTGTAAATATTCCAGTGTTTGTTGTGTCGTATAACCATAAATTTTGTTTGCCTCTCTCTGCAATGTTGTCAAATCATATAACTTAGGCGGTTTTTCTGTTTTTTGTTTTTGTTCTATAGACTGTACAACAGCAGTTTTTCCCAGACATTTTTGTTTTACTTTTTCAGCGTCTGTTTTACTTTCTATTTTTTCACTGATGGCACAAAAATCACCACAGTCAATTTCTACTTGATAAAATTTTTGCTTTTGAAAACTACTGATTTCTTTTTCTCTTTCTGTTAAAAAGGCGAGAGTAGGGGTCATGACTCTGCCAACATTTAAAGTTTTGTGATAAAGACATGAAAAAAGTCGACTTGCGTTAATGCCAATTAACCAGTCGGCTTTTGCTCTGCACAATGCAGCGTCATATAAACTATCATATTTTTGACTATTTTCTAATTCTGCCATACCTTTTACTATGGCACTGTCCTCTAGTGATGAAATCCAAAGTCTTTTGACAGGCTTCTTACAGTTGCATTTTTGATATACTAATCTAAATATCAATTCTCCTTCTCTACCTGCGTCTGTAGCACAAATCAATTCTGTGACTTCTTTTTTTGCTATCAGCTCTTTTAATATTTCAAACTGTTTTTTTGTATTAATATTTACAGTATACTGCCACTCTTGCGGAATAATAGGTAAATCCTGATAATTCCATTTTGAGTATTTTGCATGGTAGGTATCTGCTGACGCAAGCGACACCAAATGTCCTACACACCATGATATAATGTAATCCTTTGCTATGATATAACCGTTTTTATTGTTTGTAACGCCTAACACTTTTGCAATACTTTCTGCAACACTTGGTTTTTCTGCAATAATCAATCTCATACTATCCCTCCTTATAAAAACAGCCTTCAAACTGTTACTTGAGGTTGTTTCATATTATATGTATCCATCTGGAACATCATCATAATATTCCACATCAGAAGTTTTATTTTTTTCTTCTGCAATATCATCTTCATTTACAAAAATTTCTTCTTTGTTTTCCTGTTCGTCCTCATTGACAATTTTTTCTTCTGCTTCTTCATCATCGTCATCAATATATTCTTGTTTTGGTCTGTAAACTTTGAAATAATAACCAACAACGATAGCAATTACAATGCCTATGATTGAAAAAATAAGTGTTCCTTTTTCTGTAGGAATTTCTCCTCTTTTTGTTTCAGTTTCTTGCGTTTCCTTTGTATCTATTGTTGTTCCAACACATTTTTTTAAATTCACACTACACAATTCACATTGTACATTTACCATGCCCATAGCACACTTTTGAGTGCAAGTACAAACAGGTTCTTTTTGTTCTGGAAGTGCTGTTTCTTTTGGTTTTTCTGTATTTGTCAATGAAAATAAATCTTGTTCTGTAACCTCATTTAAAAAATAAACATTTTCACTTTCTCTTGCTCTATCTACAATTAAATAAAATATATTTTCATTGGGTGTAGAAATCGTAAAAAATTCTTTTTCATTTTCTGTTTTGACATCATCTACTATAGTGGCATTTCCTTTGGGTGTAAATCCTCTGGGAGTGGTATCTGGCTTGTTTTCGCTGTCCATGCTTGCGGATGCAGGAGTTGTTGTTTGTATCTGCACCATAGCAATCGCCTGTGTTGGTAGAAATACAATAAAAAAACAAAATAACAAAATAATTATGCTATTCTTTTTCATCGCTAATAACCTCCTTTTCCATTTTCTCAATAATTGCCTTTACATTCATGTCTTGAATTGCCTTCAAAACATATTTTAATTCTTCTGGTTGTACTTTTATACTTCTGACTGTTTGTACAATTTCATCATTTTCAGCTTGTGTTTTTTGCTTTTCTAAATCTTCAAGCTGTATTTGTAATTCGAGCATTTTTTCTTTTAATTTTTCAATATTTTTTGCAATTTTTTCTGACTTCATCATAGTATTTTTTCTCCTTTTTTATATTCATACTTTATTCTTCATTTCAAATAATAATTTTCCCACAATCTACCACTGGCATAATAAATCATTCTGTTGTTTGCCCATCTTTGCAAATCTTTTGTGATTTTAGGTGCAGACTTTTTGTTGTATATCATAATGTAAGGGCGATAACCTAGTTCCTGCACTACTTTCACTCTATATAAATCTTGTTCATGAGTGGTATTAAAATTCGTTAATAGGTAAATACCTGTTTTATATTCTGGAATGTTCGCTATCTCTTTGTAAAGTTTCAGTCCCTTTACAATGCTTTTTTCTTGTTTGATGTCATCAAAAGCAAAATGTATCATTTTTACTTTTATTTTTGCAAGAAGTTCAGCATTTTTCTCATTGATACATCTAGCGTCAAGTCCCTGCGTAAAATCTACATATGATTTACTGTCTATTAACTGCTGTAGAAGTTCTACATGGTCTTTGCAAGCTAATAAATTAGGGTCTAACAACTTGATTGTTTTTTGTTCTCTCCAAAATTCTAATAAATCAGCTACTTTTATAGATTGCTTTCCTTCTTTTTGAGAAACAATACAAAAAGGGCAATCTCTTGGACAGCCCCTTGTTAAAAATCCATATGCTATATTTTTAGTTCGTTCTGGATACAAGCTATAATCTGGATAACAATGTTCTATTTTATAAGGCAATTTGTTTTCGAAATCATAACCTGTACCACCTTCTATCACTTTATCAGCATGGACAACTGTATTTTCTTCTGTAGTATATTCTTCCGTAAATACTTTACTTTTATATACAATGTCATACTGTTTTGAATGATGATACCATTCTACAATATTTCCTTTTGTCTTGTGATATGTCGATAATTTTATCAAACATAAATTAGGAAAGTGGTGACTATCTACATCTATCAATCCAATTTTCATTTTTTTATATCTCCTTA
>CAJTZO010000084.1 GCA_910583755.1 uncultured Clostridia bacterium
TCATTAAATTTGATAATAACTTAATACTTTATTAAGATAATATAGATAATATGGCATTTTAGCCTATATTATAAAAACAAAAAAATGAAAGGAGAAGATTGAAATGCGTTGGAGAGGAGGATAATAAAATAAAAATGCCTTATAATATAGCGTTTTGTGTTGCGTGGTAGCAGTAAAATTCTATATTTTTATAAGACATTTTCCTAAGTATAACAGATAAAAAACAAAATTTCAAATGTTAATTTTAGGAGGAAAATATTATGAAAAAAAAGAAATTATTAAAATTTGTAGCTGTGGCAACAGCTCTCTTAGTTTTTTGTGTATCACCAGTGTATGCTTATAGGAGAGTGACTTTGAATAAATCTAATTATGCAGGACAGCTTGACAGAGTTGATGGTTGTTGGTTAGCAACAGCACGAAACTTTGTAGTTGCACAACAATCGGATAATGGTCGTGATAGTGATAGCACTATAAAAAAGCAGTATGATGAGGTATGTAAAGCAGTTAAAGGTACAACTGCTGATGTACAAGCTGACAGTATGGATGATTTAGTTGAAGCAATGGAATTATTCGATGAAATGCTTGGTTATGGTGAACATTATAGAGATTATGTAGGCAGAAATGGTCAAAAAGATTTTGACTTCATATTCGATGAACTTGCTGAGTACGCTAATCCAGTAGCAATCTCTTTAGGCTCACGTCCAGGAAGTAATTCTAATGTTGGACATGATGTATTGCTAACAGGTGTTGATGATGGAACAAATTTTACTGAGTTTGTACGTATATATAATAATGAAGAAGTTATTTGGATGCAATTTTATGATTTGCAAAATGGAAAGAGTGCAGAACTTGGTAATCGTAGATGGATTGCAACAACATGGTGTAAATAAAAATAAAGTTATTTTTAAGGAGGAAAAATTAACATGAAAAAATTTTTAAGTGGTCTTTTAATGGCAGCAATATCTTTTGGTTGTCTAATCCCTGCGATGGGACAAGAGCCAAAGTTGGAAGAAGTAACTAAAATTGATAATTATATGCAAAATGTGGTTGAGGTTACACATAATCCTTTTGCACAAGAAAATTTACCTGCTACTTTTTCAGCTTCTAAAAATAATGATGAAACAATAAGCAATAAGGAAGTAAGTGATGAATTGAACATCAAACAATATGACATTGATGAATGTGAGCAAGTTTACATGGTAAATGAGGACTTTTTTGATAAGATTAACAATGGAGAAATTTCTATTAGTGAGGACGATTTTGTATGGTATGTTCCAATCGTTAATGCAGAAAGAAAAAATGGTGTTGTAATATTTGATGATTGTAATGGAGATTTATTACCAATTTCTATGAGCATTCCCCAAAATAATTCTTCCAGTAAAATCATGAAAAAAAGAGAAGTTGAATCAATCATAAAAAGAGGTAATTTGAACTGTAAAAAAATGATTTACTTTATACTGCCAACATTACATGACGCAGCAGTAAGCGTATACATTGAAACAGATTCCGACGAAAAGTATGTTATGGTAGTTGATAATACCATATATGATAGGATGCTTCAACCTGGACAACTCTATACTGTAGAAGAAGTCAAGAATTTGATATAATTTAAAAGACAGATAGGAGGAAATATAATATGCTGAAATTGTTAAGTAAATCGCTTAGACTTATTAGCTTTGTTTTAGCAATACTACTTATAACATCTGTATGTTTTGCAGAAAATAGTAAAAATAATGTTGATTTTCAGCCAGTTATTGCAAAAATAAAAAATAAAAGTGCAAATTTGATTTTGAATTATGACATTGATAACATAGAACTGGTAAAAATATTACGAGATGCACATTATGCAACAATTCCTTATGCTGTTGACTTAATAACAATAAAACAAACAGAAAAATTTTATGTTGACTTACAATGTAGTATAGCAGATTTACAAGGCAATTTCAGCAATTTTTCTAAAAAGCAAATTGCAGATATGGTGTTATTGTCTACTTCGTTTGCAAATGATTCTGAGTGTATTTCTGGATATTCTATTTTGAATGCTTTGCTTGGTGATGAAAATATAAATAAAATAAAGAAGGAAGGCATAAAAAGTGTTTGCACAGCTCTTAGTGCATTGACTTGTCATGAAAAATATAAACAGCTTAGTCAAACAGAACAAAAGCAGTTGCTAGAAATTATTTTAAATTATAATTATGTTGATAATATTTCTGATATAGCATATGCATTAATTGCCATTGATACTGCTGATATTTCTAGTATGGAAGTGCAAGAGTGGAAAAATGGTATATTGAATAAAGTAGTCAATTTGTATAAAAATAATGAATATGATACACAACAAATTGCAAATATTGTTACATCAGCCTTGGTATTAGATATAGATGTAGACTATGATGATAGATTTATAAAAAAAGGTCAAACAATTATAAATGTTTTAAATGAAAGAATAAAAAATACCACAATAAAAAATAAGGAATGTATAAAAAGTCTACTTACTTCTTTGGTATACTATGAAACAAAACAGAATCCTTATTATTATGGTAATTATCATTTAAGACAAAATCATAACAAAATTACAACAGAAATATATCAATATTTGCTCAATCAAAGTGATATTACAAATCATTGGGCAAAAAATGATATGATAGATAGTATTTTAAATGGTTTTATTTCTTATAATTATAGTATTGAGAAAAATATATTTCCTAATCAACCAATTACAAGAGGAGAATTTATTTCTCTCATTACTAAAAGTCAAAATATAGAAAATAGCTCAGAAATAGTGTTTTCTGATATAACGAATTCTATTTATAAAAATGAAATCAGTGCTTTTGTAGAAAAATATATTGCAAAGAAATTTATTTCTCAATCAGAAAAAAATACTTTTTTAAATTTATATTTTGGAGGTAATTTTAGACCAGATGATGTTATTACAAGAGAAGAAGCTGCATTTTTTATTCAATGTGCATCTGGATATGCTAATAAAATATTAACAGATAGTACCGAAAATTTGGAAGTATTTACAGATTATAAAGATTGTGACGAAAAGTATATAAACATGTTAGAATTTTGTAGTCAACGAGGCTTTATTTCGGGAAGAAACGGAAAACTTTTACCAAAAGAAGCATTAACAAAGGCAGAGGCTGTAACATTGATGAGTAAATTGTTAAGGTATTGTTAATTTTGTGTTAATAAAAATAAGAAATTCTTTACTAAAAAAGTAAAAAAGATATGTATTATATCATTTTTGCTCAAAAAAGATTATCACAAAAAAGTACAGGCAAAAATTTTGAGTTGCTTGTATTTTTTTTAAATCTCTTGACAATTTATTATTTAAGCGTTATTATATACATATACTTGTTATTGTATTAAGAATTGGAGAAAATATTATGAAAAAATGTATGGAAAGTGAAAACGAAAAATTACATTATAGACTGAAAAGAATTATAGGGCAAGTACAAGCAATTGATAGAATGATTGAGGAAGATGTGCCTTGTGAAGACATGCTGTCACAAATTAATGCAGCAAAATCTGCTTTGCATAAGGCTGGACAGGCTATTTTAGAAAGTCATTTGAAGTATTGTATTTCTGAAAATATGGAAAATGACGATGTGGAAGAAACTATGAAAAGTTTTTCAAAAGCAATGGAAAGATTTGCGAATATGAAATAAAAAAATAGCGTGATAACATTTGATTGATAACAAATTGATAACATTATTTGGAATAGACCATAGATAGAGTATAATAGAAAACAAATGAAGTCAAATAAAACTAAATATCCCATACAAAACTGTATAGAACTAAGTTTTAATTTGAGAGTGGGAATGATAAGTCAATGAGAACAAACCCAGTGTTTATGCGGTTTGCAAGCAAATTTGCTTAGACGCTGGCAACGAAATGGCAACATTTCTAAAATTACCCACATAATAATTATTTCAAATTCATATAAAACCTTACTGATTTTCAAAAAGAATTGGAAGTCAGTAAGGTTTTTTTATTT
>CAJTZO010000085.1 GCA_910583755.1 uncultured Clostridia bacterium
ATGGACAATATACTTCTGCAAAAATGTATTTTGCTACACAACAAATTGCTATCAATACACCTCTTGTGATTGATGAAAGTGGAAAACAGTATCATCCACCTTTTAGGACTATAAAATTTTATAGAAAAGAGCAGTAAGAACTTGAGACTTTGCCTCAAACTCTACTTCTTTCTTAGAAGAAAGAAAGCGAAAGAACTTTATTGCGAAACTAGCGTTTCGCTAAAAAGATTGATTTGATAAGGAAAAACGTTAGTTTTTCCATGAAAGTTTTTTGTCCAACTTTTTTTTAAAAAAGTTGGTGGGTGTGGGTGAAACCCACAAAAAAAGGCTTTATTGACAGACTGTTTGAGACTTTATCTCAAACTCTACTTCTTTCTTGGAAGAAAGGAAGCAAAGAACTTTATTGTGAAACTAGTGTTTTGCTACAGCTTATCAATAAGAAACTTACAAAATAAGGAGGGAAAAAGAATATGGCAGAAGATGGATTATTAGGAAAAAAGCTACAAATTGTCATAACAGATGCAAATGGTACTGTGTTGGAAAAAATGCCCGAAATGCTCAAATGGAACGTGGAAGAAATTACGGAAGAAGATAAAAAACATCCTTTAAATGAAGAAGATGAATGGAGAACGGTTCATCAGCAAGGATTTAAGGGCAGCATTGAAGGGCAGGAAATTAATGAGGCGTATGACAAAATTGTGGATATGAAAATTGAACATCAAAGAAAAACAGGTGGTACACTGAAGTTTATTATTTTTACTACCAAAATATATAAGGATGGAACGATACAAAAATATAAATATCCGAGTGTTACCTTTGATGGCTACAGTCAAACTGCTGACGGCAATAACAAGCCAATAACAAACAAAATAAACTGGCAAAGTATTAACAGAGAAAGAATATAGGAGGACTTAGAAATGGCAAATATTGAAAAAAACGTAATTGAGGAAAATAAGGCAGAAGAAAAAAACATTTTGACAAATCCAAACGAAATTATTTTATCGACAGGAAAAAAAGTAACCAAAAGAGAAAGACGAGGACAGCACCACATTGTAGAAAACAGGTTACTTTCTGCTTGTTCTATAAAAGGAGACGGAACAGGTATTAACATCGGAGATATGATATTAGCAAGCGACATTAAAGCTGCGGTAATGATAGCAGAAATTGATGGTGTAAAACAAAAAATTCCTACTTCTTTATCAGAAGTATATGAATTGGCTGGGGAATTTAGCTATGAAGAATGGGAAGAAATTTTAATTTCTTTGCAAAAAGATAAAAAAGAGATAGAGGAAAAAGCAAAAAACTTGCAGACCAGCACTGGTTTCGACAACGCATTAATGTAGCTTATTGTTCCGGTGCGGGAATTAGTTATACAGAAACGCTTGCTATGATGGATGAGGAAGTGCTGGCAGCCATTTTGATTATCAATGAAATAGAGGAAGAACGGAAACAAAATATTTAAAAAAAATACAGCCATACATAAAGCTTAGGATTTAGAGTGTCAATAAGACGCTTTTTTTAATGGAAAAAAGGAAAGAAAGGAGGGGAAAACTTGAGCACTTTTATGGATTTTGCAATAGGATTGTCGCTGGTAAATGGTATCAGCGGACAAATCAGTCAAATTGTAGGAGATTTTCGGCGTTTAGATGGTGTGACAGATGAAGTCATGAAACAGCTTTCTGAATTTAAAAATATTAGTATTACTGGCGGTTTGCTGGCTGGCGTAGGAGTAAAAGGATTGCAGGCAACATTAGATGTGTTAGAGGACTGTGTCAGTGAAGCAGCAACGTTACAGAGCACTTCCATTGATTTAAAAATTGCTATGTTTGGGGATGATTTATTAGAGCAATCCAAATTACCAGAAATTGAGGAAAAAATGGCTGAAATAGAAGGAAAAGCAATGGATATTTCCTTGAATACAGTGTTTAATCAAAATGAAATAGAACAAAGTATGCTTGCACTGTCAAAAGGTGGTATGGATACAGATTTTATATTAGAATCGGCTGCAGAAGTAAATGCTAAATTTGCAGAAGTGGTGGGAAGCAAAGCAGCGGATACAGCAGATGCTACCGTAAGGCTTCAAGCAGGGTTTCAGCTTGCAGAAGAACAAATGCAGGAAGGGCTTGACTGGGTAGTAAAATATGCAGACAGTGCACCCATAAAGGCATTGCCATTGCAGGAACATATTGGGGTACCAGCTGCAACGGCAATGAATTTGTGGGGCAACAGAGATAATATGACAAATTTGAAAGAAACAATGGAATTGATGGCTGTTACAGCTGGTGTTTCAGGTGGTGGTGAAGATATTACTGCAACGAGAGTTAGAAGCTTTTTAGATGTAATGGGAAAATCAGTCAACGCAATGACAGAAAAACAGGTTCAATGGATGGAAGGTGCTGGCTGGCTAACAGAAAGTGGAGAAAGTATTTTCCTAGACCCTCAGACAGGCTCAGCTATAAACATAGAAACAGCTGAAAAAATATTAGAAAGTGCAAAAGAAAGGTTATCTAACAGTCAATTTAGCAACTTAGTTGATATTATTTTTGGTGAAAGAGGAAAAATTACAGCATCTGCATTGGCAAAAAAAAGTGATGAGTACGATGTTTTAACGGTAAGAGAAAGAGCTGCAAGAAAAAATACCGTTGATACAAGAGCGGCAGAATTAGAGCAAACCGCTTCCTTCCAAATGGGGATATTGGAAGAAAGTATTCATACATTACAGGCAACCATTGGCAAGCCGTTTTTAGAACCCATTGCACAAACATTACAAACTGTTGTCAATCCTGCACTCAAACAGACAGCGGATTTTTTTAGAAATCATCCCGAAATTACAAAGTATATGGCAGTCATTGCAGCAGGTGCTTCTTCCTTTTTAATTTTAGCTGGTAGTATTATGATGGCGATAGGATTGGTGGGAAGTTTTAAATTGATATGGGCAAAGGCTGGCACGCAAATAATCGCGCATTTTGTCCCGATACTGTCAACATTGGGAGTGGTAACGGCAGTGATTGGGGTTATCGCAGGGCTTGCATTTGTGGTATATAAGAATTGGAATACGCTGAAACCACAGTTTGCTGGTATTTTGGCGCACATAGGGCAGATATTTGGTGCTATGAAAGAAATAGTTACGAATTTTGCACAATCTGCAGCTCCTATTATCGCAAAGGTATTTCATATTTTTGAAAGTGGAATATTAATTATTTTAAATACTGTATTACCAGTAGTTGATGTTGCATTGATGATACTAGTAGGAATTTTGAACGGAAACGTAGTTAGTGCACTGCAAAATTTCTGGAGTAATTGCAGTATTCTTACAAAACTATTGCTTGCAGCTTTTTCCCCTGCTATCGCTATTTTAATTGGAAAATTTGTAATTATGACAGCAACAATGGCAGTAAGTGCAGTACAAACACTTGCTGTTTCTGCTGCTACAGCAATCTATCATGGTGTTATTAAGGCAGTTGCGATTGCTACAAAAATATGGAGTGTTGCACAGGGAATTTTAAATGTCATAATGACAGCGAACCCGATAGGACTTGTTATTGTGGCGATTGCTGGACTTATTGCAGTGATAGCAGTAATCATAACCCATTTTAAAGAGTTCACAGAATGGGTACAAAAAGGCTGGGACAAGTTAAAGAATTTTTTAGGCTTTAAAAGAGAAAATAAGGATGAACTGGAATCCCCTATCAATACAAGTGTGGAACAAACAGAACAGATTCATAAAGTTACCAATATCAGCACAATTGCAGATGTTTCTGGAGTAAATGAGGCAGCAAAATATGGCGTTGATAAGAACAGTATCATCCATCCTAAAGTAACAGTCCTTTCCGATTATGAAGTGGATTGCAGTAATCAGAAAGAATTGGAGCAAATGCTCAAAAGTGCAGGGATAGAAGGTACAGAACTGAATCCAGAATTGTATGTTAATCCGAACTATAAAGTAGATTGCAGCAATCAAGAAGAAAT
>CAJTZO010000086.1 GCA_910583755.1 uncultured Clostridia bacterium
AAGGATAATTCAGAGTTATCCGTTTGGTCTAATGAATAACTGCTTAGCATCACACAGAAGACTATATTGGAGTTTTCAACAAATATAGGAGTTATGATATGGAAGATATAAAATCATTTTTTAGAGAAGATAATAGTAAATTTACAATCTATGTAGTTGAGCAGAAATTTGCAATTGGAAGAGGTTTGGATTATTTTAAATCTTTCAAAGGAAAAAGTAACTATATAGACACAGATGCTCTTGCTCAAAAGCGAATTTATAAAATTTATAGCTGGATTGAAAAAAGAATTCCATCAATTGCGGATATGATTAACATTGGGTTTAATGGATTTAGCTCTGCTGGGTTTGTTGAAACCGTCGTTGCATTAAATAAGCTATTTAGTTCCCAAGTGCATCAAGCAGCGGGGCCAGAAGTAATAGACCCAATTATTATCCAAGAAGGAAAAATAATAAAAAAGTATATCACAAAACTAATTTATTTGCATAAAGATAGTTTTCTTGCTCCAACAATTATACTTTTACTAAAAGACAATAATTTTGAACGTGCAAAGGAATTGTTATGCGAATGTCCGAATGGAACTCGTGTAAAATTTATAAGAAATAATGGGCAGAGTAAAATCTATAAGATAATCAATACTGGTGCTGAAAATATAAATAATTTTGTAAATTCTTTTGCGGAACAATGTTTTAGTACATGTTCTAAAACTAAGCATGATATTTTGTTAAATAAAGAGTGGGCAGAGAATTCTATTGTTAAATTGTATGCTCCACGATTACTAAAATATCGAGCTAATTTGTTATGTGATGAAAAAAAAGAGATAAAAAATTATTTGGATGAGTGCATTGTCCAGTTAGAAGAACACACTGCACTTTCTGAAAGCGAAAATATTCTTAAAAAAAATTTTTTGTGCATAGCAAAATTATACAGAGTATTTTGTAATGATTATGGAAAAACAGATATGCTCAATGCCTTTAATATTGCAAAAGAATTAGATAATCAGCTTTTAATGGCATATGTTTTTAAATACGCATATTTTTTTGAAAACAAGTCATTAAATGAACAAAATCAAATGCTTGAACAGGCATATAAGATATTCATGCAAAATAATATGGCTGATAATGCCATTTATTGTAAAAATAATATGTTAATACGTCAATTTGATTATGGAAATATATATGCAAAGCAATTTTCGGAAATGCTGGGTGAAGCAATAAGTGATGTACCTGGATTGGTTGGCATGTCCCATATTTATAATAATACAGGCATTGCATACATGATGTCTGCAAAACCTGATTATGCATTGGAATTGTTTGATAAAGGTCTTGAGTATGCTGCTTCAACGGATAGACAGGTGCAGTATTTTGCGATGATATGTAATAAACTGATA
The DNA here is from genome assembly GCA_910583755.1 of uncultured Clostridia bacterium. Lineage (GTDB taxonomy): Bacteria > Bacillota > Clostridia > Lachnospirales > Anaerotignaceae > Coprocola. The sequence continues at coordinate 1,389 of CAJTZO010000086.1, forward strand.
ACAAAATCGTATTATGAGGAACACATAGAGTTTTCTTGTATAAAACGTATATTTACTCAAATTTTTGATAGTATGGTACGTAATAATCAATTACCTTTTATTTCAGCTAGATATATAATGAATTTATTTGTTATTTCAATAAAAGAGAATAAAGATTGGGGAAAGGAGTTACTTCAGCAATACGATATTATTAATTTATTCAACAATGGATTGGCTAGTAATATATTAGGCAATGGGCAGCTCTTAAAACAACTTAACTATGTGGAACAGAAGCTACCCGAATGTGACATAAAAAGTCGATGTCATTTACCATCCAAAATTATTGAAACTACAGGACGAAGAAAGGAATTCATTGAAGAGACAGGATTAAATCCTTTTTCCTTTTTTACTTGGTTGTAGAAAGTGCTAACATTGCAATGCTTAATAAAAAAACGTGCAAATCAATTTGAGATACAATTTTCTGCAACTCTTTAATGTATGTAAAGAAATTATCGGTTGGTTGTATTTCTAAAAATGAATGTGAAAATGCATTATTAATCCATACTGTAGGCATTGGATTAATCTCAATAAAATAAATATCTTTTAGTTGAAGTGGTTTTTCAAGCAACAATTTTAAGTCACTAGGAGAATCACACTTAATTCTAGCATCAATACGACAAAAAGTATTAATTGACAAGTTTTGAACCAATTCTAAATATTTTTCATACACTTCTTCACTTAAGTCATAAATTGTTTTTCGTGTGAAACCACTTCTGAGGGCCTTGTTTTCCTCACCAAGATACCATTCGACATTATTGTTTTCTGCAATATATAAGACAGTTGGCATGATATCCATTTTCTGTATGATTGGGTTATATACAATAGGAGTCGTAATATCATAACCGTAGATAAACTCTTGATAAAGTCCCATAATTTGATTAGAAAAATTTCTTTTTACACCTATACTACTTCCTAAATTTAAGGGACGGAAAATGCCACCTTTTATTTTCTTATTCAAAGATTTAGGAATCTGAATTCCTGTTGCTTGAGCAAGTAAATTTGACATTAGTTTATTTTCACCAGCTAATATTGCTGTTGAATCACAAGGAATACATGGAATGTGAAAAAAGGCACAAATGGAAGGAATTAATGCCATTGGAGACAATTCGCAACTACCACAATTTAAATTCAAAACATAGTCTATATTTGGTAGAGTATTAGAAATAGCTTTATCTACAAAAGTTCTTACATCTAATATCAACGGTCTACACTTTAGTTCTTGAATAGCTAACAACCATTTTGATATTATATCACTTTGCCAAACATGATAATGTTCAAAACCTAAGGCATCTTCTCCTTCAAAAGTATATATAACACCAATAGTTTTTCCTAATATCTCATGAAAATCAAACATTATAGAGAGTCACCCCTTTGCCTAATTATAAATGAATTTTATCGTTTATTTGTATGTACTTACATTCATATTATGTTTTGGATTATTATATGTTTTTTAAAAAAAAATTTTAAAATTTTCATATTTTATATTTGAAAATGACTTAAAAAGGAATTTATAATATTTTAAAAATTTTTTCTGTTTTTTATATATTTTTGCAAACTTAAAATAAAAAAAGAAATTAAAGATAAAATCCTTTTTTAAATAACTTTTATTTTTTTCATATATCTTATTATAACCCTCTAAAATCAAATTATAATCCTTAGTTATCTGATATGAGTCATGCCTTGTATATATAAATAATGGTTGCTTGATTCCAATAGATTTATATTTTTTTACTATCCTTATCCATAAATCATAATCTTGTTTTGATGGCATTGTCTCATCAAACATTCCAACATCAAAAAAGCAATCTCTTTTAACTAATGCAGTAACTGTTGGTCCAATATAGTTATAAAGCAATAGTTTATATAGATTCCCTTCTGTTACAAAATTTTCCGGTTTAGTATATAAACGTTTTGAATTTGATGTAATTACATAACCATTAGAATAAACCATACCTATATTATTAGTGAAGTATGACAACTGCATTTCTAATTTATTTTTTAACCAAATATCATCATCATCTAAGAACGCTAAATAAAATCCTTTCGCATAATAGGCGCCAATATTTCTCGCTGCATTTGCTCCTTGCTTGCCTTTAGTTGTAAGGTATATGAGATTATTTTTTTTACAATATTTTTTGATTTTTAGGCTATACTTTGAATTGCATATATTGTCATCAACAACAATGATTTCATAATTTTTATATGTTTGTTGTATGATGCTTTTAATTGCTCTTGAGATATAACATGAATCTCTATTATATGTAGGAATAATAATACTTACTAACCCATTTCCATTCATGATTTTTCCTCTTTCTTGGTAATACTTTTTGATAAAATTACTTATTGATTTCTGCTATAATCAATTTTGAAGGATAACTCTGAATTATCCTT
>CAJTZO010000087.1 GCA_910583755.1 uncultured Clostridia bacterium
TTTCTGTTAAAAAGGCGAGAGTAGGGGTCATGACTCTGCCAACATTTAAAGTTTTATGATAAAGGCATGAAAAAAGTCGACTTGCGTTCATACCAATTAACCAGTCGGCTTTTGCTCTGCATAATGCAGCATCATATAAACTATCATATTTTTGACTATTTTCTAATTCAGCCATACCTTTTACTATGGCACTGTCCTCTAGTGATGAAATCCAAAGTCTTTTGACAGGCTTCTTACAGTTGCATTTTTGATATACTAATCTAAATATCAATTCTCCTTCTCTACCTGCGTCTGTAGCACAAATCAATTCTGTGACTTCTTTTTTTGCTATCAGCTCTTTTAATATTTCAAACTGTTTTTTTGTATTAATATTTACAGTATACTGCCACTCTTGCGGAATAATAGGTAAATCCTGATAATTCCATTTTGAGTATTTTGCATGGTAGGTATCTGCTGACGCAAGCGACACCAAATGTCCTACACACCATGATATAATGTAATCCTTTCCTACGATATAGCCGTTTTTTTTGTTTGTAATGCCTAACACTTTTGCAATACTTTCTGCAACACTCGGTTTTTCTGCAATAATCAATCTCATACTATCCCTCCTTATTTTTCTAATTATCTATGTATTCATCTGGAACATCATCATAATATTCCACATCAGAAGTTTTATTTTTTTCAATATCATCTTCATTTACAAAAATTTCTTCTTTGCTTTCCTGCTCGTCCTCATTGACAATATTTTCTTCTGTTTCTTCGTCATCATCGTCAATATATTCCTGTTTTGGTCTGTAAACTTTGAAATAATAACCAGCAACAATAGCAATTACAATGCCTACTATTGAAAATATCATTGTTCCTTTTTCATTTTGTGCATTTGACTGTTCTTTTTTCTCTTTTTCTTCTGTATTTTCAATGTCTGCTCCAATACATTTTTTTAAATTGACACTGCACAATTCACACTGTACATTTACCATTCCTATTTCACATTTTTGTATACAATTACAAATTGGTTCTTTTAGCTCTGGAATCATTTCTTGTTGAGGTTTTTCTGCACTTGTCAATGAAAATAAATCTTGTTCTGTTACCTCATTTAAAAAATAAACATTTTCACTTTCTCTTGCTCTATCTACAATCAAATAAAATATATTTTCATTTGGTGTAGATATTGTAAAAAATTCTTTTTCACTTTCTGTTTTGACATTATCTACTACTGTTGCATTTCCTTTCGGTGTAAATCCTCTGGGGGTAGTATCTGGTTTATTTTCGTTGTCCATGCTTGCAGATGCAGAACTATTCTGCACCATAGCACTGACTTGTATAGGCAAAAATAGAGTGAAAAAACAGAAAAATAGCAGTATAAAACAGTTTATACTATTCTTTTTCATCACTTATGACCTCCTTTTTCATTTTCTCAATCATTGCTTTTACATTCATATCTTGAATTGCTTTCAAAACATATTTCAATTCTTCTGGCTGCACTTTTATGCTTCTGACTGCTTGCACAATTTCTTCATTTTCAGCTTGTGTTTTTTGTTTTTCTAAATCCTCAAGCTGTATTTGTAATTCAAGCATTTTTTCTTTTAATTTTTCAATATTTTTTGCAATCTTTTCTGATTTCATCATAGTATTTTTCCTCCGTTTTTGTTTTCATAATGGAATGATTCCTTTGAATTATAATTTTCCCATTTCTGACCGCTGGCATAATAAATCATTCTGTTGTTTGCCCATCTTTGTAAATCTTTTGTGATTTTGGGTGCAGACTTTTTATTGTATATCATAATGTAAGGGCGATAACCTAGTTCCTGCACTACTTTCACTCTATATAAATCTTGTTCATGAGTGGTATTAAAATTCGTTAATAGGTAAATACCTGTTTTATATTCTGGAATGTTCGCTATCTCTTTGTAAAGTTTCAGTCCCTTTACAATGCTTTTTTCTTGTTTGATGTCATCAAAAGCAAAATGTATCATTTTTACTTTTATTTTTGCAAGAAGTTCAGCATTTTTCTCATTGATACATCTAGCGTCAAGTCCCTGCGTAAAATCTACATATGATTTACTGTCTATTAACTGCTGTAGAAGTTCTACATGGTCTTTGCAAGCTAATAAATTAGGGTCTAACAACTTGATTGTTTTTTGTTCTCTCCAAAATTCTAATAAATCAGCTACTTTTATAGATTGCTTTCCTTCTTTTTGAGAAACAATACAAAAAGGGCAATCTCTTGGACAGCCCCTTGTTAAAAATCCATATGCCGTATTTTTAGTTAACTCTGGATATAAACTATAATCTGGATAACAATGTTCTATTTCATAGGGCAATTTGTTTTCTAAATCATAACCTGTACCACCTCCTATCACTTTATCAGCATGGATAACTGTATTTTCTTCTGTTGTATATTCTTCCGTAAATACTTTACTTTTATATACAATATCATACTGTTTTGAATGATGATACCATTCTACAATGTCCCCTTTTGCCTTGTGATATGCCGATAATTTCATCAAACATAAATTAGGAAAGTGGTGACTATCTACATCTATCAATCCAATTTTCATTTTATACCTCCCTTATGAAAATTTATTTTTTTCAAATTCAAATAGCAAAAGGGAATTTCCATTTCTGAAAATCCCCTGAAAACAAGACCAAACTATTTAAGATTCATCTATTATTTTTTTACATTCTTCTATTACTTCTTTTGTTATTTGTTCTATTTCTTCTTCTGTATGAGTGTAGTAAAAGGAAGGTGGAAACATACTCCAACATCTACATCCCATATAATCCCACAATGTATCCATTTCCCACAGTTTTATTTTGAATATTATTTTATGTATTATTTTTTTCGGTATATTGATACATTTTTTTGCAATTACCATTATCCACATTAGCCTTTGCTCCTTTCTGTTTTACTATATTCTAATCTCTACTTTTTCAGTATATTCGTTTTTACGAAGATATTCAAGTATCAGAATATATTTTATTCTATTGTTAAATATAAAATAGAAAGGAGTGTGGAATGTGATTAATTATTTACCATTTTGGGAAACTTTAGAAAAATCAAATGAAAACTGGTATACTTTGACAAATAAACACCATTTATCACATAGCACTCTCCATCGTTTAAAACACAATAAAGATGTATCAACCAAAACACTAAATGATTTATGCCGAATTTTAAACTGCGATGTAAAGGATATTGTAAGATATATTCCTTCTGATAAAGACCAAAAGTTATGAAAGTCTACCAAAACCATATAGATGTTTTTGCCAATAATTACTGTTGATATTTGCATAGGAAATCGGATCTCCGGCGTGCAACATTTGTCCATTACCTACATAAATTCCAATATGACTTACGGGGTTTGCACTATCATAAGTACCTGTAAAAAATATTAAATCGCCAGGTTTTGCATTTTCTGTAGAAACAGGGGTACATTGATTATAAATACCTTGTGCGGTTGTTCTTGGTAAGTTGTGAACTCCCGACTGTGTATACACCCAACATATAAAACCACTACAATCAAATGAAGTATTGGGATTACTTCCTCCCCAAACATAAGGATAACCAAGATATTTTTCTGCTTCTGTTATCAATGCTCCAAAACTACCATCTCCCATAGCACTTCCTGGATATTCTGGTATTACAATACCGCCTTCTGTTCCAGGTAATGAGCCTTTGCCATCATCGCCGTTCTCTACAAAATACATAGGATTTAAGTATTGCCCATTATGAGTGACTTCTAAATGAAAAGAGTTAGCACTTGTAAAAGCAATTTCTTCTCCTTTTTTTA
>CAJTZO010000088.1 GCA_910583755.1 uncultured Clostridia bacterium
AAGTTGGAGCCATTATAAATGGTCTGGTAAATTAAGATTATATGCTTCTTCTAATTGTGATTTTAGCTTTTTGATTTCTTCTATAGCCTCTTCATATTTGTCTTTGTATTTATTTTCAGAAACAATGTCATTTTTTATTTTATCCAGAGCTTTTTTTAAATCCCTATTTTCTCTTTTGAGAATTTGAATATAAGTATCGGCTGAATCTTTACTTCTGTTTTTGCAATATCCAGTAGGAGTTATGTATTTATCAGCCAATTCTTTCATATCTGGGTGCTTGGAAAAGTAAGTTCTGCTTACACCTGCTTCCCTACAAAGGTCAGCAAGAGTAAATTCGCCTTCTTTTCTTAGCTTGTTGATGGCTTTCTTCACATCATCAGCTTTTTTCTGTTTAACGGCTTCATTATGCTTTTTAACGCCAGCCATTTTTTTCTCTTTAGCTGTCATTTTTCTTATCCCCTTTCTCTAATTTTGAAATAATCTTTTCCAGAGCTTCTTTTTCCTTTAAAGCCTTTTTGAGCATCATAGTATAATCATTAGCCTCGGCTATCTTAATAGTTGCTTCAATCTCCAATAACTGTATATGATAAGCATTGAGAAACTGAAAACTTGGAATGAACATGGAGCAGTTAAAACATGCATTTGCTTTTGCACATGGAGTAGTTAGTGGATTTTTGCCACAATATCCATTACAAAGAGCAACAGATTTTTCTGGAATTATTTCTGCCATATCTTTTCCTTTTCCAATGTTACGAATAAGCATTTCATCTTTGTCTAATCGTGGTCTTAATTGTTCTTTGACAACATCAGTAGTAACAGTTGCATAGTGACTTAATGAGCTTAATGTTGTTTGCCCTAATAATTGTGCAGCAATATCAACACTTGTGCCTTCGCTGATGAGATTCGTAGCAACAGTAGCTCTAAATCTATGAGTGGTAACGTGGAGTATCTTTCCATCCCTGCCTAAAACATTGTTTTTAACAAGTACCTTATTGATGTTCTCATTTATTGTTCCAATATTGACAGGTGTATTTTTTTCCGTAACAAAAACATATTTCACATTTTCTTCTCCAAATCGCTTTTTATTTCGCTCAATTTCTGCAAGCATAATCTTTATTGTAGTTTCAAATATTGGCTTTTCATTAACCGCTTGCGTTTTGTACTGCCATAAATCAAGATAGTATGTGCCATCGTCATTCTGTTTAATAGCATTAACATCTAATTTTGCAAGCTCACAAAAACGCATACCAAGAAATAATAAGCAGTAAACCATTCGACCATAGAGCTTTGGCATTTGTGGAAGGACATTAAGTAATCCTTTTATTTCTTTATCTGTAAGATATTTGCTTTCTTTTTTGGTTTTTAGAACATAATCATTACTCAAAAATAGCTGTTGCTGTGGCATGTTATCTCTTTCAAGTAGCTGCCCCCAATCGAAAAATACTTTTAGATTGAGTATGGCAACATTCGCCTTGTGAGAATTATATCCACTTGCAGTCCTTATCCAAGTAAAGTATTCTTCTACGACATCTCTGGTTAAATCAGCTAAACTTTTAAGCGGATTGTTTTCATCCAGCCAACGAATAAATAGTTTTATATCAAATAAATAAGCATATACAGCACCAAAGGTAATATCACGTAGTTTGAATAAACAAAAAGCCTGTACATTTTTTAGAGTAGCGGGATTTTTTATTTCTCTAAAATCCAAAACCTTATCAGAATCTAAGCCTTTACAGAAAGACAATTTCTTAGGATGCCAGATTAGTTTTTCTGTTTCTGGAATATCCTTTTCATAATATTGTCTTATTATAGATTGAGCATAAGTAATGAATGTGGTAAATCTACTCTTTCTGCTTGCTCTCTTAAATTCCTGACCAACAAACTGAGTGCCATTTTCAATGGTTGTTTTATTCTTCTTATGTGTTGACAGAAAAAACTCAAATATAGATAAGTCCTCCAGCTCAAGAATACTCTCACTATTGACCATATATGTATTGACATATTCGGCAAAAATTTTGTAGCGATCATAGTATTCGGCAAATGTATTGATTCTGATTTGCTTAACTTCGATTATGTAATACATGAAATATTTGAATTCTTCTACAATAAATGGATTTTTACAGAGAGTGAATTTAAAAATATTATCTGTGGTGTTTGAGCGAGCATTCCAGTCAGATTTTCTTTTTGCAGGAGCATTTTTATAAATATCCCATTCTTTGATTTTCCATTCATCGTCTTTGTATTTATCTGGAATATCAAAGGTTGGTAGTGCTAGTATTAATTTTAATTGTTTCGCTGGCATTATCTCCCTCCTTTTCCTCTAGTATTTGAATGATGTTTTCAAGTTCTTTTATTTGTCTTTTGGCTGTTTCAATGTTTGGTGTCCAGCCGTTTGCTTCATATATCACAAGCCTAGACTTAATTGTTGCAAGCTGATCCTTGTGAATTTGCAGGAATTTCCTTGATGTCATAAAGTGTGGACATGAAAGACAAGCATCTACAGCAGGACAAGTACCAAGTTTCGGAGCAAGTCCACATACACCATTTGGTAATATATTATTTTGTAGATTTTCTTTCAGCCATTCAGCTAATTCTGCTTCTCCAGTTTTTGAAAAATATTTATCAGCTTTCATTTTTCTAAACTCTTCTGGACGTTTTACATAGGAAAGTGTCATTTGTATCTCCTTATGCCAAAGGACAGCTTTTTGTATTGTGACGATTGGCACATTATAATTTTGATACAAGTCAGTAGAAATTGTGCGCCTATAACTGTGTGTCGTGTAATTGTAAAGTGTGCCATCTTCATTTTTAATGCCCCACTCATTGCATAATTTTTTGAAGTTATTTCTGAAAGTAAGTGCATTATATGGGTAATTCTTTTTTTCTTCAGATGGAAAGAGATATTCCTCCTCGTAATCAAGAGCATTTATAATTTTAATTTGCTCTTGGATCAGTTCAAACAACGCTTTAGGAATTAAATTCATAATTGCTTTTTGCATTTTCTGGCAGTTGTAAGGTCTAACATAATAACCATCTTTGCTATCTTCATACAGGCAGTCTGTTCTAAGTTGGCATACGTCAGAGAGCCTCATACCTGTACAATAGTTAATCAAATACATAAGCAAATAGTTAAATGGAGCTTTGTGTAAATGATTGAAAATCTGTAATATTACATGTTCTGATACAATTTCATCACAGGCTTTACGTTCATTTTTTCTGCACATTCCTAAATTTACAGGAATAGGATTTTTCATAATTCCCTTTACTGCAAGGTATTCATACATGCCATATATGCGAGAAATATTATGGTTATAGGCATCATCAGATAAATTCTTTTTAAAAACCAAGTATTTTCTGAAATCTTTATCTGTAACATCCAGTATGCTTTGTGGATATATAAAATCGCAAAATCTACAGATATGTGAAAAATAGTTTATTGCTGTTGAGAGAGCCTGCTCTGTATTGCCGAGCAGATATTTTATATATAGTTTTGCATATTCTCTATTTTCTACATTTTCAATCTGTCTGAAATAGAATGTATATTCACTTGAAGATTTATTGACACGTTCATCAGGCAACTGGAATATACTTTTATCCCAAGTATCTCGCTCGAACCCTTTTCTTGTATCATACATTTCAAGCAAGGCATTTTTACAGGTGATAATGATTTTTTTACAATCTTTGTAATAATGATTTTCATTACAATACCTGTCAAAAAGTTCCTTTAGCTCTTTGTCAGGAATCTCCGTAATACCATTCAGGTCTGACATAAATTTTG
>CAJTZO010000089.1 GCA_910583755.1 uncultured Clostridia bacterium
TCCTGCTTGTATGCCCGTAAATCAAGGCTTTTTTGAGATAATCAACCATTTTATAATAAAATTTGTAGTAGACTTCTTGTAAAAAGTGTGATATACTAATTATGGAAAAAGGTAAAAGGTATAAACTAAATAGAGATAAATGGTATCACTCTTGAATTTACGGGAGAAGTCTGTAAATTTTTAAGGAGTGATTTTTTTATGTCAAACTATCAAGCAATCAGCTATACAAGACTTTCCTACACCAATGAGAAAGAAAATGAAAGCAACAGCATTTCTAATCAAAAATCTCTCATTAGAGAGTTCGTAAAAAAGCATTCTGACATTGAAATTGTTTCTGAAAAAGTGGACGATGGTTATACAGGTGTTTTGTTCGACAGACCAGCATTTCAGGAAATGATGGAGGACATTAGAGCGGAAAAAGTAAATTGCATTATTGTAAAAGATTTGTCCAGATTTGGTAGAGATTACATACAGACAGGAAAATATCTGCGACAAATATTGCCATCTCTTGGCGTTCGTTTTATTGCCATCAACGATAACATTGATACTTTAAAAGAAAATTGTACAGGTTTAGACGTTTCATTAAAAACAATCATCAATGACGCTTACAGTCAAGACATCTCTAAAAAAATTAGAAGTGTTTTGGAACAAAAGCGAAAAGAGGGGTTATATGTAGCCTCTTTTACCCCTTATGGTTATCAAAAATCGGAAGAAAACAAAAATCAACTTGTCATAGATGAACAAGCAGCAATTATTGTAAAAGATATTTTTAAAATGAAGTTAGATGGCATGAGTGCAGCAAGAATTGCTGATACATTGAATGAAAAAGATATTCTTTCTCCTGTGATGTACAAAAAGCAAAATGGGTATGCTTATGCAAAAGGTGGATACATTACAGAAAATAATGCAAAATGGTCAGCAACCACTATACTACGAATACTAAAAAATGAAATTTACACTGGAACAATGGTGCAGGGCAAAAAAACAACGTACAATTACAAGTTAAAAAATATTATTAAAAAGCCAAAAAATGAATGGGTATATGTAGAGAATACGCATGAAGCAATTATTTCAAAACAGGAATTTGATTTGATGCAAAATATTCTCTTCCTAGATACCAGAACTGCACCTCATCAAAACAGTGTGTATTTATTCTCTGGACTGCTAATTTGTGGTGATTGCGGTAATCGCATGACAAGAAAAATAGTTACTTGTGGAAAGAAAAAATATTTTTATTACTATTGTCCAACTGGGAAAAAAAGCTGCACTTCTTCTCATATGATAAAAGAGGACGAGCTGATAGCTTGTGTTCTGGAAAGTGTGAAAAAGCACATCAGTAGCATAATCTCATTGGATAAACTGTTAAGCAATATAGAAAATACAAGAATCAATCAAAAAATTGTACAAAAATATGGAAAAGAAATTGCACAAAAAGAGCAAAAAGCAGAGGAATTAAAAAAGTTTCAATCCTCACTATATGAAAATTACGTCAAAGGAATTTTACCAAAACAGGATTATAGAATGTTGAAGGAGGAATATACATCAAAGTTAAAAATAGTAGAAAAAGAAATTTCCGCTTTGAATGAAAAGCTAGAAAAAGAGTTATGGCATGACCGAAAAGAATGGATAGAGCATTTTAAGAAATTTTCAAATATTATAGAATTAGACAGAAATGCAGTTGTTCAGTTAATACAATCTGTAAAAATTTTTGAAAAAAAGCAAATTGAAATCACATTTCGTTATCAATCGGAATACGAAGAAATAACAAAAATGCTTCATTCTCAAAAGGGGGTTATTTGACATGGCTAGAAAAAGTAGAAAAAACAATATTTTAAGTGAAAATAGTGTTCCAAAATCAAAGTTTACAATCAACACTGCTCTCTACATTCGATTATCTGTTGAAGATAACAAAAATAGAGGAAATTCTATAGAACATCAACAAATATTATTAAGGAATTTTGTTGCAGTTAATCCAGAATTTCATGTGGTAAAAACATACATTGATAATGGCAAAACGGGTACAAACTTTGAACGTCCAGCGTTTCAAGAAATGATACAGGATATAGAAGCAGGAAAAATACAATGTGTCATTGTAAAAGACCTTTCCCGTTTAGGGAGAAACTACATTGATACAGGCTATTACATACAAAGCTATTTTCCATCATATAAAGTACGTTTTATCGCCTTGAGTGAAAATTTCGATACAGAAAAAGAAGATAGTAACAATATACTACTTCCAGTGTTGAACATGATAAATGAATCCTATGCGGCAGATGCTAGTAAAAAAATAAAAGAACAAGCTGCAAGAGATATGAAAGCAGGCAAATTTATAGGAGCAAGACCCCCCTATGGTTATAAAAAATCTCCTGATGATTGTCACAAACTAATTATTGATGAAGAAACAGCACCTGTTGTAAAACAAATTTTTCAATGGGTATTAGAGGGCATTTCTTATGATAAAATAGCAGTTATGTTAAATGAAGCTGGTGTTATGACACCTAGTCATTATATGAAAAAGCAGGGTTTGATTTCGAGTCAAAATTTGATAGGACAAGGCTATTGGCAAACATTTACTATCGCTAAAATTGTAAGAAGTGAAATTTATACAGGTGATATGGTACAGGGAAAATCTGTCACCATTCAACACAAGAAAATAAAAACGGATAAAAAAGATTGGATTGTTGTAAAAAATACCCATGAAGCAATTATTTCAAAAGAAGTCTTTGAAAAAGCACAACAATGTCGTATGGAAATAGACAAAAAAAGTAAATCTAAAAACAAAACATCCTACAGAGAAAATGTATTAAAAGGAAAAATTTTTTGTCAATGTTGTGGCAAAAATCTAAATCGTGGCAGAAGAATAACAAAAACAAAGGGAGAAGTTTATTACTTTTACTGCATTACAAACCAGCGTATCAAAAAAGGAAACTGTGAGGGAGTTCATATTAAGGAACAAAAACTTTTTCAAGATATACGTTCTCTTTTTTTTAAAAAAAGAAATTGGTTTTTAGAAAAAGAAAAATTTTTAAGTAAACAAATACAATCTATACAGAAAAACATAGCATTGTGGAAGCAACAGCAAGCTGAACTGGAAATACAGATGAATGAAAAAAGGTCATATTTACAAACTTTATATGAGAGTTTTATTGATGGAGTCATTACACAAATAGAGTATAAAGAATTGAGGGAAAACTATCAAAATGAAATTGAAGATTTGTTATCTGAAATCACTTGTTTAGAAGAAATACAACAAAATACCCACCAAGAAATTGAAAATATTCTAAATTTAAAAGAAGAGTTTCAATCAACACAAATTTTAGAAATGACAAAAGAATTTGCAGATAAATTTATAGAAAGAGTAGAAGTTTTTCCAGATAATACTGTAACTGTAAAATTTTGCTTTGATGAATTGTTGAATGAAATAGAGGTGAATGACATTGAGTGATTATGTGATTGCCCTTTACATTCGCCTTTCTGTAAATGATAAAAGAGTAGAAAGCAACAGTATTGAAAATCAAAGATTGTTATTAACAAAATTTGTAGAAAATATGGAAATACAAAACATCAAATTATTAGAATTTGCAGATAATGGCTATAGTGGTACAAATTTTGAAAGACCTGCAATACAAGAATTATTGGAGCTTGTGAAATCTTATCAAATAAATTGTATTATGGTAAAAGACTTTTCAAGATTTGGAAGAAATATCATACAAACAGGATATGTGCGTCCAGATAGGACGAAAGTAGAAGTAGAAAAAAAAGAATGAAAAA
>CAJTZO010000090.1 GCA_910583755.1 uncultured Clostridia bacterium
CTCTTCATTTTTATATCTGTAGTATTCTCTTATTCACTTATTTGAATACATAACCGAAAAAATCAACAGTATGGGAATCATCAAGGCGATTCACCCAGATAAGCCTATCAAAGAAGGAGATTGTCCCATTTGCAGAGGGGACAAGATTGTAAAAGTCTTAATGCCAGATGGCAAAGAACATTTTGACAGTTGTGTTTGCTGCAAAGATAAAGCTATCATCCAGCAAATTTTAAAAACAGTGGAACGAATCCAAAAACTGCAAAAAGAAAATGAAGTCCAACAAGAAAGCAGCGAAAAAGAAACAGAAGAAGTCCAATGGATGGCATTTCATCCCAATTCTCCTATCAAAGAAGGGGATTGTCCCATTTGCAGGGGAAAAGGTATGTTAAGAGCGTTTATTCATGGCTGCGAATATATGAAAAATTGTGTTTGCACAGAAAGGCAAATTGCTATGGAGCAACTGCAAAAAACCGGACTTGCAGAAAGCATTAAAAAATATACCTTTGATAGCTTTCAAACACCGGAAGAATGGCAAAAACGGTTGAAACAAAAATCCCTTCAATTCCTTGAAGAAAAGGGAAAATGGTTTTTTGCAGGCGGACAAGTGGGATGCGGAAAAACACACATCTGTACTGCAATCTGTGCAGAATTTATCAACAGAGGGATTTCTGTCAGATACGTTATTTGGCCCAATGAGATTGTCAAACTCAAGGCTAACAAAATGGAAGATGAAACCTATCAAAGACTGATAAATCCCTTATTGACGGCGCCAGTGCTTTACATAGACGATTTTTTTAAAACCGAAAAAGGCAAACATCCCAGCGAAGCAGATATTCGGACGGCCTTTGAAATCATCAATTACAGGTATGTTAACAGAAACCGGATAACAATTTTTTCCACAGAAAAAACGGTAGATGAATTGATTGAAATTGATGAGGCAATCGGTAGTAGAATCCATGAAAAAACAAAGGGTTACCGCAATGTTATTTTAGAGGAGGAGAATCGAAACTGGAGATTGAAAAAATAGAGTTTATCGTATTGGGAGAACCGCAAGGCAAAGCAAGACCAAGGTTTGCAAAGCACAGGCAGCATCTGTTTGTGTGGACACCGGAAAAAACCAAAACATACGAAAAAAGCATACAAGCCGCCTTCTGGGAACAATGTGGCAATGTGAGATTTCCAGAGGGCAGCCAGCTGGAGCTAAAGGTGCTTGCTTTTTTCAAAATTCCCCAAAGTGCCAGCAAAAAGAAAAAAGAGGCTATGCTGTCTGGAGAAATCCGACCGACCAAAAAGCCCGACATAGACAATGTTTTAAAGGCTGTAGCAGATGCTTTAAACGGTGTTTGCTACAAAGATGACAGCTGTATTGTAAAAATGACAGGAGAAAAGTTCTACAGCGACAACCCTAAAATCATCATAATTTTAAAAATTTGCGCCAAATAAGCAAAAAAAATATATTTCTGGTATTATTAACGTCAAGACAAAAACGTAGGCTTTTAACGGCAAAATTTTACGAAATCAGAAAAAGCAGGAAATCTTAAAATAAAACCATATCGAAATGTGTAAATTGCAATAAAAATTATAATTAAATAGTACATATCTAAAACGAATATTTATGCTATAAAATAGAATAAATAGTAAGGAGGATGCCATGGGCGGGAAATGGAAACAAAAATGTTTGTTAGATGTTAAATGTCCGAAATATAAAGATTATATTTGTTGTGCAAATTGTAAGTACAAGGCAGATTGCGAAATGGCTTGTAAAAACCAACCAGAAAAATGCGGAATGGTAAAAAGTAGAAAGAGGGTTAAAAAATGAGTGAGAACAAAGTGGTAAAAGGTTATAAAGTTTTTAATCCAGATTGGACTTGCAGAGGGATTCAATATGAAGTAGGAAAAAGCTATGAAATAGATGAGAAGCCAATTGCTTGTACAAGAGGATTCCATTTTTGTCAAAAGTTAAATGATTGCTTTTCTTATTATAGTTTTAATGAAAAAAATAAAGTTGCAGAAGTCATAGCATATGGTGAAATTGATGATACAAAATATGATAAATTATGTACCAACAAAATAAAAATTCAAAAAGAACTGTCATGGAGTGAAGTGTTAGATAAAGTAAATACAGGAAAATGCTGTACAGGAAGGGGGAATAGCGGAGACCGAAATACAGGAAACTATAATACAGGAGACCGAAATACTGGATATTGCAATACTGGAGACCTAAATACAGGAGACCGAAATACTGGATATTACAATACTGGAAACTGGAATACTGGGAGCTGTAATATCGGATATGGTAATATTGGAAACTGGAATACTGGGCACCATAATACTGGAGATTGTAACAATAGCAGTTATCATAACGGCTGTTTTAATACCAAACCTACAAAAATTTATATGTTTAATAAGTTATCAAATTGGACAATGGAAGATTGGTTAGATAGCAAAGCAAGAAAGATACTGATATATAATGTTTTAGTACACCCTACAGTTTGGGTAAAAGAATGTGATATGACAGACGGTAAAAAAAGACATCATCCGGAATGGTCTATAACGGGAGGGTATTTAAAAAAATTATTTCAAAAGGAAATTTTTTATAAACAACAAGAAAACTGGAATCATTTAAAGCAAGAAGCAAAGGATATTGTCATGGCGATACCAAACTTTGACAAAGAGATTTTTAAAGAAATTACAGGGATTGATATAACGATGTAAAGGAATAAAAAGGCAGGTGAAAGTATGATGAAAAAGAAAAACGAGCAGGGAATACAAAAAATAGCGGATTATTATGGAATGATTGGTCAACAGGATAAAACTATTGAGGAATGTGCGGAACTGATACAGGCATTTTCAAAGTTAAAGTATGGAGAATTTACAATAAAAAATGTCATGGAAGAATTAGCAGATGTGCAGATTATGCTAAAACAAATGTTTTATTTACTGGATTGTGAAAAAGATGTAAAAAAAGTAATGGCATATAAAATAAAAAGGCAGCTCAAAAGGATAAAATAAAAAAGGGCTTCCGCCCTCCCATTCACCAATAAAAGTATATCATAGTATAAACTGATAAACAATAGGGGGCGGAAGTTTTGAAAAATAAAAAAGAAATGGAAGCAGTCAAAAAGAAAATCGAACAATATTATTATAATGAAAAGGTGATTGCATGGAATCAAAAGGAATTAGAGCGATTGACAAAACGATTACAGGAAATCGAACAGGACAGAAACAGCCCCTTGCTGCCTGTTTCACTGGATACAGATTTACAGGGCGTATGTTATGACAGAATTGGTGGAAGAGCTGGAATCGCACAAAGCCCGATGGAGCGAAATATAGAAGCAATTTACAGCAGATTAGACAGGAATTATAAGGAAACACAACAAAAAATACTGGAGTTAAAAATAACAATAGCAAAGCAGGAGGATGAACGAAAAAAAACAGAGTTTTATATTCATCTTTTAAAGGAAGAAAACAGACAACTTTTGCAATATAAATTTCAAAATAAAAAAAGTGTGACAGAAATTGCATTTTTGCTGCATTTATCAAAGTCAACCATATGCCGCAGCTTTTATGAAACATACAAGTGGCTTTACAAAATAATGGAATATGATGGAGTGTTTGAAAAAACGTGAAACAAAATGAAACTTTTTTGCAACAAAATGAAACAAACTTGCAACAAAATGAGACTAAGTTGAGACTTTTTTTATAAAAAATAGGGTTTGTCAAGAAAAATGTGTAAGTTTTATAAAATTTTCTTACCGGCAGTT
>CAJTZO010000091.1 GCA_910583755.1 uncultured Clostridia bacterium
AACTGCCGGTAAGAAAATTTTATAAAACTTACACATTTTTCTTGACAAACCCAAATTTTTATTAATAATTATCAAGGTTTTTTTATTACTTTATATTTTTAGTAGAGAAACAAAAATATTCAATTTTATAAAATCTAAGTATTAAAAAGCCATTTATTTTAGACAATAATGGCTTTTTCTATCCAATTATTTATTTGATTATCTTTCTCTACTTTTATGTCGTTCTATAGTCTGCTGATATAAAATTGCCTTTTGTTCTAATACTTTTAATTTTCCTATAATACTTTCTTTTTTAGCATATTCTTCTTTTTTCCATTGTTATATGGCATTTTTGCTTTCAGAATACAGTTTTAAAAATGTTTCTACACTTTTATAGCCTTGTTCTTGAACCATTTTTTGTAAATTTTCTTTGCCAACATTAATATTCTCTTTACAATTTTCTATTTCCTGCTGAAATATTCTTTTTTGCTTTCCTTTAAAGAATCCCTTTATATTTCTTAGTTCTTTTTCTAATTTTGGTAATTCTACATTTTCTAACTTTTGTATTTCTTCTACTTGTCTATGTAATTTTAAATTTAAAGCTTCCATTTTCTTAAATTGTTCAATGTCAACATTTAAAGTAGGTTTTAATTGCATTTTATGTTTTTTAACAATATCGTTTAAGATAGCATTTGCATTTATCATAATCTGATAAAATAATTCAGGTTTCCATCCTTCTCTTTGCATAGAGTGTTGTATTTTTGTCGTTATTTCATTCTTTCTTATTGCCTTTATCTTTTTATCACTAATACCAACTACAAGAGCTACATCAGCTATTTTATTCCACTCTTGCCTAATGGCATTATCCTTTTTTATTTGTTCTGCTTTAGGATTATTTTTGCCGATTTTTTTGGTTGCGATATAAACACTATCTCTATCAAATACAGTTAATTTTTCAGTAGGATTTTTAACATAGTAATTTATCATATTCGTATAATACGTCTTTATTTCTGGTAAAAATTCTATATCTTTAAAATATGCTTTTTTATTTCCAAAAGAGTGCCTTTCATATATCTCCCCTTTAGGAACGATGGTGCAGCCCTTTCGTATTTTTCCGAACTCGTCTTGAATTTCTTTTTTTGTTCTTACTTTTTTTCCATATTCATTATAAAACAGATTTCTTGATGCAGTTTTGAATTCTTCTTTTTCAAGCAATTCTCTTTCGCTAAAAATCAAATGAATGTGGTAGTTTGTTTTCTTTTTATTGTGATGGAGTGCAGATACACATTCCACACCATATTTTTGTTTGAATTTCTCTGTAAATATTTTCAATAATTTTTCAGGCTGATATTTTATAAAACTTTCAGGTAAGGCGATAATCAATTCTCTTGCTTCAATACATTTTCCAGCAGAACCGCTTTTTCGAAAGTCTTGCTGATTTTCCATAGCAAGAAATTTCCAAAAACTTCTTTGTACTGTTTCACAAGTCGCATACAAATTTTCTTGTCTTTCTGGATTTGTAATATAATCTATTCTACCTTTTACATTACTTAGTTTCGATAATTGTATAAATGAATTTCTTGCGATATTCTTTTTTCTCCTTTCTCAAAAATAATTGACAAACTATCTCTTTTGTACTATTCTAATGTTAGTGATAAAAAGCTCAACGCAGTTGCGAAATAGACCAAGTGTATAAACCAAGGGTTTGTGCAAGGGGTGTATTTCGCTCTCAATCACCGAGAGCTTATTTTTGTTTTATCAGTTTTCATATTGAATTATATAAAAAAGAATAAACTTCAAATTTATGCGTATATGCGTATCAAATACGCTTTGTCACACGCTTTTTATGCTTTAAAAACGTTGATTTTACAATATTTATACGCATATACGCTTCTTTTGCTACATTCTTATTTTTATATAAATCCCTCTAAAACCTCTTGACTTTTTACCTGTTTCTGAAAGAATATTTGTAGAATATTGTATGTTGTATTCTTTTTCAGACTGTTTTAAATAACTAATAAAGCTTTTTGCAGATATAGGTTTTTCTACATTTTCATCACACCAATGACAATAGCAACCATACAATTTTTTAGATGTTGTCATAGTAGCTGGCTCCAATTTTACAAAATTATCAGCTTTCATAAAACTGATAATATTGTTACCATCTTCCATAGCGTGATACAGATTTTGACTTGCTTTTTCGCTGATAGTAAATTCATAATCATTTTTTAAAAGCCTTTTTAGTCCTTCTAAACACCATAGAAAGATACCTTCTCTTTCTGTCCTTAATTTTTCAATCAAAAATGGATTATCCTTTCTGTTTTTATCTTTTTCTTTTGTTGTCAGTACAATTTGCCTTCTAAAAAATCCATAGGAGCGGTCATATAATGAGTTTAAATTGCCATTTCCAAAGCATAAAAATCTGACATACAATGTACCTTGTACACTTTGTTTTGATTTTCTTTCTAAATCAATTTTGTCCTCCAAAGTGACGATAGACTTGATGTAATTTGTCTGAGGAAGTGCCTCCATTTTCATGTCATCATCTACCATAAGTAGTTTGCACTCTAAATCTGCTCTAGCAAATTTGTTTGTTTCCACTTTTTGTATACTACTTGTGTTCATATTATTTCCTAATATGCTTCTTAAAACCAATCCCACTCTTGATTTTCCTTCTCCACCTTTGCCAATCAACAGCATCATTTTTTGTCCTTTTGTAGAAGGGATTAAACAGTAACCCATATATTCCTGCAATGTTATAATGTCCTCTTTTTCCAACAATTCCTCTAAAAAAGCAAGCCATACTTTTGGCTGTTCTGATTGTGGATTATACTTGATGGGCAAGCGGTTTAAGCAAAATTCTTTTTTACCTGAAAACATTCCATTTAAAAATATCGTTCCATTTTTTACATGAATCCTATCTGTTTGTATTGGTAATTCCTCTGAATAACTTTCAAACCTTAACACTTCCAAGAGCTGTTTTACTTTTTTAGAAACATTTCTTGCAACATGATTTTTGATAATATTGTAAATATTTTTTTCTATTTCTCCATCAGATACAAAACCATCTATGCTAAAAAAAGAACCATTGATGCACTTTAAATCATATTGTTGTAGATATGCCTCACAAAACTTCACTTCATCAATATTATTTTCTTCATCTAGCCAAGTGACACCTTGATTTTTACAATCTATATTGTTTAATTCAGTCATTGCTTTGTCCAAATTCTGCAAGGATTCCTCGCTGATATTCTCCCATTCTTTTTTCAATCTGTACCACCTCTTTTCCGCATTGTATTAAGAAGCTAATTTTTTCCTCTAATATGCTGTTTTCTAAAATATCTTGATACCATTTTATTTTTTCAATGTTGTTTATTGCTTCTATAAATTCCTCATAAATCATATCATTTGGAGCTTTTGGTGCATAAAATTCTTTCCAAAATATCAGCCAGCTGCTGTAATCGGATAATATTTTTTGACATCTTTGTTCCCATTTTTCAAAATTCTTTTGTATTTGATATTTTGTTTTAACAGTTTTTACTTGTTTTGTTTGTTTTTTATTTTGATGGGTATATTGTTGTATCGGTAAACCAAAATCCAAAGCCAATTTTTTTGCTGCTTCATACTGTGACAAATTATGTAACTTTGCTATAAAATTGATTACATCGCCTTTTTCCCCACAACCAAAACAATAATATCTTTCTGCTACTTTCATGCTTGGGTGTCTGTCAT
>CAJTZO010000092.1 GCA_910583755.1 uncultured Clostridia bacterium
CCTTTGTTTTTCATTCTTTTTTTTCTACTTCTACTTTCGTCCTATCTGGACGCACGTATCCTGTTTGTATCATATTTCTGCCAAACCTTGAAAAGTCTTTTACCATAATACAGTTCACTTGATAGGATTTCACGAGTTCTAAAAGTTCTTGTATTGCAGGACGTTCAAAATTTGTACCACTATACCCATTGTCTACAAATTCTAATAATTTGATGTTTTGTATTTCCATATTTTCTGCATATTTTGTCAATAGCAATCTTTGATTTTCAATGCTGTTACTTTCTACTCTTTTATCATTTATGGAAAGGCGAATGTAAAGGGCAATTACATAATCACGCAATGTCATTCACCTCTATTTCATTCAACAGTTCATCAAAATAAAAAGTTACAGTTACAGTATTATCTGGAGAAACTTCTACTCTTTCTATAAATTTATCTGCAAATTCTTTTGTCATTTCTGAATTTTGTGTTAATTGAAAATCTTCTTTTAACTTTAGAATGTTTTGAATTTTTTGACTGTTATACTGTTGTATTTCTTCTAAGCAAGTAATTTCAGACAACAAATTTTCAATTTCATTTTGATAGTTTTTTCTCAGTTCCTTATATTCTGTTTGTGTAATCACTTTGTTGATAAGGTTTTCGTACAAGGCTTGCAAATACAATCTTTTTTCATTCATCTGCATTTCTAATGCAGTTTGTTGTTGCTTCCACAATACCATGTTTTTTTGCATAGATTGTATTTGTTGTTGTAAGTATTGCTCTTTTTCTAAAAACAAATTTCTTTTTTCATCAAATAGAGAAAGTATCTTTTGAAAAAGTTTTCGTTCATTGATACGAACTCCTTCACAATTACCTTTTTTAATTCGCCAATTTGTAATACAGAAGAAATAATATATTTCTCCCTTTGTTTTTGTTATTTTTCTACCACGATTTAGATTTTTGCCACAACATTGACAAAAAATCTTTCCTTTTAAAACATTTTCCGTGTAAGGTATTTTATTTTTGAACTTACTTTTTTTATCTATTTCTATACGACATTGTTGTGCCTTTTCAAAAGTTTCATTTGATATGATTGCTTCATGGGTATTTTTTACAACAATCCAATCTTTTTTATCTGTTTTTATTTGCTTATGCTGTATGGTGACAGATTTTCCTTGTACCATATCACCTGTATAAATTTCACTTCTTACAATTTTAGCGATAGTAAATGTTTGCCAATAACCTTGTCCTATCAAATTTTGACTTGAAATTATTCCTTGTTTTTTCATATAATGGCTAGGTGTCATAACACCAGCTTCGTTTAACATAACTGCTATTTTATCATAAGAAACTCCTTCTAACACCCATTGAAAAATTTGTTTTACAACGGGTGCTGTTTCTTCATCAACAATTAGTTTATGGCAATCATCGGGAGATTTTTGATAACCATAGGGTGGTCTTGCTCCTATAAACTTGCCTGCTCTCATATCCCTTGCAGCTTGTTCTTTTATTTTTTTGCCGGTATCCAGTGCATAAGATTCATTCATCATATTCAGCACTGGAAGTAATATATTACCGCTGTCTTCTTTTGCTGTATCAAAATTTTCATTCAAGGCAATAAAACGTACTTTGTAATATGGAAAATAGCTTTGTATATAATAGCCTGTATCAATATAATTTCTACCTAAACGAGAAAGGTCTTTTACCATGACACATTGTATTTTTCCTGCTTCTATATCTCGTAGCATTTCTTGAAATGCTGGACGTTCAAAGTTTGTACCCGTTTTGCCGTTATCAATGTATGTTTTTACAACATGAAATTCTGGATTGACTGCAACAAAATTTTTTAGCAGCATTTGTTGATGTTCTATGGAATTTCCTCTATTTTTGTTATCCTCAACAGACAATCGAATGTAAAAAGCAGTATTGACTGTAAAATTTGATTTTGAAACAGTATTTTCATTTGAAATATTGTTTTTTCTACTTTTTCTAGCCATGTCAAATAACCTCCTTATGAGAATGGAACATTTTTGTTGATTCTTCATACTCTGATTGATAACGAAAAGTGATTTCAATTTGTTTCTTTTCAAAAATTTTGATAGACTGTATGAGTTGAATGACTGCATTTCTATCCAGTTCTGTAATATTTGAAAACTTTTTAAAATGTTCTATCCATTCTTTTCGGTCACGCCATAACTCTTTTTCTAACTTTTCATTTAAAGTAGAAATTTCTTTTTCTATTGTTTCTAACTTTGTTGTATACTCCTCCTTTAACATTCTATAATCTTGTTTGGGCAAAATTCCCTTGATATAATTTTCATACAGTGAAGATTTAAACTCTTTTAATTCTTCTGCTGTTTGTTCTTTTTGTGCAATTTCTTTCCCATACTTTTGTACAATTTTTTGATTCATTCTTTCTCTTTCTATACTGTTGAGTAATTTCTCTAATGAAATCACACTACTGATATGCTTTTTGACACTTTCCAAAACACAATCTATCAAGCAATTCTCTTTTATCATGTGAGAAGAAGTGCAGCCTTTTTTGCCCGTTGGACAATAATAATAAAAATATTTTTTATCTTTGTAAGTAACACTTTTTCTTGTCATGCGATTTCCGCAATCTGCACAAATTAACAGCCCTGAAAACAAATATACACTTTCTTTATGAGGTGCTGTTTTGGTATCCAAAAGAAGAATACTTTGCACTAAATCAAATTCCTGTTTTGAAATGATTGCTTCGTGGGTATTTTCTACATATATCCATTCATTTTTAGGCTTTTGAATAATGTTTTTTAATTTGTAATTGTATGTTGTTTTTTTGCCTTGCACCATTGTTCCTGTGTAAATTTCATTTTTTAATATTCTCAATACTGCTTTTGCCGACCATTTTGCATTTTCTGTTGCAGCATATCCGCCTTTTGCATAGGCATATCCGTTTTGTTTTTTATACATAATAGGAGAGAGGATAGCTTTTTCATTCAATACATCAGCAATTTTTGCTGCACTCATGCCATCTAATTTCATTTTAAAAATATCTTTTATAATTGGTGCTGTTTGTTCATCAATCACAAGTTGGTTTTTATTTTCCTCTGATTTTTGATAACCATAAGGCGTAAAAGCAGCTACGTACAGTCCTTCTTTTCTTTTTTGCTCCAAAACACTCCTGATTTTTTTAGAAATGTCTTGACTGTAAGCATCATTGATAATTGTTTTTAACGAAACGTCTAAACCAGTACAATTTTCTTTTAAAGTATCAATGTTGTCATTGATGGCAATAAAACGAACACCCAACGACGGCAATATTTGTCGTAAATATTTTCCCATTTGAATATAATCTCTGCCAAATCTGGACAAATCTTTTACAATAATACAGTTTACTTTTTCTGCTCTAATGTCCTCCATCATTTCCTGAAATGCTGGTCTGTCGAATAAAACACCTGTATAACCATCGTCCACTTTTTCAGAAACAATTTCAATATCAGAATGCTTCTTTACAAAATCTCTAATTAACATTTTTTGATTAGAAATGCTGTTACTTTCATTATCTTTTTCATTGGTGTAGGAAAGTCTTGTATAGCTGATTGCTTTATATTTTGACATAAAAAAATCACTCCTTAAAAATTTACAGACTT
>CAJTZO010000093.1 GCA_910583755.1 uncultured Clostridia bacterium
CAAAAGTTCTACATATTTTTTCACTGCTTCTTCTGGCTCTACATATTCAATATATACAAGAGCATTATTATAACGATTATTTCTTGAACACCATTCAATATTTTCTGGCTGTTCAAGTAACTTTTTTGATAAACACACAATATCTTTACAACTTCTGAAATTAGTGCGTAACGCATATTTCTGAAAATCACACACAAATTCTTCTATCTTTGATTGATCTACTTGTTTGAACTCATAAATACTTTGATTCAAATCACCTATAAAATGAATATGACATCCTTTTTCTTTTAACTCATGCAAAACTTTCAGTTCGTTTCCTGATAAATCTTGACATTCATCTATTAAAATAAGTGGAAACCTCTTTGCAATCTCTTGTCCAATACTGCTTTTAAGAATACGAACTGCTAAAACATTCAAATCATCAAAATTCGCAAAACCATGTTCCCAAAATTCTTCTTTACATTCTCTAAAGCATTTTCTCACATAGTTCCATTCCCAAAAATGAGGATTCTCTTTTCGTTTTAATGTAATATAATTTTTTACAGATTTACTTTTGAAATAATCTTCTAACCAAATCCTTTTATATCCAAAATAAAAATAATAATCTCTTTTTACCAAGTCAAATCCCACTTGATGAGAATAAATAGGTATAAGACTCTTTTTTGAATTCACAAAAGAAATTTTACATCTATAATTCGTTGCCCAATGATTTGAATAAATTGACATTCTTTCATCAATTACTCGCAGGGAAAAATCTTTGTTTTTACCTTGGTATTTTACAGTTTTATATGCAAATGGCTGTACAATATAGTTATGAATAAAGCTACTTAACGTTCCTATATAATGTGGATACCCTCCCTGTTTCCCCACAAACCTACTCACTCTATCCTTAATTACTTCTGTGGAATCATTTGTAAAAGATAAAACTGCTATACCACTATTACATTCCTTCCATTTTTTTATTTCATATGCCGTTTTCAATCCAACTACTTCTGTTTTTCCACTTCCCGAACAAGCCTTTAAGAATACATTTTCTTGTATAGATGATAAAACATATTCTAACTGTTCTTCTGTTTTTTCTGAAATTCTACATTGTTTAGATCCTCTACAGATTTGCCCTCTTGCCATTTTAAAACATTCTTCACATGTAATATTATCTGGCTTCGCACAAACAATTTTTGAAATTTCTTCCTGCAATTTTTCTTTAGTCATTATTGCCTCCACATGCCCAAATAATTGCCTTCTTTATATACTGAGGAACTCGTATTTCTTCTCCAAGAGCCAACTTTTCTAAAAGCAACTGTGAGAAGATGCCTTTTCCTAACTCATTACAATCAATATGCTCATAAATAAATTTAGCATCTCTTCTTCTTATTTCATCATCATTATAATTATTATTTAAGTCAATGATTTTTTTACAATCAGCCTTTACCCCTGTTTTATTTTCGTCACCTTTTGCCCACCCTTCTTTTATTACTGTAGCCATCAGCGCAAAATTTCCATTCATAGCCAAATCATATTCAAATGTTTTTAAAGCCGCAACATATAAACGAGCCTGTTCTGTTGATTGTAATATATCCACTAAGCTAATTGCTTCATTTCCCCCTTCTACTTCTTCTGATTCAATCGGATATTGCGGTTTTTTATTCTTTTTTCCTTCCTCATCAATATCAATTATGTCTCTCGGATCTTTATCTGTAATTCCGCTACATCTAATAGGCAACCTCTCATCTTCCCAACCCTCTAAATCACAAAACAATGGGAAAAAATATTTAAAATTTATACCATTTATATTTATAACTGATACACCGGCTTCTTCTATAGATAAAGGCAATTTATTCTTTTGGGACTGATTATATTCTTTTAAAACAACTTCAGCGAATACTGGAATCAACATCGCTTCACATATGCCTTCAACTAAAATCACACCTTTAGAAAACAAAAGCGTTGACTTAGTAATGTCCATCCAACGATTTAAATATTTTTTTACATTATCCTCTAATCCAAAATCAGCTATTCTTTTTGACAATATGCCATTATTTTTCCCTTTTATGTATATTATTGATTCTACCCCTACAGAAGATGCTATTACTGCGGAATGAGTGGTGACTATAATTTGTAGATTCTTTTTTAAACTTGCTACTTTCTGCAAATATTTTATTAATTTGGATTGAATTTGCGGGTGTAAATGTGCTTCTGGTTCTTCTATTAACAATACTGTAAACAAACCATGATTTTTATTTACAACTTCCAATTCAGCAAATACTGTAGCAATATAAAGCAAATTATTGTAGCCCAAACTATTTATTGCCACATCACGAAATTTTTTCTCATCAATTTCCCCTATATGCGGGAAAAATACCATTTTAATGCTCTGTAAAATAGAAGTAAAAGAGGACTCTGCGAATTGTAAATTAACACTTTGTCCGAACACAGTTCCCATAGAGTTTTCCATTGCCGTATTAATGTCTTTCTTCGCCTGCTCTATTTCACTAAATTTTTTATCATCATTTTTTATAATGGACTTATTAAAATCACTAAATGCTTCTACCAATTTTTCCTTTCTAACATCTTCTGTATATTGGTGTTTCAACAATAATGCCAACCTAGATTTTCTTCCATTAGTCAACTTCTCTTCTGCATTTCTCAATGCTGGAAGATAAATTGTATCAATATAATCATATGTTTCTTCCTCAAACGCACTGGCTTTCGACTTACCACCCCAAATACTTTTTTTGAAATACCCTTTGGGATTCGGTTCCTTTTCAATTTCCAAATGGAGTTCTGCTTCAAATTCAGCATTGCACCATGATAAAAACGTAATCTTTTCTTCTGGACTTAATTTTTCCATTTTTAAATCAATATGAATATTTCTTTTTTCTTCCTCTTTTTCAAAAGATTTATAAAAATCTTCCTCTGTCACATATGGAAGCTCCGATTCTCGTAATATCAATCTTATCGCATCAACAATAGTTGTTTTCCCACATGCATTTTCACCCACTAAAACATTTAATCCTGAGTTAAATAGTATTGTTGATTCCTCATTACAATTTTTATATCCATCTATTTTCAATTCTGAAATATACATACAATCGCTAATCCCTTCCACATATCCTTACTTTTTAACAATATTTACATAATAGTTGCGTGAAAAATAGAAACTATTTGTACATAATTATAGTATATATTCAGATTTATCTCAATCGTTTTCAATGAAAACCTTCCTGTGCTGTAAGGCATATCATATACCTTACAGCACAAATCTTTTATTTATCCCCTCATAATAATTTTAAAAACCATTTTCCTCAATCCCCTTTTCCAGAATGGTATGTATCAGTTCCTCCAGCTCCACACCGTTCATCTCGCTGACTACAATCAGCTTTGCAAGGGTATCTTTCTGTACGGATATGGCGTACTGTTCCTCATCGGCACGAAGCTCATGGACGCAGATACCAAGTCCATCCGCAATCCTGCACACCACACCAAGCTCCGGCTCCCTGATGCCCGCCAGAATATCCATAATCGTCCTCTCCGGCACTCCTGACATTCTGGAAAGCTCCATAATGCTGATTTCTTCCT
>CAJTZO010000094.1 GCA_910583755.1 uncultured Clostridia bacterium
ACAAAATGGCAAAATCATTTTTTGAGGAAATGGGCGGCAGATACGAAAAGCAGGGAGATTATCTAATTCCATGTATAGCTTTACCAGCCGAAGAAGAACAGCTGATAGGCACATGGGGACAGCGGCACTTGGACTATCTGAAACAGTACCGTAAGGTTACATACACCAATCTTCTCACAAGCGGCAGGCTGAATACATACCTTGCCGACATTGACAGGCAGGCGCAGGAACGCTTGGAATGGCTCGTAGAGGGCATGAAACAGGCACAAGGCATAACGGAACAGCTAAAGGCTGAAAATGCGTTAGAATGGACAGGAAGAATGAATAACATAAGGGCTTGTGCAATGGA
This sequence comes from uncultured Clostridia bacterium, assembly GCA_910583755.1. Classification (GTDB taxonomy): domain Bacteria; phylum Bacillota; class Clostridia; order Lachnospirales; family Anaerotignaceae; genus Coprocola. Next base: position 350 of record CAJTZO010000094.1, read on the forward strand.
GATTGTGAATGAGGAAATAATCTACGCATAACAGACAGGCGGCAGAGGGTTGATATGCTCCCCATAGAGTAGACGCTCGAAAAAACAAAAATTTCGAGACTACACTATGGGGAGTGATTTTATGGGCAAAAAGGAATTTACAATTGAAGAGAAGATTGAAGCAATAGAACTTCATATTCATGACGGGATGGGATACGGAGCGATATCGGATAGGTATCTTTCAGATTTGGATATAAAAAGATATGAAGTATGCAATGAATTCCGTAGCAGTAGCAGCATTGTGAAATTGCAGTTATCACTTTATCTTTTCATTTGACAAATTAAAAAATTTCAAGTATAATAACGTTGTTATCAATAACATTGCTATTGGAGGGAATATGGCGATTAGAAATTTTGAACTTGATAAAAAAATTATAAATGCTGCGAATAAAGAATTTTTAAAAGAGGGATTTACAAAAGCATCTTTACGGAGAATTGCTCAAAAAGCAGGCATTACTACAGGAGCACTTTATACTCGCTATAAAAATAAGGATGAATTATTTTGCAGCCTTGTTTCTGATGTTTGTAAAAAATTTGATGAGCAATTCACTTATTTAATGCCACTATTCTATACAGCTATTGAAAATAAAAGCATTGATAAATATGTTCAAATTGTGCATCTTGAAACACAAAATATTTTGAGTCTAATGTATTCAAACTATGATGCCTGCATTTTGCTTTTAAATTGCAGTAAAGGCAGTTCTGTAGAAAATTGGTTTGAGCAAACGATTCAGCGAATTATAACAGAAGCACAACAATTTTATTATAGTTTTTTGGGAGATAGTATCAATAAAAAAGCGCTGGAATTAATTATTGTTGCACAATTTTCTGTTTATAAACAAGTTATTCAAAATGGGTATTCAAAGGAAGAAGCAGAAAGTTGTTTGGAAGTTGTTTCTCAATTTTTTGACAGTGGATGGAAAATGATTATGGATGACGTTGATTTTTATGGAGAATAAATTATGAAAAAGAATAAATTACAAAAGGAATATAAAGATAAGACACTGGCTATGTATTTTAAGATTGCAATCATTGGTTCAATAATATGTTTTGTTGGTGATATGCTTTTAGGCTGTTTTAATCCATCTGGTTCAAAAGGAATGGCAAAGTTTTTCCCTGCGTTTTCTGAGGAATGGTCTGAAGTAAATGCCATAAGATTTGTTTTTGGCGGTATATGTGGGGTAGTTGCGCTATTACTAATATTTTGGGGATTTTTTGCTATTTATTTATTAATGGAAAAATGGAATACATTATATAGAAAAATATTTTTAATATCATCATTTGTATTTGTTGCTGTAGGGACATTGTATCATTGCGTATTTGCAATTACTGCATGGTTATACAATAGATTGACAAATTATAACGTAATATGTGCAAAACAAATTAGTGAAGAGTTCTTTTTTACATTTATATTTGTTTCTGCATTAGCAGCGGTAGGATTTGCAATGCTGTCATTTGTTATGTTTATTGCAGCTATAAAAGGCGTGTGGTCTACTGCAAAGTGGTTTATTTGGGTTAATCCGATATTGGTGATGATGTTGTCTATTGTTTTAGTAAAGTTACTTCCTCAAAATGCAGTTCTTACAGGTATTTTTGACTGGGGGCAGCAAAGTATTAGTTTATTTGTGGTATTTTTCATTTTTAAAAAAATGTATTTAAGCAAAGGAATTGCAAAAAAAGAAAATTATTTTTAGTGGAGTGAATTTATGAAAAAATGTGAATGGATATTATGTCCTATATGTGGTAATAAAACTCGTGACAAAATGCGGAAAGATACGGTTTTGAAAAATTATCCTCTCTACTGCCCGAAGTGCAAGCAGAAAACTTTGATTGAAGTAAAGGATTTACAAGTAACCGTCATCAAAGAGCCAGACGTATAAGACACAGAGCCAATGAACAAGTGAGAAACCACACATTATCGGTTTTTTATCAGAAATTCAATGTAGCGTTTACCATTTCAACGGAGCGTTTGTTGAATATAGTATTTCTTGTGGTAATATAAGAGGCAGAAAGAGGGTGTAAAAATTGAATGCTCAAAAAACAGGCAGCTTGATTGCTGCTATCAGAAAAGAACAAAATCGTACTCAGCAGGATTTATCTAACGAATTAGGAGTATCAAGTGCAGCTATTTCAAAATGGGAACGAGGTATTGGATTTCCAGATGTATCTCTTATTGAGCCATTAGCTACATCTTTGGGGATTACCATAGCGGAATTATTCAAGGGCGAAAGGATAGAAAACGGCGATGCTAACGAGTATGAGAACTTGTTATCAGATGTTGTGAAAGTATCAAAGAATGAAATAAGCAAGAAGAAAAAAATATCGAATTGGATTATCGCTATTACTGTCGCTGTCCTTTATTTATTGATTAGTATAATAACACAAAAGTGGGAAATAACTTGGATGGTATGGATTGTTTATTGCTTTTATCGGATTTTCACAGAATACATCTATAAGAAATATTAGAAATCGTTGAACTTACTATATTCATGCGAATTATCATCAAAGAGCCAGACGCATAAGACGCAGAGCCGATGAATTATGAACTTGTAATGAAGTCAAAATCAAGTAAAAACAGTAATTTAGGAGTGTGATGAAAATGCTTAATTTAAAGAAAACAAGAATGAAGAAAAATTTATTTTTGGCTCTATCCATTATATCAGCGTTTATATTTATAGCAGGTGTAATGTGTACTATAATGGGTGACGATAGCCCAGTTAAGTTTATAGTTAATGAAAGCCCAGTAAAATTAATCGTTCCACCATCATTAGTATTTTTTATAACATTCTCTTTATATAAAAATAGTAAAAAAGTCATAAAAGAAAATACAAAATAATTACCTAATCAACTGATGGTTGAATTGGGTGCAATCAACTGTTAGTTCGTTTCACAATCTGTTTTTAGCTTGTAAAATAACTGCCAGGAGGTGGAACATGGAACAAGAAATGATAGGAAAATTTATATCAGCCTGTCGAAAAGAAAAAGGGCTTACGCAAATGCAGTTGGCTGAAAAATTAAATATTACCAATAGAGCAGTCTCTAAATGGGAAACAGGAGTTTCCCATAGTTAAAGATACCACACCAAATATGATGAACCCACGCTTATACACTACCAGCTATAATAAACCGCAAGGACAGCAATTTGAT
>CAJTZO010000095.1 GCA_910583755.1 uncultured Clostridia bacterium
GATTTTTGACTTGTGCAATCAAGATTGTCCAGCTAGTAAACATTTCCGGCTTGGCACCAACAGCCGCCAAGATAATGGCTATCAGTCCAAACCAAAAATAGGGATTTTTGATTCTTACTTTCCAGTTAATTTTCATGCTTTTCCTTCCTTTCTTCTAAAATACTGATTCTGTTTTCATGTTCTGCAATTTGTTCGTCTTGTTTGTCATTATGCGCCCAAATTTTAACATGGCTATCATGATTATGATTCTCGAACTTTTCCATCCGTTCCTCAAGATTTTGACAAGTATCATTTAGTTGTGTAATGGTGTTTGTTAGCTTCATAATCGGCTTTGTCACGGTTGCTACAAGCCCCACCAACGCAATAATGACTGTTATAATTTCCCACTCCATACCCTTCACCTCTTTTCTTTTTTTGAATTGTACCATAGCTAAAATCTCAAAAAGTCTCAATAAAAAAAGAGCTTTTAAAAATGTTTTAAAACTCTTTTTCTTTTACAATTTTTTCGTATTCTTCTTTTGTAATTTCCCCAAGGCGCATATAGCGTAAAAGTTGGTCTTTGCGTACAAAATTTTTTTGATATTTTTCTTTTAATAACTCAAACATTCTTTTTTCCTCCCTCTAAAATTGCCAGTTCCAAATCTGCCATACTCTGCATTAAAAGCTCTGTATCTGAAGGTGGTAAAACAATCGGTTCTTTTTCAAGCTCCTGCCATTCCCCATCGACATATTTTTTCCCTAATGGAGAAACTTCTTCCTTTTTTAAAGGTATCATATCCTCTGCAATGACTTCTCCAGATAAATAGGAATCTGCAAAACAAATACCTTCTTGCGTAATCTGTGCATATCTCATTGATATTCCCCCTTTCAATAAAATTCTACTGCCTGCCAACTAATATATCCAGCAGAAATGGTCAAAGAAGCACGTCCTGTTTTATAAACAAAATTGTGGCACTCACAGAGTTAATATATCCTCTTACAGCCGAAGAACTACCACTATAACCTGCACTTAAACCACCATTAAGAATGATAAAGGTTTTTGCAGGATTGATACTTGTTAATTTTACAGTAATCGAATTTTCGCTATCTTGTGATGTGGATAACTCCTGAAAAACTCCCCTTTGCACACTTTTAACTCCAACTCCTTCTGTGATTACCTTTTGCAGAATTGCATTGAGTTTTGCCATCATGGTTCCAGCTGTTGTACTGCCACCAGTATCCCCCGTTGCACCAAAATTGCTTAATTTATCAATATAGCCTGCTCGTGTACTTGTCAAACGTGCTGTATTGGTATTAATGGTATTGATATAACCTGCTCGTGTACCTGTCCAATCTGTTAATAACTTATTCAATTTTGCCATAACTGTTCCAGCTGTTGCACTACCACCAATGTCTCCTGGAACACCAAAATTGCTTAATTTGTCAATATAACCGGCTCGTGTCGTTGTCCAATCGGTCAAAAGTTTATTCATCTTTGCCATAACAGTACCAGCGGATGTAGTGCCACCTGTATTATTGGTTTGTCCTATGTTAGATATTGTTGCATTTACTTTTGCTGTCAGTGTTCCCGCTGTAGATGTGCCGCCAGTATCTCCTGTAGCACCAAAATTTGCTAATTTATCTAAATAACCAGCTCTTGTGTTGGTAAGTCATGTATTCAGATTAGATGCATTGGTATTAATCGTATTGATATAACTGGCTCTTGTGGTTGTCCAATCCGTAAGCAGTTTGTTCAGTTTTGCCATAACAGTACCAGAGGATGTAGTGCCACCTGTATTGCCTGTCTGTCCTATCAATGCCTCTATCTCATCTAAGGTCAAATCAATATTATCTATATCCGATTGATTCACACTTTTTACATTGACATATCCTTTTGCCATGCGATTTCCTCCTTATTTTATTCTTTTTCATTCTTCTACTCTTGTCAAATTTTGAATATATTCCAGATAATCCAGTCTTGCTGTACCGCTAGAAGTTCTCAATAATAAAAGGCTTGCGTTTATCTCTCTGCCTGGTGCTTTTTCTGCATAAAGACGCAACCCTTTGTTTTTTGTTTCTGCTGCAGTACTCATGCCGCAAATTTTTGCAACGGTCATATCTTTTGGAAAAATGCTGACAAAGGGTATCATTTTTTCTGTAATATAATCCTGTGCAATATCTATGTATAATCCACCATCTGCAGCATCACTTAACCAACCTGTCGCTGGTATAACAATGTCCTTTTGTATACTGGATTTTTCTATCATTTGCTCTAAAAAGGGAATGGTTTCTACCTCTAACAATTTTCGAAAACTTTCCTCTGTCACAAAAGCAACCATAGGGTATTGTAAAGTAACATTGATTTTATCAGATACTGCAATGCTTACCGGATACCTCCGAATATCAATAGCACCCTGCCGATAAGCTGTAACATACTGTGGAAAATCTGCCAAGGTGGCATAATAAAGCAAAATCTCATTTTCTCCATCCTGTGCAAAAACACCAAATTCTTTTAACCAAAAGCCCTCTTTTAATCCACCATTTAGGTCACTTCTGTATTCTACCACAAAGGAAACCGTTTCATTTCTTGTAATAGGTTTTGTGGAAGTTGCCTGCGCTACAGGTTGTACTAAATCTGTAAAATAAACAGGGTTCTGTCCTTCTGCTATTTCCCCTTTTCCCACCATAATTCTTGTAATTTTTAACTGTTCTCCTGCTATCAGTTTTGCAAGTAAATTTCTTCCATCTGCTGTTATTACAAATCCATATGCCATACTACCACCTCTCTACAATACCAATACCTTAACATGATTTTTGTCTAATCTTTTCATTACATAAAATTGTGTTTCCTGCTCTGTTTTCGTTGCAATTCCACCTTTTCCAACCGTACAATAACCATCCACCTCACAAGTACCATCATCAATAGCAACTAATTTTCCAAGCATACCCACGGCGTCCCATTCTGGACGTTCGGAACGTGGAATATATTCCTGTGTAGGGTCATAATCTGGATTGAGTTTTTGACGGATTTCAATATGGGCTTCTCGAATTACCTTTGTTATTGTTTGTTCTGAATTCTCTGGGTCAGGGATTTTGATAGTTTCTGCTGGAACCTCTACTTCTTCAAAAATCGGTCTACCATAAATATCTATCTGATACATTCCCTTCCATTGGTCATCATAGACATCTCCTAAAACAGACGGACAAGCAGAAACAATCCCTAAAATGTGCTTGTCTGTGGGCTTTGCAATCCGGATTCGTTCCCCAACTAAAGCAACAAATAAACCAATTCTATCCTCATTTTCTAGATTATCGTCGAACCATTGAAAAAGTTCTGCATAGTCTGCACCTGACGTTTTATACGCTG
>CAJTZO010000096.1 GCA_910583755.1 uncultured Clostridia bacterium
ATGACGATTGGGACAAATTTGAAACATTAGAAGAATATAAGAAATTTACTTTTGATTGGTTAAATGATTGTTATCGTATATTAAAACCAAATGGCTCTATATGGATAATAGGCGGAATGCAATGTATTTATACCATAGGCTATATCATGCAGAAAGTTGGCTTTTATTTGATTAATAATATTGTGTGGCACAAAAACAATCCTACTCCTAATTTTATGGGAACACGACTTTGTAACAGTCATGAAACTTTATTATGGGCAGTAAAAAATAAGTATTCTAAATTTACTTTTCATTATCATTTGGCAAAAGAATTGAATACAGATACTGTAAAGGAACAAGATTATAAAAATGGTGTTCGTAAACAAATGGGAACTGTATGGCATTTTTCAGTCTGTTCTGGAAAAGAAAGACTCAAAGAGGAAAATGGAAAAAAGTTGCACAATACACAGAAACCACAAAAACTTTTAGAAAGAATTATTTTAATTTCTTCTTGTATAGGAGATACCATACTTGACCCTTTTGCTGGAACAATGACTACGGCAGCAGCTGCAAAAAAGTTAGGACGAAACTATATTATGATAGAACAGAATAAAAAATATTGTCAGTTTGGTGAAAAAAGGCTTTCTCAAATTTCTTGTGAATAAAATACAACCGTTTCAATTTAAGGAGGGAGGATATGCAGGAGGAAGTAAGAGAGAAATCGATTGCTTTTGTTATCAACATGAGTAAAAAAGAAGAAAAAATAACTGCTGATATACTGAAATTGGCAATACAACAGTATTTAAAAAAATCAACTGTAAAACATGGTAAACAAAATATCAAGGATATTGTAAAACAAGGAGCAAGTATACAAAACATTGAAATTACAGACAAAAACATCAAACCATTTGAATCTGTAGCAAGGAAATACGGTGTAGATTATGCACTAAAAAAAGATACTTTTTCTCAGCCTCCCAAATATATTGTATTTTTTAAGGCAAGGGACGCTGATGTATTAATGTGTGCATTAAAAGAGTTTTCTAATAAAACACTGACAAAAGAGAAAAAAAATTCTATATTAAAACAAATGGTACAGTATCAGCAGAAAATAAAAAATATAGCAAAAGATAAAGTGAAAAACAGAAACAAAGGAGGACATGAGCTGTAATGAGCAAAAGTAAAAATGTTGAAGAAAAAGAAACAAAACAAAAATAAAAAGAGAAAAAGATTGAAATTTAATATTAAAACAATAGATTTCAAAAAACAATTACAAAAAAATTTTCCTTATGCTTTTGTTTTTTGGATTTCAAACAGATTAGGAGAATATTTTAGACTTTCCTATCAAACAGATATTTTTTTAAAAATAATTGATTCTTTAAATGGCTTAGCAAGTTTAGGAAGTAAGCCTTTTCCCAGCCTGCACCCTTTTGATATACTCATTGGTATTTGTGGTGCAATTAGTATAAAAGGTATTGTCTATTTCAAAGGGAAAAATGCAAAAAAATATAGAAAAGGTGTAGAATATGGTTCTGCAAGATGGGGAACTTCTGAGGACATCAAACCTTTTATTGACCCAAAATTTCAAAACAACATTCTATTAACACAAACAGAAAGAATTATGATGGGTAGAAACAAAATACCCAAATATAATATCAATAAAAATGTACTTGTGATAGGTGGTTCAGGAAGTGGCAAAACTAGATTTCACGTTAAGCCAAATTTAATGCAAATGAACTCATCTTATGTGATAACAGACCCAAAAGGTACAGTAGTAATGGAATGTGGTAAAATGTTAGCAGAAAACGGATACAAAATTAAAATATTGAATACTATTGATTTTAAACAATCCATGAAATATAACCCTTTTCAATATATTCGCTGCGAAAATGATATATTAAAATTAGTGAATTGTATTATGGAAAACACCAAAGGGGAGGATACCAAAGGTGGTGAGGATTTTTGGCAGAAGGCTGAAGCATTATATTATCAAGCGTTGATTGCTTACATATGGTATGAAGCACCAGAAGAAGAAAAAAACATGACAACACTTTTAGAAATGTTAAATGCGTCAGAAGTAAGAGAAGATGACGAAAACTTTCAAAATGCTGTAGATATGTTATTTTCAGCATTAGAACAGAAAAATCCTCACCATTTTGCAGTAAGACAATACAAAAAATATAAACTTGCAGCAGGAAAAACAGCAAAATCAATATTGATTTCATGTGGTGCTAGACTTTCTTGTTTTGATATGGAAGAAGTTAGAAATTTAATGACAACAGATGAATTGGAAATTGATAAATTAGGAGAAGAAAAAACAGCACTGTTTGTTATTGTTTCTGATACAGATGTCACATTCAATTTTATAGCAGCTATGATGTATACACAAATGTTTAATACATTATGTGACAAAGCATTAGAATATGGTGGTGCATTGCCTATTCATGTAACTTGTTTGTTGGACGAGTTCGCAAACCAGAAAATCCCTAACTTTCAACATTTAATATCTGTGATAAGAAGTAGAGAAATTTCAGCACATATTATTGTGCAGACACAAAGCCAGCTCAAAGCAATTTACAAAGACCATGCTGAAACTATTATAGGAAACTGTTCTTGTGTACTGTTTTTAGGTGGAAAAGAAAGAAGTACATTAAAAGAAATTTCTGAAACACTAGGAAAAGAAACCATTGATATATGTAATGAAAGTGAAACAAGGAGCAATCAAAAAAGCTATGGTTTAAACTATCAAAAATTAGGAAAAGAATTGATGACTACAGATGAACTTGCAGTCATGGACGGGGGAAAATGTATCTTACAAGTACAAGGTGTTCGCCCTTTCTTTTCCAATAAATATGATATTACAAAACACCCACAGTATAAAAAACTGTCTGACTATGACGAAAAAAATAAATTTTATGTACAAAAGTATCTCAAACATCAGTTAAAAGTAAAATCAGATGATGTATTTGAAGTGTATGAAACAAATATCGTGTAGTATAGAAAAGACTACTGTTAAATGACAGTGGTCTTTTTATATATATAAAAATTTTTAATATGTGATAGTCGCATAAGCGACAGAAAGCGAGGTAGTAGTATGGAATTTTTTACACAAGCAATCGAAACATTGAAAGTATTAGTAATGGCGTTAGGTGCAGGGCTTGGCGTATGGGGAATTATTAACTTACTGGAAGGATATGGCAATGACAATCGTGCGACACGTTTTTGTACAAACATTATGCTGTTTTAAAGAC
>CAJTZO010000097.1 GCA_910583755.1 uncultured Clostridia bacterium
ATTTGAATGCCATAGTGCCTCCCCCTTCACTATGAGAGTTTAAGCCATCTGTAAAGGTATTTCTTCCTTCTACATGACAAAAGTTTCCATCTACAGCACAGCCATACCCTTCTACATGTACCCAACTTCCGCTGGCAATAGTTCCACTTCCTTCTACAACATTCCCCTTAATTATTACATCTCCATTAATGGTGCCACCTGTTTGTGGAAATCCTCCTAAATTATTTAAGGCTGTAGCGGCAGAAGTGGCACCTGTGCCACCATTTGCAATGGGTAATGTTCCTGTTATACCTGGCGTAATATTTGCACTGCCGTTAAAATTCATACCATCAATCGTTCTAGCAGTTTGTAATTTCACGGCTGACGTTGCAGAACCGCCCGCACTGGAAGAACCAGCATAATTATGAGTATGGCTTGCTGCTGCTCTACTGGTATCGGTAGGATGTTTGTGGTCGCTTCTGGATATGGTTGTAGCTGTTCCTACCGACGCCGTGCCATCCATAACGGGAGCAGTTGTTGTAAAGGATACATGTGTTCCATGAGAACTTGCCGCTGCACCAATATTAGCTGGTGTAATTCCTAAATTTGTTCTGGCATTTGCTGCCGTTGTTGCACCTATACCACCTCTTTCGACAGGCAATATGCCACTTGTAATTTCATCTGCATGATGTTCATGCACAACATTTGCTTTTCCGTCCAATTTTTTCTGTATCTTGTTTTCTGTTTCTTCTAAAACACCTTCCAAATAGGGTATGGTATCTGTTTCGGAAAATTCTTTCATTCTTTCTTCTGTTACAAAAGCAAGTGCATTGTAACTTATTACCACTTCTGTTTTATCAGACACTGCAATCGTAACCGGATACCGTTTTATATTGTGATGAGATAAAAGAATATATCAGCATGTTGTATGAAATAAAAGAGAATGGAAGATTGTTTCCTGTTACAAAATCATATCTATATCATGAAATGGATAGAGGTTCTCAAATTGCTAGGGTAAAAATGATAAGAATACACGATTTGCGACAATAAAAAGTCAATAGCAAGGCAAAAATCTTATTATCTTTTTTGCAAAAAATCTTCTGTTTTCCATTTGACCTCTATACTATTTTCACGAAAAATATAGATTTTATCAATAAAGAAGTCTACTATCTCTTTATTTAAAAGGAGTAGCGTATCTTTGATTATGTCTTTTACTTGATTTTGCAAAGTATTTTTAGAATATTTTAATTGAAAATCTATTTCTTTTAGTTTGTTTTGTATTGATTCTAGTTTTTTTGTAAGTTTTAAATTTAATTTAGTAAACTGTTCTTCTGTAAGTTTTTTTCAATATACTGCTTCATAAAGAATTTTCTTTTTTTCGTGATAGAGCTGTATTTGATTTTGCAGCTCTATTTTTAGCTTTGTTTGTATTTCAATATGGTCTGTTTGTTTTGTATCTTTTATTACGTCAATTTGCCTTAAAATCATTTGAAATGTAATTTCTTCTATTTCTTTTTCTGCTATTGTTAAACGATAACAGGGAAAAGAAGTATCTACTTCAGAGTACCTACATAAAAATATAGGATTTTTGTTAACTCGTTCATTCATAGCATGATGACAGTAACCACAAAAAATTTTTCCTTTAAAAATGTATTTTCTTTCTTTTTTATTTTCTATTTTGAAATGAAGTAACTTCTCTTGTACTTGTTCAAAAGTTTCTTTCTCAATAATTGCTTCATGATGATTCGGAATTTTTATCCAATCTTTTTCTTCTCTTTTGATACTTTTTTCACCACATTCTTTTATCAAGGATTTTCTCATAATATGATTTATGCAAGTTAATAAAAAATATCAAGGAAAAAAAGTTAAACGAGGAGAAAAAGAGTTAAACGGGTTTTAAAGATGGTCTGGAAACAATGAGGTGATGATTTTGGAAAAAGATACAGATTTTTATATAGAAAAGGCAGAAGCACTTCTGGATGAACAAGGGCAAAAAAGCGGCTGGTACAAGCAAATTGTGGCAATAGTGGACAATATCAACGGAAATAACAGATTATACCCAAAACAAGTATATCAAGATGAGCTGGAAGAACTGAAAAAACAAGAGTTTCCTTATGCAGGAGAACACCCGCACCCGACTCCCTACAAGGGAGCAGACGGTAAGATTTATTTTACAATTTCGATTCCGCACAGTACAGTGAAGTTTAGAGATGCCTATATTGACGAACAAAATAATGTATGAGCAGAATACAAACCACTAGATACCGAACCGAAATGGGAAGACAAATAAAATAAAAACATTTTTGGACAACGGTTTACCGATTGGATTTTCCAACAGAATGCGGGGAAGCTCCAAAAGAGAAAAAAGAAATGGAAAAATGGTTCAGATAGCCAAAAAATTAAAGTTATATACTTGGGATGTGGCATTTTGCGGACAAAGCAGATGTATCTCGGGGAACAGTTGACAGAGCATTAAATAATAGAGGAATTAGCAGAATGGTGCATTGAAATTATTGTAAAAGAAGTGCTTTCTGTAGATGAGAAAATACAGTTAAAATATATAGAAGAACTTGCAGAATTAGGTATGGATGGTTTAGCAATTATGCCTGTAAATTGTGAAAGGATTTGTTTAAAATTAAATTGGTTAATAGAATAAAAAAATGTACCTGTTGTTACATTTAATTCCGATATTATAGGAACAAAAATATGTTGTTTTGTAGGAATGGACAACCAAAAAAGTGAACAAACAGCAGCAGGTTTGATGAATATGTTAACCGGTGGAGTTGGAAAAATTTTAATTATTACGGGATTTTTTAGCAATTCTATAAATAATGCAAGAGTAGATGGACTTATAGAAGAAGTTAAAAAAAACTATACACAATTAAGTATTGCAGGAGTGCAGGCAAGTTTTGACGAAGTGGAAGAAGTAGAACGTATTATTGAAAACACAATAAAAGATGTTTCTGGAGTGAATGGAATCTTTGTTGTATCAGGTGGACAATCTGGAATTGCTAAGTCTTTTGAAAAACTAAATATAGAAAAAAGACCTCATGTAATTATCTATGACAAAACACCTAAAAATGAAAAAATCTTAATAGATAATGTTGCAGACTTTTTAATTGACCAAAATAGCTATATACAATGCTATCGTCCTCCTTATATTTTGGCGAATATATTAGGCGGTATACTTAAACAAATTTTACAGAAAATAACAACATAAAAAAA
>CAJTZO010000098.1 GCA_910583755.1 uncultured Clostridia bacterium
TGATTTTCAAAAAGAATTGGAAGTCAGTAAGGTTTTTTTATTTTCTTACTCGTCAATTTTATTATCCAATTCTGATGTAAAAATATCACTGATTGCCTGTAATGGAACTTTTGTCCAACGATTGGAGGTGTCAAATTTAGGGTAGTTGTATCTCCATTGGTCATATTGCTGTTTTGTAATTTCGCCCTGTTCTAATTTTGCAGACTGCTCCTGCCACGCTTGGAACATTTGCAGTAAAGAAATATCGGACTTGTCCAAATGCAAACAGATTTCATCGTTTATAGTGGTGATTTTTAAACCGTATAAATCTTCTAAAGCAAAAAAAGTATGTAGAAGTCCTATATAGTTGTTTATATTTGGAACAGTAAGAGCATTTGGACTAATATCAAATATATTTGCCATTTTTTCTACTAGTTCTTGCTTGGGTATTCGTGCCTCTGCCTCATACTGTGCTATGCGGACATCAGAAGTTCTTCCCAAAAAGCCAAGCATTCTGCCAAATTGTTTTTGTGTAAATTCTTTTTTCTTACGAAAAAATTTAATGCGTTTGCCGATTGCCATAATAAGAACCCTCCAAAAAAATATATTATTTTTAGTATAGCATAGGAAAAAGAAAATAGCAATAAAAAATTAAATAAAAAAAGTTAATATATTTTTCGACGACCCATTGACTTAACTAGAAATATTTAGTAATATAATAATATACTAAGCTATTTTATTTAGTAAGGAAGTGGAAGAAAATATGGAAAATAGAAACTTTATGACGGTCGATGAAGTGGCAAAAGAATTAAAAGTATCAAAATCTTATGCTTATAAAATTATAAAGCAACTGAATGAAGAATTAAATAAACTAGGCTATTTGACATTTTCAGGTAGAGTAAATGCAAACTATTTCTATAAAAAAGTTTGTTACACAGAACAATAGTCAAATGTAAAGCAAAAGGAGATGACAACATGGCTGTATACAAAGATGGTAGCAAATGGAGGGTAATTTATCGCTATACGAATTGGAAGGGGGAGAAAAAACAGACACAAAAACGAGGTTTTGTAACAAAAAAAGAAGCTCAAGCCTGGGAAAGAAAAATTATGATGAAACAGCAAACCAAGCTAGACATAACTTTTGCAAGTTTTTTTGAAATTTATGAACAAGACAAGAAAAAGCGATTAAAAGAAAACACTTGGGAATCCAAAAGTCATATTATTCGTACAAAAATATTACCTTATTTTGGTAATAGAAAAATTGCAGAAATTGAAGCAAAAGATGTAATAGCTTGGCAAAACAAATTGATGGCAGAAGAAAAATATTCTCCTACTTATCTCAAAACAATACATAGTCAGTTAAGTGCGATATTCAACCATGCTGTACGCTTTTATCATTTACCATACAATCCTGCACAAAGAGCAGGAACGATTGGCAGTGAAGAACACAAAGAAATGTTGTTTTGGACAAAAGAGGAGTATATTAAATTTTCTGACGCAATTATGGATAAACCACTTTCATTTTATGCTTTTGAATTGCTTTATTGGTGTGGCATCCGAGTAGGTGAACTGCTCGCATTAACACCAGCAGATTTTGATTTTGAAAAAAAGACATTGACAATTAACAAGTCTTATCAGCGATTAAAAGGCAGAGATTTAATAACCAGTCCGAAAACAGTAAAAAGCAATCGAACAATTAAAATGCCTCAATTTCTTTGCGATGAGATGCAAGAATACATAAATATGCTGTATGAAATAAAAGACAATGAAAGACTGTTTCCGGTTACAAAGTCCTATTTACATCATGAAATGGATAGAGGTTCTCAAATTGCTAAGGTAAAAAGAATAAGAATACATGATTTGCGACAACAAAAAGTCAATAGCAAGGCAAAAATTTTATTGTCTTTTTTGCAAAAAATCTTCTATTTTCCATTTGACCTCTATGCGGTTTTCTTTAAAAATATAGATTTTATCAATAAAGAAGTCTACTAGTTCTTTATTTAAAAGGAATGGTGTATCTTTGATTATATCTTTTATTTGATTTTGTAGAATATTTTTATTTTGAGAATATTGTAATTGAAAATCTATTTCTTCCAGTTTATTTTGTATTGGTTCTAGTTCTTTTGTAAGTTCTAAATTTAATTTAGTAAACTGTTCTTCTGTCAACTTTCCTTTTACATATTGCTCATAAAGTATTTCCTTTTTCTTATGATAGAGCTGTATTTGATTTTGCAGCTCTACTTTTTGTTTTGTTTGTATTTCAATATTGCTTGTCTGTTTTGTATCTTTTATCATGTTAATTTGCTTTAAAATCATTTGAAACACAATTTCTTCTAATTCTTTTTCTGCTATTGTTAAACGATAACAGGGAAAAGAAGTATCTACTTCAGAGTGCCTACATAAAAATATAGGATTTTTGTTAACTCGTTTATTCATAGCATGATGACAGTAACCACAAAAAATTTTTCCTTTAAAAATGTGTTTTCTTTCTTTTTTATTTTCTATTTTGAAATGAAGTAATTTTTCTTGTACTTGTTCAAAAGTTTCTTTTTCAATAATTGCTTCATGATGGTTTGGGATTTTTATCCAATCTTTTTCTTCTCTTTTAGTACTTTTTTCACCACATTCTTTTATCATGGATTTTCTCATAATATACGTTCCAATGTATTGTTCGTCAGAAAGTATTCTATGAACTGTTGTAATGTTCCAAATACAAGGATGATATAAATTTGATGTTTTATATTTTCTTTTATATCCTTTATATTTTTCTGGTGCAATTATTTTTTTATTGTACAATTCTTTTACGATTTGTGTACAGTTATAACCTTGTAATGCTAATTGAAATATCAATTTTACTGTATTTGCTGCTGGCTCATCCATTTTCAATGTATTATCTTCTTTTTTGTAACCGTAGCAGCAATTTTTTTGAATATATTCTCCTTTCTGCATTTTAGAATATTTTGCACTTTTTGATTTTTGTGATAAATCTCTGCTGTAATATTCATTTTTTAGGAATTGTATGGTAACAGGTATGCCTCCAGTATTATTTTTGGTTTTATCACTATCGTAATTTTCAGTAACAGAAATAAATCGAACATGATACAAAGGAAAAACTTGTTCCAAAAAGTAGAGTAGGAAAGCACCGCCTTACTTTATTGCTAAAGCAGGTTTGTGCAGACC
>CAJTZO010000099.1 GCA_910583755.1 uncultured Clostridia bacterium
ATTCTTCCACAATTTTTTCTTCATCATTATAACATTCAAAAATATGGTATTTAATCAGTAATAGAAATAAATTTTCACTAATTTGCACTTGTTTCATATTAACATCTCCTACTTTTTTCAATTTCGTGACGATTGTGTCGATGGTGACGATACTTTCTATATCCTATTTTATCGTCACAACCATCACCATCGTCACGCTTTTATTTTTTTCTGTTGTATATATTTCTTAAAAACCTTGTAAAATCAACGCTTTCTTTTGTTTTGTAATCATCTTTTTTTCGGTTCCGTGACGGTTGCGTCGATGGTGACGATACTTTCTATACCCTATTTTATCGTCACAACCGTCACCATCGTCACGCTTCTATTTTTTTCTGTTGCATATACTTCTTAAAAACCTTGTAAAATCAATGTTTTCTCTTGTTTTATAATAATCTTTTTTTCAATTCCGTGACGATTGCGTCGATGGTGACGATACTTTCTATACCCTATTTTATCGTCACGACTGTCACCATCGTCACACTAATTTTCTAATTTTTCCAAATAAATCATTCTGCCATCATGTCCTCTGCTGCTTTTGTATATAACTTGATAATCAATATATAATTTTTCCACGCTGACATTTAATTTTTTAGTTAATTTATTTGGCTGCATATTAATTTCAGACAAACAATTTAATAATTCAGTAGCTGTACCTTGCCATCTTTTCTGTTTTTCTATAAATTTTGCAATTACTTCTAGCACCTTATCAACAGGCTCTTTCCATAATTCTATTTCAGCCTTTTTGAAATTCCAAACACAATGTTCTCTGTCAAATTCAATCGTCAATTTCTGGTCTGGCTGGTCACGTCCCACAATATCTAAAACTGCATTATTGTCTGTGCGTTTTTTCTTTTGCATGATAAACGCCCCATCAGCCGCACCAAGCAAACCATTCGTTCCAGAAATCATTTCAAAACTGTCTTCTGACTGCAATTTTCTCGTGTGATGCACCACTAAAACACAAACATTGTGTTTATCACTAAATTGTTTCAACTTTGTCACAATATCATAATCGCTAGAGTAGCTATATCTATCTCCTCCAACTTCTCTTATTTTTTGCAAAGTATCAATCATAATCAACTTTGTGTCAGCGTGTTCCTTCATAAATTTACTAAGTTGTTCCTCCAAACCTTCATTTAAAGATTTAGACATCGTAGCAAAATAAAAATTATTTGTGCTTTCCATACCAAACATTTTTGAAAGTCGTTTTTGCAGTCTGCTAAAATCATCTTCCAGTGCTAAATATAATACACTACCTTGATTGACTTTGTAATCCCATAGTGAAATACCCATGCTTACATGATAACCTAACTGTGCCATAAAAAACGATTTGCCTACCTTTGGAGCACCAACGAAAAGGTATGTACCATTATAAATCAGCCCATCCACAATAGGGACTTTTGGCGGAAAAGCTGTATCATATAATTCTTCCATTGTAATCGTATACAACACCCCCTGTTCAAAATTTTTTGTATTTTGTTCATTGCTTTTTTGCTGTTTTTCTGTTACAATAATATTAGTTTTTAGTGATTGTCCTTTGTCTGTTGCAGCAGATGTAATAGGGACAATCTTTTCTTTTTTACTCATTGGTTTTCCTCCTTTTTTAACATTCCATTTTTCACTTGTCACTTTTCATACCTTGCATTATGATAGCAATTAATTTAATAGTATCTAATAAATCTTGAGATACCTTGCTACTTTCTTCAATACGACTAAGTTCATTCAGTACATTTCTTAACTCATTTTTGAGTGCCTTATACACTTTTGGATTTCCTGTTACTTCAATTTTTCTTTTCTGCAAACAACAAATAATAAAATCTTGTTTGCTCAGACCTGACAGCTTGACCGCTGTTTCAATTTGTTTATTTTCTTCTGGAGAAACTCTAAAAGATACTGTTTTATTTCTCCATCGTCCTTGTTGGTCTAATTTTCTTATTGACATAACAACACTCCTTTTGTAAAATTTATATATCATCACTTGTTCTTTCAAAATCAAGACGGTCTGCCATTTCTGACTGCCTTGAGGGGAATAAGTGAGCATATCTATATGTAATTTTTTCGCTTTCATGTCCAACTCTATCTCCTATTGCAAGAGCCGTAAACCCCATGTCTATTAGCAAACTGACATGACTATGCCTGAGGGAATGAATAGGTATTCTCTTTACTCCAGCAGCTTTAGAACCTCTATCCATTTCATGATGTAAATAATGTTTCGTGACTGGAAAAATTCTGTCATTTGCTTTCAAGCTATAAAATAATTTAAAACAATCCTGCATTTCATCTGCTAAAAATTGTGGTATTTTAATCACCCTGTTGCTCTTTTTTGTTTTCGGAACAGTCACAACATCTTTTCCTTTTAGCCTTTGATAAGACTTGTTAATTGTTACTGTTCTGTTTTCAAAATCAAAGTCAGCAGGTGTTAAAGCAAGCAATTCTCCCTCTCGAATACCACACCAATATAACATTTCAAAAGCGTAAAATGAAAGTGGCTTATCCATCATCACATCGGCAAATTTTAGATACTCCTCTTTTGTCCAGAATAACATTTCTTTACTTTCCTCCATGCCCATCGTACCCGCTTTCCTTGCAGGATTGATTGCTAAGTCATAATAGCGGATAGCATGGTTAAATATAGAACTTAACTGTGCATGAATCGTTTTTAAATAAGTAGGAGAAATTTCCTTTCCTGTTTTTCCTTTTTGACTTCGCATTTCATTCTGCCAGTCAATAACATCTTTTGCTGTAATTTCTGACAGTTTGCGTTGTCCCAAGTAGGGCAATATCTTACTTTGTATAATACTTTCTTTTGTTAGCCAAGTATTCTCCTTCAAACGAGGACGAATATCCTTTTCATACAGTTTGCAAAAACTTTCTAATGTCATATTCACATCAGCCTTTTTTTGTAATTGAAACTGACGCTCCCAATTTTGTGCCTCTTGTTTTGTGGCAAAGCCTCTTTGACATTTTTGTTTGCGTTCACCTTTCCAATTATTGTAGCGAACCATAACATACCAAGTATTATTTTTTTTATTGATTATTGCCACACTTTTATGTTATACTGAATTATCAACATTTGT
>CAJTZO010000100.1 GCA_910583755.1 uncultured Clostridia bacterium
GCCAGCCAACATATTTATTTTCTGATATTGTACCGCTTTGTGGTGTTTTAAATATCAGTCCTTTTAAATCATTTATCACTTGTTCTGCTTTTTCACTTCCACCCATCAAACCAGCCATAAAACCAATATCTACACAAGCCTTTTCTGATATAGATACTGCAAGTGCGTCTATGGCAGTATCTACATGAGTAATTGGCTCATATTTTTGTATGGTTCTTTTGGTAAACATATCTGCTTTTCTTTCCAGTTTTCCATATTCGTCAATTATTTCTAAAGAACAGAGTAGGGGATAGGAGGAGTCTTTTTGAAACAATTTTTTATTTGTTTTGCCATTGATAACATCATATTTTATTTTAAAAACATCATAAATATTGTTTAAATGTTGTTGTTCTGCTATAATTTCCTGTTCATTTTTTCCATTTAACTGCAATTCAATCAATTTTCTTGTACTATCACGAATATCAATCATAGCTTTAACTCTTTTTTTCTCAGTATCTTTTAATGGAACAGCATACATAAAATCATTTTCTCTGAAAAAAATATCTTCTTTTCCTTCCACAACTGTATAACTGAAATTTCTAACATTTTCATCAGCGGGTATTGTTTCTACTTCTTCTTCCAGTTCTTCCATTTCAACTGTTTGAAATAATGTTTTATTCGGCAAAACAATACTTGTAATTGCTTTCTGTAATTGTTTTTCTAATACTGCACCTTCTAATGGCAAACAAGCCGTTTCTTTTTCATTGCCATACATATTATTCCAATAAGACATTTTTCCCAATATCATATAAGGATGTTCTATAAAATAATTGTTTACTGTAATACCATTTTCCAATGTGCCTGTCTGCACCCAGCTTGGTTGTTTTTCTGGGGGAGTTTCTCTTTTTTGCAAAAACAATATATCTGTGGTAACTTCTGTACCAGCATTCTCAAAAAAAGCATTGTTGGGTAATCGAATTGCTCCTAATAAATCGGCTCTCTCTGACAAGTATTTTCTTACACTGTCATTTTCTTTGTCCAATGTTCCTTTACTTGTGATAAATGCAACAATACCGCCTGTTTTTACTTTGTCTAATGTTTTGATAAAAAAGTAGTCATGTATCAAAAAGTTGTATTTATCATACTTTTTGTCCATGACTTTATAACTGCCAAAAGGCACATTTCCTATTGCAACATCAAAAAAGTTATCTTTAAAATTTGTTTTTTCAAAACCATTTATTGTAATATTTGCCTTTTGATAAAGTTGTTTTGCAATTCTGCCTGTTATACTGTCCAACTCTACACCATACATAGGAACATCTTTCAAACTTTGAGGAGCAAGCCCAAAAAAGTTACCAATACCACAAGAAGGTTCTAACACATTTTTGAATGGTAAATCCATATTTTCAATGGCTTGATACATTGCTTTTATTACAACAGTATTGGTATAATGGGCATTTAATGTACTTGCTTTTGCTAGTTTATATTCTTCTGGTGAAAGTAACTCTTTTAATTCTGCATATTCTTTTGCCCATTTTCCATTTTGACTGTCAAATGCTTCTGCAAGTCCTCCCCATCCAACATACTTAGAGAGAATTTGTTGTTGTTCTGTATTTGCAAGTTTATTTTCTGTTTCTAATTCTTTCAATAAACGAATTGCTGCTACATTTTGCTGATATTTTGTTTTTTTACCTCCTGAAATGCTAAAATCATCAGTAATATGAAAATTTATCTTTTCTGTTTTTTGTTGTATTTCTGCAACATCAATACCTTGTTTTACAATTATTTCTTGTTTTTCTTGTAGTTGTTTTTCTATTTGTCTTTTCACAAAAGAAATTTTTTCTTTTCGAAATAGCGGAAATATGCCACTCATTTCTAAATCACGTAGTACAACATTTCCCGTATCAAAGTTTATGCCATCAAGTCGAAATGGTCTATTTTCTAATTTTATTGTATTTGTCAAAGGAATATATTCTTTTTTATCTGTCAAAAGTATTTTTTGTTTTCTCAATACTATTTTTACTTCGTCTAATGATAAAGGTGTTTTTAAAGCAATACTTTCTCCCATATTTTGAATGGTTTCTCTGCCTAGCTGTTCAGCAATACTTTCAGCATCTTTTCCATAAAATTGATAAAATCCTTCTATATCCACACCAATGAAATAATCAGTATATTTTTGTTTTAAGTCATCATATCGCAATAACTCCTCCGACTTTTGCTGTAGTGGTTGTATATACAATGCTTGCGATTGTTCATTTTCTTCAGAGGATATTTTATCCACTTGCAATGGTTGTAATTCTGAAATATCATTATTTTTATTGTTTTCTTCTGTATCAGACTGTTGTAAAGGCTCATTTTTTTCTTGTTGCTGTTGTACATACAATGTTTGTGATTGCTCTTTTTCTTCAGTGGGCATTTTATCTACTTGCAATGGCTGTAATTCTAAAATATCATTATTTTTATTGTTTTCTTCTATATTAGATTGTTGTAAAGGCTCGTTTTTTTCTTCCTGCGGTTGTATATACAATGTTTGTGATTGCTCTGTTTCTTCATAAGGTATTTTATGTTCTTGTGATTGCTGTAAATCAAGTGAAAGTTGTTCTACATTTTTTTCTGCAACAAAAAAAGCAGAATTTTGTTGTTGTTCTGCTTTTTCTATATTTTCCGTTTGTTGTTTTATAGTAGGAATATTATGAACTTTTTTCTGTATTTTTAATAGTAGTGCAACTGCTTTTTGTATAAAATCCCATGTCATAAAACTTTGCGTTATTTTATTTTGTTCCTTTCCGCTCCAATACAACAATCCCCTTTGACGATATTCAAAACCAATATGCACACCATTGATGTCTGTTTGTAATGTTTCATTTTTATATGCTGTTTTCAAAAATTCTGCTCTTTCGTTTTCATCTGTATGATATTGAAAATAATCTGCAATTTCTTGCCAATCTTTTTTTAAAAACACACTCTGTTCTAAACAGCCTAATACAATTTCTTTGGGATAAGTATATACAAATTGAGGAAGTTTTTGGCTTCCTCTTTGTTCCTTTTCACTTTTATATTGTTCTAAATGTAAGGGGGCATTAAGAATGGCAAAAAGTTGCATCAAGAATGACAATTTTT
>CAJTZO010000101.1 GCA_910583755.1 uncultured Clostridia bacterium
TGAGAGCAAAAAACAGTTTTCATTTATCTGACTAACTTATTCATTAAAAAATCAATCCGATGTCATTCAGAAAGGCGCACAATCGAATTAGCTATTTCTGCCATATGTGAATCATGCGTGATAATGATACAAATTTTATCTGCAAATAATATATTTACCGATTCCCGCACCAATTCTTGGGTATCGACATCTAAGTTGGATGTTGCTTCATCAAAAATCACAACATCTGGATTTTTGATAATCATTCTTGCAAACGCAATTTTCTGTCTTTGTCCACCAGATAAATTCTTCCCGTTTTCACTTATTATAGTTTTTAGTCCATTTTCAAATTCAGACATATCAAGTCCCGCTTTTTGGAGAATTGAAGTAATTTTGTTTTCTGTCAGCTGTGGTGCAGCATACATCAGATTATCTATCAAAGTTCCAGAGAACAAAACAATATTTTGTGCCACAATGCCTATTTTTTCTCTTAAATCAGATAACGAGATTTCTTTCAATTCTATGTTGTTTATCTTTATAGAACCTTTGTAGTTTTTATAAAATCCCATGAGCAACTTAGCAATCGTTGTCTTACCGCTTCCGTTTTTTCCGAGTAATGCAATTTTCTCATTTTTATGAATAACCATATTAAAGTCTTGAATAACATTGTGGTTCGTGTACCCAAATGAAACATCTGTAAACGATACTTTGGTAACTTTCTCTATTTTTCTCTTTCCCTCAATTTCATTCTCTGTTTTAAGCCTTAAAATAGTACCGATTCTAGATAAAGCAGCAGTCCCCGGCTGCACCATAACACTAATACTTGCCAAAATTTGTATAGGTGCAAATATTACTGTTGCATACTGTGAAACTGCCCAGTAATCGCCCATAGACATTTTTCCATTAATTATAAATAATCCAGAACAGATAATGAGTAAAACTGAAAATATATTAGTAAAACCTTGTATACCCTCAGAAGCAAGGTTCATTTTCTTATTACGTTTTATGGATTGGTCTGCAACATTTCTTATTTGCTTAGCCATTTCATTTGACCGCTGTTTTTCTAAATTCATTTCTTTAATCGTTGAAATACCACCTATATTTTCTTGAATCTTCCCGGATGTTTGTGCATTAGATTCAAGTAATGCTTTTGAAACTTTTTTAATTTGTATACTTGAATAATTAGTAAAGTAATACAAAACAGGCAAAAATATAATCAATATCAAGGATAATTCCCAACGTATCGACAATATAAATATCCACGCTCCAACACACGAAAATATACTGGTCAAAAATTTTAAAAATACAGGTGAGAAAAAAACATTTAGGGAATCAGTTTCTTTTACACGTTCTAAAATATAGCCTGTCTGTTGTTTATCAAAAAACTCCATAGGTAATTTTAAAACCTTTGAAATCAAGTCATTTTTAATATCTGCAACAAAGTAGTTGCTAGTCCGGATCAATGATTGGCTGATTAAATAATTAGCAAAAAAACTGATAATATAAACAAATAGCAGACATATTCCACTCAACAAAACGGTTTTTATTGATAGCCTTGCAATACCGTAATCCAGAAGGATTCTTGTAATGAACGGCGGACACAAAGTTATAAAGGATGAAAAGAGCATTAGTGCAAATAACGCACAAACTTTTTTCCTTTTGAAATAGGATAATAAATAGCCATAGTTTTTCATAAATATTCCTCCAATATTTGATTTAATTCAATAAATGCAGACGTATTTCTTATTATATCAAACGGCTGGCTTGAAAACCCTGACACAAAAACATTGATAAGCATACTATCTTTTATGGGATTTTCCTTATACATTGTGATAAATTTTTGTATTAATTCTAAAGCTGCATTTTTTTGACTGCTTAGACAATAAACATATGCCATGTTCATATAAACCATAAAATATAAATTGCGGCTTAGCCCTAATACTGTTATAAGAGTGCATTGCTTTTCTAAAATATCTTTTGTGTATGTCAAGTCGTTTTTTATCCAATATGATACCTTATTACGCAATTCATATATCAACTGTATTCCTAACATATTTATTGTTGAATCTATTATGTCAATGGCATTTGCATTATTTTCTCTTAGTATTAGGCTATTCTTCATGTCTATTGCCATAAATTCATTTTCATCAACAAGGCAGGCAGACGCATCTTCGTATTTTTTAATCATAATAAACAAATGTGCAAGCAAGAAATGTTTTTGTGATTGAACGCTATCATCTATACATCTCTGACATATCAAAATCATCTGACGGATTAAATTTTCACGAATTTCGGAATCTTTTTCTAAAGCTAGATATGGAAGTACATTTTTTAGCAAATCAATCTTTATCCTATCATTTGTTGGATATAAATAAACCAGCCTTTTAATCCGTTCAATTCCATTAAGGCACTTCCCACTTGCAAATAACTTTATACATTCCTGCCTGTTTTTTAGATATTCTTCTTCCGACAAATCATTTGAAAATCCAAACAGACAATCAATGGAAATATTAAAATATCTGGCAATCACGGGGAACAGTGTAATATCTGGATACATTTGTCCATTTTCCCATTTAGAAATTGCTGCGCTTGAAACGCCCAATACTTCCGCTAACTCTTCTTGTGTAATACCCTTTGCTTTGCGTAATCCTTGTATAATTTTTCCAACAGGTAATCGCTCCATAATATTTTCCTCCTCCTCGTATTGTACGATTTTTAAATTCTGATTTCCATGTATAAGCGGTTAACAATAACTACAATTTTTTATAACCTATTGTTAATATAGCATTGTACCCACAAATTATCTACAATAGGTTTTATGGAATAAAGAATGAGAGGGATTCCGTAGTAGTCGGCATTGTGGAAAAATCCAAAAGTTTAGATTTTTCCACAATGCTTGTCTTTTGGTCTTTGGTTCGGAATAGTGTGGTGCTGGCGGTCTATCTCTTGTTTTCGGTTGCTTGCTTCTTTACCGTACATGAGCATTGGGCGTGGGATTGTGGCAGAACAGGGAGATTAAATATCCCTATAAATGAAAACACTAATCCCCCAGCTATGCTGGGGAGAATAGAGTAAGCTGTAG
>CAJTZO010000102.1 GCA_910583755.1 uncultured Clostridia bacterium
TTCCGTTCTCATAGAGGGTTTGGGACACTTCCCAACAAGCAATTTCTGACCGACTGGGCGGGCAGAAATACGGAAAAGGGTACTCTTTTCCTATGCTTGCTACGCTACGAAACTTATCCCTATACTATCTACAACACCAGAAAAGGTAAAAATGACGGACTTTTGCAAAAGAAAAATGCTGCAATCACGTTTCAAAATAATCTCTCTATGAAGAAACGAGGGAACTTTATTCCCCCGTTGTTTCATTGTTGGCTTCCTCAATCCCCTTTGCAGTAGCAGATAGGATTTTCAAATCCTTTTCGCTCATGCCGTCGAGCAGGGTATCAAGCTGACGGCGGCGAGTGGACTTTTCCTGTTCCCGTTCCGGGAAAAAGAACTGGTCTACTGATACATCAAGCAGGGTTACAAGCTCATACAAAATCTGTAAGCTTGGGTGCTGCCCACTGTTCTCAATGGAGGCGATATATCGAGGTGCAATATTCAGCGTATCGGCTAATTGATTGCGCGATATTCCCTTTGCTTTTCTTGCTGCTTTAATGGCTTGTCCGAAAGCCTTAAAATCAAATTTCTCTTTGTTCTGCTTCATAATCATTTCATCCAACTACATTTTACCGTTCACCTTTCTTTTGAGATATGAGTACACATATCATAGTATTGATTGAAATAGAGCATATATATACTTTGTATTTATTGAAATCAAAGTGAAAAAATGCTATAATACATACACATTTTTACTGAAAGGGAGGTTATTGAAATGGCTGTAAATAAATTATGTGCATAGCAAGGGCTATCGCACAAAACAGTTGAAAATATATAACTATGAGTGATATAGCCTTTGCTTATCCTAAGAATTATTTTAGGAGGTGCAAAATGAGCTATAAAAACTCTGTTGATTTACTCCCAAAGGAATTGATAGAACAAGTTCAACAATATGTAGAGGGTAAGGTAATTTATATTCCCAAAAAACAAGAAAATAAGAAAAGTTGGGGAGAAAACACGGACACAAAGCGTTTTTTAGCTTTGCGTAATAGTCAAATTTGTTCTGACTATAAAAGTGGAATGAGTATTCAACAATTATCAGAAAAATATTTTTTAGCAGAAAAAAGTATACAAAGAATACTTAAACAAAAAAATGACTGATTAAAAAATGTGCTGCGTTCATACGTAGCACATTTTTATTTTAAGAAAGAATGAGAGGTTTATATTACAAATAGTGTCGGGTATAATTATTTTATGGAACACAAAAGGGAGGTTTGTATATGGCATATTTCAAATATAATGATAAAAACATCTATTATAACGAAATAGGTATAGGGAAACCGCTTATATTTCTGCATGGTAATACCGCTTCATCTAATATGTTTTCGGGTATTATTGATAAGTATGTAGATAATTTCAAAGTAATTCTAATCGATTTTTTGGGACATGGAAAATCTGATCGACTTACAGAGTTTCCAACGGATTTATGGTTTGATGAATCTTTGCAGGTTATCGCCTTCTTAAAAACAATGCAATATGAAAAAGTAAATATTGTTGGAAGTAGCGGCGGGGCATTGGTTGCTATAAATATAGGATTAGAAGCCCCAGAACTCGTTTCAAAAGTAATTGCAGATAGTTTTGAGGGAGAAATTCCATTAAAGAAATTTGTATCAACTGTTAAACATGACAGAGAATTTTCTAAAAAAGCAGAAAATATGCGTTTATTTTATCAATACATGCAAGGAAAGGATTGGGAAAGCATAATTGATAAAGATACTTCAGCTATAATTCAGCACGAAAAGAAAATAGGGAAGTTTTTTCATAAGAATTTCTGTGGTTTTAAGCCAGACATTCTTATGACAGGTAGTAAAGAAGATGAATTTTTTGCTGATGTTTCACCAACTTATTTTGAAAAAGTTTATGGAGATATGCTAAAAAAAATCGGGCATGGAGAAATGTATTTGTTTGATTCTGGAGGACACCCCGCTATGTTGACAAATGCAGAGGAATTTGCAGATTTAGCAAAAAAGTTCTTCTTACAAATCAAATAGGTAAATAATTGTTACCAGACGGAAAATAAAAAAAACTGTTGTTTGGTAACAAAGTTTTCATGTGTCTAACAGAATATAAATGACCTAACGGCGGTTTTGAAATAGCAATCAAAGCCGCCGTTTTCCTTTTGAAAAATGGATTTTCGGAGGGTGTGTTAAAGTTACTCTTTTTTAGGATATGGCGGTATCAAGGAGGTATCGCTATGTCCTTTTTTGTTTATTACTCCCCACCTAATCTTTACTGCTTGTCAAAAAAAGCCTACGACAAATAACGGGATATTCCGTCTATATAGATGAACTGATAAATCAATATCATACATGTAATATTTCCTTTGCGCCTGTCTGCATTTTGCAGTCGGGCGCATTTTGCCATTTCTCAAAAGTTTTTTCGAGAAATGGCAAAAAACCAACGTCCAAATTTGAGTTTTTCGGTTTGAGGGTTTACGAAAGGGGACATTTCAAAATCCACCGCTTTCGCGGCAGCGAAAGGAGGTGAGAACATGAACGAACCTAATCGTACCCAATGGCAAATCCGTTGTGCTTTTAACGGTTTTTGTAAGCGGGCGTTGAAGAATGAAGCTATGAACGCCCACAGGGACACAAAGCAGCGGCAATTACGCGAAATTACTTTTTCCGATCTGTCGCCGGAGGAAGAAAACAGGCTTTACGTCTGCGACGAGTATTTTGCAGATGATGAAGCGGAACAGTCTTTCGTTATCGGCGGCAAGGAAATTACTGCAAAGCTACTTGCCGAAGCCCTGCACAGTTTGCCGGACGAAAAACGGGAAACGGTACTGCTGTATTATTTCTTTGATATGAGCGAACGGGAAATTGCGACATACTGCAACATTCCGAGGACAACAGTACAGACCCGCCGGACA
Organism: uncultured Clostridia bacterium; assembly: GCA_910583755.1. Lineage (GTDB taxonomy): Bacteria > Bacillota > Clostridia > Lachnospirales > Anaerotignaceae > Coprocola. The sequence continues at coordinate 2,912 of CAJTZO010000102.1, forward strand.
AGCTCTATAAAGCTGTTAAAACGCTATTTGGAGGAACGCGCCTATGATTACAAAGGTTAGCAACAATGACAATGCTGAAAGCGGCTTACTGCCTTACCCGGTAATCATAGCCGCAACAAAGGGCGACCCGGAAGCTATGGCGATTGTCG
>CAJTZO010000103.1 GCA_910583755.1 uncultured Clostridia bacterium
TTTTGGACTGTTACCGGTGTTACTGTGTTACCTTGTCCAATATTTATTTTATTTCTTTTTCTCTCAAAGTTGATTTCTCTAGGAACACTTTTAAAATTTGAAAAACCAGTATTTATAAGGCTTTGTGTTGTTTTCTATTTTAAAATGTTCCTAATGTTCCTTATTTTTCTTATAATTACTTTTTTTATTTTTTATTTTTTTATACTTTTAGATATACTTTTTTTAGGAACTTAGGAACATTAAGAGAAAAAATATAGTAAAATCAAGGCTTATCAGTCATTTTTAAATGTTCCTAGCCTGTTCCTAGCCGTTCCTAGCTAGGAACAAAATGATAAATTTCTTCTTTACCTTTCCATAAACCCTTCCTTACATGGACTAAACCCATTTACATCTTTTATTCTTTCATAACAAATTTGTACGCTACTTAGCAGCGGAATAAATAACTTTTATATTATTTTCCTCTACTTACCCCCTTTCTAATAGTTGCCTCTCCAGCTCCTCATAATTATATTGTCTTGCCTCAATATTGTTGAATGAAGTCTTTTTTCTTTTCTCGATTGGTTCTGAATAGTTCCCTTCTATCGCTTTAATAAGCCACCCTACTAAATTTTCTATTTTTTGCTGCTTTTTCGATAATTCATATTTTTCTTGAATAAGTTCTATATTGTTATTAGCTGCTTCTAAAATAGCCTTATATTCTTTCGTTTTTAATTTTTCGTTAATAATCTCGCGTAATTGGTCTATTAAGTCATCTAAATCTAATTCTTTTTGTTCTTTCTCCCTCTCTCCCTCTTCTTTCTTTTCCTGCTTCTGCTCTTTTAATTCCAAATAAAAAATTATGTCTGTAATGCTTCTACCTGTCTTTTTACCTTCATATCTACAATTATATTCCGAATATTCGCTTATATCTCTCACTGCTATATCTAAAATTTTATCTTTGAATTGTCCTATCTGTTTAAATTTATGTTCACATTCTAAGTATTCTCTTAAATATTGTATAGAAAAAGTATATTCTATTTTTTTCCTTCTATCCTCTCCTACTGTCAATTTTAGTAACTCATATAATCGAATAGAATAAAAAGATTTCATAACAAGGATATTTTTAAGTTGATATTGTGTAAACCATGCGTTTAACTGTAATAAGTAAGGGGCTATTTGATTAGATAACATAAGTGTAACTGTTCCATGCCCATCATATTCCGCCAGTTGTAACCACTGAAATATTTTCCATTGATTTCCATTCTGTATTTTTATCGTTCTGCTCATTAAGGATTGACATATATTCCTAATATCTCTATATAAATTATTGTCAGGAATTTCTAAAAATCTAGCTAGTTCTTGAATATTTACTTTATATGTTTTAAAATCTTTATCATCTTTTGCTATTTGTGTAATCAATAATCTTATTAATCTGGCTTCTTGTAAAGTCATGCTTTGCTTTCCCCTAATAATATTATTTGCCATAACCGTATAATGATTTTTATTGTAATCTATAACTTTTGTATCTTTCATATTGACATTTTCCCTTCTTTTGTTTTATTTAGTATATCATAAATTATCACCCTTTGTAAATATAGTGTTTTCAGGTATCAAAAGGTGTTTTTTCAGGTATCAAAAGGTGTTTTTCAGGTATCAAAAGGTGTTTTTCAGGTATCAAAAGGTGTTTTTTAAATCTCGCAAACCCTTATAAATACTGGATTTTTTCATTCCCTAAACGTATATAAAACGATCTTAAACGTATATAAAAACAACAACAAGCATAAAAAACACTTTTTTAAAATAAGTATTTTAAAATTGTTGTTGTTGTTTTCTTAAAAGAAAAATTTTTTTAATAATTTTAGGCTTATTTTTCAGCTTTTCTTATTTCTGGAAAAAACCTACTACATTTTAAATGGATTGAATAAATAAAAGAAACCTGCTATAATCAGATTGTCAGGTTAGAACAAAAAGGATAGTTATTTAGTAGCCCTCACTTTACAAAAGAAGGGAGGGCGGCGCGTATGAATACAATTGAGATTTTAAACTTATGTTTAGTGCTGTTTTCATTTGGTACTTTTCTGATTGCATTAATCGCCCTGATTATTCAAATAATTAGACTAAAAAAATAAGTATCCTTTTCTGCCTTAAAAGGATACTTACATCATGTAACTTACATAAACGGGAGGGCGCTTACTAAATAGCTGCCCTTTCTAGCAAGAACCGCCATTCCTGCTAGTTGGAGGATAGGGCTACTCCTATCCAGCATAGATCACTCTACGACTGCCCACACTATCATTATAACTTGTGTATAGTTTTTTCGCAATAACTTTATCAAGTATAATTTTAGAGGGCGACTGTAGGGAAACAAGAAGAGTATGCTTTTTTTTGGTATACTCTTTAATTTTTTATTGGGAGAGGTGACAGAATTTTAACTAACAGTAATCAAAAAAATAGTAAAAATCTTTTATTTTCTAGCTTATGCAAACATTTTCATGTAGAAAAAAAGCAGAGAAAGAAATTCAAAGAGTGGTTATTGTACAATACAACCATAGATCCATTTCTATTGTTTCTGAAGAAAGAAGACATTCAAGAAATAGAGGATTGGCTAAAAGAAAAGCAAAGAGAATTAATAAAACATGAAAACGGTAGCAGGGTATAAATTGCTACCGCTTTTTCTATTCATACACGCACGCGCGTAACCATGTCCGCAAATATTTATTTTCCACTTTGCACGCATAACGATGTCCCCAAATAAAATTTTCTTCTCTTCCTTCTCTCTTCACTTATTTTGTATACAATATACAAAAAATATCTAGTTTAAGAACACCAGTTTTTATTTTAACTTCCGACAACCCTCATTTTGGGAAGTTGAAAAGACAAAAGAAATTTGCTAAAAGAATAAA
>CAJTZO010000104.1 GCA_910583755.1 uncultured Clostridia bacterium
TTCCCATACAGCAACAGGAACACTTTCTCCTATTTTAGGTTCAATCGTAAGATAATATCCTGTTTTACTTCCCTTAAAAAGCAATTCATAATTTTCAATTTTTGATGTTCCTACTAATTGTGCAGATGGGCAACGCATTTTCATTTGTTTTACATTTAAGTTGCTGCCGTAAGCAATATAATATCTTTTTTTCAAATTACATCATCCTTTCCAAAAAAGTTACCTTATCCATCACATTAAAATCGTCATAGCGATTTTAATGTGATGAAATATGTATTTGCTTTTAGGCAGCTCTGCCATTTCTAAAAGCAGTATCTCCTGTCAATCTTTTTGTAAGCACTTCTCTTGCTGTTTTAAATTCATCTCCTATAAACCCTAATCGGAGAAGCCAGGTTCTCATAGCATATTTGGGATTTTCATTTTGTTGTGGTTTTGGACTTGCTGTTTTCACTGTTTTTGCCATTTGGCTGAGTGCTAAGCAAAGCTGAATGTAACTTTTCAGTTGTCCTGCGTGAAGTCCATTTTGTTTTCCATTTGCAGGAGCATCAAATTGAAATAATCGAAATTCAATTGTTCCTTTTGTAAATGTCGCGTGGTAATTGAGCATATGGTATCTGCTACTGTTATAATGCTGATACCTGCTGCATTCTGCATTGTTTGTCTTATACCAAATATCTTTAAATTCTGCCATGGTTTTGGGTTTATTTTCATTGACCTGCTTTAAAAACTCAGGAGAAACAGTTTTACAATAGTGGTCTATTCTGTTACTGTCAATGTTTAATGCATCAATTAATAATTTTTCGTGACTTGCCATAATATTTGCAAGGTTTCTAAGAGTTTGTGCTGTATGTTCATTTGCTCCTATGTGACAATGAATTCCACAGCCTCTTGTGGCATCACTTTTTGCTCCAGCATGTCTTAGTCTTCGGATTAACTCCTGTAATACTTCCATGTCTTCATATTGTAATATTGGTGTTACCATTTCACATTGTTCTTCCTCTTCTCCATGAATGCTACTATCTTTTTGAAATTTCCATTCTCTCCCTTTTTTGTCCCAGGCTGACCAAGTATAATAACCATTTTTATCTGATGTATCTTTAAACTTGTGTGTTTCAAAAAACTCTGCTGCTATATTTGCTGCATCTCTCCTTGTAATGTGATTCATTTCTACTTCAACGCCTATCGTTTGTTTTTTCATTTCTTCAATTTGTTTTTTTATTTTTTCATTCATAATGTATACCTGCCTTTCCTTTTGTCTGTTTTCCTTTTGGCAGTACACATATTACCGTTTCTTTAGCAAGATAGCAAGCTATATACTACACAATCATTTTACAATGTATTTTGTTTATTTGTGCTTGATACAGATTTAAACTATAATTACACAGTATTTTTCTATGTATTTTGTTTATTTATTTCAGTAAATGGGATATTTGTTCCATTTCGTATAACAGATACACTTTCAGGGCATCCAACCTGTTCTATATATCTCTTTACTATTACATCACAATATTTTTCATCTAATTCAATGGTATAGCAAATACGATTTGTCTGTTCACAGGCAATAAGTGTAGAACCACTTCCTCCAAACGGGTCAAGTATAATACAGTTTGACAGGCTCGAATTTTTAATTACATAAGCAATCAGTGGAACAGGTTTCATTGTAGGGTGGTCATCGTTTCTTTTGGGTTTATCAAATTCCCATATTGTTGTTTGTTTTCTATCAGAATACCATTGATGTTTTCCATTCTTTTTCCATCCAAACAAACAAGGTTCATGCTGCCATTGATAAGGACTTCTGCCAAGTACAAGACTTTGTTTTTTCCAAATACAGGTGCCAGATAAATAAAAACCCGCATCTGCAAATGCTTTTCTGAAATTTAATCCCTCTGTATCTGCATGAAATACATAAATACTTGCATCATTTTCCATTTCCTTTTCCATATTTATAAATGCATCAAATAGAAATTGATAAAACTTATCCTGACTCATATTGTCATTTTTTATCTTTCCTGCATTTGCCTGATAGTTTACATTGTATGGAGGGTCTGTTACCACTAAATTTGCTTTTTTTCCATTCATAAGAAGCGTGTAAGTTTCTTCCTTTGTACTATCACCACAAACAAGTCTGTGGTTTCCCAAAAGCCATATATCACCACTTTTTGTTATTGCTGGTTTTGACAATTCTTCTTTTATATCAAAATTATCTTCTTGCACTTCTTCATCCGTATCAAATAAATCAGCTATTTCCTGTTCTTCAAATCCTGTTAAATCTATATGAAACGCTTCTGCCTGTAATGATTCAATTTCTATTTTTAAAAGCTCTTCATCCCAACCTGCATCTAATGCCATACGATTATCAGCAATAATATAGGCTTTTTTTTGTGCTGGTGTAAGATAATCTACAAAAACACAAGGCACCTGTGTAATGTTTTCCAGTTTTGCTGCTTCAATTCTGCCATGTCCTGCTATCACATTGTAATCTCTGTCGATAATAACAGGATTAATAAAACCAAATTCTCTTAAGGAAGAACGAAGTTTTACAAGTTGTTCTTTGGAGTGTGTTCTGGCATTATTGACATAAGGTATCAGTTTTGAAATTTCTATAAGCTGCATTTCTGTTGTTGTTTTCCCCATTACATCACACCTTCTTTATAATGATTTTTTTATAAAAAAAGGAACAGCCATTGCTGACCATTCCTTTTAAAAAAGTTTGGGGGTTCTAAATTTTCATACTATTATCATAACACATATTTTTAGGGAGTGTAAAATAAAGTGTGTAAGTTAGAAATACAGCAAATCTAACTG
>CAJTZO010000105.1 GCA_910583755.1 uncultured Clostridia bacterium
GTTCATGGCGTGTATGCTTTTGCGGGTGAATCATATTGTAGGCAATATGCATGTGTATATTGTCCGTATTGATATGCACTCCGCAATGCCGTTGATGTTCTTCAAAACCAAGGGCTTTGGCAAATTCTTGTTCAATGTTTTTATAATCTTCCTCTGTAAGTTTTCCCTCGTCTTCTTTGCGAAAACTTACAATAAGATGATACGTTTTTTCTTTATTTGTTCGGGTGTTGAGTGATTGCGTAAGCTCGACTTCCGTGATGGAAGATTCATAGTCTTCATTGTCAATACAGCCCGCACACCAAGAGTGCAGGAGTTTTTCCTGCTTCTTGGTATGCTTTGCTGCCGCTATATAGTCAGCAAGCCTCTTATAATTATCATTACTTGCTTTGCAATGGATATGCTTGCTAATCATTGTATTTTACGCGCTATTTGTTTCAGTTCTTTTTGACGTTGTTGGATTTCCTCAAGCAATGGCTGTACTTTTCGTTTTTCCATACCGTTGGAAATCACCATTTTCAATAAACCGCCAAGCCGACCCATGTCGGCAGCTGTCTGCAATAACTCCAAACGAAAGGTTGTTACTTCTTTATTCGGAAGCGGCGTATTTAACGCCACATTCCGTAAAAAAGCTGAAATACTAAGCCCCGTTTGAGAACATGCTTGAAGCAGGTATGCATATTCGCTATCTGTTAAACAAACTTTAGCAATGTTAGTATGTAAAAGCTTTTTCTTCTTCATAAATATTTCTCTCTATCCAAATCGCCTTGTAAAGAATAAAGATTGCTTTTAAATATTCTTCCTCTGTTTGAATTTGCTCTATATCCATAATATTGCCTCGATGACAAACATAATTTTCTACATTTTCCCTATATAGTTCTTTGTGCTGCAACATAAAAAAATCAATTAACCCTAAAAAAGTGTCTCGGTATAAATCAAGTTTTGGCTGTGAACTGCGAGGAAAATTGGCTTTGATGTTATTGATTTTAACATTAGACAACTGCAAAATTTCATTAGCTGTTTTTGCACTGCAATTACTCAATGACGAAATATCAAAAAAATTTAAATAAAATTTTTCAACTTCTTCATAAGTTGTATTATTTAAAAATGCCACAAATTGCAAAAAACCTTTCATTCCTGTTTGTTCTTTCGCATTTGGAAGTATCGCAGTTTTATATCTGCATGGCAATTTTTCTTCCATTTTGTTTTTTTTCTTTTTTAAGTTATCTTCTTCCGACTTTAATTGACTTTGATTTTTATGCTCCAATAATTGTTTTTCCATCGCATTGAACGCTTCAATATAAGCAATTTTAAACTGCATGGCTTTTTTGCCTGTGAAGCCCATTGCCAGTAAGGTAAATGCATCACGGGTGAGAAGATACATAGGTTGTTCTTTATTTTGTTGGTTCATATAAGAGGACGGCTGAAAATTCAGCTCAGTAAAATCTTGAGGAATATCCTCAAAAAGATTTTCAATGCTCTGTAAAACATTCTTGTGTTCTTTGCCAAAAACCTTAGCTACGTCCAGAGAGCTTGCCATTGGAGTACCTTGCTCAGATACTGTAAGTTGTGGAATTACTACATTTTCAATAGTTTCTTGTTGTTCGATGTTACTCATTTTTTTCTCCTTAAAATAATTTTAAATTGTTTTTGCGTTGAGCCGCAGGCGAATAAGCTTAAGCTCCATGCAATGGCAGGGCATAATTTTGACAATTTTATTGTCCAAAATTATCTGTCCTGTCTTTTTGACATATCATAAAAGAATGAATTTGTATATAATTATTTGAAAAAATTATAAGTTTTATAGTTTTTTATACTTATTTATACTTTTATATAGTTTTGTATTCTTTTTTATTACTCCAAAAAAACTCTAACTTTTAATTGACATAATAAATATTTTTTTGTTACATGTAACATATGGGGTTTCACAATAAATCATATTTAAAAAAGGAGCGTCATATATGTTAACAGCAGAACGTGTACAAAAGCACCGTAATGCACTTCGTGAATTAGGTCTTAGACCAATACAAATATGGGTTTATGATACAAAAAAACCAAATTTTCTGGATGAATGTAAAAGACAAAGTTTGGTAGTTTCTGAAGCTGATAAATTAAATGATATTCATCAATTTATGGATGAAGCTTTAATTGATGTTGATGGGTGGACTAATTGATGAAAAGAGGAGATATTGTAACAGTTTCATTATCTGGTGATTATGGAAAACCTAGACCCGCATTAGTAATTCAGAGCAATAATTTTATGGAGCATACTAGCATTACTGTTTTGCCAATAACCAGTACTATTGTAAATGCTCCACTCTTGAGAATTACTTTTGAACCTGATGATAAAAATAATTTACAAAAAATTTCTCAAGTTATGATTGATAAAATTATGACTGTTAAAAATGATAAAGTTGGTAAAACTTTTGGTTTTATCACTGAAAAACAATTACATGAAATAGAGCGAAGTTTACTTCTTTTTTTAGGTATTGCTAAATAATTGATTGTTAAATTATAAAAAGACCATATATATGGTCTTTTTATAAAAAATGATTAATTATAACATGTTATCTATGACACATAAAAAACTATAAAAAAACTTGACTAATTATATTATTTTTGATTATTGTTGTAACAACATTACGGCATATCTGTTTTGGTCAGGTGCCAAATGGGCATAACGCATTGTCATTTTCAAATCCTTATGTCCTAAAAGATTGCCAACCACAGGTAACGAAACACCGTTTTGAACCAACCAAGACGCGAATGTATGGCGTAATGTATGAA
>CAJTZO010000106.1 GCA_910583755.1 uncultured Clostridia bacterium
TAAGTATGAATAAAAATTTATTTATAAAAGCAGAAGAAATAGCAACAGAATTGGGTGTATCAAAGTCATATGCTTACAAACTCGTACGAAAACTGAATGAAGAATTGAAAAACAGAGGCTTTATTACAATTTCTGGAAAGGTTAACAGACAATTTTTTGAAGAAAAAGTTTATGGGCTTAGGAAGGAGGAAAGTTATGTCGGCTTACAAAGATAAAAAAACTGGAAAATGGTTTGTATTTTTCTACTATCGTGATTGGCAAGGTAAAAACAAAGGCAAAACAAAACGAGGATTTCAAACCAAAAGAGAGGCACTAGAATGGGAAAGAGAATTCAAGCAAAAGCAAGAAACAAACCTTGATATGAGTTTTAAAAGTTTTGTTGAAATTTATAGCAAGGATATGAAAGCAAGACTAAAGCTAAACACTTGGTTGACTAAGGAAAACATTATTCAAACAAAGTTAGTTCCTGTCTTTGGCAACAAAAAAATGAATGAAATACGTCCTGCTGATGTAATTGCATGGCAAAATAAAATGCTTGCTTACAAAGACGAAAAAGGCAACTCTTATTCAGAAACATATTTAAAAACAGTGCATAACCAGTTGAGTGCAATATTCAATCATGCGGTACGATATTATGAGTTGAAATCCAATCCTGCTGCAAAAGCTGGGAATATGGGAAAGGCACAGACAAAAGAAATTGAATTTTGGACAAAAGAAGAATATTTGAAATTTTCAGAAGCAATGATGGATAAACCATTGTCATTTTACGCTTTTGAAATGCTTTACTGGTGTGGTATTCGTTTGGGAGAACTACTTGCGTTGACACCAGCCGATTTCGATTTTGAAAAAGGTGTAGTGACTATCAATAAATCTTATCAAAGGCTTCAATGTGAAGATGTTATTACTGAACCAAAGACTGCAAAAAGCAATCGTATAATACAAATGCCTGATTTTTTGGTTGAAGAAATGCAAGATTATCTAAAATTACTTTATGGCTGTAAATCTATAGACAGAATTTTTCCAGTTACAAAAAGCTACCTTCATCACGAAATGGATAGGGGAGCAAAAGTAGCAGGTGTAAAGCGTATTAAATTGCATAGTTTAAGACACAGTCATATTTCACATTTAATAGATTTAGGGTTTTCAGCAGTTGCGATTGCTGACAGAGTAGGACATGAAAGTATTGATATTACATACCAATATGCTCATCTTTTTCCTACCAAACAAATAGAGATGGCACAAAAATTAAATGTAGAAAGGGGTGAAGAACTTGGAGAGAAATTTGGACAAGCAAGGAAGATGGCGAAATAAAACTGTTTCATTCAGAATGTCAAATGAAGAAGTAAGACTATTAGATAACCTAGTTGCTTTATCTGGTTTAACTAAACAAGACTATATTATTAAGAGATTGCTTTGTCAAGATGTTGTAGTAGTAGGCAACACAAGGGTTTATAAGGCTCTAAAAAATTATATACAACTGCTTTGTATAGAACTGCAAAAATTAACAAATGGAAATGAAATTGATGATGTAACACTATCAACAATTCAATTTATTAATCAAATTTTACAAGGAATGAAGGAGGAAAACCAATGAGTAAAAAAGAAAAGATTGTTCCTATTACATCTGGTAGCACAGAAAAGGAACAATCAAATGTCATTAAAAAAAGTATAACAGAAAAACAACAAAAAAGCAATTTACAAGCCACAGAAAATTTAAAAAGTTTGGAACAGGGGGTGTTAAAAACGATTACAATGGAAGAATTGTACGATACAGTTTATCCACCTAAAGCTGCTGTTGTTGACAAGTTGATTTATAATGGTACATATCTTTTTGTAGGTGCTCCCAAAATTGGAAAGTCATTTTTGATGGCACAATTAGGTTATCATGTAAGTATGGGTTTACCTTTGTGGAATTATCAAGTCAGTCAAGGTTCTGTATTATATTTAGCATTAGAGGACGATTACAGCAGAATACAAAAGAGATTGTCAAGAATGTTTGGTATGGAAAGTACGCCTAATTTTCATTTTGCAACAAAATCAAAAGCATTAAATGAAGGATTAGAAGAACAACTTACTCATTTTATGAAAGAACATCCAGACACAAAGTTGATTATGATTGATACTTTGCAAAAAATAAGAGAAATAAATGGTGACAGGTATAACTACTCTAACGACTATGATATTGTGATGAAACTGAAACAGTTTAGTGAAAAACATAACATTTGTATGTTAATTGTTCATCATACCAGAAAACTACAATCAGAAGACTGCTTTGATATGATTTCTGGCACAAATGGATTGCTAGGTGCCGCCGATGGAGCCTTTATACTTCAGAAGACGAAACGCATTGACAACAAGGGTATACTTGATATTGTTGGACGTGACCAACAAGACCAAAAAATTTATTTGGAGTTTGATAGAGAAAAATGCCTGTGGAAATTTATCAAAATGGAAACAGAGTTGTGTAAAGAACCACTTGACCCAATCATAAAAATGATTGGTGAAATGGTAACAAAAAATAAATCGAATTGGAGTGGAACGGCTTCAGAATTAGCTGCATTATTGCCAAAAGAAATATCACCAAATGCACTAACAAGACGCTTAAATGTCAACGCAGAGCGATTGCTTGAGGAATTTGGAATTTACTATGAAACAAACCGAAACAGAACAGGCAGACAAATCAAGTTGGCATTGATAAAAAAATAAAAAGTGTGACGATATTTTGTTTGAATATCGTCACATAAAAAGAAAAATATCAAATAGCTAAAAACATTGAATTT
>CAJTZO010000107.1 GCA_910583755.1 uncultured Clostridia bacterium
AAAACCTCAATGCTGAAATCTATACCATAGAAGAAATCGTTGCTCCTGATGGTTACTTACTAGAAGAACAGCACAAAGATGTAGAGTTAGAATGGGGTAAAACAAAACAAGTCGTATTTACAAACAAAAAACGCCCTGTTCTCACAATTCAAAAAATAGACAGCAAAACAAAAGAACCATTGTCCGGTGCAAAATTTAAAGTCACAAAAACAGAAGATAAAACAGTAAGTGAATATATAACAGATAAAACAGGTACAATAACAATAGAAAAATTAGACGAAAGTATTTACACAGTAGAAGAAATTGTAGCACCAGAAGGCTACATTTTAGAACCACAGCATAAAGAAATTGCTTTAGAATGGGGAAAAAATAAAACACTTGTGTATGAAGATACCAGAAAACCAACACTGATTATTACCAAAACAAATGCCTTAACATACAAACCAATTCCCAATACAACATATAAAATTGAGTATGAGGGACAAAATGGTGGTATTACAACACTTGGTACATACAGAACAGACAAAAACGGTCAAATTATATTGCCTAAAGTAGAACCAGGTTGGTATATCATTACAGAAATTAGACCAGCACAAGGTATCAGCAAGCCATCTAATGTTGTGACAAGAAAATATCTTGCACCAGGTGAAAATGCTTATACTGTAATCAATGGAGGAAATGCACAACAAAATGAAAATAGTATCACTCCACCAACAAATAATTCAAATAATGTTACTCTCCCATCAATAAACAAAGATGATGTAACAGATAAAGTAGAAAATATTTTTACAAGTATCATAGAAAACAACAAAAATAATCAAACTTTAAACAGTAATACAGCAGTCAAAGTCACATCAGGAAGTGCTTACAACTTGGGAGAGGAAATTGTCAATTATCCTTTAAACAGCATTGTCATTAAAAAAGTAGACGCAAATACTTCTGAATTGCTTGACGGTGCAGCATTTGAAGTACGAAAAGTGACAGAAGATATTTCTGGAAATTCCGGCACAATTATAGGCAGATACACTACAGATAATTCAGGTGTTATTGTGATTACTGGTTTAGAACCTGGCGGATATATTATTGAAGAAGTAAAACCACCTACAAATTACTTGCTTTCTGAAAATAGCCAGCAGCAGGCATGGTTAAAAGCAGATGGTACATCTATTGTTGAAGTGACTTTTGCCAATTATCCTTATGGCAGTTTATTGGTATCCAAAACAGACGCACTCACAGGAAAACCACTTGCAAATGCAAAATTTAAAGTGACAACAGGTGCAGGCACAGCAGCAGGCAGCAGTAATGGTGAATTTGTGACAAATGAAAACGGAGAGTTTTTAGTATCCAATTTAAAACCGGGAAGTTATGTTGTGACAGAACTGGAAGCTCCTCAAAACTATGTATTAGACACTACACCACAAACCGTTGATATTGGTACAGATGGTAAAGTTTATAAATTGAGCTTTAAAAATCAGCCAGTTAGCACATTAGTAATATTAAAAATGGATTCCAACAGCAAAAAGCCATTAGCAAATGCAGAATTTAAAGTCATTACAAGCAAAGGTGATGCAGTAGGCAAAGGTAATGGTATATTCAAAACAGATGAAACAGGTACAATTACCATACCTAACTTACAAAAAGGTAGCTATATTGTAGAAGAAATCAAATCACCTGATGGTTATTTATTAGAAAATCAATCTAAAACCATTGCTATAGATTATGGTAAAACGTATACACTTGAATTTTTTAATAAGCCTTTAGCTTCTGTCATTATCAAGAAATTTGATTCAGAAAATAAAGAGCCTTTAATTGGTGCAAAATTTAAAATTTCTAAAAAAAGCGGTAATGTCATAGGAGAATATACCACTGATAAAAATGGTATGATACAAATAGATGAATTACAGCCAGGATGGTATACTGCTGTAGAGGTAAAAGCACCGAACGGTTATTTATTAAATGATACTATAAAAGATTTTGAAATCAAAACAGGTAAAACAGTTACAGTAGAGTTTTACAATCAAAAATTAACATCACTTATTATCAAAAAAACAGATGAAAAATCAGGACAACCTTTGAGTGGTGCAAAATTTATTGTAGAAAAACAAAATGGGGAACACGTAGGAGAATACACTACTGACCAAGACGGCACAATCAATATTACAACACTCTCACCAGATTGGTATGTGATTAGAGAAAAACTGTCACCAGACGGTTACTTGTTAGATGAAACGCCTAAAACAGTGGAAGTTAAAACAAATGTCCCTACTGTTGTCACTTTTACAAATAAAAAATTAACTGCTTTACAGATTAAAAAGATTGACGAAATATCTGGAGAACCATTAAGCGGTGCAAAATTTATTGTAGAAAGACAAAACGGTGAAAAAATGGGAGAATATACTACGGATAAAGCTGGTAGTATTAGTATTCCAGAGCTTTCTCCAGATTGGTATGTGGTAAAAGAGATAAAATCGCCAGAAGGTTATTTATTAGATGAAACACCTAAAACGGTGGAAATTAAAACCAATACTCCTACGGTTGTTACTTTTACAAATAAAAAACTAACTGCTTTACAAATTAAAAAAGTAGACGAAATATCTGGAAAACCATTAAGTGGTGCTAAATTTAAAGTGACAAAACAAAGTGGTGATGTCATTGGTGAATATACTACAGATAAAGATGGCTTTATCAATGTGCCAA
>CAJTZO010000108.1 GCA_910583755.1 uncultured Clostridia bacterium
AAACATAAGGATAACCAAGATATTTTTCTGCTTCTGTTATCAATGCTCCAAAACTGCCATCTCCCATAGCACTTCCTGGATATTCTGGTATCACAATACCGCCTTCTGTTCCAGGTAATGCACCTTTGCCATCATCGCCATTCTCTACAAAATACATAGGATTTAGGTATTGCCCATTATGAGTGACTTCTAAATGAAAAATTTTATCACTTGTAAAAGCAATTTCTTCTCCTTTTTTTACTTCTTGCCCTACAGAAACATTACACCTTTCCCAGCCAGCGTATTTACTTTGATATGCCTTGTTATCCTCCATCACAATATAATTTCCTAACATCATATCACTGCTGATTTCTGAAATTATGCCATCGTGTATTGCTAAAATGCTTGTATTTTGTGGTAGTTTTAAGTCAATTCCTCTATGTAATTCTTTTTCTCCTTGCTCATTTAAACGATAGCCATATTGTCCTGAAATATAGCTTAACCAGGAAAAGGAAAAAGGATTTCCAAAGTTTTGACGATTTCCGTATGTTTCCATATAAACATCATATTTATATTTACAGTCACATTGATTCATAAGTGGTATTGTAGTTTGTTCCATAGGTTTTACAGTAAGTGTCACTTCTAAAACGTGCCAGTCAGAAGCATTGCCATCACTGTCATAACGGACTTCTGTTTTAGGAATAATTTGCAGATTATATTGACTATGAAATAAATTTTCTATATCTGTTTTGATTTCCTCAAATGTAAAAAAGTCATACATCGCTGACAAATACGCCATGAGTTTATAAGGATTGTGTCCAATTTCACCAATATTGTAACGATATTCATCATAACCTGTATAAGTTTGCTCTATATGATTTATGGTATATTGTAAATTTGTTTCTAATTCTGTATAATACAAATCTGCTGCATTGATTTCCTCATCATTTGCTGTATAAGCTGCTACAAATGTAGACGTTGCTACACCTGAAAACATAGCAGAACACGACCCAATCAAAGAACTTGACAATATAAAAAGCACACCCATCACAGCAATAATACCGATAACTGTTTTGTGTGTGCCTGCAACATGAGAAATTGCTCTCACTATCTGTACAAAAACATCTTTTGCTGTTCTAATGGTTTCTTGATTTTGTTTTTGTCTTACCATTTGAGCATATTTCTTTTTGATATTGTGTTTCTGAAGCCATTTTTTATTTGTTTCATCTGTTTTTGATTTTTGGTTTTCAACAGAAAATTTTGTCATATGATATTTTGTATTTGCTTTTTGTAATCGTTTTTCCATTTTTGTTAAAGTACGATAAGGCTTGTTTTTTCTATTATAACTCCACTTTCTGTAGCCATTTTTTAATAAAAACTCTGCTCTTTGCTCATTTTTGTGAGCTGCTTCTACAGCAGTATTTTCTTTTTCTGTTTCTGATATTTTTTGATGTCCCTTGTACCATAAAGAGAGTGGGGGAGTAACAACAGCCTTTTTGACAGCACTTCTAAATGGTTTTTGTTCATATTGTGGTTTTGCCTCTTTTTCTATGTGAAATTTCATTTTTGTTGCTTTTGTCGCTTTTTTATTTGTGTTTGTTTTTTCATCAAAACTTTTTTCAAATTTGATTTTTGTTTTTTTAGGTAGCTTTTTTTCTACCTTTTCTAATTTCTGTTGTGCATTTTGTACTTTGCTCTCCAATTTTTCTAATTTTAATTTATCATTTGTAGAAATTTCTTTTTTTGTTTCTTTATTCAGTAAAATTTGTTTTTCATTAGTATATTGATTTTGTTCTTGTTTTTCAGTAGCATAATATTGTAATTTTTTTGCTTTTTGTTCTTCATTAGAGTTTTTATAAAAAGATTGATATTGTATTTTTTTATTTTTGCTAAAATCATTTTCTGATACTTCATTCAAATTTTGTTGTTCTTTTGTAGAAAACTGAATTTTTGTATTCTTTTGTGTTTTTTGTTGTTGCTTTTTATGCTCAAACTCTAAATGGTTTTTGTTTTGTTCCTTTTTAACAGTTTGAAATTCAGAATAGCTATTTTCCTGTTTTGCCTGTTGCAATGAAAAATCATTCTTTTTTATTCTTTCTGCTGATTTTCTTTGTTGTACTTTCTGTTTTTGCTTTTTCATACCATTCTTTTTTTCAGTATGAAAATTTTTATTTTCTGGTGTTTCTAATTCTTTTATGGGAACATCATGCAACTTTTCATTTTTATTTTTTGCAATTATTTTTTTTACAATTCTTTTTTTATAATCTGATTTTACATTGCTCTTTGCTGGTTGACATTGTTGTTCCTGTTGCTTTTCTTCATTTGATAACGACATATACAATGAATCATTATTTTCTAATTCTGAAAAATGTTGCTCATAAAGTGGAATATCGTTTTTGATTTCATTCTCTAACTGTGCTTTTTGAATCATTTTTCTTTGTTGTTTCTTTTTTAGTGAAGTAAGGCGAGCTGTACGCCCGCCTTGTTTTTCTTCTTTTATTTTTTCTGTATTTTGTTTTTTACTTTGTTTTTTATCTAATGAAAAATCAGAAACTTTATTGCTAATATTGCTTTGTTTTCCCGTTTCTTGACTTTTTTCCATTAAGCCATATTTTGTTATTTTCTGTGTTTTTTTCTCTTTTGCTT
>CAJTZO010000109.1 GCA_910583755.1 uncultured Clostridia bacterium
TTCCCTGAAACATTTTTACACCTTCTTTTATTTAAAACCTTTTGTTCCTTTCTTGTAAAGAAAGGAACCGAAAGAACTTTAGGCAAAAACTAGCGTTTTTGCTAATTTTTTTGTAATAAGAAAAATAAGGAAAAACGCTAGTTTTTCCAAGAAAGTTTTTTGCCTCGCTTTTTTTCAAAAAAGCGAGTAGGTTTGGGCGAAGCTCAAGGTCTTTTTAAAGTCTTTTATTCCCAGTTTTCTTCCTTTACTTTGCTATCTCCATAAACTCTCATCAATCCTCGTATTTTACTATTGCCATCTATCACTGCATTTTCCAAAACTCTAGCACAATCATATACTTGCGCATTGCCTTTTACCATCGCATTGCCGCCTATTTTGGCACTATCATAAACCTGTGCACTTTCTGCTATAATGGCATTGTCATATATTTTTGCATTGCCATAAACCCTTGCATTTTCTACTGCTGCACCATTATCATATATCCAGCAGCAACCCCAATGTGATAAGTTACTTTCACTGCTGACTGCCCCACCAATTTGCCCTGCTGTTACATCTCCAAAATTCTTTAAAGCCTTTATTTTATAGGCGATAGAACCGTTTATTGTGATAGGTCCCGGTAATAATTCATATTTTCCCTCACTCAAGGTAATTTCAACTCCTGTCCAATTTGTATTTTATGTGGACTCTGCAAACTATCTTGATTTGCCTGATAAATTTTGTCCCAAGCATTCGCATCCCCATAATGATTTTTTGCAATTTTAGAAAGGGTGTCTCCCGCTTTTACTATGTAGCTTTGTTGTTCTTCTTGTACTTCCGTTTCTGCTTTGATTGCTTCGGCTACTTTGTCAACTGCCTCTTTTGGTGTTTGTTTTGTTATCTGTACCACTCTTTCCAAAGTAATGGAAAAAGGAATAAAAAAATTAGTTCTGTGGTCTGGTGTAAACTCCTTAATCACGACAAGCTGACTGTACATTTCGGTGCGAAAAATAACTGGATTTCCTTTTTGCCGCATATTTCCTATTTTGTACATTCTGTCCATAGCCTCAACGCCTTCAAACCAGCCATCCCAGCTAATTTCCCGGTAGGTAGAACCAAAATTTTGAATGCTGACATTTCCACCGGGAAAGGTGTTGATTGCTAACATTTGACCACCACCATGTTGTACAAAATCCGGTTTTTCTGTTGTTTTTAAAATTAAATCTCCTAACATTATTTGTATGGTATCATCTCCTTTTTTATTTTAAACACATATAAAAACATATGTTATTGACACATATTTTTATATGTGTTACAATCTTATTGTCAGGAGGGAAAATAATGAAAAGTTATTCATCAAGAGAAGTTATCAAGTTGCTAAAAGCAGATGGTTGGTATGAAGTAAATGTAACAGGCAGTCATCATCAGTTTAAACATCCAATCAAAAAGGGGCGTACTACAGTAAAGCACCCAGATAAAGATATTCCTCGAAAAACGCTTGATATCATTGAAAAACAATCAGGGCTAACCTTTCGGTAAGCCCTATCCCTTTTGACTATTTTTAAATTTAGGAGGTTTTACAATGAAAAAAATAGAACGTTATTTTTATCCTGCTGTTTTTACTTACGAACCAGAACAAGAAATTGCAGTTGTTTTTCCAGATTTAGACTGTGCTACCAGTGGCATAAATGATGATGACGCTCTTTTATCCGCAAGAGAACTTTTGGGGTGTGTTCTGCATGGTTTAGAAGAAGATGGAGAAAATATCCCTTCTCCGACACCTCTTTCTGACGTAAAATTACAGTCAAACGAAAGAGCTGTATTGATTGATGTTTATATGCCTTCTATTCGTATGGCTCAAATCAATCGTTCTGTTAGTCGTACTGTTACCTTGCCTGCATGGTTAAATACATTAGCTTTAGAACATAATATCAATTTTTCTCAAGTATTGCAGGAGGCATTAAAAACGCAACTTCATGTGAAATAAATTTAATATCCCCCTAAAAATCCGTAAGGGCTCATCGTAAGAGATGGGCTTTTTTCTCGTTTTCTTTTGCCATAACCACGCTTGTCTAACTCTCTTGCTACCTCCTGTGCAATTTCATTTTCTCGTTTTTCTGCCCCCTGTATCACAATATAAATGGGTCTTTGTTCTTTTTGATTTTCTTCTGTTTTTTCTGCTCTATTTTTAATTGTAAATTTCTCGTCTTTTTTTCTCCAATTTTCTATCTCAATCCCATTTAATGCACTTGTTTGTGTTGCTAATAAAGCTGTAGTATCTCTTAATATTCCCTGTTTGCCTTTCATGCCATCTGCAAAACTTTGTATCAAATTTCCGCCCCACAAATGATTTGTTTTCAATTCTCCTTTTCGGCTAGGAGATTGTACTTTTAAATAATCTCCCACTATGGATGCAAGGAAAGCAGCTGTCATCATTAGCATTAAATGGGGCGATTAATTTGATTGCGCAAGCTGGTTTTGACAGTGTGACAGATTCA
>CAJTZO010000110.1 GCA_910583755.1 uncultured Clostridia bacterium
TGAAATTACGGTATATTTGCCTGAAGGAATAGAAATCCCATTTAAAATTAACAATGGAAGTGGAAATATGCAGATTGATAACATTTCTGTTCAGGAGCTGTCATTAGTCAATACATCAGGATATGTGGTATTGTCTAATGTGACTGTGAGTAATGCTAAAATAGTCACAACATCAGGAGATGTAACGTTTGAAAACAGTACGATACCTGATGTGGAAATTGTAAGCAAATCAGGATATGTGACATTAAAGGATGTAAATTTTGATTCTTTGGCGATTGTCACCAGTTCCGGTGAAGTCGGTGTAGGAGGAGCAGGCGTTTATTCAGCATTGAAAGTACAGACTGATTCAGGCGATGTATCCGTATCACATAAGGAAAGTCCAACGGATTTGCAATTAGATGTTACAACTGATTCTAATGATATAACAATGCAGCTAAGCAATATAGATTTTACAAAAGACACATCAGGCTGTAAACAGGGAAATATCGGGCAAGGCAATAACAAATTAGAGATTAGCAGCAGTAGTGGAACAATAATTGTAAAATAGAAACAGGTTGAGGATAATTAAGGAAAGAAGTGATGTAAAATTGGAAATGTGATACTCATTAAAATGGAGAATGTTGATGATAATTTTATCAATCAGCTCAGGTGTCTGATAGAGGAATATGGCTATCAATTACCTATGGAAACTGAAAAGGATACGTCGTTTTCCTTTGATGGTCTGAAACTTGTGCCAGAGAATTATCAGGTTTTTCGTAATGGAACAGAAATTGTATTAACAGGAAAAGAATTTGAAATACTTATGCTGTTGGTACAGAACAAAGGGCGTGTTTTCAGCAAAGAGCAGATTTATGATGCTGTTTGGAATAATGAATATGTTTTTGATGAACGGAACATGACCGCATACATCAACAAAATTCGACGGAAGATAGAGCCTGATCCGGCACACCCAAGATATATCATCACTGTATGGGGAGTGGGCTACAAATTTAGCGAAAGAACAAAATGAGCAGATGTTACAGAGCAAAATGGTAATATCTGCTCATTTTGCGTTACAATGTGAAAATATAAATTTCAAAAGGAGAAAATCAAAGATGGAAAGTCAGGTATGGGTAAAAGTATCATTATTTCTAAAAGAATTACGCTGTGAGGATATTAAGAGGAACTCTATCATTCATTTGGAGAGCTGCCAGAAAGAAAAGAAAGCCTTGAAAATATTTAGGCAAGTGTGGGAGAAGGAACAAAAGAATTTATCTGAACTACAACAGAGGGCAATCTGCAATTATATAGAACAGATGCAGGCGGTGTCTTTTGAGGAACAGCAGGAAGCATATTGTCAGGGAGTTATAGATTGTGTGCAGATATTGTCAGGTTTGGGATTATTGGAATCGGATGAAAAAATTAAGAGGGCAATAGAAAAGTTAAAATGAAAGAAAGGCTCATTGCAGACGGATATGAGCCTTTTGAATGTAACATATCTGTCAAATCTATAGATAGGTTAGAAAAACTATAAAAAACTATAAAAGAATTAGAAGTGGTTACATTTCAGTATAAGAAAATCTATGTTTTCTATGTATCATTTTTCTTTGTGGGATTATCCCATACCAGAGCTTCTGCGGTTGCAAGAAGAACGGAAAGCTGGTATTGGCTGCATTGTCCAAGTAACTGCATAATCTTCTGATAACAGGGATCGTTTATATTTTGATTTGGATAAACGTATGAATCAGCAGATATGTTCAATGTACGCATGATGGTACAAAAAAGCTGAATACTCGGCGTACCCTTGTCATTTTCCAGATTTTTGTAATATTGGGGATGACAGCCAATGCGTTCTGCAATTTCTTCTTGTGTAAATCGCTGCTCAAGGCGAGCTTTTTTCATTATTTGCCCTAAAGTGGGAGCCATGTTTGACACTTTTTCACCTCCTGTGACTTCTTTTAAGTAGTGTATAACGATACCTTCAAAAAGTGAAAAGTGTAAGAGATTAAAATTAAATAGTGTATAACACTACCAAGACATTTGAAATCCTTTGGGATTGTAAAAAAAACGCAATCCGGCAAAGGCTTTTTCAAGTGTCTTTTTGCTTTTTGATTGCGTGGGGAGTGCCATGCAACAGCTACATCTAAGAGGGGATACCGGGTTTAAACGGTTAAAAAAATCTTAACAGACGAAGCTGTTGAGAATACCCTCAAAGGTAGTGTTAGAGATTACGAAGATGTAGCTATAATTTTATATTATGGGATAAAAGACGTCCGCAGGATTTGTACCTGTCCGGGCGTTTTTTATATATTTGAAAACTTTTTCAAAAAATTGCAAAGTTTTCGACGTTTTGCCTATCCCCGATTGGGATATGGGGTGAAAGGGAGAACCATTTCACTCTGTCTCATTTGGATACGGAAGGAGGTGAACTCTTATGGAGCAATCTTCTTCCGAAAGAAA
>CAJTZO010000111.1 GCA_910583755.1 uncultured Clostridia bacterium
GACAAATGGCCTTGACCCTATTGGTATTGCTGAGGTCAGGGATTTTATTAAAGATTTGAGTGTTGAGCGTGGGAAAACGATCCTGATATCCAGTCACATTCTTTCGGAAATCCAGTTACTGGCAGATGATATCGGTATCATTGATCATGGAGTTCTTTTGGAAGAAAGCAGTATGAGCGAGTTAGAGAAGAAAAATAGTAAGTATATCTTCCTGCAGGTTTCGGACGTTTCCAAAGCAGCCCTGATTCTGGAACATCAATTTCAGTTGAAAAATTATTCTGTGCAGGACGATCATACCCTGCGTCTTTATGATACCTCTTTGGATATGGGGGCAGTCAATAAAGAACTTGTGATGCAGGATATAACTGTTATCAGTTCCGGGCTTTGCAATGATACACTGGTGGATTATTTTAAAAGGATTACAGGAGGTGAAGGGATTGGTTGATTTGGTTATTGAAGAATTTATTAAATTGAAGAGGAAAAAGATTACCATATGCACAGCTTTAGCTGCATGTATGTTTCCGATACCGGTTGCGCTTATAGTTATTGCTAACTCATATGATATGAAAAATATTTTTGCAATGATGGTTCAGTTAGGTGATTGCTTTATGATGCCGCTTATGTTGGGGATGTTTGCGATGATTTTTTTCTATATGGAGCAGGATTTCGACACTATGAAAAATATGCGCTTGATTCCTGTATCAATGGGGAAATGGCTGTGTGCCAAATTGATAGTTATTGCACTTGTATCTGTACTTTATTCCATTGTGTCAATTTTTGCGTCCTTTTTGATCGGTCTGGCAGTAAAGGATATTTCTGGGATATGGAGTAATTTTATCATTCATATGTTGATTGGATTTTTAATGTGTGCAGCCTTATTACCAATAATTGCTTTGATCATAAATCAGAAAAATAATTATATCGTAACAGGAATAGTTGTTTTTATATTTGTCATATTTAATTTTATTTTTATTATGTCTATTACAAAAATTCCGGTTTGGGCGCTTCCCTTTTTACCGATTGCGGCAGTATATAGATTTTTACTGCCATATACCGCAGTTAAAATGACAATTTATCTGGAAGAAATAGCTCTTTCTGGGTTGCAGTTTGTTGGAGTTATGTTTTGCTCGGTATTTATTTCGGTTATTTTCATAATTTATGGTTTTCATAAAAAGTATAGTAGGTGATAAAACGATGTATCTGTTGGCTGAATTTCAAAAAATAAAAAGAAATAATACGATTTTTATTGTGATTGTTGCTACATTCTTTATTAACTTGATGTCTGTATTTCAAACAAACTATGATGGTACGTTCTCATTAAGAGAATATGCAGATGTCTTGCTTTGGAACCATTCATGTTTTTTATATCCGGTTATGATTACTTTAATATGCGGATACTTAATTGATTTGGAATATAAAAACAATACATTAAAAAACATATATTTAGCAGCTATAAATTCACGGACATTGATTTGTGCAAAGCTGTTTGTTGGTTTTTGTTTTTTATTGATCATAGCAATATTAGAATTTATTTGCTCCACTATAGGGGTAATTTGCTGCCACATTGAGGTGTCTGGAGAATCGGTTGGGTATTTTTTTGTTCAACAGATTGTGTTTGCTGTTTGTAGCTTTATTTCTGTCTTGCCGATTATTATTTTTGGCGCTCAAAAAGAAAATGGATATTTATTTGGAAGTCTTGTTGCAGCTTTTTTAGAAATTTGTGGTATTTTTTTAGCTCCGAGGGGACTGTGCGGCTATTATGCAATTACCGCAGGACTTGAAATACTTAATTTTAATGGTGGAATGGTGGGAGGAACTTTATTTTCAGGAAATCAGGGAGAGGTAACGCTTCTTATAACTATTGGGCTGTCTGTTTTACTGCTTTATATATTATGCCCGAAAAACAGGGATTATATGATAGAAAAATAATTATAACATGTATTATTTTGACCGCAATGTACGGGTAGTTATTGCTGATTTTGTAAGAGCTGATAGGGGATATTGAACAAAAATTATTTTTGTATTTGCTATCTGCTTGATAAAAAACAAAAAAACGAGAAATGCAATATCAAAGGCTGCTTTAGCAATAAGTTCAGTGTATCTCGCTTTTTTTCTTTATTTATCTATTTGACGATAGCGGAAAGATTACATTGAGAGTGTGAAGACTGTTGTATTTAATGGGAGGAAAAAATGTATACAGTGAAAGGTTATGTAGGAAGTGAAGAAAAACTCAGGACATATTTTGCAGGATGTGCGTTTGAGAAAAAGCCGAGAGTGTTATTTGTAACTGATGAGATTTTACCAGATCATATAACCTGCTTTGAATATCTGGATAGTATCAGGCAGACAAAGAGCCATAAAGAGCCGGATGATACCCTTGAG
>CAJTZO010000112.1 GCA_910583755.1 uncultured Clostridia bacterium
GACTATTTTTTTGCCAAAACATTAGACAAAGTAAAAACAGGCGGTATTGTTGCATTTATCACAAGTAAAGGAACATTAGACAAAGAAAATGATAGTGTACGAAAATATTTATCAGAAAGAGCGGATTTGTTAGGGGCAATCAGGTTACCTAACAATGCCTTTTTTCAAAATGCAGGTACAGAAGTGACAACAGATATATTGTTTTTGCAAAAAAGAGAAACATCACCAGAAAAACAGCCAAGTTGGGTGCAGATAGGAACATTAGAAAATGGTATTATAGTCAACAATTATTTTGTAGAAAATCCACATATGGTATTAGGGCAAATGGTTTATTGGAATAATATGTATGGTAATGAAAAAGAAACTGCTTGTTTGCCACTAGAAGGGGAGGTATTAGAGGAGCAATTACAGAAAGCCATTACACATATTGCTTTACCGAATAAAACATTATTTCAAACGGTTGAAATGGAGGAATTAGAAAATATAGAAGAAGTGGAAACATTGCCTGCTGATGAAAATGCTAGAAATTTCAGTTATACCATTGTAGAAGGGAAAGAAGATATTTTTTTCAGGGAAAATCACTTGATGTATGCTGTCCCATTAAAAGATACTGAAAGAGAAAGAGTAAAAGGACTTTTAGAAATCAGAGATAGTACAAGAAAATTGATTGACTTGCAATTAAATGGAGAAAATGAGCAAGAAATTCAATCAGAACAACAGCATTTAAACCATATTTACGATATTTTTCATAAAAAATATGGTGTTATCAATGGCAAGGTAAATAAAAAATTGTTTCAAAAAGATAGTTCTTATCCCTTGCTTTGTTCTCTGGAAGTCATTGATGAATATGGAAAACTAGAACGAAAAGCAGATATGTTCACCAAAAGAACTATACAAAAATATGAACCAATTACTCATGTAGATACTGCCGTAGACGCACTTGCGGTATCTATAGCAGAAAAGGCTTGCGTAGATATTCGTTTTATGGCGAATTTGATGGGCGGAAGTGAAAAAGTAGAACAAGTAATAAACGATTTAAAAGGAATCATATTTAAAACGCCACAAAGCGGTACAATATCAGAAAATAAATATGTTGGCTGGCAAACAGCAGAGGAATATTTGTCTGGCAATGTCAGAATGAAATTAGAACAGGCACAAAAAATGGCTGAATTATATCCCGAATTTGAAATCAATGTGGCAGCATTAGAGAAAGTACAGCCAAAAGATTTAGAAGCGTCGGAAATTGAGGTGCGTATTGGTACATCATGGATAGAGCCAAAATATTATAAACAGTTTTTATTTGAATTGCTTGAAACACCCATGTACAAAACGTTTGATATTGATGTAATGTATTCTAGTATTACAAATACGTGGAATATCAAAGGAAAAAGTGTAGATTCTAACAATACTCATGCTACTGTAACCTATGGCACAGCTAGAATGAGTGCCTATACCATATTTGAAAAAACACTCAATCAACAGGATATTAAAATATATGACACCATAAAAGAGGAGGATGGAGAGAAAAGAGTATTAAATACCAAAGAAACTACCATTGCCCAACAAAAACAGGAAGCAATAGAGCAAGCATTTCAAGAATGGATATGGAATGACCCTCAAAGACGAAGAACACTTTGTGAAAAATATAATAGAATATTCAATTCCACAAGACCACGAGAATATGATGGCAGTCATATTACTTTTGTAGGAATGAATCCAGAAATTACATTGCAGCCACACCAAAAAAACGGTGTGGCTCGTGTACTTTATGGACAAAATGCACTACTTGCCTATTGCGTAGGAGCAGGAAAAACGTACACAATGGCAGCGGCAGCAATGGAAAGCAAAAGGCTGGGACTTTGTCAAAAAAGTATGTTTGTTGTACCAAATCATTTAACAGAACAATGGGGCAGAGAATTTTTACAACTCTATACAGGTGCAAATATATTAGTTGCAACAAAAAAGGATTTTGAACCACTTAACAGAAAAAAATTTTGTTCTCGTATTGCTACAGGAGAATATGACGCTATTATTATAGGGCATACACAGTTTGAAAGAATTCCGTTATCAAAAGAAAGACAACAACAAAATATACAACAACAATTAGAGGAAGTAGAAACTGGCATAAAAGAAATCAAACAACAAAATGGAGAACGTTTTCAAATAAAACAGTTAGAAAAAACCAAAAAGAATTTAGAAGTAAAATTACAAAAATTAAATGATGATA
>CAJTZO010000113.1 GCA_910583755.1 uncultured Clostridia bacterium
AAGCGGCGCAAGCCGCAAAAGGCGGGCTTGGGGTGGCAACCCCAACAAGATTCCCGCAGGACAAAATTGAGCGATTAGCGAAATTTGGTACTGTGGTAGAATCTTGCTTTTAGAAAGTAACGGCTTCCTCTATGTGGATTTTCCGCTGATACCCTCGGCGGGCGGGGATTGTGCCAACTCTGAGGCGGCATTTCCCCCTCTAATACCTACAAAACCGCAAAAGCCAAAATGGACGGACATTTTCAGAAATTTTTTCATTTTCTACGCCACATAAAAGAGAAAACTGCCTGACAAAGCGGCAGTTATTTTCCCCCTATACCTTACTACGCACGGCAAACGCAAACAGGCAAGGTTTTATATCTTTTGTTGGAATTTCTTTTCGCAATAATATACAAACGGTTACAAAAAACGCCAAACTGTCCGGCGTTTGTTTTCCCCTCTATTACCTACTACGGGAAAAAATGAAAATTTGGCAATGTTTTGAAAAACCTTTTGAAATTTTTTAGTGCGGCGTAAAATTTCCCCCGCTTTTGGACGCAAAAAAACAGGAAACCTTTTCTTGATTTCCTGCTTCTGTGTTGCCGTTAATAGCGGCGGTTATTCAGTTGTCATTCCCCAGAAGCAAACTTGTAGCCCATGCCTAAAACGGTTTTTATGTAGGTGGGGTTTTGGCTGTCCGGCTCTATCTTTTTCCGCAAGTTGTAAATCACATTTGTCACGCTTGACTGGCAGCTATCGCTTTCCATGCTCCATACGGCTTCAAAAATCTGTGCCTTTGTGAATACTCGCCCCGGACTGGCGGCAAGGTAGCAGAGTGCGCCGTATTCCAAACGGGTTAGGCTTATGTCTGCACCGCCTTTCAGTACCCGGCGTTGGTGTGGTCTGATTTCCAATCCCGGAAAAATCAGCATAGGGGAATGTGGCGGCTGTATGGCTTCCAGTGGTATCATATCGGCAAGGGCGGCTATGGCTTCCTCGACTGCTTTTTCTTCTGCGTCATTGAACGTGAGTATGATTATTTTAGCGACAATTTCCACCTCCTGTTATTGAAAACATACATGATATGTTCTTTGTATTCGTATGAACATATCATAGAAAATTTTTTCTAACGACATAAAGAGTGTTGCTTTTTATTATTCGGAGGAGTATAACATTTTAGACTATCACTTCTCATTTACTACCTCAAAATAATACTTATTTATTAGCTTGACTTGTTTTGTTACTTGATTGGTCTTTTTGAAATTCTAATATATCTCCCGGTTGACAATCCAATACATCACATATTGCATTTAATGTAGAAAATCGAATAGCACTTACCTTTCCAGTTTTTATTTTAGATAAGTTTACATTTGCAATTCCTACTTGTTCAGCTAAGTCATTCAATGAAATTTTTCTATCTGCCATAACTCTATCTAATCTTAAAATAATAGCCATATTTATCACACCTATAATGTTTCGTCTACTTGATTTTGTAATTCGCACCCATACTCATAAAGTTCTATGATCCCCCAAAATGTAAAACCAGAAATAATGCCTAATCCGATACTGTTTTTTAAAATTAGTAATGTAGTTAATAACAAAACAATTTTTATATCTTTTACAATTTCGGGTAAAAATGGCGAATAATCATTACAAATTTTTTTGAATATTTTGACAATAAAGTGCATGATTATTGTCAAAATTAACGAAAACAATATTCCTGATATTAAAAACACAATACTGGCTTCCGCTACCTTACCTTCACTTGCTAATTTTTTAGTCCAATACCCCATATTGCTAAAATCAAAACTTGTTTGAGATTCAACAATCATCGTATTGAGTGTACTACGCAGTACAAACAGTATGATAAGAGAAATCAAAAACATTCCTGTAAATATTCCAAATACTATTTGAAATACTTTTCCTACTTTTCCAATGAGATAGCTTGCTTTTTTAATGTTTTCTATCCTATCCATAATTGATACTCCTTTATTTTGTTTTTTATATTATATCACATAATGGAATGCTTGTCATTATATTTTTGATGTTTTTCGTTAAATATTATATAAAATAGATAAATTAGAGTAACGCCATAGTCGGCATTCGTGGAAATGTGTATAACTGGCTATGGACATTTCCATAATGCTTGTCTTTTGGTCTTTGGTTCGGAATAGTGTGGTGCTGGCGGTTTATCTCTTGTTTTCGGTTGCTTGCTTCTTTACCGTACATGAGCATT
>CAJTZO010000114.1 GCA_910583755.1 uncultured Clostridia bacterium
TGCTTTGTTCTCCAATTTCCGCAAATTCAAAATAGCATTCTGCATTGTTTCCTAATGCCATATTGTTTGCAATTTGTCCTGTTGCTCCTTTTTCAGATGCTAATGTCATGGGAATAACTTTGATTATGCTTTCTATTATATTTTCATTTTCTCCTGTGTCACAAATGCCGAGCTGCTCGGTATCTCCTGTTTTTTGTAGCAACATCATTTCTGTTTCACAACCCATCTTTTGAAATACTTGTAGTTTTTTTAAAATCACCTTTGCTATATCCACCTGCATTAGCACCAACTCCCTGTTGCTTTTCCTTTGATAGCATTTAAAAATTCCTGTCTTTTGTTTTGTACATAATCTAGTAATATTTCTTTCGCATTTTTATTTTCTTCAAATGTCAAATCTAATCCACGTCCTAATTTCATTTCTTTTACAATTCCTTCTGCTATAGTATCCTCTGTTATATGTATCACTTTTTTATACATCATTTCTCCCAGACAATAATTGTAAAATAAATATCGTTCCTTTTCTGGTATTTCTGTAATCATTCTGTCTGCATAGTACAAAAAGGAAATCGTTCCGCAAAAACTATTTTTTAAAACAATACAATTTCCCACAATAGCATACTTTTCTAATCCTTTGTACCATGTTTGATAGTCTTCCGGCAGAGGATATATTTTTTGTCCTTTTAAAATAGTAATATTACCTTCTCGTAATATTGGCTTTTTTCTGGAATACAATTTTAAAGCGGTCTGAACATTGCTTTGTATTTCTTTTTCCGTAAAAAAATAAGGCTCTTGATTGTCCTTACTGTATTCTCGAAATTCTTTTATAAAATTTTTCATTCTTCTTCCTCATCTGACTTTTGTTCTGTTTGCTGTTCTTCCTTTTTTTCTGTATTTTCTTCTATTTCTGTTGGTGTTTGATACATCTCACAAGGGTATCTCATTTGTCCTGTGATAGTATCTTTTTCATATCCTTTTGCTATATTCATATTGTTTTCCTCTCTATTTTAAAATAATTTCAATGCCCTTATGGGGCTTGCTACTGGTTTCATTCTGCCCTTAACATCTCCGTTTATCATTTCAACAAATCCTGTCAGTGCATCTGGCGCATCATCATGCGCATTTTTTCCTTTTCTCTGATAACTGCTTATCGCTTTGTAAAATTCCTTATACTTTTTCTCCCAACCTTCTGGAAATATCACTTGTTCCATAACATTGGTTGCATTGACAAGGATTCTGGTATTTTTGTTTTTGCTTTGGTGAAACCATGTAATGTTACATTTTCTGCATTTCAATTTTTTTAATTCCCTTTCTACGTTTCGTGCAAATCCTCTGCCGCCGTTGTTACTTTCAATCAGGCAATCTCTTGTTTCTAACAGTGACAAAAGCCTTGCTGTTTCTGGCTCGGTGATTTCCATAGGCTTATCGGTATAGTATATTCCCGTAATATAGCCATATCGACCGATAACACCACCAATGATAGCACATAAATAGTCTTTTCCTTCATCCGCCGTATCAAGATACGCAATCCGCCGTTCAAATAAATCGGTATCTATCACATCATAGGTTTTAAAGGTTCCATATAAAATACCTTTGATGTCAATGGGCTGCTGCATATAATTTGCCAGCCAGATAGGCTTGTCAAGGGTATCTCTTTTTCGCAGTAAGTCCTCTGTTGGATACAAACTTTCACAAAGGCTTTTTTCGGTTGTGTCCAACGCTGCCAACTGCAATACATAACACCGTTCCGGATATTCCTTTAAAATTCTTCCGCATAAATCATCCGTTGCCCATCTGGTTTGGATGATAATTTGTAAACTATTAGGTAACATTCTGGAAGTCAGCGTATTTTTATAAAAATCAAAATGTCCTTGTTTTACTTTTTCGTTTACGGCTTCTTCTGCATTTTTAATTGGGTCATCTATGATAATGATGTTTCCCCGCATACCGGTTAATTTTCCTGTAAAAGAAGTGCCTAAATAACTCATATAAGCATTTTTTAATGCCCATTTGTCCGCTGCACCGTCCCCTTCTTTTATTTTGAGTTCAGGAAAAAAACTAACCGGTACAAAGTCATGATATTCTTCTAACTGTATGGTATTTCTTACCGTTTTAGAAAAGGAGATTGCCAAATCCTGCCCATAACTTACGGTAATCACTTGATTTTTAT
>CAJTZO010000115.1 GCA_910583755.1 uncultured Clostridia bacterium
ATGACAGACACCCAAGCATGAAAGTAGCAGAAAGATATTATTGTTTTGGTTGTGGTGAAAAAGGCGATGTAATCAATTTTGTAGCAAAGTTACATAATTTGTCACAGTATGAAGCGGCAAAAAAATTGGCTTTAGATTTTGGATTACAGATAGAGAAAATAGAGAAAAACGCTTATCAGAATAAAAATAAAAAAGCAGCTCTAAAAGAAAAAACTGTTAGAAATAAGTATCAAGTGCAAAAAGATTTTGAAAAATGGGAACAGAGATGTCAGAAAATATTGTCTGATTACAGCAGTTGGTTGGCATTTTGGAAAGAATTTTATGCACCAAAAGCTCCAAATGATATGATTTATGAGGAGTTTTTAGAGGCAGTAAATAATATCGAAAAAATAAAATGGTATCAAGACATTTTGGAAAATAGTATATTAGAGGAAAAAATTTACTTCTTAGTACAATATGGAAAAGAGGTGATACAGATTGAAAAAAGAATGGGAGAATATCAACGAGAAGTCATTGCAGGAATTGGACAAAACAATGACTGAATTAAACAATATAGATTACAAAAATCAAGGTATTACTTGGTTAGATGAAGAAAATAACATTGATGAGGTAAAATTTTGTGAGGCATACTTGCAGGGATATGATTTAAAATGTATCAACGGCTTTTTTTTTAGCATAGATGGCTTTGTATCTGATGGAGAAATAGAAAAAAATATTTACAACATCATCAAAAATTATGTTGCAAGAAATGTTTCTAAAAAAGTGAAACAGCTTTTGGAAGTGTTGAGGTTTGAGAGCTATTCAGAGGAATTACCCATACAAGTAGATAGGATTCATGTAAAAAATGGAACGATATTTTTAAATGGAATGTTTTCGAGTAAAAAAGAATTTTGTTTAAACCGCTTGCCCATCAAGTACAATCCACAAATAGAACAACCAAAAGTATGGCTTGCTTTTTTAGAGGAATTGTTGGAAAAAGAGGATATTGTAACATTGCAAGAATATATGGGTTATTGCTTAATCCCTTCTACAAAAGGACAAAAAATGATGTTGCTGATTGGAAAAGGTGGAGAAGGCAAATCAAGAGTAGGCTTGGTTTTAAGAAGTATATTAGGCAATAATATGAACACAAGCAGTATACAAAAGGTAGAAATAAATAAATTTGCTAGGGCAGATTTAGAGTATAAATTGCTTATGGTAGATGATGATATGAAAATGGAGGCATTACCTCAAACAAATTACATCAAGTCTATTGTCACTTTGGAAGATAAAATTGATTTAGAAAGGAAATCAAAGCAGAGTGTGCAAGGTACATTATATGTTAGATTTCTTTGCTTTGGGAATGGCAATTTAAACTCATTATATGACCGTTCCTATGGATTTTTTAGAAGGCAAATTGTACTGACAACAAAAGAAAAAGACAAAAATAGAAAGGATAATCCATTTTTGATAGAGAAATTAAGGGCAGAAAAAGAAGGTATCTTTCTATGGTGCTTGGAAGGATTAAAAAGGCTTTTAAAAAATGATTATGAATTTACTATCAGCGAAAAGGCAAGTCAAAATTTGTATCGTGCTATGGAAGATGGTAACAATATCATCAGTTTTATGAAAGCAGACGATTTTGTAAAACTAGAACCAGCTACTATGACAACATCTAAAAAACTGTATGGTTGCTATTGTCATTGGTGTGATGAAAATGTAGAAAAACCTATATCTGCAAAAAGCTTTATTAGTTATTTAAAACAGTCTGAAAAAGAATACAACATACAATATTCTACAAATATTCTTTCAGAAACAGGTAAAAAAGCAAGAGGCTTTAAAGGAATTTATATAAAGATAAGGACATAGCAAAAAAAGCGTATATGCGTATAAACATTGTAAAATCAACATTTTTAGAGCATAGAAAATGTGCAAAAAAACGTATTGGCACACGTGTTTTAATGCGAATGATAAAAATAATGTGTATATTTAAAAAAGCTGATAAAGTCAATATTTTTTGATAACGAAACAGTAAAGTATACGCATATACGCATCATTTTGGAGTTTATTCTTTATATATAGTTCCATATAAAAATTAACTGATGAAAACAAATAAGCTCTCGGCGTTTGAGAGCGAAATACACCCATTGCACAAACCTTTGGTTTATACACTTGGTCTATT
>CAJTZO010000116.1 GCA_910583755.1 uncultured Clostridia bacterium
TTCCCTGAAACATTTTTACACCTTCTTTTATTTAAAACCTTTTGTTCCTTTCTTGAAAGAAAGGAACCGAAAGAACTTTAGGCAAAAACTAATGTTTTTCCTTTTAAAATCAACATTTTTAGCAAAACGCTAGTTTCGCATCAAAGTTCTTTGCTTCTTTCTTTTAAGAAAGAAGTGGGTTGTTAAGGGCAACGCCCTTAAAGTCTTTTATTCCCAGTTTTCTTCCTTTACTTTGCTATCTCCATAAACTCTCATCAATCCTCGTATTTTACTATTGCCATCTATCACTGCATTTTCCAAAACTCTAGCACAATCATATACTTGCGCATTGCCTTTTACCATCGCATTGCCGCCTATTTTGGCACTATCATAAACCTGTGCACTTTCTGCTATAATGGCATTGTCATATATTTTTGCATTGCCATAAACCCTTGCATTTTCTACTGCTGCACCATTATCATATATCCAGCAGCAACCCAAATGTGATAAGTTACTTTCACTGCTGACTGCACCGCCAATTTGTCCCACTGCTACATTTCCAAAACTTTGCAATGCTTTTATTTTATAAGCAGTACAACCATTTACTGTAATAGGGGAGGGCAGTAATTCATATTTTTTACATTCCTCACTCAAGGTAATATCAACTCCTGTCCAATTTGTATTTTATGTGGACTCTGCAAACTATCTTGATTTGCCTGATAAATTTTGTCCCAAGCATTCGCATCCCCATAATGATTTTTTGCAATTTTAGAAAGGGTGTCTCCCGCTTTTACTATGTAGCTTTGTTGTTCTTCTTGTACTTCCGTTTCTGCTTTGATTGCTTCGGCTACTTTGTCAACTGCCTCTTTTGGTGTTTGTTTTGTTATCTGTACCACTCTTTCCAAAGTAATGGAAAAAGGAATAAAAAAATTAGTTCTGTGGTCTGGTGTAAACTCCTTAATCACGACAAGCTGACTGTACATTTCGGTGCGAAAAATAACTGGATTTCCTTTTTGCCGCATATTTCCTATTTTGTACATTCTGTCCATAGCCTCAACGCCTTCAAACCAGCCATCCCAGCTAATTTCCCGGTAGGTAGAACCAAAATTTTGAATGCTGACATTTCCACCGGGAAAGGTGTTGATTGCTAACATTTGACCACCACCATGTTGTACAAAATCCGGTTTTTCTGTTGTTTTTAAAATTAAATCTCCTAGCATTATCTGCAAAAAAATTCCTCCTTAAAGACTTTAGGGATTCCATCCCTAAAATCCTGCAAACTTTTATGGAAAAACTAACCTTTCAAGATTTTTAACAGACTGTGGAAAAAAATAAAATTTTAGTAACCCCCTAAAAATCCGTAAGGGCTCATGGTAAGAGATGGGCTTTTTTCTCGTTTTCTTTTGCCATAACCACGCTTGTCTAACTCTCTTGCTACCTCCTGTGCAATTTCATTTTCTCGTTTTTCTGCCCCCTGTATCACAATATAAATGGGTCTTTGTTCTTTTTGATTTTCTTCTGTTTTTTCTGCTCTATTTTTAATTGTAAATTTCTCGTCTTTTTTTCTCCAATTTTCTATCTCAATCCCATTTAATGCACTTGTTTGTGTTGCTAATAAAGCTGTAGTATCTCTTAATATTCCCTGTTTGCCTTTCATGCCATCTGCAAAACTTTGTATCAAATTTCCGCCCCACAAATGATTTGTTTTCAATTCTCCTTTTCGGCTAGGAGATTGTACTTTTAAATAATCTCCCACTGTGGATGCAAGAGAAGCGGCTGTCATCATCAGCATTATTTTTTGACTGTTCATACCATTGATAAAACTTTGTATTAAATTGCTGCCCCATAAAAACATTTGCTCTGTGTTTAAAAGGGTAGTTTGTATGATGCCATTTATGCTTTGCATTGCAGCTGCAACCGTTCCACTTGTTGCTTCTAAGGCGTTTGCAAAAGCATTTCCTGCCTCTGTTCCGCCTGTCTGCATTGCATTTTTTATTTCTTCTAAATTTCCTGTCATATCCGGCATAGTACCATTCAAATTTCCAAAATCAAACGTATTTTCACCCAATCCTTTTAGCTGTTTTTTTATTTCTTCTTGATTGCTGCAATCTACTTTATAGTTCGGATTAACATACAATTCTGGATTCAGTTCTGTACCTTCTATCCCTGCACTTTT
>CAJTZO010000117.1 GCA_910583755.1 uncultured Clostridia bacterium
GTTTTGGGCAACGGCACCAATTTTGGGGTCGTTAAAATTTTGCTTGTTAATTGAAATGAGTTGTGTTAAATTTTCTTTAAACATAAGAGTACCTCCAACGTACTTTTTGTTTAGGAGTTAACAAGAACTGGTACTTCTTGCTAGCTCCGCTTTTTAATTGTTGTCGTTTCTCCAATCAGGATATTTTTCATCAAGTAAACTAAACAAAAAATCTTTGATTGTTTTTCCTTGATTAGTCGCTAATAATTTTATTTGTCTATGTTCTTGTTCTGACATTTTTATCATAAGCGACTTTTCATATTTTTCTTTATTTAGAACCATTGCACCTCCTTTTTTTTATTTATTTATATAAATATATAAATAAAGTCAAGAAAAATTAAAATTTTTTTTCACGCTACTTGAGAATGAAAATTTTTTATGGTAACTACAAGAAAATTTATAAGTTAAGGAGCAGACATGGCAGCATTGGGTTCTATTTTGGCTCTTCTCTTTATTCTTACCTTTATCATGGCATGTTTAAGCCTTCTTTTTCCTGTAAAGTTTGCTTCTTTTCTTCCCGAAAAACTTCGCCCTCAACAAGTCAAAAGAATAACAGTTTTTTTTCGTTATTTTTTAATAAGTGTTATCTTCTTTCTTTTATTTGGCTGGGTGGCTGAAAATGACCCCACGCTAAAAGCAAATAAACAAAATTCACAGGTGCAAGTAACCGAAAACGCTCAAACCGGCGAAGTTACCATTACTGTTACAGATAATGATGAAAATTTAACTTCATCAGAACAAGCAAAAAATATTTTAGGTGGAAATATTATTATACTTCTTTGTGTGTTGGTTGTATTACTTTCTATAAACAGTATTCAAAAAAGTATGTTGAAAAAGAAAATAGAACTTATGCACCAAAATGCCCAAAAAGAACGAGATACACTTTTACAGCAATTTACCACTGTTAAAACAAATGAGGACGCTCAAGCAGAACATCATACCGAAAAAAGAGGAAATTCTATACAACATGAGACATTGCAAACAGCTGCTGTCCAACTAACTGGATTAAATAGAATTGATTTAAAATCAAAAGAAACTAAAAAGAAATTTTCAAACTTTTTAGAAAAAGGCACAGCTGAATTAACCAAGCGTGAAAACAATCGTAAAAAGCTCGTTGATAACATATTAAAATCAATATATAAGTAGGTGATAGTATGGATAATTATTTACCAGGTATTCTTTTAGGCATTTTAATTGCGTGCTGCATTTTATTGATTTCCAAATTTATCAGGAATAAAAAACTTTCAGAAAAGCAAGTATTAACTGCTCAAAATGAAAATCTTCTTACTGACAATAAAGTGCTTGAACAAACAAAAGAAAAATTGATTGAAAGTTTAAAACAACTTGTTCAGGAAAAAGAAAAAAATATTGAAGAAATATCAGCAACGCAAAAACAATTAGCAAATCTGAAAAGTGAATATTCACAGCTCAATAATGAAACAAAAGAATTGCAGGAATTAAAAGCTATTGCAGACGAAATAAAAATCTATGCCAAAGATAAAGACCAAAAACTTGCCCAGCTACATGAATTAGAAGCAAAAATTGATTTGTATTCACGATTGGATGATTATATTGGATATGGCTTTTATGATACACCAGATTACCTGTATGAAACTTCTGAACGTTTTGCCATTGAAATAAAAGCTGTTCGTGACAAGCAAAAAACAATGATAAAAGATGATATTGTTATCAGCTATTCCACAAATAATTTAAAAAACTCATTGATAGAAAACAGTTTACTGGAAAAAATTATTCAATTACAGGAAAAGCTTGTTATTCGGACATTTAATATTGAATGTGATTTTCTAATTGAAAAAGTAAATCCTTCTAATTTTGAAAGAACATTAAACCGTATTACTTCACTTGCTTCCGAACTTGAAAAGTTATTTTTTGATATGCGTTTTGGCTTTAGTACTACGTATATTCAATTAAAATTAGAAGAATGCAAATTGCAGTTCCAATTCAGGCTCAAAAAGAAAGAAGAACAGGAAGAACAAAAACTTATCAAAGAACAAATGAGGGAAGAGGAAAAAGCCCGCCGTGAATATGAAGCTCAAATGGCTCAAGCTGAAAAAGAAGAAA
>CAJTZO010000118.1 GCA_910583755.1 uncultured Clostridia bacterium
CCGCACAGCGTTGTACTGTGCGGGCGCATGAAATGACGCAGTTCTTTATGTACTTGCAAATTTCGTGTTGTTGGCCGGAGTAACCCGGTGGTGGGGCTATACTTTTTTTGACAAGTTACGCGTAGCAGAAATCAAAAAGGACATAACGATACCTCCCGGATACCGCCGTGTCCTTAAAAATGGGCGACCTTAATACACCCTCCGTATTCTATTTTTTCAAAAGAAAACGGCGGCTTGAAATTTGTTATTTCAAAACCGCCGTTAGGCTACTGTATTTTGTTTTGGCGCGCAGATAATCAGCCGCCGCAACAACGGTTTTTTTTATTTCCCGTTGGGCGGATGTTTTATGCTATGCAGTCCTAATTTCCTATTTCTCAGTCTGTTTTTTCAAAGCGTATCCTATCTGTGCTTGTAGGAATACCGTTTTGTATGACATTCCACTCGTTGTTTTGATAAACTTCATATTCCTCAAAGGCACAAGGTAATCCATTAGCAATCGTTATGTCGCTACTGTCCATAAGCTGAAAATGCAAATGCGGTGCATACGAGTTACCTGAATGACCGACCCGACCTATTACATCCCCCGTCTTTACACTTTGACCAACAGAAACTTGAATAGAACCTGTTTGAAGATGAACGAGAGCGGCATATACATTGTTGCCACAGTCTATGATAATGTAGTTTCCGGCAACAGATTGTATATCATCTCTTTCGGGATTAAAATAATGTGCGTTTTTGTACGCATTAACCGTATCTGAAAATAAATTTGTTTTAGAATTTTCCGCATATCCATCTTGAGCTTGGACAACAACTCCATCGCAAGGTGAATATACCTCTTGTCCCCAACAATAATATTGATTTAATGGAATACCCGAAAAAAGGTATCGCAAAAAACTTGTGCGATATGCTGGCCAACCTGTTCTATTCCAATCTACTTGCACAAAGTCAAAAGCATATCTTGTTCCTAATTGGTTTGTGCCGTGACTGGGAATTTTTGTGCCAGGAGTGTTTGGTGCAAGCCATTCACCCCTTAAAGGAAATGCTACAACGATTGGTTCCTGTGCTGTTTCCATTTCATCTCCTCCATTATAATGCTTTTCGCCTACGTCAAATACAATCGAAAAAAAGACAATCCAAATTATCACTGCAACACTGATGTGCTGTTTTCTTTTTAACTTTATGGGATATTCCCTAGCCTTATTTATCGCTGATTTCATAAAAAACTTTCCGTAGTTCAACAAAATAATCATCAAGTTCAGAAATAATGGTAGCACTATCCAAAACAGCGCTTTTCTGCTCTCGAATTTTTTCTAATAGCTGGTCAGCAAATCCAACATTAGACCAAAAGATAAGCTGCTTGCATTTTTCTATGTTCAACCCTTTTCTAAACTTGGTTTCATCTATGTTATCGAACAATTTTGGGTAGCAACTCGATTTTTCTTTATGTGCTCGACTTTCAAGTTCTTCGTTTACCTCAGCGGAATTTGTGGGGCGTGATAGCTTATTAAAGTCCAAAATCCAAGGATATTTTTCAGACATTTTAATCTGCAAAAAGTACGATTGACGCAGTCTAGTGAAAATGTCGCGTTCTTCGTAATTCATCAATTCAAAATACTCTTTTCTGATAAGTTCGGAAAAGTAATCATATACGACAAGAAATAGTTCTTGTTTGTTACTTACATAGTGAAACATTAGGGCCTTAGAAATCCCGGCATTTTTAGCGATGATATTGGTCGATGCATTATCATACCCTTGCATAGAAAATTCTTTTAATGCCGAATTTAGAATAGCATCCCGCCTTTGTGGATCTAACTCCAATAGTTTAATAGACATTGTGTGTTCCTCCGTTTGCAAAAGATTAACCTATTAGGTCAACATCATTATACCTCTTTTTACCTAATAGGTCAATAGCAAATCACTCTATGAAATGTAAAAATTTCACGCAGAAAAAGTGAAAACAAATACTACTAAAATATAAAATTTTATTTCGTTCTCATATTCCGCCCCGAAATGTAAAATAATATAGGGGTGATGTGAAAATGTACCAATACGAAAA
>CAJTZO010000119.1 GCA_910583755.1 uncultured Clostridia bacterium
GACAATCTGAAAATCCTTTTACAAAAGGAGGAATTATATGCGTAACTTTTATATCCGGCTTGCAGTTTCTAATATTAAAAAAAACAAGCCCGTGTATTACCCGTTTTTTTTGACAAATATTCTGTCTGTAATGATTTTCTATGTTATGGCTTCAATCCAAAACCAGACGATCATTGCTACACTACCCGGAAGCTATATTTTTGTTCAGTTTCTTAAAGTGGGTGTTGTTATGACAGGAATGTTTGCGGGAGTATTTCTCTTATACACAAACGGACTGCTCATACGGCAGCGAAAAAAAGAACTGGGGTTATATACAATTTTCGGTTTAGAAAAAAAGCATATCGCAAAGGTGCTTATGCTTGAAAGCCTGTTGCTTACAACTGCCGGACTTGTGGCGGGTATTGTTTTGGGTATCGTTTTGGGAAAACTCTTTTTCCTTGTTTTGCTGAAATTGCTACACTTAGATAGCGGGCTTACATTCCAATTTTTAACGGAAGCACTTATGCAGACAGGTATTTGTTTTATTGTGATTGGTGTTTTCATCTTATTTTACAACCTATTTTCTGTTATGAAAGCGAAACCTGTTGAACTATTATATGCTGCTCATAAGGGGGATAATTACCAGTCTTTTGTGTGGCAGAAAGCCTTTTTAGGCATTTTATGTATCGGGGGCGCATATGCGCTGATTTTTACTACCCCCTCACCCATTGACATAATCGGGCGGGTTTTTCCTATTGCATTGTTGATTTTGTTTGGAACATTGTTTTTCTTCTCGTCCTGCTCTGTCGTTCTTTTGCAAGCTCTAAAAAAGAATGACCGCTACTATTATAAACCACAGAACTTTATTTCTGTTTCCGGTCTTATTTACCGGCTGAAACAGAACGCAAAGGGACTATCAAATATCTGTATTTTAAGTACGGTTGTTATGGTTATTGCCACAACGACACTGGCGTTATATGTCGGACAAAAGGAAATGATCTCTTTCCGTTTTCCAATGGAAACAAAAATCTCTGTTTCTGACATAGCTGACGGACAGCCAACTTTGCCGCAGCTTGTTCATCAAACAGCAGAGCAATATGGTGTGACGATAAGCCGGGAAGCTGATTACAAAGTTACCTATATCAGTGGCGTTTACAAAGACAATACCGTTTCTGTTTATCAGCCGGATATATACCCGCCGGATATGACTTGCGGCATTTATCTGATTACATGGGAGGATTACAGCCGCATGGAGGAAGGAGCAGAACCGCTTGAAGCGGATGAGGTTTTCGCATTTTCTTCCTCAAAAGATTTAGGTGTTTCGGAAATTAGTTTTGGGAATTTGAAGTATCGGATAAAAGCCGAGTTATCAGAGTTTATCATTCAAAGCAAAAGTGTGCTGTCCTCTGAAACACATTATTTCTTTATATGCCCGACGCAGAAAGAAATAGACAATATCATAACTGAACTGTCACCTGCTGAAAATAAGTTCAGCCGGACATATAGTATGATGTTTGATGCAGAGGGAAAACAGGAAACGGATTTTAATGCTGCTTTACAAAATCAGTTGTATTTAGGTTACGCTGGAGCAAAATTTGAAAACGCAGAAACAAAAAGACAGAGTGATAATTATACCTATGGGGGATTTCTGTTTATTGGACTATTACTTAGCTTGCTATTTATGGTTTTTCTGACCTTGGTTATCTATTACAAACAGATTACAGAGGGATATAGTGACCGATACAATTTTGAAGTCATGCAGAAAGTAGGGCTTGACCGAAACGAAATATCGGCAATAGTCCACAAAGAAATTCGGACTATGTTTTTCTTCCCGCTGTTTATGGCGGTTATCCATTTGGCTGTTTCACTTTATGCAGTTGCTATGCTGCTTTCCACGCTGGGGCTGACAAATATTTTGGTGCTTTTGCTCTGCGCTATTTCAATATCTTTGTTGTTTGTCTTTATCTATATAGCAATGTATTTCAGCACCGCAAGAACCTATTACAGAATAGTGACAAACTGATTGAAAGGAGTAAATATGAGTTTTAATTTTGGAATTATTTTTGCTG
>CAJTZO010000120.1 GCA_910583755.1 uncultured Clostridia bacterium
TATTTAATCTTTTTATCTATATTTTTTCTTTCACTTAATATATTACATGACCGATAAAATTATATTTAGAATATCCAATAGCACAGTTCCACTTACAAACAGTCTTGTATACTTATTGATAGTGGGTAGTGTTGGAAAGGATAAAACCTTTTTATTTTATATAAAAGTTACCTTTTCCAACCCATTTTACAAAAGACTTCATCGATTTAACTCTTGTTAAAGGAAACATCAAAGATGCCGATGGACATTTTTACTCAGCACTGTATAACCTGTTAAAATGCAGGAAACAATCTTCCTTCTATATCACTTGTACTGCATTTTCTTTTATTTCATTAATCAAATTTACAATTCTAGTCTGCTTTTTACTATCAAAAAGGTTCATAAAATTCACAGGCTTATCAAAAGGAGGCTTCATCAGTTCTGTTATACTTTCCATATATCCATTTTGTACAACATAATCAATAATTTTTTTTACAAATACAATTTGCTGTTGATTTAACGACTCATCATTAATAAATTCTGAAAATACTTTCATAGCAGCATCATAATCTAATTTTGCAATCTTGCGTATCAACAATCCTAGAGGAGTTTCTCCAAATTCTCTTTGATAATCCTGTTCATTTCCCAATTCCTTTGTAAAAATATTTTTAAGTGTCTCATAGTCTCCAGTTTCTAATTTTATATTATGTCTTAATTTCCATATTGCTAAATGGTCTTTATTTTCTTCAATATAACGATTTACTTTTAGTCTATAATCTTCAAAGTCATAAGCAGGCTCTAATACACTTCCTTCTTTTCTGTCTATTACAATATCCTGTAAATTTGTTATGATATCTGTTTGCTCTGAACCTTCATCTATAATAAATTTGATTTGTTCCCTTAATACTATCCTTATATTTTCAAATTTTAATATATCATTTGCATTCCAAAGTTCTTCTGTATAAATAGTATGAATAAGTGCCATATTACGTTTTATTTTTGGTATAGATGCCCTTTTGTTTAGTTCATCTGCGAGAAACAAAAGTTGTTTTTTTTCTCTTTTTATTTCTGTAGTATTTTCTAGTATGGCTATTATAATGTTATATATCAAATTATCAAATCGTTTTGCATATTCGTCATTATCCTGCATTGTAACAAGGGGAGCAATATTTTTTACAATATCATCTTCATCTAATGCTCCAATATGCTCAAAACGTTTGATATCTGAAAACTTTTCAATATACTCCAGTTTCATTCTTACAGAAATCAGTTCTTTATTACATTGCTGTATTTGTGACACAACACCATGAATTAATTCATTTCTGAAAATCTGATATTTTTCATCAGCATAGATAGTTTGTTGAAGGTTTTTGATGATTTGTATCCGTTTTATAAATATCTTTTCACTTAAAGTTTTTGTTTCTTTACTTTCAATACCTTCTTTGTGTTGCCTAAAATATTCAAAATTGCCACAGTAATCAAATATAAAAAATCTTCTTTTGTCTGTGTATTCTCCTTCTTGTTTATCTAAAAAAGTTTTATATTTACATAATCTAGTGCCGCGTCCTATCATTTGCCAAAATTTCGTTTTTGAGCGAACTTTTTTAAAAAATACCAAATTAACCACTTCTGATACATCTATGCCCGTATCCATCATATCAACAGAAATCGCAATATAGGGTGGTTTATTTCCTATTTTAAATTCATCAATCATGCTTTGTGCATAAGAATCTTCACAAGTAATTTTTTTAGCAAATAAACCTTTATATTGCGGATAAAGTTTATCAAATCTATTTAATATAAATTCTGCATGACTTTTATTTTGAGCAAATAGTATTGTTTTTCCAATGGTATCCCCGCCATCTGTTTTAATACCATTTGTCATTAAATCTTGTAGCACCATATCAACCGTTTTTTCATTAAAAATGAATTGATTTAATTTGTCAGGTGGTATAAATTCTGGTACTTTTCCATCATCTTCCACAAAATCATCTTCATA
>CAJTZO010000121.1 GCA_910583755.1 uncultured Clostridia bacterium
ATTTTTCTCTACACATATTACTTCCGATTTGGAAAAGATTGCAGATATGTTGATTATGATTGATGGCGGTGAGATTGTTTTTCAAGAGGAAAAAGACCAGTTGCTTGACAGCTACCGAATCATAAAGGGAAGCATTGAAAAACTGAATACGGATACAAGACAATATTTTTTGAACATTGAGGAAAGTGCTTTCGGCTTTACGGGAATCACAAAACAGGGTTCTGATGTTATAGAGCATATGCAGGATGTTCTTACAGAAAGACCCACAATAGAGGACATCATGCTTGCGAATGTGGAAAGGAGAAAAAAAGATGTTAATTAGCTTAGTGAAAAAAGAATTTCTGATTGTAAAGAAATATGTAGGCATCATGCTTATCGTGTCATTTCTGATTCCGCCCATTATGCTTTGGCGGATGCCAGAAGCGGCGGGGGCAATGGGATTTACGCTCACTGTTATTTTTAGCATTTTCATGTTGACCCAGTATGTTTCTTTAAAAGAATACCAGTATCCAAAGACAACTACCCTGCTTTGTGCATTGCCCTATCCCCGAAAAATGATTGTGCTTTCAAAATACTGCTTTTGTCTGATTATTTATGCAGTCTGCTGTTTGGTTTTTGGGATTGACACAATCATTTTCCCGAAATTAGGAACATTTGATATAAGAATGGCGGCTATCGCTTTTTTAGTAATCACGATACCATTATCTTTTTATTTTCCTGCGTTGTATAAGTTGGGATACGAAAAGACAAAATTTGTATTTGTCATAATT
The DNA here is from genome assembly GCA_910583755.1 of uncultured Clostridia bacterium. Lineage (GTDB taxonomy): Bacteria > Bacillota > Clostridia > Lachnospirales > Anaerotignaceae > Coprocola. The sequence goes on from CAJTZO010000121.1 coordinate 771, forward strand.
ATTATGGCATCCCCCGTTTTATTTGCCTTTCTGTTTAAACCAGAAAATGCAGTAAGATTTAGCTTTTTAGACAGTATCTCTACAGCAACGATAGCAATTTTAAGCGTTATCATCAGTCTTGTTACCTTTTCAATATCAGCCATTCTGTCAATTCGGTTTTTTGAAAAAAGTGATTTGACATAGGAGGTTTTCATATGGAACGTGATGTAATAGTCCTGTATATAATAGCGGGTGTATCGTTTTCCTTTGCCTTATTCAACTGTATTCTCTTTGCAATAAAACATGGAAAGACAACGAAAACGAACGGAACGATTGTTTCCATAAAATCAACAAATCCGACGAATGAAAAGTGGCGTAATGCTAAATTGGCAGAGATTTCGTATCGGGTTAATGACAGAAACATTGTATCTAAAAATCGCATACAAGTTCCTTTAACATCCAAGATAGGAACACCGATTACCGTTCGTTATGACCGAAACCAACCAGAGAGAATATACAGTTATTCTGCGAAACGAATCATCATGGGATTTTTAATTGGCATAGGCAGCGTACTGATAGCTGTACTTATGCAAATCCATTAGAGAAAGGGGGATAAAGGATATGCCACATTTTCCAGAATGGTTTGTAATTATCTGTATTCTGCTTCCTGTTGCAAACTTGATTTATAAAGCATGGAAAAACAGAAAGAAATAGCAGAATTGGAGGTAATAATGAAAACAACGGAATGGATACGCTGTCCTGTTTGCGGCGGCAAAACCCGTGACAGAATCAGGGAAGATACGGTTTTAAAAAACTACCCTCTCTACTGTCCGAAATGCAAGCAGGAAGCCTTGATTGATGTAACGAATTTACAAATAACAGTCATCACAGAGCCAGACACATTAGATGCAGAGCCGATGAACGTGTGAAATTAAACCACAGTTTGTTGGCTCTGTTTTTGCTTACGCAGACAGTCAAGATTTTTCATTTTACTGCTTTATTTTATAGTAAGTCTGCAATAAGCCGAATACAGACAAGACATCTGCCGAAATAAGGTAAATGAAAGCAACTGCTAATTGATTTTTGGCACTTTTCAAGCTCTTTATTTTTCTATCTAGTCATTTTACAATAGAAAAAAGGAGGGAATTTTTATGAATACAAACATCATTTCAAAATATTTGC
>CAJTZO010000122.1 GCA_910583755.1 uncultured Clostridia bacterium
CTGCCGGTAAGAAAATTTTATAAAACTTACACATTTTTCTTGACAAACCCTCTAAGGTTTTTTAAATATTTTGTTGTTCCAATATTTTTTTTACACCTTTTTCAAATTTTTTTCTAGGTAACATGACAAGATGGCCACATTTGCAGCATTTTATTCTGAAGTCAATTCCCACACGTAAAATTTCCCATTCATTTCCACCACAAGGGTGCACTTTTTTCATTTGTACTTTATCACCTATGGAAAAATTCATTTTTCTCACCTCTCTCCTTGTATAATATGGATACTTCTTTGTGGAAATGGTATCTCAATATTTTCTTTCTCTAATCTGTTTTTGACACGAAGACGTAATTCTCTTTCTACTGTCCAATTTTGTTTTACAGAACATTTTGCAACAATACGAATTGTCACTGCCGAATCGTCCAACGCTACCACACCTACTATTTGCGGCATTTCTAAAATATACTCTATTTCTTTTGTTTTTTCCATTTCATCTTTTAATATTGCAATGACATTTTCTAAATCTTCCTTGTAAGCAACATTAATATCAACAATAGCATTGATATATTCTTTACAATAATTTGTAATGGTGCCAATAGAGCCATTTGGAAAAATATGAACTGCTCCACTAGCATCTCTTATTTTGGTTGTACGCATAGTAATTGCTTCCACTGTGCCTGTTTTTCCTTGTATTTCTACAATGTCGCCTACCCCAAAATGGTCTTCAAACAATATAAAAAAACCATCCAACATATCTTGTATGACGTTTTGTGCACCTAGCCCAATGGCAACAGAACCTGCACCAGCAATCGCAATCAAAGAACTTTCTTTTACACCAAGTTCTACTAATATTGTACAGATAGCAATAAAATAGAGCAAATATTTTATAATACTCGACATGATAGAGTAAACGGTATTTGCTTTTCTTTCATCAACAGGCATTTTATTGCTTGCAGCTTGTTTCATTAAAAAATGTTTTACTGTTTTTCTACTTAATTGTACCAAAAATAAGCAAACAATCAAAACAACAAAACAATAAAATAATTTATAACCAAGCAATAGTATTTTTTCAATATTCTTTTCTGAAAATAATTTTAAAAGTTCTCCCATTTTTTCTCCTTACTTGTTCCCTACACTTTTTTTCACAAGCATCTCAAATAACTTGATATGATTTGTCATTGTCTCTGGATGCCATTGTACGCCTAAAACAAAAGGCAATGTTTTATGTTCAATTGCCTCTATCAAACCATCTTTACTTTTAGCAGAAACAAAAAAATCTTTCCCTACTGCTTTTACTGCTTGATGATGAAAACTATTTACAGCATCATTTCTTTGTTGGAAAATATGATGTAATAAACTTCCTTCTGTAATTTCTATGGTATGTGTACCTTGTGAACGAGGTGCCTTTTGCATATGTTTTATCTTACTATCTGTTTGTGTGTAAATATCTTGATAAATACTACCACCACTACATAAAGTAATAATTTGCATTCCTCTACAAATACCTAATAAAGGAATTTTTTGAGAAATTGCCCATTCACATAGCTTTAATTCAAATTCATCTCTTTTGGGACAAATTTCCCCATTTTCAACAAGTGGTTCTTCTCCAAACAAAAGTGGGTTTACATCTCCACCACCTGTTAAAATTAAACCATTGATACATTGCGGAAAATCAGTATCATCAAACAATGCCATCGGATAACCACCTGCTTTTTTAATAGCATCTACATAATATTGGGATATCATATATTTTTGCAGTTCATAGTTATAGTCTGGTGTAATGCCTATAATTGCTTTCAAATGATTACCTCCTTTCTATTTATTATTGTATGGTAGCATAAAAATGTGTTAAAATAAAGAAGTTTTTAATATAAAAAAGGTTCTGTTAACTTAACATGAAAATAAAAATACAAAAAAGATTTTTAAAAAT
>CAJTZO010000123.1 GCA_910583755.1 uncultured Clostridia bacterium
GGTCTGCACAAACCTGCTTTAGCAATAAAGTAAGGCGGTGCTTTCCTACTCTACTACAAGTTCTTTGCCAAAAGAATATGTATTTTTAAATTATTTGCGCTGTCATGATGATATTGGCTGGGGGCTTGACTATACTTGGTTAATGCAGTTTGGAATAAGTGAAGTCAGCCATAAAAAATACTTAAATGAATTTTTTACAGGAAAATATCCAAATTCTTTTGCAAGAGGAGAATTGTATAATGCTGACCCAAAATCTGGAGATGCTCGTTTATGTGGAACAACTGCTTCTTTATGTGGAATTGAAAAAGCAATATATGAGCAGAATAGTGAAAATTTAGAAAAAGCAATAAGTCTTGATATTATGCTTCATGCATATATGTTAATTCAATCTGGAATACCTGTTATTTATAGCGGTGATGAAATAGGACAAAAAAATGATTATTCCTATCATGACAATGCAAAGCGTTGTGAAGATTCTCGTTATTTGCATCGTGGTAAATTTCAATGGAATTTAGCTTCAAAAAGAATAGAAAAAGAAAGTGTTGAAGAAAAGATTTTTTCAGGTATAAAAAATATTGAAGAAATTAGAAAACAATTTTCTGTGTTTTCATCAAATGCAGATGTATATACCATTGATACAGATGATAAGTCTATCTTAGGCATAGTGCGAGCAAATAAAAATGAAAAACTAATTGCATTGTTTAATTTTAGTGAATATGATAAAATAGTTCCTATTGATGAATTTGATAGTGGATATATAGAACTGATTTCTAATATCAAAATACAAACAAACAAAATAAAGATACCAGCTTATGGAGTATATTGGTTATTAAAAAGATAAAAGTACATTAAAAAAGTATTATAAATTATTGAAAATACTATTGCTTTACTTGTTAATTTTGATATAATAAATATATGGCAACAATTTGGCAACAAAAAATCAGTGAGTCAGAATAAAATATGGAATTGAGAAAAAATATCGGCAAAAATGATACTGAAATGAAACATATGTATTTAAGTTCTGTTTGAGCTTGCCGAGTGGGAGTAGTACCCAAAATTCGGAGGAGGCTTGAAATAACAGTATTTTTTGAACTGTTTTATCCTCTCTGATATTACTTTGATATTAAAACTTACATAGACCTTTTCGTTGATTTGTATAAAACGAAAGGGTCTATTTTTGTTTCAGGAATTTCTCCATTGTACAGATGGTGTGAATTTTCCACCGCCATCACAAGTATAAGGGAAGTTTAGCTTCCATTCAAAATATTCCTTTTTGGTAATTTGTCCATTTTTCAGCTCTGTTTTTCGAGTAAGCCATTCTGCTAGAAATTGGTTGACTAGATTGTAGTTGAGAAAAATACCTATTGGTGCAGGAGTAGTCCAGTTGTCAGAATTTTTGTATTCTGCTTCTGTACTGAGTTCTGGGTTTTCGGTCATTTGAAATAGGTTGACTGTGTTAGGGTTTAGCTCGTCCATCCAGAAAAAGGTCTGCATGATGTCTTCTGCACTTCCAGAAACTTCCACATAGAAATTTAAGGAACTTACATGAAGTGCTTTGGAAATTTGGTTTAAAAGTTCTTTTTTAGGAGTTCGATAGTTTGTTTCATATTGAGCAATACGGTTTTCAGTTAAACCAACTGCAAGACCTAATTCTTTTTGCGTCATACCTCTAAAAATACGGATTCGCTTTATTTTTTCACCAACAGTCATAAGACTTACCACCTTTTACAAGTATTTTTGTATTTATTATAACTGATATTTATAAAATAGTAAATAAAAAAATTAACAAATATGTGAAATAAATACTTGTATTAACAAAAAAGATAATATATAATAAGTATAGAAATTTTAACAAATAAGCGAATAGTAAAAGGTGGTTGATAAGTATGAATAAAAATTTATTTATAAAAGCAGAAGAAAT
>CAJTZO010000124.1 GCA_910583755.1 uncultured Clostridia bacterium
ATGAATATAGGGCTTTGGTTGTGCAGAAGAAAAATTTAATCGTCAGTGCTGCACTATTTATCGACATCTTGCTTTTAGCGGATTTTTCTGTTATAATTTAAAATTAGGAGTGGAATAAAATGAAAAATCGAATTGTTATTGATGAATTAAAAAGACGAATCAGCTCTGTGCAAATGTATCCGATGAAGCATTGTACGGAGCTTAAACTAAGGGTTTAATTACTTTTTTCATCGGGGAATAGGACATGACTGGTAGTAAGGTATTATAATTTTAGTACCTTTTATTTTGTGTACCTATTTTCCAAATGATAAAAGTGGAGTTTAGTCAAAGGCTATGGACAATGTTTCTCCATAGTCTTTGTTTTTTATTGCAGAGACTATGGGAGATTGAAACCGTAGTCTCTATTTTTTTGAAAGGGAATAATTATGAATGAATACAAATGGAACAGATATATAACTCGATTTTTAGTTGCACAGACAATATCGTTACTTGGTTCCTCTATTGTCCAATATACCATTATTTGGTATATCACATTAACGACTTCTTCTGGGAAAATGATAACTCTTTCCACTTTATGCGGATTTTTACCTCAAATTTTGATTTCTTTCTTTGCAGGGGTGTGGATTGACCGTTATAACCGAAAAAGAACGGTAATAATAACTGATTGCCTTATTGCAGGTGCTACGTTGGTATTGGTTTTCTCTTTTCTTAGCGGGCATAAAAATATTTGGTTGCTTTTAGCTGTTTTGGCAATTCGCTCTGCTGGTACAGGGGTACAGACTCCCGCAGTAAATGCAATCATACCTCAAATAGTCCCGAAAAGATACTTGATGAAAATAAATGGTATTAACAACACATTATCAGCGATTATTATGTTTGTTTCCCCTGCTATTAGCGGAGCTGTTTTATCAATAGCAACATTAGAAGAAACACTGTTCATTGATATTTTAACCGCCTTGATTGGAACGAGTATTACCGCTACTATCCCAATAGAATCTCTGAAAGTAGAGTATAAAATTGTTGAATCACATTTTGCAAAAGTAAAGGAGGGGATTTTCTACCTAAAAAATCACAAATTTATTAGGAATATTTTAGTTTTTCAATTACTTATTTTGTTTTTGATTAGCCCATCTGCATTTTTAACTCCACTTATGGTAAGCCGTACTTTTGGAACAGAAGTTTGGCGTTTAACTATGAGCGAAATGACATATAGTTTTGGAATGACTATTGGAGGAGCAATTATTACATCATGGGGTGGATTTGAGAAAAAATTAAATACTACTTTAGCAGCCGGTGGATTTTATGGCATTATGATGATAGGTTTAGGGGTAGCACCTGTATTCATAGCTTATCTAATCTGTAATATGCTAATAGGAATTGCATCTCCCTGTTACAATACGCCTATCACGGCAACTATCCAAGAAAATGTCGCAGCAGAAATGCAAGGACGTATATTTAGTTTCATGCAAATTGCTACTTCGTGTGCATTACCTTTGGGTATGATGTTTTTTGGTCCCCTTGCTGATATTATTAACATTCAAAACCTTTTAATTATTTCAGGAATTTTGGTTTTCAGCATATCGACATTTATATATACGAGGAAGATTTTATGAATAATTTTGAAGCCTACAAAGAACATATCATGTATACTTTTAATGCATTTTGCAAAGTTGTTATTCGCAATGCAGCTATCACCGCATGGCGTGACCAGCACAGGCGGCACAAAAGAGAAATATCCCTTGAATACCTCACAGAAGAAAAGTTTTACCCTTTAGGCACAAC
>CAJTZO010000125.1 GCA_910583755.1 uncultured Clostridia bacterium
AAATTCAATGTTTTTAGCTATTTGATATTTTTCTTTTTATGTGACGATATTCAAATAAAATATCGTCACATTTTTTATTTTTTTATCAATGTCAACTTGATTTGTCTGCCTGTCCTATTTCTATTTGTTTCGTATAAAATTCCAAATTCCTCTAGTAAGCGTTCTGCATTGACATTTAAACGTCTTGTCAAAGCGTTTGGTGATATTTCCTTTGATAGTAGTGCAGCCAATTCTGAAGCAGTTCCAATCCAATCTGATTTATTTTTTATTACCATTTCACCAACCATTTTTATGATTGGGTCAAGTGGTTCTTTACACAACTCTGTTTCTATTTTGATAAATTTCCACAGGCATTTTTCTCTATCAAACTCCAAATAAATTTTTTGGTCTTGTTGGTCACGTCCAACAATATCAAGTATACCCTTGTTGTCAATGCGTTTCGTTTTTTGAAGTATGAACGCTCCATCGGCGGCACCTAGCAAACCATTTGTGCCAGAAATCATATCAAAACAGTCCTCTGATTGTAGTTTTCTGGTATGATGAACAATCAACATACAAATGTTGTGTTTTTCACTAAACTGTTTCAGTTTCATCACAATATCATAATCGTTTGAGTAATTATATCTATCACCATTGATTTCTCTTACTTTTTGTAGCGTGTCAATCATAATCATCTTTGTGTCTGGATGCTCTTTGACAAAATAAGTAAGTTGTTCCTCTAGTCCTTCATTCAACGCTTTTGATTTTGTAGCAAAATAAAAGTTAGGTGTGCTTTCCATTCCAAACATTCTTGATAATCTTTTTTGTATTCTGCTGAAATCGTCCTCCAAGGCAAGATATAATACAGAGCCTTGATTGACTTGGTAGTTCCATAGGGGTAAACCCATACTCACATGATAGCCTAGCTGTGCCATCAAAAACGACTTGCCAATTTTGGGAGCACCGACAAAAAGATATGTACCATTATAAATCAATTTGTCAACGACAGCAGCTTTAGGTGGATAAACTGTGTCATATAATTCTTCCATTGTAATCGTTTCCAACACCCCCTGTTCAAAATTTTTTAAATTTTCTGTGGCTTGTAAATTGCTTTTTTGTTCTTTTTTTGCTATACTTTTGTTAACATCTTTTGATTGTTCCTTTTCTGTTGCAGCAGATGTGATAGGGACAATCTTTTCTTTTTTACTCATTGGTTTTCCTCCTTCATACCTTCTAAAATTTGATTGATAAATTGAATTGTCGACAGTGTTACGTCGTCAATTTCTTGCATAGTTGATAAATTTCTTAATTCTATACAAAGTTGTTCTATATGGTTTTTTAGAGCCTTGTATACTTTTGTGTTGCCTACTACAACAACGTCTTTACACAAAAGTCGTTTTATAATGTAGTCTTGCTTGGTTAATCCTGATAAATCAACTAGGTTATTTAATAATGTTACTTCTTCCTTTGACATTCTAAATGAAACCGTTTTGTTTCGCCATCTACCTTGCTTGTCCAAATTTCTCTCCAAGTTCTTCACCCCTTTCTACATTTAATTTTTGTGCCATTTCCATTTGTTTGGTAGGAAATAAGTGAGCATATTGGTATGTAATATCAATGCTTTCATGTCCTACTCTGTCAGCAATTGCAACTGCTGAAAACCCTAGGTCAATCAAATGACTAATATGTGAGTGCCTGAGGGAATGAATAGGTATTCTCTTTTACTCGGGTTTGTCAAGAAAAATGTGTAAGTTTTATAAAATTTTCTTACCGGCAGTTTT
>CAJTZO010000126.1 GCA_910583755.1 uncultured Clostridia bacterium
AAAACCAAAAGGCTCATAAAATTTTTCTGCATTTTCGGTTATCAGCATTCCTAACAATGGTTTTAAATCTTCATTTTCCGTAATTGTTTTAAGAAGCTGCCTGCCTATACCTTTATTACGAAATTCTTTTTTAACAACTACATCACAAATGTAAAAATGCGTTGCATAATCAGTAATCACTCTGGCAAATCCAACTTGTTGTCTGTTTTTTGTAAATGCACCATAGCAGATTGAATTATTTAATGATTTGATGATAGTCTCTTTTTTTCGCTCTTTCGCCCATACAGTTTGCCTTAAAAGATTTACTACTTCTTTTTGGGACATATTTTCAACCCCCGTTTTAATTGTAATAGATGTATCTTCCCTGTACATTTTTATTTACCTTCAACTATATCTTTATTATTATTTTGAAACCTCAATCTCATAAATAGAATGACTGCTGCAACAAACGTCAATAATTCAGTAACTGGAAATGCAATCCAAATACCATTGATTAGTAATGCTTTTTCTAAAATCCACATAATAGGTATCAAAAAAAACATCTGTCTAAATATTTGTATCATAATGCTTGACAACACTCTTTCAATCGCTTGCATATAAGTCGAAATCATTGTCGAAAGCCCGCAAAACAAATAACCTGTTGCCATAATCCGCATTGCCATAATCCCATAAGAACGCATTTTTTCCGAAGCCATAAACAAACTCAAAATCTGTGTCGGAAACAGCATGATAATTAATGTCCCAAACATCATTAGAGAAGTTACTAAAATTGTACTGTATCGAAAAACTGATTGAAGCCTTTTTAAATTTCCTGCTCCATAATTAAATCGCATAATGGGCAAACAGCCTTGTATTAATCCATTAATAGTCATAATAATTAACTGCTGTATTTTAAAATATGCTCCAAAAAAAGCAATGCTCGTATCTGAATATGCGACTAAAAACAGATTTACAATCGTTACGGTAAAAGCGTTTAGGGCATTCATAATAAAAGAAGGCAGACCTAAAATAATTATTTTTTGTACAATGCTCCATTCAAACCGAAATCCAACTGTTTTAAGTGCTATTTTATGTTTTGCTTTTAAAAACATAATAAATGCCAAAACCATTGAAACAGAATATCCCAAAACTGTTGCCGTAGCAGCTCCTTTAATACCCATTGCCGGGAAAAAACCTATTCCAAAAATAAGAAGTGGGTCAAAAATGAAATTGGTTATAACACCCGTCAGTTGAAACAACATGGGTTCAATCATGTTTCCAGTTGCCTGTATCATTTTTTGAATAACGATATGAACCATGTTTGGTATCTGCATGAAAGAACAAACACCCATATACTCCATACACAAAGTATAAATATCGTTATTTTCAGTAAACGATTTGAAGTATGGGGATATAATTAGTAATACCGTTATATTTAAAATAATGCCAACCAAAAAGGAAAGGATCAGTCCAAGAGTAACCGTTTTATTTGCTTCTTCTTGTTCACGTTTTCCAAGATGTCCCGCAATTAGGACATTTATACCAACCCCAATCCAAATAGATACCGCATTCATTAATGTTGTGATTGGAAAAGACAGAGAAACAGCCGTTAATGCGTTCTCGCTTAACCGGGCGACAAAAGCACTGTCTAACAAATTGTATGAATATTGAAGAAACATGGAAAATAGTGGCGGTAATGACATTTCAAAAATCAGCTTTCCAACTGGCATAACT
>CAJTZO010000127.1 GCA_910583755.1 uncultured Clostridia bacterium
GTTTTGGGCAACGGCACCAATTTTGGGGTCGTTAAAATTTTGCTTGTTAATTGAATTGAGTTGTGTTAAGTTTTCTTTAGTCATCTTACTATCTCCTTCATAGTATTTTGATTAGGCTCTTATTAGTGTTGCCGCACTAATTTGAGCCGTTTTTTTTGTTGTTTTCCTGTTCCCAGTCAGGGTATAGTTTATCAAGCATACTTAAAAATAATTGCTTTATTGTTTTTCTTTCTTTTGTGGCAATATTTTTAATAGCTTCATGTTCTTTTTCGGTAACAGGAAAGTTAATTTGTTTCCTTTCCATTTAACCTCCTTAAAAACTTTACTAAACTAGTTATAAATAGTTTGTCAAGAAAAATTAAAAATTTTTTTCACGCTACTTGAGAATATAAATTTTTAATGTTATCGATTTTCTTATATAATAAGGAGGTAGTTATGGCAAAAAGCTCTTTTACGTCCATTATACGTACTGTTAATAGAGCTCGGAAAGAAGCGGAGAGGGAAGAAAAAGCAAGGCTTCGTCAACTTATAAAAGAAGAGAAGCAAAAACAAGCTGCTATGCTCCGTGCTACAAAAGAAAGAGAACAAGAAGAAAAATTACAAGAGCGAGAAGCGGCAAGAGCGTATAAACAAGAAGAGAAAAATTTTATAGAATATGGTATAGTTTCTCTGAAAAACAGAGAAAAAATAAGACAAGAACTAGTCGATAAAGTTTTTAAATCAATTTATAAATAATTTTTGAAGGAATATATATGGAAGGCATCTTGGGATTAGCTATTCTTATAGCAATAATTGTCGGTTTTGTTTTATTGGTGCAGAAAATTTATAGAAGAGCCACAGGGAATAAACATCTTGCAGAAATTAAAGTACTTGAAGAACGTAAAACTTCACTAAAAAATGATATACTTTCCAATGAAAAAGAGTTGGAAGATTTAAAAACAGCTTATTTGAAATTAGATGCTGAAACTAAAGAATTGCAAGAATTGAAAGCAAAAACTAATGAACTTGAAATAAATTTTCAAGAAAATGAAGCAAAAAATATTCAAGCAAAACAAGAATATGCTGATACGATTGAACTTATCAATTCCATTGCCGAAAAAAAGATTGTTGCAGATAAAACAATTGCCAGTTTACAATCAAAAATAGATTTATATTCACGGTTGGATGATTTTGTTGGGTATGGTTTTTATGATACACCGGATTATCTTTATGAGACATCTGAACGTTTTGCCATTGAAATAAAAGCAGTTCGCGATAAGCAAAAAGAACTTATTAAAGATGATGATGTTATTGTGCAAACAGGCAAGAATAATTTTAATATCAATTTATCATTCATTGAAAAAATATTACAAGCACAAAAAAAACTTCTTATAAGGACGTTTAATATTGAATGTGATTTTCTTATTGAAAAGGTAAATCCTGCCAATTTTGAACGTACTCTAAATAGAATTACTTCGCTTGCTTCTGAACTTGAAAAACTTTCTGCCGATTTGCGTTACGGTTTTAATCAAGCATATATTGAGTTAAAACTGGAAGAATGTAAATTACAATTTCAATTTCAGCTCAAAAAGAAAGAAGAACAGGAAGAGCAACGGCTTATCAAAGAACAAATGCGGGAAGAAGAAAAAGCCCGCCGTGAATATGAAGCTCAAATGGCTCAAGCTGAAAAAGAAGAAA
>CAJTZO010000128.1 GCA_910583755.1 uncultured Clostridia bacterium
ACCTTGACCAATCAGTGTTATTATCAATAATTTCTGTGATAACAACATAATATGGTTCTGTATCATACTTTTTCAGTATTCTTTGTTTTTCTACTTTTTCACCATCATTTAATTCTATATTTTCCAATGCTAAATCTAATAAATCATCTTCATCAACATCAACATTAATGTCTGCAAGCATTATAGAATCATCATGGCAAGCTGGATCTCCAGTGATAAAAATTTTGTTTGCTTTTCCATTTACAAAGGAAATATAATAACCATTTTCTGTTACAAAATCTCCTATTTTTCTAGCCAAATTTACAGAAGTATAAACATCATTTTCTTCATCTGTTATGGCATAAGTAAAATCTGTTACTTCAAATTGATTAATATCAAAATTTTCATCAAAATTGTCTGCAATATATTGTGCTATTTCATCTGTGTCATTACTACCAACGGAATATGATACATCTTCATGAATTGTTTCAACTGTAGAAATATCATCAGATAAATCCTCATCATTAGAAAGTCCTGCAGTACCATTAATATAATCATCAAGAGAAACATTTAAATATTTAGTAGAAATAGCATAACCTTTGGTAGATCTTATAGCATCAGGATCTTCATACTTTGTATAAGAATTTGCTTTTCCAATAGCATCAGCAATTGTATATCCTCTTCTAAGTGCATTGCCAAATCTATCCATCCATTCTTCAGCATCACCATCACGTAATATTTCTTCCCAGCCAAGTCCTATACCTGCTCCTCTATCTGTAACAATTCTTGCAATACTTGTTGGACCTCCAGCAGCAGTTCTACATCCACAAAGTACCATCAAATGTGCTTCACTAAAATTACAACTATTTGTTCCTATAACATGGTAGTCTTCATTTTGTCCAGTGTTTGAATCTGTAAAACGCATAATTCTATCATCTCCTGAAGCAAGTCCAGTTGCATATTCACCAAATTTATCCAATTCATGAAGGAATATTCCATCTGGAGAGCCATGTCCAGCAATAAAAATTACATCGGAGTCAAATAATTTTTTTCCTTGACGACTTTCAACAAGTTCTCCATTTACAACCTTCCATTTTTTATTCCAATCTGGATATGTAATACTTGTTTTACATAAAGGCTGAAATCCTATAGATTCCATATCATAAGAAAACAGTTCAGCATCATCAGTAGTATCTATATAATTTCCATGTTTTCCATATTTAACTCCAATAGATGTAGCATATGGATCTTTATAATAAGCAAATGCATTTACACTAAATCCTGTAGCCATAACTGTAGCCATAAAAAGGCTGAATAATTTATATTTCATAATAATCCCCCTAAAAAATTAATTGTTCATCATACGTTAAAACAAAAAATAAACTTGAAATTTAACTGTTTATCTGCTACACTAATGTAAAATGTCTTATAAAAACATAGAATTTTATCATGCCGCATGCAAGGAAAACTCTACATTATAAGGCATTTTTTATTTTGTTATCCACCTTTCCAACGCATTTTAATCCTCTCTTTTTTTATATTTATAATATAGGCTAAATGCCATATTATCTATATCATCTCAATAAAGTATTGAATTATTATCAAATTTAATGAGGGCATTTTTTATATTCAAAAGGGGAGTGTAAAATAAAGTGTGTAAGTTAGAAATACAGCAAATCTAACTGCGCAC
>CAJTZO010000129.1 GCA_910583755.1 uncultured Clostridia bacterium
TTGACTTTTCACTTTTCAATTTCCTTATATTTTCGTTATCAGAAGAAACTAAAATAGTTATTATGGCTAATAAAAAAGAAACCAAAGTAGCAATTCCACTTATTTGAATACCGACGAAATCTGAAAATATCGCTTCAATGTCAATGCCATCTCTAACATCTATAGCAAAAGCACCTATTACTACAATGATACCAGCTGCTAATGGAATAAGGTATTGCCTCCACAGTTTTCGCCTCGTTTTTATATAATCTCTTATTGGCAGAAATATAAATAAAGTTTTCATATTTTATCTCCTATTTGTTTCAATGAATTCCTGCGCTTTCTTAAAAAAGTCATAACTATCAACCTCGTCGGTTGTGCTTAAACGTCCAACAGAAATAAAATTTTTCATTTTTATCAAATCCGTAGATGCTTCAAAACTTCCATGCTTTTTGGAACCACTTGCCTTAATTCTTTTTATCCTGCCATCCCCTTGCATAGCCTCATAATATGCCTTTATTAAATTATCTGGAAATTTTCCACCCTTTTTCGGTGTTTTTATCCTGATTTCTACATCATCCGCAATATCGGAGGTTCTTCCCGCAAACAACATGAATTCATTTGGCAGACTATCCTTATATACTGTAAGAGTAAGCGCCGATATTGTTTTTGCTTCTTTAAGAGAAGTCAGGAAATCGTCTCCCGGCATAATTTCATAGGATACTTCATAATGATATTGTTCTTCTGTTTCCTCATTAAATCGTTTAAAGCATTCGTTCAAATAGTTTATGATACAATTTATTGTGATGCCGTAATAATTACTTTCATGCACCGCCAAGTAGCGTTGTTGCCCCTGTGCTAATCTAATACAAAGATGTGTCTTTTCTTCATCTCCATCCCGCCGCTGTTTTCTTGTTCCTAAAGGCTCCATTGTTTCTGTATTAATTTCATTACGAACATGATTGTATTTTGCTGATTTAAAAGTAATATTATAATTTCCATTTCCCATGTATTCAAACGAATCCAGCCATACAACCTTTTCAGCAAAAGCTAACTCTTGTCTTCTGTCTTTCAGGCTCTTTTTCAAAGTATATTCCAGCATTTTTGAAAAAACATTCGTAATTTGCGCAATGTCATATGTAGATGTGTCTGATGCCTCTTTTTGTCTTGTAATAGCAAGATAGTAAAAGTAGATTAAGACCTTTTTATCATTTTCTTGAGTACCCATATTTTTCTCCTCTATGCTTACAATATTTCTTTTAACAGTTTCCAATTATCGTCTTTTATATCATTTGAGTATTCTTCTGTATAGATACATAATTCAGAACTTTGCTTATCCTGACGAACTATACCCCCATGAAGATTATACTTATCCAGATATTTTTTTAATACCGCAAATTTCTTAGATGTAAATTTATCAATGTCTTCGCTGTGTCCTGATTTAGAAAAACCGCCTTTTGTTTCTATAATCCATGTATTTCCTTCTGTATCATGGACTATATAATCGGGATAAAAAGATTTTTGTTTTCCAGCATTATCTTCATAAACAATAGAAAAATACTCATTGCCTTTATCTCCATTTTTGTAGAACCATTCTATATGATTATTGGATTCACAGTATTTTTCAAATATTTTTTCAGGTTCTGATCGAACTTCCGCTGAAGCCCTATACCCTT
>CAJTZO010000130.1 GCA_910583755.1 uncultured Clostridia bacterium
AGTTACCCACAATTCCATAAGATAGCCAGTTATACACATTCCCACAATGCCGACTGCTACGGAATCCCTCTCACTCACTTATTCATACATACATTTTTCAAAATGCTTTTCCCAGATAAAAGTTGACATTGTTCCTTAAAACCGCTATAATTAAACCCTAAGTTTAATTATGGGAGGCAGGCAATGGCACGGAGAAAAAAAGAGCCGAGAAGCGTACACCGAGAAAAAATTGCTTCCGCTGCGTCAGTATTATTCATGGATAAAGGCATTGTAGCAACATCTATGGACGATATAGCAAAAGCAGCCGGATATAGTAAAGCGACTTTATATGTGTATTTTGAGAACAAAGAGGAAATTGTTGGTATCTTAGTGCTGGACAGCATGAAAAAACTTTATCATTACATCGCTTCTGCACTGGAGCAGCAGCAAACCACAAAAGAACAGTACAATTTCATTTGTCGTGGATTGGTTCAGTATCAGGAAGAATTTCCGTTCTACTTCAAAATGGTATTAGATAAAATCAATATTGATTTTGAAAGCCACGATTATCTTCCCGAAGAAAAAGAAACTTATCAAATAGGGGAAGAAATAAACGAAAAGATAAAGGAGTTTTTAATCTCCGGCATAGATAAAGGCGATTTGCGTGGCAATCTGAAAATCATGCCTACTATTTTTAATTTGTGGGGTATGCTGTCCGGGCTTATTCAGTTTGCAGCAAATAAAGAAGAATATATAAAAAAAACAATGGGCTTATCAAAAATCCAGTTTTTAGAGCATGGTTTTTATATGCTGTATTGCTCTATTGCAGTAAACAAGGAGGAATGAGTATGAATGAAAAAAGGTTACTTGCTATTTTGGGAAGCCCTCATACAAGCGGAACAACCGCAACTATGCTAAATTATGCAATTCGTAGAGCCGAAGAAATGGGCTATACCGTAACGAAGATTAACCTATACGAAAAAAATCTTTCTTACTGTACGGGTTGTAGGGCTTGCATGAATACGCACACTTGTATTCAAAAGGACGATATACAGGAAATTGTAATGTGTTTACAGAAATGCCAAACGGTTCTGCTTGCAGCTCCTGTCTATTGGGCGAATGTGCCTGCTCCTGTTAAAAATTTATTTGACCGATTATTGGGAACGGCTATGGAGGAAACAAGCACATTTCCTAAGCCACGTTTAAAGGGTAAGAAATATATGCTTTTAACTTCCTGCAACACGCCTTTTCCTTTTTCATGGATATTCGGACAAAGCAGAGGGGCAATCCGCAGTATGGACGAGTTTTTTAAGACAGCGGGAATGAAACCGATAGGCAAAATTGTATGTGCGGGTACAGCGAGTAAAAAAGAGTTACCAAAACAAACAATCAAAAAAATTGAAAGGTGTATGAAATGAGAATGTCTAAAAAGAAAGTAGTTTTATTTGTTATTATGCTCCTTTTGCTTATTGGTTTAGTTTGGGGAATAATTTATCTTAAAAGTGTTTCAGATTATAAACAGGCAGTAAAGGAAACCACTTTTGAAGAAATAAATATTTCGGATATTTCCGACGGAGTTTATATTGGTGAATATGATGTGAATTTTATATATGCTAAAGTGGAAGTTACCGTGCAAAATGGAGAAATCACAAATATTAACATTTTGGAGC
>CAJTZO010000131.1 GCA_910583755.1 uncultured Clostridia bacterium
TTTCACGAAATGATGTTTTAAAATTGTTATTACCGTTCCCTCCATTAGCAGAACAGAAGCGAATTGTTGAAAAAGTAGAAGAAATTTTTGACCATATCAATCACTTCTAAAAAAGTATTATAATCATGGTGAAAGGAGGTCTTTCACTATGATAAAAGAATTTGAAAGACATTTGAGAGAAAAATTACTCTCAGAAAACACAATTGATGTTTATGTATTTGCTGTAAAACAGTTCAACAGCAAATACAGCTCCATCACAAGAAACAATTTGAAGAAGTACAAAGTATGGCTGATTGAGAATTATAAGCCTCAAACGGTCAATTTAAGAATCAGAGCAGTAAATTGTTATCTTGAGATGATTGGTAAATCAAGCATGAAAATGACATTTGTAAAGGTTCAGCAAAAAGCATTTATTGAAAATGTAATCAGTGAAGCTGATTATAATTATTTTAAAAAATGTCTTTGGAATGACAACGAAAAAAATTGGTATTTTGTCATTCGATTTATGGCTGCGACAGGTGCACGTATCAGCGAATTGATACAGTTCAAAGTGGAACATATCAAAGCAGGGTATATTGATTTGTATTCCAAAGGTGGAAAGCTCAGAAGAATATACATACCAAAGGCTCTGAAAGAAGAAGCCCTTTCTTGGTTAAGTGAAAAAAATCAAGAAAGTGGCTTTATTTTTTTAAACAGATTTGGAGAAAGATTAACTCCACGAGGAATTTCTGGACAACTAAAAACACTTGCTAAAAAATATGGTATTGATACTGCTGTTGTATATCCTCATTCTTTCAGACATCGTTTTGCAAAAAGTTTTTTAGAGCGTTGTAATGATATTGCTTTTCTTGCTGATTTAATGGGACATGAAAGCATAGAAACAACACGTATTTACTTGCGTAAAACTGCTACAGAGCAAAGGGAATTAGTGGATACCATTATTGATTGGTAAAACAAGATGGCGTATGCAGTTATTTGCATACGCTTTTCAATCACTCCATTTTTTCACAATATTTCAGCAATATATTAACTTTTGAAACGATTCGTTTTTGTTCTTCTAATGGAGGTAAGGGAATATGATATTTTTTTATTATTGATAATGATAATTCCTTTTGTTTTGTTGTTCCGTCTGCCTGTTGTTCAATAATATTTTGTACTGTTGGGTTAGCAATATAATAATAAGCATATTTCACAATAACATATTGTTTAAATAGTCGCATTATTGTTACATGACTATCAGCAACAGCTAATTTATGAGGATTTAATTTACTTTTATATATTGCAATACGTCCTAATGTACCTAATCCTGTAGAATTCCACATTAAATCTTCATTTTGTAGTATTCTTTCTTCATTATAATTTGAAATTGTATCAGGTTCAATAAATTTAGCATTTTCAATAAAAAATCCATTCCATTGATTGCATTTTTGAGAAATAACAGGATATTTTTTTATATTTGAATATTTAGGTGATTTTCCTCTTTGTATATAACAACATATGTTTTCTAATCTGCACCAAGCCCAATTATCGGGGATTTCAAAGGGAATTTCATCATCAATACATCTCTCTATTCCGTTTATCTCCTCATAATGAGATTTATCCCTTGTAAATATAATAGATTCGTTTTTCT
>CAJTZO010000132.1 GCA_910583755.1 uncultured Clostridia bacterium
GTGCAAACCCTATGAGTCAAAAAAGTAGATGGATTGGTAAAACAGGTTATGTCAACTCTATTATGGCATCTGGCGATGATATGAGTTATGACATTGAAGAAGAATACAACATCTGTAATGTCAATTTGAATTTCAATGGAAACAGCAAAAACCTTGAAATTGTGTTAAACAAAAATGCAGCAATATAATGAAACTTTTTTAAAAAAGCAAGTAAGGGCTGGGTGCTAGCACCCATTAATGCTTATTTGATTAACAAATTTAAAATATTACAAAACACTTTTGTACTAATATGATATAGACACAATTATGTGTTTATATAGATACTATTTCACTTATTATATTTTATTTATGGAAAGGAGTTTTTAGTATGGGTATCAGATTAACAATCGAGGGAGCAGAATCAATTAGTTTGGACGAACACAGCATTGAAACTTGCAAGTTTATCACAGACACACCAGATGACTCTAATGCACGTTCTACAGATGTTGTAAATACAATGATTCTGACAGGAAGAATATTGACAGCAGTAGATGGTGATGCAGCAGATGATACTATGAAAATTGCAAAATGGTCTGTTGTCAGAGCAGAAAGCTCCGACAGTTACAGAAAAGCAACAGTTGAAATCGTTTCTGCAAATCAGATTGTCAGAAAAGTACATTTTCCAAATGCCTTTGTTGTGGATTATCAGGAAAAATATGGCGATACAGAAGGTATTGGCGAATTTACACTGGTTATCAGACAGAAAAAAGACAAATTTGAACTCACAACAATTGATGGCGGTTATTCTTTCTAATTTTTTAAAGAATAATAAATTCCCTCAGTCTATTTGAAAAGTAGTCTGAGGGGGGAAGTATGCGGAAAAGGAATACGGGCAAATGTAGGAATTTTCCGCATACATTTCTATATTACAATAATTAAAATGTATTGTAAACAAAATATTGAATGAGGTTGTTTGTTATGAAAGATTATTACAAAATTTTGCAGGTGGAAAGAACAGCAACACAAGAAGAAATTAAAAAATCGTTTCGTAAATTAGCAAAAAAATTTCACCCAGATGTCAATAAAAATAATACCAAAGCAGAAGAAGTATTCAAAGAAATAAATGAAGCATATGGCATACTGGGCGATGAAAATAAAAGAGCAGAATATGACAATAAATTATTTGGAAAAGAAGAACAAAATACAAGAGGATTTCAACAAAAAACAAATTTTGAAGATAGACCAGGCAGAAGAAAAAGAACACAGTCTGCTGCACCGAATTTTCAAAATACAGGCAGTATATTTGAAAATTTTTTTGGATTTGACCCCAATGGAGA
This sequence comes from uncultured Clostridia bacterium, assembly GCA_910583755.1. Taxonomy (GTDB): domain Bacteria; phylum Bacillota; class Clostridia; order Lachnospirales; family Anaerotignaceae; genus Coprocola. The sequence continues at coordinate 1,317 of CAJTZO010000132.1, forward strand.
AAGTGTCAATATGAATTATAACAATGAAAATATACGTCCTATGAAAACAAAAGATGCATACAGGCATATTTTTGGAGAGGGACGTTTTAAATAAATAGTGATTTGAGGCTCTGCTTCAAGCTCCGCAAACTTTCTTGAAAGAAAGTTTGACAAAGAACTTTGAGAGAAAACTTCGTTTTTTTGAATGGGAGGAATTTATCTGAATATAAAAGGAAAGTTATACTATTGTATTGTAATAGCATTATTGTTTTTATTAGCAGTTTGCATTTATTTTTTATATTTTATCAATCAAGAC
>CAJTZO010000133.1 GCA_910583755.1 uncultured Clostridia bacterium
ATGGACAATATACTTCTGCAAAAATGTATTTTGCTACACAACAAATTGCTATCAACACACCTTTAGTGATTGACGAAAAGGGTGTACAATACCATCCACCTTTTAGAACGATTAAATTTTACAGAAAAGAGCAGTAAGACTTCCTTTCTTGAAAGAAAGGAAGTGAAAGAACTTTATTGCGAAACTATCGTTTCGCTACAGCTTGTCAATAAAAAACTTAAAAAATAAGGAGGGAAAAAAGAGATGGCAGAAGATGGATTATTGGGGAAAAAGCTACAGATAGTCATAACAGATGCAAATGGTACTGTGTTGGAAAAAATGCCCGAAATGCTCAAATGGAACGTGGAAGAAATTACGGAAGAAGATAAAAAACATCCTTTAAATGAAGAAGATGAATGGAGAACGGTTCATCAGCAAGGATTTAAGGGCAGCATTGAAGGGCAGGAAATTAATGAGGCGTATGACAAAATTGTGGATATGAAAATTGAACATCAAAGAAAAACAGGTGGTACACTGAAGTTTATTATTTTTACCACCAAAATATACAAGGATGGAACGATACAAAAGTATAAATATCCGAGTGTCACCTTTGATGGCTACAGTCAAACCGCTGACGGTAACAACAAGCCTATCACCAACAAAATAAACTGGCAAAGTATTAACAGAGAAAGGCTGTAAGACCTTGAGAGTGCTGCTAAAGCAAAGTATAGACAAACTATAGTTCTATCAAAAAATATAAGAAAAAAAGGAGAAGAAAAATATGAGTATTGAAAAAAATGTAATTGAGGAAAATAAGGCAGAAGAAAAAAGCATTTTGACAAACCCAAACGAAATTATTTTATCGACAGGAAAAAAAGTAACCAAAAGAGAAAGACGAGGACAGCACCACATTGTAGAAAACAGGTTACTTTCTGCTTGTTCTATAAAAGGAGACGGAACAGGTATTAACATCGGAGATATGATATTAGCAAGCGACATTAAAGCTGCGGTAATGATAGCAGAAATTGATGGTGTAAAACAAAAAATTCCTACTTCTTTATCAGAAGTATATGAATTGGCTGGGGAATTTAGCTATGAAGAATGGGAAGAAATTTTAATTTCTTTGCAAAAAGATAAAAAAGAGATAGAGGAAAAAGCAAAAAACTTGCAGACCAGCACTGGTTTCGACAGCGCATTAATGTAGCTTATTGTTCCGGTGCGGGAATTAGTTATACAGAAACACTTGCTATGATGGATGAGGAAGTGCTGGCAGCTATTTTGATTATCAATGAAATAGAAGAAGAACGGAAAGAACAGATGTAAAATTGATATTTCTAAATCAACAGTTTTTCCATTGCCTTAAGATATTTTTCAATTTTGTTGAGGAATAAATGAGGAAATAGAACAAAAAATTCCCTCCTGTTCTTTATAGATAATATTGTCATAATTTGTTATATTTGATATACTATACGAGGTTCTGTTAACTTAACATGAAAATAAAAATACAAAAAAGATTTTTAAAAATA